>QFQD01000013.1 GCA_003241485.1 Ancylobacter novellus
AGCGCCGATGGTACTATGTCTCAAGACCTGGGAGAGTAGGTCGCTGCCAGGCCTGCAAAACACAGCACGCTTCTATCGAGCCCAAATCAAACGCCGCCCGCGCTAATCCGCAGGGCGGCGTTTGACGTTGTCCAAACCCGCGCCGCGGGAAGTCGGAGCCCATCGCAAAAGCGCTGCTGCTGACAAGCGCCATTCAGATCGCAGGTCCTCGACCGCGGCCATGGCTCGCCGGCGTCGAACTCGCGAGGCTGGTCCCGCAGGCCGGGTGATCCGTCGCGCGCCCGCGCCCGTACAAGGGCAATGATGCGCGTCACCGACAGAACTTGGCCCGATGTCGCCATGGACTCACACGGTGCTGAGACTGATGCGAATGAAGGGCGGCCTTCCCGCTCGTGCAGCGGGACGCCTGCTGCCCCAGTGCGCCGTCACGCGTATAAAATTAGGCGGCTAATAGTAACTTTTGCCGGGTTGATCGCCTTCGCCAGCCCTGTCGTGGCACTTTCTCCGCTTGATCTGCTGAACGGCGTTGCACGGCTGGGCACGTATCGCGCCTTCTCCGGTATTTCCTACGGCCCGGGACCGCGGCATCAGCTCGACGTCTATCAGCCTGCTGGCGTTGGAACGTCGCGCCCGGTCACGGTCATTCCCGACTACCGGCTGTACCCGCAGGTGCGCTTTCCCGCCTTTCTCGAAGATGCGGCGGCCGCGGTGCGCTGGGTGCACGACCATGCGGCGGACTATGGCGGGGACCCCGAACGTATCGTCCTTGTCGGCCATTCCGCCGGTGCGCATATCGCGGCCATGCTGGCACTCAATCCGCGCTGGTTGGCTGGCGTAGGTCTCGATGCCCACCGGGACATCAAGGGCATGGCCGGTCTAGCGGGGCCATATGATTTCCTGCCGTTGAAAGATGACACGCTCAAGATGATCTTCGGCCCGACGAAACAGTTGGCCCGCACGCAGCCGATCACCTTTGCGAGCGGACATGCCGTACCCTTGTTTCTGGCGGCGGGGCGGCGCGACACCACGGTGGATCCCGGCAACAGCACCCGGCTGGCTGAGAGCGTTCGCACGCGCGGCGGCGTGACGACGGTGCGGCTATATGACGGGGTCGACCATCGCACCCTTCTGGGCGCATTTTCGCCGCCGCTGCGCTTCCTCGCTCCGGTTCTCGCGGATACCGCGGCCTTTGTCCGCTCGGTTACGGGCGATGCGCCGCCGCGGTGAGCGGCGGGGAAGGGTGGATGCGCGACACGGATCGGAAAAAGTTTTCGTACAAAGAAAAATATATTCCTAAAGATTGACGCCGGTTCGGGGGGCGCCTAGAAACGGGGCGAACACTCGATACGGAGGCCCCACGGCATGTGCGGCATTGTCGGCCTGTTTCTCAAGGACCCCAAGCTGGAGCCCGAACTCGGCTCCATGCTGGCAGTCATGCTCGATGTGATGTGCGATCGCGGCCCGGACTCGGCGGGTTTTGCCGTTTATGGCAACGGCGCGCCAGGGCTGGTAAAACTCACACTACGCGGCCCGGCGGGGACGGATTTCGCAGCGCTCGGCGCGGCCATCGGGCAGCCCATTATCCCGCGCGACACCCATGCGGTGCTTAGCGTGCCGAAGGCGGATGAGGCCGGTGTGCGCGCGACGCTCGCGCGCCTTGCCCCAGACATCCGTGTGGTGGGCGTCGGCCAGCGCATGGAACTCTACAAGGAAGTCGGCCTGCCGATCGATGTCGCCCGCCGCTTCAAGCTGGAGACCATGGCTGGCACCCACGCCATCGGCCATACCCGCATGGCGACCGAGAGCGCGGTGACCACCGAAGGCGCGCACCCTTTCTCTACCGGACCTGACCAGTGCCTCGTGCACAATGGCTCGCTGTCGAACCATGCTGGTGTGCGCCGCCGTCTGGCGCGCGAGGGCGTGAATGTCGACACCGAGAACGACAGCGAAGTTGCCGCTGCCTATCTCACCTACCGCATCGCCCAGGGCGATACGCTCGGGGAGGCGCTGACGCACTCGCTCGACGATCTCGACGGCTTCTACACCTTCGTGGTTGGCACCGAGAGCGGCTTCGGCGTGTTGCGCGACCCGATCGCCTGCAAGCCGGCCGTCATGGCGGAAACCGACGCCTATGTCGCCTTCGGCTCGGAATATCGCGCGCTTGCCGGCCTGCCGGGTATTGGCAACGCCCGGGTTTTTGAACCCGAGCCGTCACGTGTCTATTTCTGGGATCGCGCAGCATGAATCTCTCCGCCAGCCGGCTTCCCTCAGCGGATCCAACCTTTGTCGACCTCGGCGCCACCAGCCTGCGTGAGCTAAATTCCACGCTGCACAAGCTCGGCGCCGATACGAACGAGACCTATTGGAAGATCGCCAATCCCGCCGGGCGGCACGCCGTCGCCGCGGGTCTGGACGCGCCCATTACTGTCGAGATCGACGGGCCCGTTGGCTATTACTGCGCCGGTATGAACAAGCAGGCGAGCGTCATCATCAACGGCAATGCCGGCGTCGGCGTCGCCGAGAACATGATGAGTGGCTTCGTCCATGTGAAGGGCGATGCCAGCCAGGCGGCGGGTGCGACCGGTCTTGGCGGGCTGTTGCTGATCGATGGCAACGCCTCCGCGCGCTGCGGCATCTCGATGAAGGGCATCGACATCGTGGTGAAGGGCTCGATCGGTCATATGTCCGCCTTCATGGCGCAGGCCGGCACGCTCACCGTGCTGGGCGATGCCGGAGAGGCGCTCGGCGATAGCCTGTACGAGGCCAAGCTCTTCGTGCGCGGTTCCGTCGGCAGCCTCGGCGCCGACTGCATCGAGAAGGAGATGCGCGAGGAGCACAAGACGCTGCTGGCCTTGAAACTCAAGGAGGCCGGGCTCTTCGGCGAGGTCGATATCTCGGAATTCCGCCGCTATGGCTCGGCGCGAACGCTCTACCATTTCCACGTCGACAACGTGTCGAGCTACTGAGGCGCGCGATGACCGACCACAGCAATATTCCGCGCACCACGCCGCGTTACTCGTCGACCTTCGACGAATACACGCTGTCGGAAATCCGCCGCGCGGCGGCGACCGGCATCTATGATATTCGCGGCGGCGGCGCCAAGCGCAAGGTTCCCCATTTCGACGACCTGCTCTTCCTCGGCGCTTCCATGTCGCGCTACCCGCTGGAAGGCTATCGCGAGAAGTGCTCGACCGAGGTCGTGCTCGGCACGCGCTTCGCCAAGAAGCCGATCGAGTTGAAGATTCCGATCACCATTGCCGGCATGAGCTTCGGTTCGCTCTCCGCCAATGCGAAGGAAGCGCTCGGGCGCGGCGCCTCGGCCATGGGCACGTCGACCACCACGGGCGACGGCGGCATGACCAATGAGGAGCGCGGCCACTCGACCCAGCTGGTCTACCAGTATCTGCCCTCGCGCTATGGCATGAACCCGGACGATCTCAAGCGCGCCGATGCCATCGAGGTGGTGGTCGGGCAGGGCGCCAAGCCCGGCGGCGGCGGCATGTTGCTCGGCCAGAAGATCACCGAGCGCGTGGCGCGGATGCGTACGCTTCCCGTCGGTATCGACCAGCGCTCGGCCTGCCGTCATCCGGACTGGACCGGGCCGGACGACCTCGAGATCAAGATCGAGGAACTGCGCGAGATCACCGATTGGGAAAAGCCGATCTATGTGAAGGTGGGCGCCGCGCGGCCCTATTACGACACGGCGCTTGCGGTGAAGGCGGGCGCGGATGTCGTGGTCGTCGACGGCATGCAGGGTGGCACGGCCGCGACGCAGGAAGTGTTCATCGAAAATGTCGGCATTCCCACCCTCGCCGCCGTCCGGCAGGCAGTGAAGGCGCTGCAGGATCTCGGCATGCACCGCAAGGTGCAGCTCATCGTCTCCGGCGGTATCCGTAACGGGGCGGATGTGGCAAAGGCATTGGCGCTCGGGGCCGACGCGGTCGCGATCGGCACTGCGGCACTGGTCGCCTTGGGCGACAATGACCCCCATTATGCCGCCGAGTACGAGGCCCTGGGCAGCAAGCCCGGCGCCTATGACGACTGGCATGAAGGGCGCGACCCCGCCGGCATCACCACGCAGGACCCCGCGCTGATGGCGCGGCTCGACCCGGTTGCCGCCGGTCGACGGCTCGCCAATTATCTCGCCGTGCTGACGCTGGAGACGCAGACCATCGCCCGCGCTTGCGGCAAGAGCCA
The DNA here is from genome assembly GCA_003241485.1 of Ancylobacter novellus. GTDB lineage: Bacteria > Pseudomonadota > Alphaproteobacteria > Rhizobiales > Xanthobacteraceae > Ancylobacter > Ancylobacter novellum_A. The sequence continues at coordinate 4,198 of QFQD01000013.1, forward strand.
TGTCCATAATCTGGAGCCGGAGGACCTGGTGGCGCTGACCATCGAGGCGGCAGCCATGGCCAATGTGCCGCTCGCAGGGACCAACTGGATTCCCGGCAGTAACGGCAACTTCTGACAGACTTCTCAAAACCCCGCGCCTCGGCGCGGGGTTTGCACGTCGACGACACGCAACGAGCTCCAGAAGGGGCCGGGGAACAGCACGAAACCGGATTGCATCACATGGCCAACGATCTTGCCCACGCTGCCAAAGAACTCGGCATCAAGTATTTCCTGATCTCCTATGTCGACCTGTTCGGCGGCCTCCGGGCCAAGCTGGTGCCTGCCTCCGCGATTGGCGGCATGCAGAAGGCCGGTGCCGGCTTTGCCGGTTTCGCCACATGGCTCGACATGTCGCCGGCCGACCCGGATCTGTTCGCCGTTCCCGATGCGGAGAGCCTCATCCAGCTGCCGTGGAAGCCGGAGGTCGGCTGGCTCGCCTCCGACCTCGTGATGAACGATGAGCTGGTGGCGCAGGCCCCGCGCAACGTGCTCAAGAACACCATGATCGGGGCCGATTCCATCGGCTATCTGATGAAGACCGGAGTGGAGTGCGAGTTCTTCCTGACCACGGCCGACGGCCAGAAGATCTCCGACACTGCCGACAATGCGACCAAGCCTTGCTACGACCAGTCCGCCCTGATGCGCCGCTATGAGGTCATCAAGGAGCTGTGCGACTGCATGCTCACGCTGGGCTGGGGCCCCTACCAGAACGACCATGAGGACGCCAACGGCCAGTTCGAGATGAACTGGAACTTCGCCGATGCGCTGGTGACGGCCGACCGCCACGTGTTCTTCAAATACATGGCGCGGGCGATCGCCGAGAAGCACGGCCTGCGCGCCACCTTCATGCCCAAGCCCTTCATCGACCTCACCGGCTCCGGCTGCCACATGCACACCTCGCTGTGGAGTGCCGACGGGGCCAATCTGTTCGAGGACGAGACGGGCGAGCTCGGCCTGTCCGATATCGGCTACAACTTCATTGGTGGCCTGATCCACAATGCCGACGCGCTCTGCGCCTTCACCAACCCGACGGTAAATTCCTACAAGCGCATCAACGCCCCGCGCACGGTCTCGGGCGCGACCTGGGCGCCGAACACGGTCACCTATACCGGCAACAACCGCACCCACATGATCCGCATTCCCGATGCGGGGCGGCTGGAGCTGCGCCTGCCGGACGGCGCGGCGAACCCCTATCTCGCCCCCGCCGCCGTGCTGGCCGCCGGTCTCGATGGCATCCAGAACCAGCGCGATCCGGGCAAGCGGCTCGACATCAACATGTACACGGACGGGCACAAGGTGCGCGGCGCCAAGAAGCTGCCGCTCAACCTGCTCGATGCCATCCGCGCGCTCGGCAAGTCGACCGTGCTGCGCGGCGCGCTCGGCGCCCCGCTCATCGACGGCTATGTGAAGCTGAAGACCGAGGAATGGGACGCCTATTCGCGCCACCTCACCCAGTGGGAGCGCGACAACACGCTGGATATCTAAGCGCGGGGGGCCGGGTGTTGCCCGGCCGCTCTCACCCCTCTCGCAATTCGCGCGGCACGCATTAGCTTCTCGGCGTGACCAGCTTCGATCCCGCCAGCGATGACAGCCTGCCCGAGCCGTTCCAGAGCTGGTTCGCCAGCCGCGGCTGGGCGCCCCGCGAGCACCAGCTCGAACTGCTCGCGAAGGCGCGGGCCGGTCGCTCGACCCTGCTGATCGCCCCCACCGGCGCGGGCAAGACGCTGGCGGGCTTCCTGCCCAGCCTCGTGGAACTCGCCGAGCGGCCCCGTGCGCGCAACAGCCTGCGGCCGCCCGGCATCCACACGCTCTACATCTCCCCGCTCAAGGCCCTCGCCGTCGATGTCGCCCGCAATCTGGAGCGCCCGGCGGAGGAGATGGGGCTGCCGATACGCATCGAGACCCGCACCGGCGACACGCCGGCCTCGCGCCGCCAGCGCCAGCGCCGCGATCCGCCCGATATTCTGCTCACCACGCCGGAACAGATCGCGCTGCTGCTCGCCTCCGCCGATGCCGAGCACCTGTTCGGCGAACTGCGGCGCATCGTGCTGGACGAACTCCACGCCCTTGCCGGCTCCAAGCGCGGTGACCTCTTGTCGCTCGGCCTCGCGCGGCTGCGCAGGCTCGCGCCGGAGGCCCGGACCGTGGGGCTCTCCGCCACCGTGGCGGATCCCGACACGCTGCGCCGCTGGCTGGTGCCGCAGGCGGGCGGACACGAGATGGGCGACATGGTGATCGCCGAGGCCGGCGCGGCGCCTGATCTCTCCATGCTCGACAGCGTGGCCCATGTGCCGTGGGCCGGGCATACGGCGCGGCACTCGCTGAAGGAGATCTACAGCCTCATCGAGCGGCACGTCACCACGCTGGTCTTCGTCAATACCCGCATGCAGGCGGAGCTGCTGTTCCAGGAGCTGTGGCACATCAACGACGCCAACCTGCCGATCGCGCTGCATCACGGCTCGCTCGACGTCGCCCAGCGGCGCAAGGTGGAGGCGGCGATGGGTGAGGGCCGGCTGAAGGCGGTGGTGTGTACATCGTCGCTCGATCTCGGCATCGACTGGGGCGCGGTCGACCTCGTGGTGAATGTCGGGGCGCCGAAGGGCTCCTCACGGCTGATGCAGCGCATCGGCCGCGCCAATCATCGGCTCGACGAACCCTCGCGCGCGGTCCTCGTGCCGGCCAACCGCTTCGAGGTGCTGGAGTGCCGGGCGGCGCTGGAGGCCGTCCGCGCGGGCGCGCAGGACAGCGCGGTGATCCGCGCGGGCGCGCTCGACGTGCTGGCGCAGCACGTGCTCGGCATGGCCTGCGCGGGCCCGTTCGACGCGGATGAACTCTATGCGGAAGTCACCTCTGCCGAGCCCTATGCCGAACTGCCGCGCAAGGATTTCGACGATGTCGTCGCCTTCAACGCCACCGGGGGCTATGCGCCAAATGAAAGATGGGCGCTGGCGCGTCGCCCATCCCGAGGTGGCGCAACAGTACCGGCTGAATGTCGGCACCATTGTCGAATCCACCATGCTGAAGGTGCGGCTCACCAGCGCCAAGGCGCGCTTCGGCGGGCGGGTGCTCGGTGAGGTGGAGGAGTATTTTGCCGAGCAGCTTAGCCCAGGCGACACTTTCGTCTTCGCCGGCGAGGTGCTGCAATTCCTGTCCATCGTCGAGAACGAGGTCCGCGTCGCCCGTACCCACGCCACCGAGCCGAAGGTGCCGTCCTATGCCGGCGGCAAGTTTCCGCTCTCCACCTTCCTTGCCGCGCGGGTGCGGGCGCTGCTGGCGGAGCCCGCGCGCTGGGCGAGCCTGCCGGGGCAGGTGCATGAATGGCTCGAGCTGCAGAAGCTGCGCTCGCGCCTGCCGGGCTATGAGGACCTGCTGGTGGAGAGCTTTCCGCGCGGCGGCCGGCACCATCTCGTAGCCTATCCCTTTGAGGGTCGGCTTGCCCACCAGACCCTCGGCATGCTGCTGACGCGCCGGCTGGACCGGGCGGGTCTGCACCCGCTCGGCTTCATGGCCAATGACTATGCGCTGGCGATCTACGGCATTTCCGACATGTCGCTGGCGATCGCGCAGGGGCGGCTCGATCTCGATGCGCTGTTCGATGCCGACATGCTCGGCGACGACCTTGAGGAATGGCTCGCCGAATCCTCGCTGATGAAGCGTACTTTCCGGCAATGCGCGGTCATCGCCGGCCTGATCGAGCGCCGCTTTCCCGGCAAGGAGAAGAATTCGCGGCAGGTGACCATGTCCACCGATCTCGTCTATGACGTGCTGCGCCGGCACGAGCCCGACCATGTGCTGCTGCGCGCCGCGCGCGCGGATGCGGCGACGGGGCTGTTGGACATACGCCGGCTCTCCGACATGCTGGTGCGCATACGCGGGCGAATCGACCATGTCGCCCTGCCGCGTGTCTCGCCGCTGGCGGTGCCGGTGATGCTGGAGATCGGCCGGGAGATGGTGGCGGGTGCCGCGGCCGACGCGCTGCTCGCCGAGGCCGAGGATGAACTGATCAGGGAGGCCATGAGTGGCGCAGGCGTTGACGGAGACCGCGCGGGATGAGGTGGAGCAAGAGGCCGGTGACGGCCTCGTGCTCGCGAACGTGCATCTCCGGCTCGACGTCTCCGGCGCGCTGTACTGGCCGCAGGAGCGCATGCTCATCGTCGCCGACCTGCATCTGGAGAAGGGCTCTTCCTTCGCCGCGCGTGGTGTACCGCTGCCGCCCTATGACACGCGCGCCACGCTCGCCGTGCTGGCGCAGATGTTGGAGCGCTGGCGCCCGCGCACGCTTGTTTCGCTCGGCGACAGCTTCCATGACCGGCGCGGGGTGGACCGCCTGGGCGCGCTGGAGCGGGAGGCGATCGGCGCCCTCGGGCGCGGGCGCGAACTGGTATGGATCGCCGGCAATCACGATCCCGAGCCGCTGGCCGGCATCGGCGGCACCTATGCGCGCGAGCTGAAGGTAGGGCCGCTCACTCTGCGTCACGAGCCGTCCGCCGGGGATGGCGCGGGCGAGGTCGCCGGGCATTTCCACCCCGTGGCGCGCCTTGTTGTGCGCGGGCGCGGCCTGCGCCGGCGCTGCTTCGTGACGGATGGGACACGCCTGGTGATGCCGGCGCTGGGCGCCTATGCCGGCGGGCTGAATGTGCGCGATGCCGCGCTGTCGGGACTGTTCGCGAAAGACTACGACGCCCATCTCGTGGGCGGCGCGCGCATCTACCGCATCGCCGGGCACGCCTGCCTGCCAGACCGCTGAGAGCTAGAAAATCAGCGCGAGGCGGTCTTGCGGGGCACCGGGTTCATCTGGTCCCAGTCCTGCCCGGAACCACCATTGGCCTGCGCGTCGACCTGCTCCGGCGTCCATTTCTCCAGCGCGACCCGCGCCGAGGCGAGGGTGGAGGCATCGAGCTTGGCGGCGATCTCGTCGCGCTTGGCGCCGGCTTCCACATCGCCGCCGGCGGCCGCGACCGAGAACCAGCGCCAGGCTTCCAACAGGTTGGTGCTTACGCCGAAGCCGCGCGCATAGAGCACGGCGAGATTGAACTGGCTGTCGCGCACGCCATGCTCGGCGGCGCGGGTGAACCACATCGCCGCCTCGCGATAGTCGGGCTGGCCGTCCACGCCGGCTGCGAGCAGCACGCCCAGATTGTGCATGGCGCGCACATTGCCGGCGCTCGCGGCCTGGGTATAGAGCGCGCGGGCGCGGGCAACGTCGCGGGTGACGCCTTCCGCGCCTTTCTCATACAGCGCGCCCAGCCGGTAGAGCGCGGGGATCGAGCCACGATCGCCGGCGAAGGCGAACCACTCCGCTGCCCGTGCCATGCTGGCGGGAACGCCGATGCCCTCGAAGAAGCGATGGCCCATCTCGAAAGCCGCGTTCGCGTCACCCGAAAGCGCGGCGGCGCGCAGCGCCTGACTGCCGATGCTGCTCGGCAGGTCGCCGGGGGCGGACATGCTCGAGGGGCCTGGCGTCGCGGGCGGGGCGCCCGGGGCAGGCATGGCGGGAGCCGCCGGGGCGCTCTTGCGCGGCGCACCGACCGAGCCGGTGATGTCGTCCGGCAGCGGGGTGTTTCCCGGGGTTACATTTGGCGCGGCCGGCCGGGCGACGAGGGGCAAGCCGCCCGCCGGAATGGCCGCCCGCTGCTGGGTCTCGCGCATGACGCCGAGCAGGTGCCACGAGCCATAGGCAAGGCCTGAACCGCATATGCCGATCAGCAGCATGGCGCGGATGCGCGACAGCCAGCGGCTGGCGGATGACGGCGCCGGGCGCGCATGCCGTTCGCCGACGCGGCTGTGCATTTCCGGCAGCACCACCGAGGCGGGTTGCGAGGCGCGCCGCGCCTGGGCGATGAATTGGGTACGGTTCGGCCCTTCCGCCGCCGGGTGTACTGGATCCTCGGCGATAGGCGCGGAAGCGCTCGCGCGCGCCGCCTTCGCGGTCTGCACGGCGGCGTTGAAGTCAAATTCGTCGCCCAGCGCACCATGCACCGGCGGATCGTCATCCGGCGTGAAGGCTGGAGCCGGTCGCGCGGCGGGTGCCGGAGCCGGCGCGACATAGGCGCTGGCGACCTGCGGCGAGCGCGCCAGTTCCTCAAGCGCGGCGCGCATGAGCTGCGGCTCGAACTCCTTGGGGATGGAGGCCGGCGGCGGGGTGAACACTGGCTGGACCGGCGTGGCCGGCACGGGGGCGGCCGCTACCGGCGCGGCCGGCGGTGGGGCCGCAAGGACGGGCGCGGGCGTCGGGACGGTGTCCTGTGCGGCAGGGGTGGCGGCCGCGGCGGCGCGCGCGGCCTCCATCGCGGCGACTTCACGCTTGAGCAGCGAGGCCGCGCCTGTCCCGCCCGCGTTGCGTGGCCTGTGGCCGGCATTGGCGAGCACGGTGGCGCGGGTTTCCTCCATCTGGATGAAGAGGTCGTTCACCGCGCGCTCGATGCCGGCCAACTGACCGGTGATCTGCGTGGAGGGCGTGGTTGCGGCATCGAGCTTCTGCGCGATTTCCGCGACCTGGCGGCTCAAGGCATCGAAATGCGGCGAATGATCGGGCGCGCTTACCGGCCGCTCGATCCGCTCGATGCGGTCGGAAAGGCCGCGGAACAGTTCCTCCAGCCCGGCCGGCGCCTCGCGGCGGGCGGTGGCGAGGCTCTGCTGGATCGAGTCAAGGCGGCGGAAGATGTCCTCCAGCGGCAGGCTCGGCGCCGGCTGGCTGAGCAGGCGGTCCGCCAGCGTGTCGATGCGCCGCTCCAGCGTGCCGACGGCCGAACGGATCATGCCCTCGTCGACGACGGGCATCTGGCTCACCTTGGTGGCCAGCAGGGCCACCTGGTCGGCCAGCAGACGCAAGGTATCGGTCGACAGCGCGCGGCCCAGCAGGTCGCGAATTTCCGAGGCCTGCGACTGCAGCCGGGCAATGGCGGCACCGTCGACGGATTTCGCGTTGACGATGTCGATCTTGCGCTCGAGCGTCTCGATCCGGCCGAGCAGCACAGCGGGATGCTCCGGCAGCTTCAGCCCGACGATCATGTCACGCAGCGCTTGCAGTGTCGCGCGAAGCTCTTCATCGCCGGCCTCGGAGCGTTCGGAACGCTCGACCAGACGGGTCACGGTGCGCTGCAGCTCATCGACGGCGCGCCGCGGCGCCAGAGCGCCGATGACCTGCCTCATGCTGGCCAGTTCGCGCTGGAGCGCACCGAGCGTTTCGACCGGCGGGGCCGATCGTTCGGCGGCGGAGAGCGGCGGCAGCTCCGGCGACGGCGCGGCAGGCCGCTCGGGCGCGCTGCTACGTTCATGGGCCATCCGCTCGTTCGTATGGCGTTCGGCGAGGCTGCGATCGGCGCTGCTTCGACCAGCCGGGTTTCGCTCGGCGAATCCACGATCCAGCTCGTGCTGGCGTGCGGCGATCTCGGCCACGGCGGCCTCGATGGCTTCCGGGCCGGGAGCGGGAGAGGAGCGGTAGTCGGGTCGATAGTCGCGGCGGCCGATGGCTTCGGCGGTGCGGACAATGTCGTTCATCCGCTGCTCGAAGCGCTCATTGCCGGGGCGCTGCCGCGGCGAGGGCATCGCGTCGATGCGTTCATTGATCTGCCGCAGCGCGGCGTCGAGACGGCTATCGGCGGTGGCGACAGCCGGCGGCGGCGGGGCGGGTGGCTGGTAGCTCTTCGGTGCGGTTTCCGCTGTCGGGGCGGAGACGACCAGGCGATCGATCGCGCCGGAAAGCTCCTGGATGCGGCGCTGCAGGTCCTCCACCGTGCCGCCGGCGGCCGTTGCCGTCTGCGTCACGCCGGCATTGGACGCGAGCAACTGGGACTTGAGCCATTGGTCGAGCGGCTGGCCCGCGCGCAGCGCGGCCTCGCTCATCGCCCGCCAGGCTTCGGGAGCGATCTGGCCTGTGGTGGAAGTGGCCCCTTGCCTCACCGTTGTCTCCGTCGCGTCGGGCGCCGAGGCGGCGAGAATCGCCGTGCATCAGCGCTGGAGGCTGCTGCACCGACTGTTCAATTTTCTTGGTAAATGTCGCGTTAATGAGCTGCCGCAAATTAACCATGAATGCGCGTGGTCGCCGCGCTATGCGGGCCAACTGGCGATGGCGTCTGTCTACTCAGCGGCGTCCGGCGCGGGGAGAGTCGGCGCTTTGACCTGCAGCTTACCTATGGGCGAAAGCTCCATGGATCGGGGAAAGCCGACTTTCATTGCCGATGAAAGCAAATGGCCAATTTTCTGAAATTCCTTAAAAATCAGAACCTTGACTGCTCATTTAACAGTAAGTTGCCCTAACGTAGGGTGCGACTTTCTCCCCCTAGGGAACCTCGTCTGCAACACTCCGGTCAACCTTCCTGACGTGTCCCGTCAAAACATTCGGAGTTCCGAGATGGATTTCTCCTCTTTCGAGGCTGAGCGCATCGCCGACCGTCACGCCGCGTCGACCACCGACGTGCAGTTCTTCACCATCGGTGACCTCGCCCGCGAGTTCGACGTGACCTTGCGCGCCCTGCGCTTCTATGAGGACAAGGGTCTGCTCTCGCCGCGTCGCGAAGGCCTGACCCGGCTTTACAGCGCGGCCGAGCGGGCGCGTCTCGCGATCATCCTCAAGGGCAAGAAGCTCGGCTTCACCCTTGCCGAGATCAAGGCGATGGTCGCTCTGCGCGAAGGCACCGCGATGCCGGCCGGTGGCCTTGCGCTCACCCGCGAGAAATGCGCGGAGCAGCTGGCGCTTCTTGAGCAGCAGAAGACCGAGATCGAGGAAGCCATCGGCGAACTGCGTCAGATGGTTGCCGCGTTCCCGGTGCGCAGCGCCGCCTGAACGGCGCTTTTCTCCCGCTTGTCGACCCGAATTTGCAGCGGCGCCTCCGGGCGCCGTTGCCGTTTTGGTGGCGGGGACGGGAACGTTCGGATTTCCCCAACGGCGCTTGATGCTCTAGCCTGCGCAGCCCGCTGCGATGCGGCATGTGAGTTTGCGAGCCGAGAGCGCCATGTCCCGTTCCATCGACTATTACTTCTCCACCCACAGCCCCTGGGCCTTCGTCGGCTATGCCGCCTTCCAGGATGTGGCGCGCCGTCATGGGGCCCGCATCAATTTCCGTCCGGTATTTCTCGGCGAACTGTTCGCGGAGACAGGGGGCCTGCCTTTGGCCAAGCGCCACCCGGCCCGCCAGCGCTACCGGATCGTGGAGCTGAAGCGCTGGCGGGAGGCGCGCGGGCTTGATTTTCATCTCAGCCCGGCGCACTGGCCGTTCGATACCGGCCCCGCGGACCGGCTCATCATTGCGGCACAGATCGCCGGTCACGACGTCGGCCCGCTGGTCGGCCGTCTGGCATCCGGCGCCTGGCAGCGGCAGGAGAATGTCGCCGACACGGCCGCACTCGCCGCCATCCTTGCCGAACTCGGTCTGCCGGAAGCACTGCTGGAACTCGCGGACAGCGACAAGGCCCGCGCCATCTACCAGACCAACCATGCCGATGCGGTGGAGGCCGATGTCTTCGGATCACCCTCCTATGTGCTCGACGGCGAGGTGTTCTGGGGGCAGGATCGGATCGAACTTCTCGATGCGGCGTTGTCCAGCGGGCGCGCGCCGCTGACGCCCTGATCGGCCTGCCGCCGACGGAGAGCAAGGGAGGAGCCCATGCGAAGGGTGATCCACGTCGCGATCCTGCTCGCATTCGCGCCGTTGTTCCAGCTGGCGGCCTCGCCCGCCATTGCGCAGGCATCGCCGCCACTGCCCGGCGCTGCCTCGCCGCGCTTCACGCTTCAACCCGTGGAGGGCGGCGTACTGAAGCTCGACACGCGCACCGGCGCGCTGTCCTTCTGCTCGACCCGGGCGGGTGGCAGCGCGGGCAATTGGGTGTGCGAGGCCGTGCCGGAGGACCGCGCTGCGCTGGAAGCGGAGATCGCCCGGCTTCAGGCGCGTATCGCCGAGCTGGAAAAAGGGCGTGCGGGCGTGCCCGACATCATGGCCCCGGCCCTGCCGCCCTCTTCGGGTGAAACTCCCGCGCTGCCGGAAAGCGGCCCGCCGCCGGACCGCCGAGACCCGGCCGAGGCGGAGCGCCAGCTCGACCGCGCCATGGACATGGCCGAGCGCGTGTTCCGCCGCTTCTTCGACATGGTGAACCGGCTGCGCAGCGAGCCCGCGCCGCAGGACCAGAAGCTCTGAGGTTTCCCGCGTCAGACCGAGCTTACGAAGGCATAGGAACGCGCCAGCGCCTGGTCGGTGATCGTGCCAGGGAAGCCGATGAAGACGTGGCAGCCGCCGGCATAGACCGCGAGCTGGGCCGGATTGCCGGCCGCCAGCCAGCGCGGCGCCATGAACAGCGTGTCGTCGAGCAGCGCGTCGCGCGTGCCGATGGTGAACAGCGCCGGCGGCATGCCATTGAGATCGGCATGCAGCGGGGAGATATCGGGCGCGGCGACATCGCCGCCCTCGCGCAGGAAATGCCCGACGAAGACATTGATGTCGCGGGTGTTGAGCACCAGCGGCTCGTCGCCCCACAGCCGCGCGCTCGGCGTCAGGCCGAGGTCGTAGCACCCCGCGGTGAGGTTCGCGGCGCGAAACGGTGTGAGCCCGTGCTTGTCGCGCAGCCGCAGCAAGGTGACGACGGAGAGGTGGGCGCCCGCCGATTCGCCGCCGATGACGAAACGCTCCGTGCCGAAGCGCGCGGCCCCTTCGCGCAGCAGCCAGAGCGCGGCGGCCTCGCAATCGTCCGGGGCGGCGGGGTAGGGGGCTTCGGGCGCCAGCCGGTAGTCGACAGAAACCACGGCAAAGCCGGTGCGTTCGACGAAGCGGTGGTTCAGCCCGTCATTCTCCCGCGCCGATCCAAGCGTCCAGCCACCGCCGTGAATGTGGAGATAGACACCCTTGGCCGGTTCCGGCGGCGTGAGGATGCGCAGCGGTATCGGCCCGTGCGGGCCGGCGATCTCGATCACCTGCGCATAGGGGCTTTCGGGCGCGAGCGGGAAGGGGCCCTTGCCCTCGAGCCGCAGCTTGCGCAGCATCGCCATGGGAAAGACCCACCGGTCAGGCACGGCGCCGAGCGCCTTGACGATGCTCGCATTCACCGCGCGTGTATCCGGCGCAATGGAGGCCGGGTCGAACACGGTCGGGTCGATGGAGATGTCCGAGGCCACGGCCGGTGGCCGGGACGAAGTGGCGAGAGGCGAGGACATGAGGCGTTCACGCTCCGGCGATGGAGTTGGAGGAAGCTGTCATCGGGGGCTGATGTGCCCTATCCAACCCCAGCCGGACGCATTCGTCCAGCTTGCAGTCACTGAAACGAGGTTTCGATGAGCCGCATCCGCCTGTCGCCGTCGCGCGAAACCCCGGTGACGCGGCGCTTTTCCACCGTGCTGTCGGTCGACACGCCGAGCCGCGGCTTTACCGACCTCACGGAAGTGGTTCGCCGCTTTGTCGCCGAAATCGGCGCCCGCGATGGCGAGGTGTCGCTGTTCTGCCGGCACACCTCGGCCTCGCTCACCATTCAGGAGAACGCCGACCCGGATGTGCGCGTCGATCTGCTGACCGCGCTCGACCGGCTGGCCCCCCAGCATGCTGGCTGGGTGCACGACACGGAGGGGCCGGACGACATGCCGGCACATGTGAAGGCGGTGCTGACGGGCATTCACCTCGCCATTCCTGTGATGGATGGGCGCCTGGCGCTCGGCACCTGGCAGGGCATCTATCTGATTGAGCATCGCACCCGCGGCCATCGCCGCGAATTGGTTGTGGCGTTTGTCGGCGATGCCCACTAAAGGTCGTTACGGAACTCCACGGCAAGGGTTCCAGAACACCATCATCGCAAGCGCGGCATGCGGAGAGCGCGTGGCGCGCGGATGGAAAGGGCCGCTGAGAAGTGGACACGACGACGAGTTTCCGGCTGGTGATCGCGGATGATCATCCGCTGTTCCGGGGCGCCCTGCGCGAGGCCGTCTCCCGGCAGTTTCCTGCCGTCGAGCTGTTCGAGGCGGGCGGCTTCGAGGATCTTCAGGCCCTCTTGGAGCGCGAGAGCGACTTCGACCTCGTGCTGCTGGACCTCACCATGCCGGGCGTGCGTGGCTTTTCCGGGCTGATGTATCTGCGCGCGCAGTATCCCGGCGTTCCCGTGGTGGTGGTTTCCGCCAATGAGGAAGCCGGCGTCATCCGCAACTGCATGGAGTTCGGTGCCTCCGGTTTCATTCCCAAGACCAGCGCCGTCGACACCATGCGCGAGGCGATCGCCGCCGTGCTGGAGGGGCGCACCTGGACGCCGCCCGATGTGAACCTTGACGACGGTTCCGACAAGGAAACGCAGGCGCTGGTGGCGCGTCTCGCGACGCTGACGCCGCAGCAGGTGCGCGTGCTGATGATGCTTTCCGAGGGGTTGCTGAACAAGCAGATCGCCTATGAGCTCGGCGTCTCCGAGGCGACGGTGAAGGCTCATGTCTCCGCCATTCTGCAGAAACTTGGGGTGGAGAGCCGCACCCAGGCGGTGATCGCCGCCGCCAAGATCGAAGGCGGGACCTGGTCACAGGCGGCGAGCTAGTCCGGGCGCGGTGGAAGCGGCAGGCGATCAGTCGCGCAGCCCGCGATAGACAGACTGCAGGGCCTCGAAGCTCTTGAAGCGGCGCTCATGCCAGCTGCGGTTGGCGGCGGTCGGGGCGTAGACAACCTCAATCTGCGACATGGACCGCATCGCCGTCTCGAAGCCATCATAGTGGCCGGACGCCACGGCGCCGAGAATGGCGGAGCCAAGCAGAACGGGCTCGGGCGACCTGACGCCGGCAATATTCACGTCCGCCGCATCCGCCAGAACCTGCCGTACCAGCGGGCTCTGGCCGGCGCCGCCCGAGACGACAACGGTGTCGGTCCGCACGCCCTTGGCGGCCTGCGCGTTGAGGATCTGGCGGAGCCCGTAGCCGATGCCGGCAAGCCCGGCCATGTAGAGCCCTGTGAGGCTGTCGAGGCTTTCATCCATGCCGATGCCGGCAATGATGCCGCGCGCGAGATGGTCGGCGAAGGGCGCGCGGTTGCCCAGAAATTCCGGCACGACATGCAGCGTGCCGACCAGCGGGGCGATGGCGGCGGCGCCGCCGGCTTCCTCCGCGCGGCGGGCGAGCCAGATGCTGAGATTGGTGCCGTCCTTGCGCGCGAGTTCGCTCGCCTGCGGAGCGGCGGGATGCAGCCGCACCAGCCGGTCGATCGCCGCGCCGGCGGCGGACTGGCCACCCTCGTTCAGCCAGAAGTCCGGGACCATCGCCGAGAAATAGGGGCCCCACACGCCCGGCACGAAAACTGGCTCGGCGGTTGTGAGCAGGGTGCAGGCGGAGGTGCCGAAGACGTAGGCCATTCGGTTGAGCACGGTGATGGTGGTGTCGCCGGAATGGCCCTCGCGCGCACCGACCGTGCCGATACCGCCGGCATGGGCGTCGATCAGGCCGGCGGCGACCGCCGTGCCGGGGGCAAGGCCGAGTTCGGCGGCGGCCGGCGCGGTGAGGCCGGTGCCTAGCGGCGTGCCGGCGGCGACGATCTCCGTGCCGATGCGCGAAAAGCCCTCATCCGCCAGCGCGCCGAGCCCTACCGCGCGGAAGTAATCCCCGTCCCAGCGCCCTTCATGGGCGAGGTAGGTCCATTTGCAGGTGACGGTGCAGACCGAGCGCGCGAGGCTGCCGGTCGCCTTGAAGGTGAGGAAATCGGCGAGGTCGAGGAACTGCCAGGCGCCGTCGAACGTCTCCGCCAGTTCTTCCTTCAGCCAGAGCAGCTTGGGCGTTTCCATTTCCGGCGAGATGGTGCCGCCGACATAGTCCAGCACCCGGCCGCCGCGCGCATTGATGCGGTCGGCCTGCCCGGTGGCGCGGTGGTCCATCCACACGATGACGTTGCGCGCGGCATCGCCATGCCGGCCGACCGGGATCGGCCGGCCTTCCGCGCCCAGCACGACCAGCGAACAGGTCGCGTCGAATCCGATGCCCTTGACGGCTTCCGGCGCGACGCCGGAGGCCGTCAGCGCCTCGCGCAGGCTGGCGCAGACCGCCTGCCAGATGTCATCGCTCGACTGCTCGACAATGTCGCCCGGCTCCTTCCACATGCGGATGTCGCGCTTGGCCGAGGCGAGGAGCGTGCCCGCCGCGTCGAAGATGCCGGCGCGCACGCTGCCCGTGCCGACATCGATTCCAGCGAAACACCCGCTCATGGTCAAAGGTCCGTTCCGTTCGGCACGATCACGAGATCGCGTATGGTGACATTACGCGGACGGGTGAGCATGAAAACGACGCTGTCGGCCACCTCGCGCGGCTCCATCAGTGCACCCGATGCCAGTGCCTCGTCCAGCTTGGCCTGTGGCCAATCCTTGATGAGGGCGGTGACGACGGGGCCCGGCAGCACCGCGCCGACGCGCACGCCGTCCTTGGCGACCTGCCGGCGCACCGTATGAACGAAGGCCTGCACGGCGAATTTCGAGGCCGTATAGACCGGCTCCCACACCACCGGCACCACGCCGGCGATGGAGGAGGTGAAGATCACGTCGCCGGTCTTGCGCGCCACCATGTGCGGGAGCACGGCGTGAACGGTGCGGAAGGCGGCGTTCACGTTCAGGTTCAGCACCCGGTCCCACACATCGGGGTCGCCTTCCACCACCGGGCCGCCAATATAGGCGCCGGCATTGGCGTGGAAGATGTCGAGATGCCCGCAGCGATCGAGGATCGCCGGCAGCATGGTGGCCACGCTCGCCGGGTCGAGCAGGTCGACCACCAAGGGCACTGCCCGCGAGCCGAGCCGCGCGCAGGTTTCTTCCAGCACGTCGGCGGCGCGGTCGACGAGGACGACGGTCGCGCCCTCTTCCAGCATTGCCTCGGCGCATGCGAGGCCGATGCCCGAGGCCGCCCCCGTAATGGCGGCAACCTTGCCCTGAAGCCTGGCCATGAGAAACTCCGATTGATCTAGTTCGGGAACGAACGACCCTCTCCCCGGCGGGGAGAGGGCGAAGGTGTGCCTCAAGCCGGCATGCGGATCTGCAGTTTCACATCCGTCGGCAGCCCCTTGGCGGCGCGGTCGAACGCCTCGATGCTGCGCGCGAAGTCGAAGGTCTCGGAGATCAGCGGCTTCAGGTCGACCTTGCCGGAGGCGATGAGGTTCACCGCGCGGTCGAAATTATTGGCGTAGCGGAACACGGTCTCGATACGCGCTTCCTTGATGATGGAGGCGGCGACGTCGAACTTTGTGGGCTCCACCGGCATGCCGATCAGAACCAGCGTGCCGCCCGGACGCACCACATCGAAGATGCCCTCATAGGCGCGAGGGCTACCGCTGGCCTCGAACACCACATCGGCGCCCCAGCCCTCGGTCTCTTCCGCAACGACCTGCGCCAGCGGCTTCTCGGTGATGTTGACCGGGTGGATGCCGGCATATTGCCCGGCTATGGCAAGCTTGGGTGCCGACAGGTCGGAGATGTAGACCCGCGCGCAGCCGCCGGCGAGCGCGGCGAGCGCGGTCATGATGCCGATGGGGCCGCAGCCAATGACCACGGCGACATCGCCGGGGGTGATGCGCGCGCGGGTCGCCGCCTGCAGGCCGACCGCGAAGGGCTCGACCATCGCGCCCTCGGCGAAGGAGACATTGGCCGGCAGCTTGTAGGTGAAGGCGGCGGGGTGCACGACTTCCGGGGTCACTACGCCATGGATCGGCGGTGTCGCCCAGAAGCGCACGTCCGGATCGACATTGTAGATGCCGAGCTTGGTCGCGCGCGAGTTCATGTTCGGCACGCCCGGCTCCATGCAGACCCGGTCGCCGACCTTGAGGTTCTTCACGTTGGCGCCGACCGCGGTCACCACGCCGGCCGCCTCGTGGCCGAGCACCATGGGCTCGCGCACCACGAAGGAGCCGATGGCGCCATGGGTGTAGTAGTGCACGTCGCTGCCGCAGACGCCGACCGTATGGATGGCGATTTTCACGTCGTCGGGGCCGACCTCCAGCGGGAGGTCGATGTCGCGAAGGGAAAGCTCGCCCTTCTTTTCGAGAACCAGTGCCTGAACCATGGTCTTGTCCTGCTGGAGTTGCCGTCGTCGAGGGGGCGTCAGAGCGCCAGCCCGGCGGCGTCGAAGAGATAGATGTGGCGCGGGTCGATGCCGAGATGGAGCGCATCGCCCGGCTTGAGATCGGGGCGGCCGGCGGTGAGCACGATCACCGGCTCGCCGTCGCCGCGCGCATAAAGCTGGGTGGATCCACCCAGGCTCTCGGCGAAGTCGACGGTGAGCGAGAGGATGGGATCGGCCGTGCCAACGGTGAGATGCTCGGGCCGCAGGCCGACCGTGACACTGTCCCCCACCTTCACGCGCCCGGCCGAGGGCGTCTCGACGGTGCGTGTGCCTCCCACGAAGGAGGGGTGCGCCAGCGTGAGGCCATTGCCCGCGACCGAGGCGACCTTGGCGTCGATGAAGTTCATCTTCGGCGAGCCGATGAAGCCGGCGACGAAGGTGTTGGCCGGCTTGTCATAGAGTTCCGTCGGCGAGCCGATCTGCTCGACCAGCCCGGCGCGCAGCACCACGATGCGGTCGGCGAGCGTCATCGCCTCCACCTGGTCGTGGGTGACATAGACCATGGTGGCGCCGAGGCTGCGGTGCAGCTTGGCGATCTCCACGCGCATCTGCGAGCGCAGTTCCGCGTCGAGATTGGACAGCGGCTCGTCGAACAGGAACAGCTTGGGGTGCCGAACGATGGAGCGGCCGATGGCGACCCGCTGGCGCTGGCCGCCGGAAAGCGCGCGCGGCTTGCGGTCGAGCAGCGGCTCCAGCTGCAGGATGCGCGCGGCCTCCGCCACCTGCGCCTTGATCTCCGCCTCCGGCTTCTTCGCCATGCGCAGGCCGAAGGCCATGTTCTCGAACACGCTCATATGCGGGTAGAGCGCGTAAGACTGGAACACCATGGAAACCTCGCGCTTGGCGGGCTCCTCATAGGTGACGTCGCGGCCATCGATATAGAGCTGTCCGGAGGTGACGTCCTCAAGGCCGGCGATCATGCGCAGCAAAGTGGACTTGCCGCAGCCCGAAGGACCGACGAACACCACGAACTCGCCCTTGCTCGCCTCGAAGCTGACGCCCTTGATGACCGAGACGTCGGCGTAACTCTTCTTGATGTTGTTCAGCCTCAGGAATGACATCGGCTCTTACTCCAAAATCTCTGGCCGCGGCCCCTTGCGGTCGCCCCGGGCGGTGTCGGTCAACGCTCCAGGAGAGCGGCAGCGCATTTTTCGTCGGTCACGAGGCGTTTGACGTAGCCACCCCCGAGGATGGCCCGGATGATCGGCACCTTGTGCAGGCCGCCGGAGGCCAGCAGGGAGAACGCCACGCTCTTCAGTTCATGCGGCGACAGGGACAGCACCCGCTGGTTCAGCGGGTGGTCGAGCGGCCGGCCATCCGCGTCGAGGAACACGCCGAGAAGATCGCCCACCGCGCCCGCGGCGATGAGGCTGTCGCGGTTCTCCGTCACGGTCTGCGTCTGGATCAGCAGCGAGCGGTCGCTCATGTCGCCACAGGACACCAGCGCGGCATCGACCAGCCGGGCCCGGCGCAACGTCTCGCCGATGCCGTGATGCGACAGCAGGAGGGTGCGGCTTTCCGGGGTCGGCATGTAGATGGGCGCGGCGATGTAGTAGCAGTCGGCCGAGATGGCGCGCGCATAGCCGGTGGCGACCTCGAAGGTCGAGGCGCCGGAGCCTCTCGTGACGCCGCCCATGATCGAGGTGACCCAGCTGTCGGGCAGCGGGCGCGCGGAGATGCGCTTCAGCCCGGCGGCGAGCGTCTTGCCCCAGCCGACGCCGATGCCCATGCCGTTGGTCAGGTGCCGGTCGAGCAGCGCGCCCGCCGCCTCGCCGATGACCCGCTGCTGGTCGGCATCGTCCGGCAGGCTGGGCACCACGCTGACGCCCTGCAGGCCGAAGCGCTGCTTGAGCTTCTGCTCCAGCTCGACGCAGTCCGCCATGGGCAGGCGGATGTCGATGCGCACGGAACCGTCGGTGCGCAGCTGGCCGAGGATCTTGTTGATGCGCAGCCGGGTCAGCCCGAGCTGGTCGGCAATGTCCTGCTGGGTGAGACCGCCGATGAAATAGAGCCAGGCGACGCGGGCACGGATCTGCGCGGCCTCGATCTCGTCCACCGAGCTCGGCTGGCTGCCCTGTCCGTTCCTGTCGCGCGCGCCCGTCATATCCCGGCTTTCTCAGGCGAAGGCCCGCTTGAGAAGCACCGATGTCGCTTCCAGCGCCTTCAGGATCGAAAGGTCGTCCCGCTCGAACGGATAGAACACTTCGAGGAACACCGGCCGGTCGGCGAGCCCGGTCTCGCGCAGCAGGGCAGCGGCGGCGGCCGGGTCGACGGCGCCGGGCTCGGTGAAGTCCCAATGCCGGTCCAGCATGAAATCGGTCTGCTGGATGTGCACGGCGGTGATGACGTCCGCAAGCTCCCGGAACCAGGGCTCCATGGCGCCGTGATCGGGACCGTAGAGCGGCGTGAACGTCCCGTGCCCCCAGTCGGGGCAGAAGCGCCAGGGCGCGGCGCTGCCGGCGACATCGGCCATCATCTGCTTGGCCTGGTCGATGGTCCACGGCCATTCGCGCCGCAGCGGGGTCGGCTCGACATAGAGTTCGGTGAGCCCCTCCGCCGCCGCGCGCGCCGCCAGCCGGTGCATGCGGGCGATGAGGTCGTCATAATCGGCCGCCGGGATCGCGTCCGCCTCAAACCCGTCGATCCGGGCGGCGATCGCGCCGAGCGGGCCGCCGACGCGCAGAATGCCGGCGGTGGCGGCGAAGCGATAGGCGCGGCCCAGCCATTGCTCGGCATAGTCGCGCACATCGGGATCTGGATGCAGCAGCTGGTTGAAGGTGTAGTGCGCGAGGCCGATGAAGGCGCTGTGGATCTCGATGCCGTGCTCGGCCGTGGCCACGCGGATGGCGGCGGCCTGGCGGTCCAGCATCGCGTCGGGCCACATCGGGTCGACGAGGTCGAACGAGAACTGCACGAGATCGAGGCCGAGGCGCTCGCGCACGACGGGGGCCCAAAGTTCGGGCGTCACCCACCGCTTGACGCAGAAGCCGAGATTGATGCCCAGCGTGATGGGGGCGTGCTCGCCTGACATTGCGCTCACTTGGTCGCCCCCATGGTGAGCCCGCGCACCATGTGACGCGAGACGATGAGCGCGAAGATCGTCACCGGCAGCACGATGACCGTGCCGGTGGCCATGATCTTGCCCCAGGGCAGCTCATAGCCCGACATGAAGGAGGTGGCCACCACCGGCGCGGTCTGCGCCGCGCGGCGGGTGAGCACCAGCGCGTAAAGCAGTTCGTTCCACGAGAAGATGAAGGAGAAGATCGCCGACACCGCGATGCCCGGCGCGCCGAGCGGCAGATAGATCTTGCGGAAGATGGTGAACTGGTCGGCGCCGTCGAGCCGCGCCGCCTGTTCGAGGTCCGGCGGGATCGACTTGAACTGGTCGGTGACGATCCACACCACGATCGGGATGTTGAAGGTGAGGTAGATGAGGATCAGCACGAGATGGGTGTCGAGCAGGTTGGCGTACATCGCCAGTAGATAGACCGGCAGCGCCAGCACGATCGGGCTCGTCATGCGGTTGGAGATGAACCAGAACCACAGGTCCGACTTGCCGCGAAACTCGTAGCGCGCCAGCGCGAAGGCGGCCGGGGTGCCGAGCACGACCGCCAGCAGCGTGGTCGCGGTGGCGACGATCAGCGAATTGACGATCGCGCCGGAGACCTTGGTGTCGGAGAAGATCTCGACATAGTTCTGCAGCGTCGGGGTGAAGAACCACACCGGCGGGGACGCGAGAATGTCGGACTGGGTCTTGAAGCTCGCGGCCACCATCCACAGGAACGGGAACAGCGAGAAGGCGACGACGGCCGTGAGACCGAGCGCATGGAGCAGCTTGCCGCGCATCAGTTGACCTCCCGATAGAGCATGCGGATGTACAGCCGGCTGATAACGATGGTGATGATGAGCAGCAGGATGGCCTGCGCCGACGCGGTGCCGAGGTCGAAGATGCGGAAGCCGACGCGCTGGATGTAGATCGAGATGAGGTCGGTAGCCGAGCCAGGGCCGCCGCGGGTCATCACGAACACCATGTCGAACAGCTTCAGCACGTCCGCCGAGCGCAGGATCATCACCGCGGTGAGGCCGGGCAGCAGATAGGGCAGCTGCACATGGCGCAGCAGCGCCAGCTTGGAGGAGGTCTCCAGCCGCGCCGCCTCCTCGATCTCGCCGGGCACCATCGACAGGCCGGCGAGGAAGATGAGGGCGCAGAACGGCGTCCACTGCCACACATCCATGATGACGATGGCGGCGAAGGCGCCGTTCTGGGTGCCGAGCCAGTCGATGCCGCCAATGCCGAACCAGTCGAGGAACTGGTTCGCGACGCCGAATTCACGGTTGAAGATGAGCCGGCCGATCAGGCCGACCACGGCATAGGTGGTGGCGAGCGGCACCACCAGCGTCACCCGCGCCAGCGACTTGAGCAGGCCGAGGCCCGGCTTGTGCAGCAGCAGCGCGATGGTGAGGCCGAGCGCCACCTGGATCGGCAGCACGGTCACGTAGAACTTGGCGGTGAGCGCGAGCGAGGCCCAGAAGGTGCTGTCGGTGAGCACCGTCACGTAGTTCTCGAAGCCCACAAAGGGAAAGCCCTCGCGCGGCCGGGCGATGTTGTAGCGCCGGAACGAGGTGACCAGCGCGAAGATGGTGGGGTAGATGCCGATCAGCAGCAGCGTGAGGACAGCCGGCGCCAGGAACCAGGCCGGCGTCCAGCGGCCATATCCTCGATTGGGCTTTGCGGCGGGAACATCACTCATGGGCGTTGGATCCTCGGCGTAGGCCGGCCGGTTGCAGGGCGCCGACGGGGGCAGGAAGCCGGCCCGGACGGACGGGAGGGTCACTCCAGATTGGTATGGTTCGCCCGCATCTGCGCCGGCGTCACCGCGAGCCTGTCGCGCAGGCCCAGAATGAGAATTTCGAACAGCACATAGAGCGCGCCCTCATAGAGCGAGCCCATGGGAAGCACCGAGGTCGCGCCCGCACCCTGATCGCGCGCCATGGTCTGCGCCGGCACGGTGAGCACGCGGTCGGCACGGGCCGCGGCCGCGCCTGTCGGCTCGGCGGTGACGACCAGCGTGCGGGCACCGGCCGCGTGCGCGACGCCCATCAGCGCCGCGACGGTGGAGAAATCGCCCGGCCCGGCCGAGACGATGAGCAGGTCGCCGGGGCCGACCGGCGGGGTGGTCATGTCGCCCACCATCGCCGCTTTCAGCCCGAGATGGAACAGGCGCATCGCCAGTCCCTTGATCGCCAGTCCCTCGCGACCCACGCCATAGAGCGCGATGCGGCCGGCGGTGGCGATCTCCGTCAGGGCGGCGTCGAATTCCTCGCCGCTCACCTTGTCGAGGCAGTCGCCGATCTCGTCCAGGGCGCGTCGGTGAAGTGTGGTCATGGTGTCGAACCGGAAAGGCTGTTGAGGAAAGAAGGCGGATGCCGCTTCGCGGGTCACGGCATCCGCCTGCCGAAGCCGGCGACGAACAGGGCGCGGGCCCTGGCCGTCGCCGGCGTCAACTCACTGGAGCAGCTTCTTCTTGCCGTCGTAATAGCCTTCCTTCTGGAGGATGGCTTCCATGCGGGTGCCGATCTCCTTGGAGCCGGCCTCGACCGAGACTTCGCCCAGCTCCATCTTGGAGCCCCACTCGGCAACGATCTCGGAGATCGCCGGCCAGGCCGGGAAGCGCGGACGGTACTCCGGCACGCCCTTCTCCCAGGACGCGACCATCGGGGCGACGAACTTGTACTTCGCCTGGATCGCCGGGTCCTTGTAGACGGCCATGCGGCCCGAGACGCCGCCGGCCTCGACATAGGCCTTGGCGATTTCCTCGGAGGTGGCCCACTGGATGAACAGCCAGGTCGCCTTCTGCTGCTCGGGGGTCGCCTGCGCCGCGACGCCGAGCGAGAAGCCGCCGAGCGCCGGCAGGCGGCCCGCCGGGCCGGCCGGCTCGGGCGCAACGGCGAGGCAGTCGCCGAGCTTGGAGGTCGCCGGGTCGGTGAGGGTCGAGTAGAAGGCCGACCATTCGGTCAGCATGGCGGACTGGCCCTGGGCCAGCGAGTTCACCGCCTCGGCATGGTCGAAGGAGACGACGCCCGGCGGCATGTACTTGATGAGCGACTGGCGGAAGTTCAGGCCGTCCTGGCTTTCCTTGCTCATCAGGTTCGACTTGAACTCCTTGTTCAGGAGCGAGCCGCCGAAGGGCCACAGGAAGCGCATGAAGCTGTCAGCCGACTGGGTCTCGCCGCGGCGGGACTGCAGCACGTAGCCGTACTGGTTCTTGGAGGCGTCGGTCAGCTTGGGCGCGTAGACGTCGCGCAGCTCGGCCCAGGTCGCCGGGGGCTTGTCGAAGCCGGCTTCCTTGAGCTTGCAGGAATTGTAGAACAGCAGGCCCGAATAATTGTCGAAGGGCAGGCCGTAGGTGGTGCCGCCCCAGGTGCCGAACGCGTCGAGCAGCAGCGGGAAGAAGCCCGGCAGGTTCAGGTTGGGATCGGTGACGGCCTTGTCGGCCTCCAGATCCTTCAGCGGCACCAGCCAGCCATTTTCGGCGAACTCGCCGATCCAGACGAGGTCCACCAGCGCCATGGTGATGTCACCGCGCGAGGTGAAGTTGAGCACCTGCTTCTCGCGGGCGTTCTCGTAGGGGACGATCTCGTAATTGACCTTGATGCCGGTGCGCTTCTCGAACTCCGGCAGGAGCTTGATGATGGCGCGGTAGCCGGGGCGGTCGAGGAACACGCCGGTGACCTCGGTGCCCTTCAGCGGCTTGGCGGCGTCGGCCAGCCAGTCCGCGAAGGCCGCGACCGGCATGGCCGCGGTGGCCACGGCGATGGCGGCGACGCTGGCGCAGATTCTCAATGCACGATTCATGTGTTTCCTCCTGAGATGGCGCATCACCCGGTTGGGGAGGCCGGCATTCGGGCGGCTCGGGCCGCCTCTCATCTTTTGGCGCAGGCGCGGGAAGGGCGCGGTGAGCGTCAATTCCCGCTGGTGCGCGAGCAGGTTTCAGTCGATCAATGTGGAAACCGATACATTTGTAATCTGAAATATGCAATAGCATCACGCTCGGTGAACGCGCCGGTACATGGCTGAGATGTCGGAGGCCTTCGAGGATGAGTTCGGGACAGACTGCGCAGACCGATCCGTTTCACAGCCGGCTTGCCGTGGCCGAAAAGCTGGCGCGCGCGGCCGGCGAGAGGGCGCGCGCCTTCTTCCTCGACCGCGACACGCTGCATCCCGTGTCGAAGTCCGATTCACAGGATCTCGTCAGCGAGGCGGACCGCGCCATCGAAGCGTGGCTGCGTGACGCCATCGGCGACGTGTTTCCCGATGACGGGATCGTCGGTGAGGAAGAGGCGGCATCGGAGGGAAGCTCGGGCTTCGTCTGGGTGATCGACCCGATCGACGGCACCATGCCGTTCCTCGTCGGCCAGCCGAACTGGACGGTCTCGATCGGCATCGCCTGGCACGGCAAGCCGGTGGTGGGCGTCATCTTCGCGCCGGTGATGGACGAACTCTACGCGGCGGTGGAAGGCGGCGGGGCGCGGCTCAACGGACGCCCGCTGACCATCAACCCGGACTGGACGATCGCCTCGACGACCATCGGCTTCGGCGCGACGCAGAAGGCCACGCCGAAGGAGGTCGGCGCCTTCGTGGAGGCGCTGTACGAGGCGGGCGGCGTGCTGTTTCGCGTGGGCTCCGGCGCGCTGATGCTGGCTTATGTCGCGGCCAACCGGCTGGCCGGCTATTACGACCCCACGCTTTATTGCTGGGACTGCTGGGCCGGCATCGTGCTGGTGCGCGAGGCGGGCGGCGTTGTGACGTTCGATGGCAATCTCGCCACGCCCGGCCCGATGTGGGCCGGCAATCGCGGCGTGCATGACGAACTTCGCCGCCTGAGCAACGTGCCGGGCTGAAGCATCGGAGGGGAAAGGCGCGGGACCCGTTCCTGTCCCGTCAGCGCAGCCCGTCGAGATGGCTGCGGATATGGGCCGCCTCCGCCGCCGTGGTGGCAAGGCTGATGGCGGTCATGAAGCCCTCGCGCGCTTCGCTGGTCCGGCCAAGCTGCATCAGCAGCGCCCCGCGCAGGCCATGATAATGGAAATAGCCGGCGAGCCGGTCGCCCAGCGGTTCCACCATGGCGAGCGCGGCTTCCGGCCCGCGCAGCTTCGAGACCGCCACGGCCCGGTTGAGCGTCACGACAGGCGAGGGCTGCAGGATTTCGAGCATGCCATAGAGCAGGTCGATCTGCGCCCAGTCGGTGTCCTCGGGCCGTGGCGCGCGCGCATGCAGCGCCGCGATTGCCGCCTGCACCTGATAAGGGCCCGGCTGGCGATGACGCATCGCCTTGTCGAGAAGGGCGAGCCCCTCCTGGATCATCGGCCTGTTCCACAGCTGGCGGTCCTGATTGTCGAGCAGGATGACCGCCCCGTCGCCATCGAACCGCGCGCCGGCGCGGGCGTGCTGCAGCAGCATGAGGGCGGTCAGACCCATGATCTCGGGTTCGGCCTGAAACAGCCGCAGCAACAGCCGCCCGAGCCGTATCGCTTCCGTGCAGAGCGGCTCGCGCGCGGCGCTGGTGTCACCGCCGGCGGAATAACCCTCGTTGAAGACGAGATAGATCATGGCGGCGACGCTGCCGAGCCGCTCCATTCGCTCCACTGCGCCGGGCGCCTCGAAGGGGATGTCCGCCCGTGCGATACGGGCCTTCGCCCGGGTGATGCGCTGCTCCATCGCCGCCTCGCTCACCAGAAACGCGCGGGCTATCTGCGGGACCGAGAGGCCGGACACGATGCGCAGCGCCAGCGCGATCTGCTGGGCGGCGGGAAGGTCGGGATGGCAGCAGATGAACAGCAGGCGCAGCACGTCGTCGCGATAATGCGCGCCGTCCATGCGCTCGGCGATCGCGGCCTCCGCGTCTTCGGTGTCGGAGAAGGCTTCTTCCGGTGGCAGCTCGGCGTGTTTTGCCCGGCGCCGCACCGTGTCGAGCGCGACATTGCGGCCGACAAAGACGAGCCATGCCGCCGCATCGCGCGGAGGGCCGTTCTGCGGCCAGCTGCGCAGGGCCCGCACGCACGCTTCCTGGAACGCCTCCTCGGCGAGATCGAGATCACGGAAATAGCGTAGCAGTGCCGCGAGGGCCTGCGGGCGCGCGGCGGCGAGCGTGGTGCCGATCGCGCGCGCCTCGTCCCTCATGGCCGCGCGCCGCCATCGAGGAACAGGCTGGTGGGGCGGATTTCATAAGCCCCGCCGGGATTGGCCACGCCAAGTTCGCGGGCGATGGCGAGTGCCTCCTCCAGATCCGCGCAATCCAGCAGATAGAGGCCGAGCAACTGCTCCTTCGTCTCCGCGAAGGGACCGTCGAGCACCAGCGGCGGATCCTGATCCTTGCGCAGTGTCGTGGCGGCGGTGGTCGGCAGCAGCCGCGCCGCCGGCCCGAGCTTTCCTTCCCGGGCGAGGCGCTCATGCACCACGGCGAGCCGGCGCATCACCGCGTCGTCCTCCTCCTTGGTCCAGGCGCAGACGACATCTTCCTGATGGTAGCAAAGCAGTGCGTAGAACATGTGTGGCCTTTCGCGATGTCGGGGGATCAGCCGCCGCTGATCGCGGTGATGACGAAGACGTCCGCTCCCGGCGCGAGCGGCGTAGCGAGTCTGGCGCGTCGCCCGTCGACGAACACGTTGATATGGCGACGGATCGCCGGCGTCTCGTCGCAGATCCGTTCGCCCATGCCGGGCCAGAGCGCGTCGAGGGCGGCGACCATCTCCGCGACGCTGCCCGCGTTGAGGGCGACAAGCCGGTCGGCACCGGGAAACAGCACGACGAGATGAGGCGGCAGGCGCACGAGCACGGGCGCCCGCGCCGTGTCCGCTCTTTGCTCTTCCGCCGGCGCGTCCATTGCTCAGCGCTCCAGCACCAGGGTTTCGACCGAGGTGATGGTCGGCAGATGCGGGGCGATGCATTCCCATGTCTCGCCCTCGTCGATGCTGGCATAGAGGCCGCCGGCATTGGTGCCGAAATAGACCCCGGCCGGCTCCATCGTGTCGGTCGCCATGGCCTGTCGCAGCACGTTGAAATAGGCGTCGCCCTGCGGCAGTCCCGCCCGCTTGGGCTGCCAGCTCGCGCCGGCGTCGGCGGTGCGCCACACGGCGGCGTTGCCCTCCGGCATGAAGCGGCCCTTGATGTCGCCGTTCAGCGGGATGAGGTAGAGGCTGTCGGGATCGCGCGGATGCGCGGCTGCGGGAAAGCCGAAGGAGGAGGGCAGTCCCGCCTCGATGCTCTGCCAGCTCCGGCCGCCATCGTCCGAGCGGTACATGCCGCAATGGTTCTGCTGGTAGAGCCGCCCCGTCCCGCCCGGCGCCATGACGAGACAATGCACGCACTGGCCGAACTCGGGATAATTCTCTCCTTCCGGCATGAAGTCGGCGCGGGTGCCGCGGTTTCGTGTCTCCCACGTCGCGCCGCCATCCTCGGTGGCGAACACGCCGGCGGCGGAGATGCCGACCCAGATCTTCTTCCGGTCGGCGGGATCGAGCACCAGCGAATGCAGGATGAGCCCGGCGCCGCCGGGGTTCCATTCCGGACGGGAGGGGTGCTTCTGCAGTCCGTCGACATGGCTCCAGCTGATCCCGCCATCCTCGCTGCGAAACAGCCCGGCCGGCTCGACACCGGCATAGAGGCTGCCATCCGGGGCCGCGGCGAGGCTCCAGACGGCCTTGACCGGCGCCTGCCCGGCCTCATAGGCGAGGCCCTGGCTCGAATGGGTCCAGCTCGCGCCGAAGTCGGTGGATTTCCACACTGCGGGGCCGAACCACTCATTGCCGCCGCCGGCATAGAGCGTGCCGCTCGCGGGATCGGCGATGACGTGATGTGTCGGCCAGGTCTCGCAGAACGGGCCGCGCAGCCGCCACGACCGCCGCGCGGCGTCGCTCTCGAGAATGAACGCGCCCTTGCGGGTGCCGACCAGGATGAAGACCTTCTTGTCCATGGCGTCCTCCCGTCACACCACGCAGGTTACAACCATCCAGGAAACGCCGAAACGGTCGGTCAGCGTGCCGAAGCTCGGCGAGAAGAAGCTCGGCGCCAGCGGCATGTTGATCTCGCCGCCCTCGGCGAGCGCCGCGAATGTCGCCGCGGCTTCCTCCGGCGACGCGACCGAAAGCGCCAGCGAGATGCCGTTGAAGCCGGCATTGTCCGACTGGCAGCCATCCGATGCCATCAGCTCGGCATCGCCGATCTTGAAGCTCGCATGCATGATCTTGTTGCCCCAGTCGTCCGGGATCATGCCCGGCGGGGGCGGTTCGGGCGCATCGCTGAAGCGCATCAGCGCGGTGACCTGCGCCCCGACCGCCTTGCTGTAGAACGCGATGGCTTCCTCGGTGCGGCCGTTGAACATCAGATACGCCTGGACATTCATTGCGTTAGCCTCCCCTTGGCCGACATGCTGCGCGACGCCGTGGCCAAGCGAGCCGGCGCCGACCTCACAAGGACGAACGAGGAAAGGCGTGGCCGACACGGCCGTGCTGTTTTTTCGGCCTGCGCGCTGTCAGCGGTCGCTCGCAGTCACACCACGGCAAGGCAGCGGGCGAGCCTTCGGGCGGCTTCGGTCCCAGGCGTGCCCAGATCGGCGACGATGCTCATATGGTCGGCGCCGGCGATGACGGCGTGGCGGGCGTTTACCCCCGCTTGCGTCAGCTGTGCCGTGAAGGCGGCCGCCTGTTGATGAAACGGCGCGGTCTCGCCTTCTCCGACCATCAGGCAAACCACCGGACCTCGACCATATCCCCGCCTCGCCGGGCTGAACCGGGCGACCTCCTCGTCGGTGATGGCGATCAGTTCCTTCAGGAACGAGCCCTGTAGCGGCCCCAGCTCATAAATGCCGCTGAGCAGCAGCGCCCCGCTGATCCGGCCCGGCGGCTGGCTCTCGTCGAGCAACAGCGCCGCAAGATGCGCGCCGGCGGAATGGCCGCTGATCGTCAGTTGCGCCGGGTCGCCGCCCAGCGCGCCGATGTTCTGCACGATCCAGTCGCAGGCGCGGCGCATCTGCGCGACGATCGTCTCCATCCGCACGGCGGGCATGAGGGCGTAATCGACGATGGCCGCGATGGCGCCCGCCTGCGTCACCGTCTCGGCGACGAAGGAGAAGTCCTCCTTGGCGAACATGCGCCAATAGCCGCCATGGATGAACATGTGCACGGCGCCCGTCGCACGATCGGGCGGCGGCAGGAACAGGTCCAGCCGCTCCGCCGGCGAGGGGCCATAGGCGATGTCCGCGCGCATGGGCAGCCGCGCGCGGGTTGCGGCGCTGCGGGCGGCATAGTCGGCCACGTGCCGGTCGAAATCCGGCACGTGGTCGCGGGTGCGGAACGGATCGCTCATGGCGGCGGGCGCGGTCAGAGCGTGGTGGCGATGTATTTTGCCTCCAGGAATTCCAGCACGCCATGGGCGCCGCCCTCCCGCCCGAGGCCCGACTGCTTGGTGCCGCCGAACGGCGCCGCCGGATCGGAGACGAGGCCGCGGTTGAGCCCGACCATGCCGACCTCGATGCGGCGCGAGACGCGCAGGCCCTTCGCCAGATCGCGCGTGAACACATAGGCCGCGAGCCCGTACTCGGTTGCGTTGGCGAGGGCCACCGCCTCGTCTTCGCTCTCGAAGCGGCTGAGCGCGGCGACCGGGCCGAAAATCTCCTCGCAGCCCATGGCGGCATCGGGCGGCACGTCGGTCAGCACGGTCGGCGGGTAGAAGAAGCCGGGACCCTCCGGCCGCATCCCGCCGCACAGAAGGCGGGCACCGCGCGAACGCGCGTCCTCCACCAGCCGCTCGATCTTGTCGACCGCCTTGGCGGTAATCATCGGCCCGCAATCCGTGATTGCCGCCGTGCCGGGGCCCACCTTCAGCGCGGTCATGCGGGCGGTCAGGGCCTCGGCGAAGCGTTCATAGACGCCAGACTGCACATAGATGCGGTTGGCGGCGGTGCAGGCCTCGCCGGCATTGCGCATTTTTGCCAGCATGGCGCCCTCGATCGCCACCTCCAGATCGGCGTCGTCGAAGACGACCAGCGGCGCGTTGCCGCCCAGCTCCATCGAACAGCTGATGACATTCTTCGCCGCCTCGGCGAGCAGGGTGCGGCCGACCGGCGTCGAGCCGGTGAAGGAGAGCTTGCGCACACGCGGATCGGCCAGCATCGCTGCGGTCACGGGACCCGGCGTCGAGGTGGTGAGCACGTTGACCACGCCCGGCGGCACGCCGGCCTCCTCATAGAGCGCGGCGAGCGCGTAAGCGGTGAGCGGCGTCTCGCTCGCGGGCTTCAGCACCACGGTGCAGCCCGCCGCCAGCGCCGGGGCGATCTTGCGCGTGGCCATGGCGGCGGGGAAGTTCCAGGGCGTAATCAGCACGCAGATGCCGATCGGTTCATAGTCGACGATGATGTGGTTGCCGCCGGCCGGCGAGAGCGCGAAATCGCCGGAAATCCGCACCGCCTCCTCGGCGTTCCAGCGGAAGAATTCGGCGGCATAGGCGACCTCGCCGCGCGCATCGCGCAGCGCCTTGCCGTTCTCCAGCGAGATCAGCCGGGCCAGTTCCTCCGCGCGCGCGCTCATCAGCTCGAAACAGCGGCGCAGGATTTCGGAGCGACGGCGCGGCGAGGTTGCGCGCCAGCCCGGTGCGGCGGCCGCGGCCGCCTCGACGGCGGCCTTCGCGTCATCGACCGTGGCGTCCGGCACCTCGGCGAGCACGGCTTCCGTCGAAGGATCGACCACGGGGATGACGGCGCCCCCCGCCGGCCGCACCCACTGACCGCCAATATAGAGCCCGCGCGCGCCGGCCGCCGGATCGAGAACGGGCAGGGCGTTGGAAGCCACGGGGGAGGGGGCTGCGACGTTCATAGGCGGGATTCCTGTGCAAGAAGACGTTCGGAAGAGGCGGCGTCGAGATCACCATGATAGGCCGCATCGATGAGGCGGGTCATCTCGTCCGGACCGATCGGGCGCGGATTGTTCTTGATGAGGCGCTCGATGCCCAGCGCCTGCTCGCCGGTCCAGGCGAGCTTGTCGGCGGGCAGGCCGAGCGCGGCGAGCGTCGGCGGGATGCCGATCGCGGCGAAGAGGCGCGTCACTTCGTCTATGGCGGCGTCCGCCAGCGCTTCCGGCGCGCGCCCCTGTGCGGGCAGCCCGAGCGCGAGGCCGATCTCGGCCATTTCCGCCTGCACCGCGCGGCGGTTGTAGCGCATCACATAGGGCAGCATGGTCGCGACGCCGAGGCCGTGGGCGGTGTGGGTCAGCGCGCCGACGGGATACTGGATGGCATGCGCGGCCGCGGTTCCCGCCGTGCCGAAGGCGCAGCCGGCGGCGAGCGCGGCCATCATCACATCGGCGCGCGCCTCCTCATCGCTCCCGTCGCGCCAGGCGCGCTCCAGACTGCGGCCGAGGAGGCGGATGGCGAGCAGGGCGAAATGGTCGGTGAGCGCGCTCTTGCCGATAAAGACGTGCTGCTGCGCCAGTTCGGCCGAGGGCGGGCGCCGCCCCGCCGTGAACGCCTCGATGGCATGCGTCAGCGCATCCGCGCCGGCGATGGCGGTGAGCGCGGGCGGGCAGGACACGGTGAGCTCCGGGTCGCAGATCGCCGTGTGGGGAATGAGGTAGGGGCTGGAAATGCCGACCTTCAGCGTGCGGTCCGGGTCGGAGATCACCGCGACCGGCGTTGCCTCCGAGCCGGTGCCGGCGGTGGTCGGCACGGCAATGAGGGGCAGCACGGGGCCGGGAATCTTGTGCTCGCCATAATAGTCCGGCAGCCGGCCGCCATGGATGAGCAGCAGCGCGGCGCACTTGGCCATGTCGAGGCAGCTGCCGCCGCCCATGCCGATGACGAGGTCGGGCGCGAAGGGGCGTGCCGCCTCCGCGCACTGGGCCGCGCTGTCGCGGGGAACATCCGGCAGTACCCGGTCGTGGACCAGCACGGCAAGGCCGGCCGCGTGCAGCCCGTCCATCAATTGAGCGAAGTCGTCCGACGCGGCGAGGCGCTCGTCCGTACAGATCAGCGCGCGTTTGCCGAGGCGCCGGGCGACAGCCGGCAGAGCCTGGCGCTGGCCCTTGCCGAAGAGAATTTCGGTCGGCAGCCGGATCGCGGAAAAGGATGTCACGGCATTTATCCAATTGGCAACGCTGAATAAATCAGCTGATGAAGCGATCCCTACACAAAATCGTATAGGATATCGTATTGAGTGCTGCGGAGGATCGTGCTAGCAGTCGGTCATTGTCAAGGGGCAAAACCGTGCGCAGTCCGAAACCTCTCGCCGCTACCCACCTCCTGCCCGAGCCCGGAGAGCCGGCGCCGGTGATCCACCGTGCCGCGAGTCTGGCCGAGGAGGTCTATGAGGCCATCTTCGCCCGGCTGATGGCGCTGCGGATCCCGCCCGGCGCGCGCATCACCGTCGATAATCTGGTGCGCGAGCTGGCCGTGTCGCAGACGCCCATCCGCGAGGCGCTGGGAAGGCTGGAAGGCGAGGGGCTGGTGGTGAAGACCCACCTCGTCGGCTACAGCGCGGCGCCGCAGATCACGCGTCGCCGCTTCGAGGAACTGTACGATCTGCGCCTGATGCTGGAGCCGGAAATGGCCGGCCGCGCCGCCGCCACCATGACCGATGCCGCGCTGGCAGAGCTGACCGCCGCCGCCGGTGTCATGTCACGCAATGGCGGTACGGACGAGCGCGTGCGCTACTCGCAGTTCGCCCGGCAGGATGCGCTGTTCCACGACCAGATTCTGGAAGTGGCGGGCAATGAGCTGGTCCGCGAGACGCTGGCGCACCAGCACACGCACTTTCACATCTTCCGTCTGATGTTCCATGCCCGCGTCACCGAGGAGGCGCTCGACGAGCACGAGGCAATCCTCGCCGCCTTCGCCGCGCGCGATGGGGACGCCGCCCGGCGGGCGATGCGCACCCATGTCGAACGCTCGCGCGACCGGCTTCTCCCGGCGTTTGAAGCATGACGGCGGCGCTCGCTCCTTCCCCCGCGGCCGGCGGCACGCGCGCGCCGGTGCTGCATGCCGAGCGGCTGGCCAAGGAGTTCGGCGGCGTCACGGTGCTGTCCGACGTGTCGCTCGACATTCGCCCCGGCGAAATCCACGCGGTCATTGGCGAGAACGGGGCGGGCAAGTCGACATTGATGCGCCTGCTGTCGGGGTATCTCCGGCCGAGCGAAGGCGAATTGCTGATGGACGGCGCGCCCATCGCCTTCCACGCGCCCTCGGATGCGCAGGCGGCCGGCATCGCGCTGGTGCACCAGGAAATCCTGCTCGCCGAGGCGCTGACCGTCACCGAGAACATCTTCATCGGGCGGGAAATCACCCGTTTCGGCGGGCTGGACGAGCGCGCCATGCGCGAAGCCGCCGCCGCGCAGCTTGCCGAGATCGGCTGCAAGGTGTCGCCCCGCGCGCTGGTGCGCGACATCTCGCTCGCCAACCGCCAGCTGGTGCAGATCGCCAAGGCGCTGCTGGGCACCCACCGCGTGGTGATCTTCGACGAGCCGACGGCGGTGCTGACCCATGACGAGGTCGACCCGCTGCTCGACATCATCGTCGAGCTGAAGCAGCGCGGCGTCGCCATTCTCTATATCAGCCACCGGCTCGACGAGGTGGAGCGGCTGGCCGATCGCGTCACCGTGCTGCGCGACGGACGCAAGGTCGGCACCTATGACGCCGAAGGGCTGACGCCGCAGCGCATGGCGAGCCTGATGGTCGGGCGGGAATTCGCCAGCCTCTACCCGCCGCGGCTGGAGCGCGAACTCGCCGAGCCGGCGCTGGAGATCGAACACGCCGAGGTCCCCGGCTTCGTGAAGGACGTATCCTTCACCCTGCGCAAGGGCGAGATCCTTGGCCTTGCCGGCATGATCGGCGCCGGCCGGACGGAGCTGTTCGAGGGGCTGCTGGGCCTGCGCCCGGCCAGCTTCGGCGCGGTGCGGCTGCATGGCCGGCCGGTCCACTTCGCCTCTCCCGCACAGGCCGCCGCCGCCGGCTTCGGCTATCTGACCGAGGACCGCAAGGGCAAGGGGCTGCTGCTGGGCGAACGCCTCGCGCCCAATCTCACCCTTGCCGCGCTCGCCAAGGTGCACCCGCTCGCCGGTCTCGACCTCGCCGGCGAGGGGCGGCTGCTCGATAAGGCCGTGCGCAGCTACGACATCCGCCTGCGCAGCCGTGACGCAAGGGCGGGCCAGCTCTCGGGCGGCAACCAGCAGAAATTGCTGCTCGCCAAGGTGATGCTGAACGAGCCGACCGTCATCGTCATCGACGAGCCGACGCGCGGCATCGACATCGCCAACAAGAGCCAGATCTACGCCTTCATCCAGTCGCTGGTGCGGGAGGGGCGCTCCTGCATCGTCATCTCCTCGGAAATGCAGGAACTGATCGGCCTGTGCGACCGCATCCTCGTCATGCGGTCCGGCCGGATCAACGGAGAGCTCACCGGCGACGCCATGTCGGAGAGCAATGTCGCGCTTTACGCCACCAGCAGCGTGGCGAGCGAAAAAACATCAGGGAAAAACGCACATGGCTGACGTCGCCGCCGCGCCGCCGCGCACCCGGGAGAACTGGTCCATCGGCTGGGGTGACGCCGGGCCTTTCCTGGCGCTCGCCGCGCTGGTGCTGATCGGCTTCCTGATCAATCCGGACTTCCTGTCGGCCAACAACATCGCCAACGTCGTCACCCGCAGCGCCTTCATCGCCATCATCGCCATCGGCGCGACCTTCGTCATCTCGTCCGGCGGGCTCGACCTGTCGGTCGGCTCCATGGCCGCCTTCATCACCGGCGTGATGATCCTGTTCATGAACTGGGTGGCGCCGAGCGTCGGCACGGCGGCGATCCCGCTCGGCATGGCGGTGGCCCTCGTCACCGGCATCGCCTGCGGCCTTTTGAACGGCACCATCGTCACGGTCGGGCGCATCGAGCCCTTCATCGCCACGCTCGGCACCATGGGCATCTTCCGCGCGCTCATCACCTATATGACCGATGGCGGCACGGTGGCGATCGACCGCAGCCTGCGCGATGCCTATCGCCCGGTCTATTTCGGCGACGTTCTGGGCGTGCCGATCCCGATCCTCGTTTCGCTCGCGGTCGCACTGGTGGCCGCCTATGTGCTCTACCGCACGCGCTATGGCCGCCGCTGCGTGGCGGTGGGCGCCAATGAGGACGTGGCGCGCTATTCCTGCATCTCGGTCACGCGGGTGCGGACCCTGGCGTATGTCATCCAGGGCGCCTGCGTGGCCATCGCCGCCATCTGCTACGTGCCGCGCCTGGGCGCGGCGACCCCGACCACCGGCCTGCTCTGGGAGCTTCAGGTGATCACCGCCGTGGTCATCGGCGGCACGGCGCTGCGCGGCGGGCGCGGGCGCGTCTGGGGCACGGTGGCCGGCGCGGTGATCCTCGAATTCATCGCCAACCTGATGGTCCTTTCCGACTTCGTCTCCGAATACCTCGTCGCCGCGGTTCAGGGCGTCATCATCATCATCGCCATGCTGATCCAGCGCATGTCGAAGAGGTAGCCGGAACACAAAGCCGGCGCGCGCGAGGCAGCCGCGACGCGCCGGGCTTCAAACAAGACTGCCGCACCAATGGAGGAAACGCATGCTCAGGAACATTCTGCTGGCCGCTGGCATCACGACCGCTCTCCTGGCCGCCGGTCCGGCTTCCGCCGCCGAGAAGAAGACGATCGCCGTCTCCATTCCGGCCGCCGACCATGGCTGGACCGCCGGCGTCGTCTATCACGCCAACGCCGCCGCCAAGGAGATCAACAAGGCCTTTCCCGAGATCGAGGTGATCGTGAAGACCTCGCCGTCGGCGAGCGCGCAGGTCAGCGCCATCGAGGATCTGTCGGCGACGCGCAAGCTCGACGCGCTGGTCATCCTCCCGCATTCGTCCGAGGAACTGACCACGCCGGTGAAGGCGATCAAGGACAAGGGCAGCTTCATCACCGTGGTGGATCGCGGCCTCAACGATCCCAAGATCCAGGATCTCTATGTCGCCGGCGACAACATTGCCGTCGGCTTCAACACCGCGAAATTCCTGGTCGAGAAGATGGGCGGCAAGGGCAATGTCGTCGTGCTGCGCGGCATTCCCACCGTGATCGACGACGAGCGCATCAAGGGCTTCCAGGACGGGATCAAGGGTTCCGACCTCAAGATCCTCGACATCCAGTACGCCAACTGGAACAGCGACCAGGCCTTCAAGCTGATGCAGGACTACCTCGCCAAGTATCCGCAGATCGACGCGGTGTGGGCCAATGACGACGACATGCTGCTCGGCGTGCTGGAGGCGATCAAGCAGTCGGGCCGCAAGGAGATCAAGTTCGCGCTCGGCGGCAACGGCATGAAGGAAATCATCGAGAAGGTGATGAAGGGCGACGCCGTAACCCCGGTCGAGACGCCCTATCCGCCGTCCATGATCAAGACCGCCATCTACCTGACCGCGGCCCATTTCGCCGGCCATGCCCCGGTGCGCGGCTCGTTCAAGCTCGATGCGCCTCTGATCACCAAGGCGAATGCCGCCGAATACTATTTCCCGGACTCGCCGTTCTGAGCGTTTCCCTTACGATAGGTCCATTGCCTTAAGCGGACCTGCAACAATCAAGCGGAGGAAATCACCATGCCCGGCAAGAAGATCCTGATGCTCACCGGCGAATTCACCGAGGAATACGAGATCTTCGTGTTCCAGCAGGGAATGGAAGCCGTCGGTCACACCGTACATGTCGTCTGCCCCGACAAGAAGGCCGGCGACAAGATCCAGACCTCGCTGCACGATTTCGAGGGCCACCAGACCTATATCGAGCGTTACGGCCATCTCGCCGACATCAACAAGACCTTCTCCGAGGTGAAGCTGGACGAGTATGACGCGGTCTACTGCGCCGGTGGGCGCGGGCCGGAATATATCCGCACCGACAAGCGCGTTCAGGCGATGGTCCGGCACTTCCACGAGACCGGCAAGCCGATCTTCACCATCTGCCATGGCGCGCAGATCCTCATGGCGGTGGACGGGGTGCTCACCGGCAAGCGGGTCGGCGCGCTGGGCGCCTGCGAGCCGGAAGTGCGCCTTGCCGGCGGCACCTATGTCGACCTCTCGCCGACCGAAGCGCTGGTCGACGGCAACATGGTCTCAGCCAAGGGCTGGACGGCGCTGGCGGCCTTCATGCGCGAATGCCTGAAGGTGCTCGGCACCGAGATCCGCCACTCCGGCGACATGCCGGCCGCGACCACGCGGGCGGCGTGAAATCGCTCGATCCCGGGCGCTCGCGAGGGTGCCCGGGAAGCGTGCGGTGGCGTTGGTGGCCCGGGGCGTTTCGCACCGGCGCCAGTTTGTGTTAAGCAGCGGCGTGGAATGGCGAGCACAAAAGCGATGGACGGACGGAAAACCCCTTGCAGGCGCGATCGTCGCGCTCATGGGGACGCTCGTCTGTGGGGCGGTCTGCGGCGTCGCGCCGGCTCGGGCCGCGGCTGACCACGCCCCTGCGCCAGCGACGAACCCGCCTGCAGGCGAGGGCGCCGGTGCGACATCCGAACTCATCTGGCCGACGGCCGACGGGGCGGTGCCGACGGCGCTTCTGGTGCCGGCCGCCCACGCCCCCGCCACTCTCGTCGCGCCGTCATACGCGGTATGGCTGACCCAGCCGCCGCATGGCGCGGTGCCGGGCGGAAAATTCGTCGCCCGTGGCCAGGTCGTCGCCGAGATCGAGGTGTTCCAGCAGGTCGTCGTGGCGCCGCTCCCCGTGGCTGAGGTGGCGCCCGCCGCGGCGCCAGTGCCCGCCGCCGTGGCCGTCGTACCGGTTCCCCTGCCGCCCAAGCGGCAGGCCGAGCCGCCCCGCATCGTGCTGGCCTCGCTGGCGCCCTTGCCGCCCAAGCGGCTGGTCGGGCCTTTCCCGGTGGTTCCGCAGGAGGCGGCCATTGTGGAAGACACTCCGCCGCCCGCAGATGCCGCCGAGCCGGAGGCCAGCGCTTCGCAGGAAGACGCCACGCAGGAAGATGCCGCCAAGCCGATCGACGATGCGCCGGAGCCTGTGGCCACCCGCGCCACCGCGGACCGCGCGCCCCCGCATATCGAAGCGCTGATCGAGCGCCATGCCCAGCGCTTCGATGTACCGACATGGCTCGTGCGCCGGGTTGCCTGGCGGGAGAGCAAGTTCGATCCCAGCCGGCGCAACGGGCCCTATTGGGGCCTGATGCAGATCCGCGTCGACACGGCACGCGCTCTCGGCTTTCGCGGCGCGCCCAAGGACCTGCTCGACGCCAATACCAACATGACCTACGCGGTGGCCTATCTCGCCAATGCGTACCGCGTGGCCGGGCGCGACGAGACGCGGGCGGTGTCGCTCTATGCCAAGGGCTATTATTACGAAGCCAAGCGCAAGCGTATGCTCGACGCGCTGATCCGCACCGCGGCGGCCGAGCAGTAGAGCGCCCCACAACACCGGCACACACCGACGAATGACGCGCCGCGCCACCGTCGCGGTAGCTGCCGCTGTTTGTGTCTCCCGACGCCGGGATTGTCCAACTGGGCGGTCTGTGGTATCCAGCAAAAATGCTCACTGCGAACTGGGGAGGGCGAGAATGACGATTTTGTTTCTGCGACCTACCCCGGCTGTGATCCGGCACGGCTAGTTCGGCTGGCCGCGGAGCCGTGCTCCGCCGCCCCGTCTCCCCACGCTGATTTCATTCCCTTCGCAGGAGAGGCGCGCAATTCGCGCCTGCATTCCCCATGTCTTTCTCGACAAAACGCGGCAGCGATGCGCTGCGCGACGTCCTTGCCTTCACGTTCAGCCACTGGGCGCGCCGCTGGCCAATGGCGGCGGGCATCGGCGTGGCCATCGTTCTGGCCACCCTCACCGAGATCTTCGTGCCGCTTTACGCGGGCCGGCTGATCGACGCCCTGACCGCCGGCAAGAGCGAGGCCCCCGCCGCGCTGGATGCCTTCCTCATGATGGCGGGCCTTGGCCTCGTCATGGTGGTGCTGCGCCATCTCGCCTGGTGGGCGGTGGTGCCGCTCACCATCGGGATTATGGCGGATGTGGTGCGCGAGGCGTTTCATCGTGTCCAGCGCTTTTCCAGCGACTGGCACGCCAACAGCTTTGCCGGCTCAACGGTGCGCAAGATCACGCGTGGCATGTGGGCGCTCGACGTCATCAACGATGTGCTGCTGCTCTCGCTGCTGCCCTCCGTCGTGGTGCTGGCCGGCACGGTGCTGCTGCTGATGTTGCACTGGCCGGTGATGGGGCTCGTCATGGCGGTGGGCTCGCTCGCCTATGGCGCGCTCACCGTGGCACTCGCCACGCGGGTGGTGGCGCCCGCCGCGCGGCTTTCCAATGCCTGGGATACGCGCATTGGCGGCATCCTCTCCGATACGCTCGGCGCCAATCAGGTGGTGAAGGCGTTCGGTGCGGAGACGCGCGAGGACGAGCGTCTGGCCGCGGTGGTGACGCGCTGGCGCCGGCGCGTGCGGCGCACCTGGATACTGGCGACCTCGAGCGCCAGCGGCGAGTTCGCGCTGCTTTGGGTGATGCGTACCACCGTCACCGCCACCGCGCTGTGGCTGTGGTGGCAGGGGCGCGCGACGCCGGGCGATGTCACCTATGTGCTCACCACCTATTTCGTGCTGCACGGCTATCTGCGCGAGATCGGCCAGCATGTGCACAATCTGCAGCGCGCGGTGAACGACATGGAGGAACTGGTTGATCTGCACGGACTGACGGCCGGCGTCGATGACCTGAAGGCGGCGCGGCCGCTGGCGGTGCGCGGCGGCGAGGTGCGGTTCGAGAAGGTGACGTTCCATTATGGCCGTCACGCCGCGCCGCTGTTCGAGGGACTGGATGTCACCATTCCCGCCGGGCAGCGCGTCGGTCTCGTCGGGCCGTCCGGCTCGGGCAAGACGACCTTCGTGAAGCTGCTGCAGCGGCTCTACGATGTCAGCGACGGCCAGGTGAAGATCGACGGGCACGATGTGCGCGAGGTGGCGCAGTCCTCGCTGCGCCAGCAGATCGCCATCGTGCAGCAGGAGCCGATCCTGTTTCACCGCACGCTGGCGGAGAACATCGCCTATGCCCGCCCCGGTGCCACCGAGGCGGAGATCGAGCGCGCGGCGAAACTCGCCAACGCGCACGGTTTCATCGAGCGGTTGCCCAAGGGCTACCGCACGATGGTGGGCGAGCGCGGCGTGAAGCTCTCCGGCGGCGAGCGCCAGCGCGTCGCCATTGCCCGGGCGTTCCTCGCGGACGCGCCGATCCTGATCCTCGACGAGGCGACCTCCAGCCTCGATTCGGAATCGGAAGCGGCGATCCAGCAGGCGATGGAGCGGCTGATGCAGGGCCGCACGGCCATCGTCATCGCGCACCGCCTGTCCACGGTGCGGGCGATGGACCGCATCCTGGTGTTCGAGCACGGCCGCATTGTCGAGGATGGCCGGCACGAGGAGCTGCTCGCCCGTCCGGCCGGGCGCTACCGCCGGCTGTTCGAGCGCCAGTCCGACGGCATGGCGCAGATCGCGGAAGCCGGCGCGGACGATCCTCAGCCGGCGGAGTGACATGATCCGCCCGGCGGCTCGCCTATGCCGAGTTGCCGGGCGGTCATCGCTCTCCGATTTGTCGGCCTCATCATCGCGAGGGGGCTGACCTCTGCGGGAAAATCTCCTTGCTGATCCTCGCGTGCACGCCCCAATTGCCATCGGCAACCTGTGTCACACCGAAGTCGACCGCGACCGATATCAGCGAAATCGCCTCGTCCTCATCGAGCCCGTAGCGCTCCATCAGGAACTTGCGGGCGGCCCGGAAGGCGCTGCGCAGGGCCCGGCTCAGCGAAGAGCGCTTGAACACCTCGGACTGGGCATTGCGGCCGAGCTCGCGCAGGTAGTTCGTATAGCTGAAGCCATGCAGCAACCAGGCGTCGGCCGTCTCGATCAGCGGTGCGCCGAGACCGTTGAGGAAATGTTTGTGGGTCTCTCCGCGCTTGTGCAGAACGAGGCGGATCTCGCCGGTCAGCGAGCATTCCAACCCGGTGCCGCTGATCTCGCCATCGCCCTGCGCGAGATGGGGGTCGCCAATG
Organism: Ancylobacter novellus; assembly: GCA_003241485.1. Lineage (GTDB taxonomy): Bacteria > Pseudomonadota > Alphaproteobacteria > Rhizobiales > Xanthobacteraceae > Ancylobacter > Ancylobacter novellum_A. Next base: position 44,334 of record QFQD01000013.1, read on the forward strand.
GACAGCAGTGCGCCGGGTACGGCCACGGGAAGATAGACTGACGAACCCTTGCCGGCGCGCCAATTGTCGATGTTGCCGCCGAAATAGCCCGGCGGCACCGAGTCCACCATGTCGCTCTCGCGCGGCGCCACGGCGATGAAGCCGAAATGCGGGCGTACGGGAATGCGCGCGCCGGCCAGCACACCCTCCCGCTTCTCGATCCGGCGATGGTCGACAGGCACGCCGGGATAGTCGATCGTCTCGTGCACCACGCCGAAGGGGTCCGTCTGCGGCGTCCAGTGGAAGGAGTAGACCGCCTCCGCAAACCCGCTCTCCCCGGCGGCATCGGTGCGGTAGATGGTGATGACCTCGCGCTTGCGCGGTTCATCAAGAACATCGTCATGGTGAAAGCCCCAGGCCGCCGCGGCGTTGGAGCCGAACGCATAGCCTGCATGGGCCGGGTTGGCGCTGGGGCGGGGCTTCAAATCGAGAATCTCGACTTCCAGCACGTCGCCGGGCTCCGCGCCATGGACGAAAATGGGGCCGGTGCAGATGTGCACGCCGAAGCCCTCGCCGGCGCCACGCCCGAAGATGGAGGCGTTGACGGGACCAGCGCCGCGGCGGTCCACGGCCTTGTAGTCGGCGGTCCAGTGGAACACGCTCTCCGCGCCCGGGTCGCCGGCGATCATCCGCTCGTGATCGTCATAGGCGTGCTGCGTCAGGGTCTCGATGGTCACCTGCGCACCGGAGCGCACGCGCAGGGCGGGCGCAATGCTCCGCGAGAGATAACCCCAATGCACGGTCTCGCGCGAAACCGGCAGGTGATGATGGCCGGGTTCGACCACCTCGCGCGGGCGCACCGGCGCCGGCCGGTCGGGGGTCTCGGCGCCCGTGGCCGCCGTTGGCGCCGGCCGGACGGGGCGCGCGCCGGAATGCATGGGGCGGCCGCGGGTCCACCGCGTCTCGACCGTGGCGCCGGAGGATTTGCGGTAATCGCGCGGGGAGATGGCATAGGCCGCGCTGAACACGCGGCTGAAATGCGCCTGATCCGAAAAGCCCCAGCGAAAGCCGATCTCGGCAATGGAGCGGTCGGCATGCTGGGGGTTGACCAGATCGAGCCGGCACTGTTCCAGCCGTCGATGGCGCACATAGTCGGAGAAGGAGCGGTCCTGCCCCTCGAACAGGCGCTGGATATAACGGGCCGACAGCCCTTCCGCGCTGGCAATGTCGTTCACCGAGAGGTCGGGCTCGCGCAGGCGCGCTTCGATCTGGGCGCAGATGCGGGCGTAGTGCGCCGCCTGCACCTGCGTTGCATTGTCTTCTTCCGGCCGGGCCTCGGCGAGCAGGGCGGAGAGCACGAGTTCCGTCGCCGCCAGCTCGGCGGCCATCACGTCGCCGTCCTCCATCACCGCGAAATGCGAGCCCAGCGCCCGCATCAGGGGACGCGCCGCCGCTGCCGACACGGTTTCACCGAGCACCAATGTCGGGACGGTCGCGGCGCGGCCGAACCGGCCCACCAGCCGCTCGCGCGGAAGACACAGCAGCAGGAGTTCAAAGTCGTTGCGGAACTGCACCGAGAACGGGTTCGCGGGATCGCAGACCCAGAGGTCCCCATCGGCGAATTCAGCGGCGCGGCGGCCGGAATCGGTGAGATGCCCGCGCCCATAGGTCACGAAGCCGATGAGGATCGGCGCGTCGCTCCTCGCCGGCTCCCGGCTCTTTGTGGCGGTCTGTCCCAAAGCGGTGAGCTTCTGCGCCGCCGAGCGCAGCAGGGCAAAGGTCGCCTGCGTCGGCGAGCGCTTGATGGAGACCTCGCCGAAATGGAAGGCGTCTGTATCGGAGAGCTGGGCGACGAGGCCAAGCGAGGCCAGCGTTTCGCGCCATGCCGCCTCCTGCTTCGAGGCGGGAAAGGCGTTTATCGAGATGGGGACGGCTCGATTCATGGCGTGAACTCACGGGCAAGCGACGGGCGCGGGGCGCCGGATCGCCAGTGAAGCACTTTGACGAATGGCGCACAAAAACTTGTCGCAACCCGGGCGGCTCACAGTGCATAAATCATCGCCATTCTGAATTAAGCATCTGAATTGAAATTGTTATTTCTTTGTATGGAGTCGCCTGTCGAAAGCCGGCCTCGGCGCGTTTGCCTCTTTTGGGGCATTGCCCCTGCGGCACTGCGGCGGCTTAGTGGCGCCCGATCACGGCGCCGCATGTGGCGCCATCCGGACAAAGGGGAACAACAATGGATCGTCGTGGATTCCTGGGCGCCGGTCTGGCGGGTACGGCCGCCGTCGCCACCATTGCCGCACCGCATGTCGCGCGCGCCCAGCAGAGCTTCAGCTGGAAGATGACCAACGCCTACGGGCCGGGCGCCCCTTTCTATGTCACCGGTCCGGGTAGCCCGACCTATTTTTGCGAACTCGTCGGCAAGATGTCCGCCGGGCGGCTGACCATCCAGCACTTCGCCGCCGGCGAGCTGATCCCGGCGCTGGAAGGCTTCGACGCGGTGTCTTCCGGCACGGTCGAGATGAACGCCGCCAATTCCTATTTCTGGGCGGGCAAGGTGCCGGCGGCGCAGTTCTTCACCTGCGTGCCCTTCGGCCTGAATTTCCAGGGCCAGAACGCCTGGATCTATCACGGCGGCGGCCTGAAGCTGTGGGAGGAGCTCTACGAGCCCTTCAATCTGGTGCCGATGCCGCTCGGCAATACCGGCGTGCAGATGTCCGGCTGGTTCCGCAAGCCGATCGAGAAGGTCGAGGACTTCAAGGGCCTGAAGATGCGCATCCCCGGCCTTGCCGGTAAGGTCTATGCGCAGCTCGGCGTGGATGTGAAGCTGTTGCCCGGCGGCGAGATCTTCCCGGCGCTGGAGCGCGGCGTGATCGATGCGGCCGAGTTCGTCGGCCCCTATCAGGATCGCCGTCTCGGCCTGCAGAAGGCGGCCAAGTACTACTACACCACCGGCTGGCACGAGCCGAACAACGTGACCGAACTCGTCATCAACAAGGCTGCATGGGAGAGCCTGCCGGACGACCTCAAGGAGATCGTCCGCACCGCCGCCATGGCGTGCAACGTGCTCAGCCACACCTGGTGCGAGGCCACCAATGGCGAGGCGATGACCGATCTCGTGAAGAACCAGGGCGTTATCGCCGCGCCCTATCCCACGGCGGTCGTCGACAAGCTGCGCGAGGTGACGACCACGACGCTGCAGCAGCTCGCCGACTCCGATCCCAAGATCAAGAAGGTCTACGACTCGTTCGCCAAGTTCGCGGCCGAGCATAGCCAGTGGGCCGGTCTCTCGGAGGCGGTTTACCAGACACAGATCCGCCGGGGCGCGTGAGTTCGGGCGCATGAGTTCGACCCCCGTGACCAGCAAGCTGGAAAAATGCGCCCGTGGCCTCGACGCGATCGTCGAGGCCTGCGGCTGGGTCGCGGCGTGGACGGGCCTCGCGCTCGTCCTCGTCATGGCCGGCAATGTGCTGATGCGCTACGCCTTCAACACCGGCTCGGTGGCGATGCAGGAGCTGGAGTGGCATCTGATGTCGCCGCTCACGCTGCTGTGCATCGCCTACACCATCAAGCACGAAGGCCATGTGCGGGTGGATATCCTGTTCGTCCGGCTCGCCCCGCGCGTCCAGCAGGCGATCGACCTGTTCTCGGCGCTGGCGGTGGTGGCGCTTTCCGTCATCATCATTCTTCTGTCCTGGCGCTATGTGGGCCAGTCCTACAGGATCAGCGAAGGCTCGCCCGACCCCGGAGGCCTGCCGTACCGCTTCATCCTCAAGGCGATGATCCCGGCGGGTTTCGCGCTTCTGCTGCTGCAGAGCCTCGCCGCCACCGCGCGCGCGCTCGCCGCCCTTCTCTCGCCGATCGCGCCGCCCGCGGCGCCCTCGGACCCGGTGCCTGCCCATGCCCTATAATGAAATCCTGGCGATCGCCTGCATCGCCTCCTTCTTCGTCATGCTGTTTATCGGCGTGCCGGTGGCGCTCACGCTGGCGATCAGCGGCTTCTTCTTCGGCTGGCTCGGCTTTGGCACCACGCTGTTCAGCCTGCTGCCGGCGCGCATCTATGGTGTCACCGCCAATTACACGCTCATCGCCATCCCGCTTTTCGTCTTTATGGGCGTGATGCTGGAAAAGTCGCGGCTCGCCGACGAGTTGATGGAAGTGATCGGCCATCTCTCCGGCAGCCTGCGTGGCGGCATGGGGCTCGGGATCATTCTGGTCGGCATGATGATGGGCGCGACAACCGGCATTGTCGGTGCGACCATCGTTACGCTCGGCCTCCTCACTCTGCCGACCCTGCTGCGGCGGGGCTACGACAAGAGCCTGTCCTGCGGAGCGATCTGCGCCTCAGGCACGCTCGGCCAGCTCATCCCGCCCTCGACGATCCTCATCCTGCTGGCGGACATTCTGGGTGAATCGGTCGGCACGCTGTTCGCCGCCGCCATGATGCCCGGCCTGCTGCTCACCGGCATCTTCTGTATCTACATGCTTGCCGTCGGCATCATCTGGCCGGAAAAAGTGCCGGCCATTCCGCTGGAGGAGCGGCTGGCCCTGCCGCGCAAGGAGCTGTGGCTGAAGGCGCTCAAGGTCGGCCTGCCACCCATCGGCCTTGTGCTGGCCGTGCTCGGCTCGATCATTGGCGGCATCGCTGCACCGACGGAAGCCGCCAGCATGGGCGCGCTCGGATCGATCCTCGTCGCGGCGGTCGCGGGGCGCTTCACGCTGAAGACGCTGGTGGACACCGTCCAGTCCACCGCCCGCATCACCGCGATGATGTTCTTCGTGCTGATCTGCTCGCAGGTCTTCGCGCTGTCCTTCCGCGGCCTCGGCGGCGAGCGGCTGGTGCATGACGCCTTCGCGCTGGTGCCCGGCGGCACGGACGGCATCCTGATCTTCATGCTGCTGATCATCTTCGTGCTCGGCTTCTTCATCGAGTGGATCGAGATCAGCTACATCGTGGTGCCGATGTTCCTGCCCTTGATGCAGAAGGCGGGCGTGGATCTCGTCTGGGCAGCGGCGCTGATCGCTACCGTGCTTCAGACGTCCTTCCTGACCCCGCCCTTCGGCTGGGCGCTGTTCTACCTGCGAGGCGTCGCTCCGCCCGAGGTGCGTACGGCTGACATCTATCGCGGCGTCGTGCCCTTCATCGTGCTGCAGCTGATCGCGGTGGCCCTGGTCTTCACCTTCCCCGCGGTGGCTACCTGGCTGCCCAAGGCGATCGGCTGGTAGCCGGAGATCCCGTGACATGCTGAACACGGTGCGTGCCCGCCGGGGCATGGTAACCTCGCCGCACCATCTGGCGAGCGAGGCGGGGCTGCGCGTACTGCGCGAGGGCGGCAATGCCGTCGAGGCCACGGTGGCCATGGCCGCGGCGCTGGCGGTCGTCTATCCGCACATGACGGCGATCGGCGGCGATGGCTTCTGGCTGATCGGCGCGCCGGGAGAAGCCCCGGTCGGCATCGATGCCTGCGGCCGGGCCGCCGCCGCGGCGACGCCGGAGCTCTATGCCCGCGCGGGTCTCGCGGCCATCCCCCAGCGTGGACCTCTGGCGGCCAATACGACCGCCGGCACCATTGCCGGCTGGGGCGAGGCGTTGACGCTGAGCGCGGCGCGTGGCGGACGCCTGCCGCTCGCCCGCCTGCTGGAGGATGCGGTCTGGCACGCCCGCAACGGCTTCGCCGTGACCGCCAGCCAGAGCCAGCTGACCGCCGCCAAACGCCCGGAGCTCGCGGATGTGTCCGGCTTTGCCGACGTCTTCCTCGCGGACGGCGCCGCCCCCGCCACCGGCGCGACGATGAGGCTGCCGGCGCTGGCGCAGACGCTGGAGCGGCTCGGTCGGGAGGGCACGGAGAGTTTCTACCGTGGCGCGCTTGCCCGCGACATCGCCCATGACCTCGCCAATGCCGGTTCGCCGGTGACGCTCGATGACCTCGCCCTGTGCCACGCCACGCGCGTCGCGCCGTTGCATGTGGACCTTCCCGGTGTCCGGCTGTTCAACTTCCCGCCGCCGACGCAGGGCCTGGCCTCGCTCATGATTCTCGCCCTGTTCAGCCGGCTCGGCGTGCGCGAGGCGGAGGGCTTTGCCCATCTCCACGGGCTGATCGAGGCGACCAAGCAGGCCTTCCTCGTGCGAGACTGCGTTGTTGGCGATCCCGACGCGATGCGTGAGGATCCGCGCGACTTCCTCAGCGAGGCCGCGCTCGATCGTCTCGTGTCGCGGATCGATCCGGCGCGGGCTCTGCCCTGGCCGGCTCCCCCTTCCGCCGGCGACACGGTATGGCTCGGTGCCATCGACGCCAGCGGCCTCGCGGCGAGCTTCATCCAGAGCATCTATTTCGAGTTCGGCTCCGGTGTCGTGCTGCCCCAGACGGGGATCGTGTGGCAGAATCGCGGCTCCAGCTTTGCGCTCGCCGGCAGCGGGCCGCGCGTCCTCGCCGCCGGCCGCAAGCCGTTCCACACGCTGAACCCCGCCATGGCCAGCTTCGCGGATGGCCGGCACATGGTCTATGGCACGATGGGGGGCGAGGGGCAGCCGCAGACTCAGGCGGCGCTGTTCTCGCGCTATGGCCTGTTCGGTCAGGAACTGCAGGCGGCGATCACGGCCCCGCGCTGGCTGCTCGGCCGGACCTGGGGCGCGCAGACCGTGACGCTCAAGCTCGAGGATCGCTTCCCGCCGGACCTCATCGCCGCGCTGCGCGCCGCCGGGCATGAGGTGGAGACGGTGCCCGCCTTCGACGCGATGATGGGGCATGCGGGCGCTGTTGTGCGTCGCGCGGATGGAACGCTCGAAGGCGCTGGAGATCCGAGAAGCGACGGCGTCGCCATGGGGTTTTGATCGCTCCACCCCGCTCCGCCTGCAGGACTGCGCGCCGGACAGTCGTGATCGTCGATCACCCGCTTCACCGTGGCAAACCGCGCCGCAGGCGAGTTCAGTTTTCCCGACAGATCCTTCAGCGCCGCACGTCACGCACACTCTCGACCTCCGCTCACCGGACGGCGAGAAAGGGGCGGTTTTTCTCAGTATTGAGAGCAAAAGCGGTGGCAATGAATGTTTATCGAACGCTCTTGCGGCCACTCGCCGTCTATATTACGTTTTGCTGAATAGATGAGCCAGAGGTAAGCAAATAGGTCGCTTTTATCTGAGCGCGCGCTTCTCAATTTTCACTATATTGCAGAAAAGACGTCTGATCTGGAAAATCGAACTGTCGCTGGCAGGTGATTGCAGCTGGGTGGCTGTAACGAGGGGTGCGGCCAGCGCGGGTAGATGATTTGCCTGCGGCGAGTGCGGTTGTGACGCGTGCGGTGCATGCGTTTTGGGGGGCGAAATGTGTACTGCGTGTGATTGGGCGCCGTATTTCGAGGCATTCGGGCGGAGCCGGACAATGAGCCGGCGTACAGTATTGAGGGCGGGTGCGGCAATGACGGCCGCGACGGCTCTGGTGCCGGGCTTCTTTGCGACGGATGCGCGCGCCGAAGAGGTCAAGACGGGCACGGACGGCGCGGCCGATTTCGTGTTCCACAACGGCCGGGTCTACACGGTCGCGGGGGCTGCGCCCTGGGCCGATGCGGTCGCCGTTCGCGGCAACACCATCGTTCATGTCGGCGATGAGGCCGGCGCCAAGGCGATGACGGGCCCGAAGACGCAGGTGATCGATCTCAAGGGCCGGCTGCTGATGCCCGGCTTCGTCGAGGGGCACACCCACCCGTTCCTCGGCGCGTTCATGACCTCGGGCCTCGATCTCCAGCTTGCCAATCTGCCCGAGGTGCTGGCCGCGATCGAGCGCTACGCCAAGGCGAACCCGACCGGCCCGATCCGCGGCTTCGGCTGGCGCGTCGACATGTTCCCGCCGGAGGGGCCGAACCGCGCCGAACTCGACGCCATCATTCCGGACCGGCCGGCCTTCTTCTTCGCCATTGACGGGCACAGCCTGTGGGCGAATTCCAAGGCGCTTGAGATGGCCGGCGTCAGCCGCGACACGCCCGACCCGATTCCGCGCTTCAGCTATTACGCCCGCGACCAGAAGGGCGACCCGACCGGCTATGTGCTGGAAACGAATGCGGTGCTGACCCTCGTCAATGCGGTGGAGCCGATCTCCGCCGAGGCCATGGGCCGGCTGCTGGAGAGCTGGCTGCCCAAGGCGGCGGCTGCTGGCATCACCACGGTCTTCGACGCCGGCGTCCCCCCGGTCGGCAGCGACCAGGGCGCGATCATCGAGCTCTATGTCGATGCGGAGAAGCGCGGCAAGCTGCCGTTCCGTGTTTCCGCCTCCTATTCCGTGAAGTCGCTGCCCATCGACAATGTCGTCGCGGAGGTGAGCGCGCTCAACAAGCAGATCGCGACCGATCTCGTCCATGTCGATATCGTCAAGATCGTCGGCGACGGGTCGCAGGGCGGCTATACGGCCTGGCTGATCGAGCCCTATGCCGACATGCCCGATTCGACCGGCGGCTCGCCTTTCACCGAGGAACAGTGGCACCAGCTCATCGCCGCGGTGGACGCGGCCGGGTTCGACGTGCATGTCCATGCCTGCGGCGAGCGCACGGCCCGCGTCGCGCTCGACAGCATTGAGAAGGCCATCGCGGCCAACCCGCCGCGCGACCGCCGGAATGCCATCGCGCATCTGGTCTATGTCGAAGACACCGACAATCCCCGCTTCGCCAAACTCAACGTCACGGCCCAGTTCTCGGCCTATTGGTCATCGGCCGATCCCGATACGCTGGAGAACATGGTCGCGCGTTATGGCGAGGCCCGCGGAAACAAGATTTACCGGACCAAGACGATCCTCAACCAGGGCGGCCGCGTCTCCTTCGGCACGGACTGGCCGGCCGCCGGCTATTTCTCGACCTATGAGCCGCTGAAGTCGATCCAGGTTGGCGTCACCCGCCAGCTCATCGGGCTGAAGGACGCGCCGGTGCTGAGCCCGGCCGATGAGCGCCTCACTGTCGAGGAGGCGATCCACGCCAACACCATGGGCGCTGCGTATCAGCTGCGAATGGACCACCAGGTCGGCTCGATCGAAGTTGGAAAGCTCGCCGACCTGATTATCCTCGACCGCAACATCCTTGAGGGCGATCCGCACGAGATCCACAAGGCCAAGGTCGAAATGTCGATGATGAACGGAACCATCCGTCACAAGGCCTGAAACATACGCTCTCGAACGACACTCTCGACCGACGAGTTCTCGCATGAAAACGTTTCTCGCGTTTTTGGTACTCTTCCTCGGCCTCGCAGCACTTCCCCTCCGTGCCCAGCCACTTCCCGAAGTCTGTTCAAAGAAGAACTGTTTCATGGCCTTCGATGGCAGCGACAGATCCTTCTGTCAGGCCTATGTCGAGGGAAGGTCGTGCTTCATGGCGTTCGACGACCGCGAGGACCGCGGCTGGTGCCAGCATCTGCGGGAAGGAAAATCCTGCATGATGGCGCTGGATGGCCAGGCCCGTTCCGACTGCGAGGCGAACCGCGTTCCACGCGAGCATCGTCACTGGCAGCGCCTGTGCAGTTCCTGGTGAGGCGAACCCGTCCGCCGCACCGTCACGGGGACGTCGGACCTCAGATACCGGACCCTCACTCGCCACCCCTCCCTGACCGCGCTCTTAAAAGGCCGATACCGATGTCCCAAGACGACAAGCCAGGCGGCATTTCCCGACGTGACCTGCTCGGCAAGGGAACGGCGACGATTCTCAGCGCCAATCTGATTTCGGGTGTCTCGACCACCGCCGCGGACGCGGCCACCACGCCGGCCGAAGCCGCCGCGCCAATCACGGCGCCGGATTCACCGCCGGGCGGCTACAACATTCTCTTTATCCTGGTCGACCAGGAGCACTTTTTCCCGGAATGGCCGTTCCCCGTGCCGGCGCGCGAGATGCTGAAGAAGAAGGGCATCACCTTCGCCAATCATCAGGCGGCCTCCTGCGTGTGCTCCCCGGCGCGCTCGGTCATCTATACGGGCCAGCACATCCAGCATTCCGGCGTCTTCGATAACCTGAACTATCTTTGGCAGCCTGATCTTTCGACGTCGATCAAGACGATCGGCCATCGCATGAGTGAGCTCGGCTATCACTCGACCTATCAGGGCAAGTGGCACATGAGTGCCAATCTCGACCAGACCAAGGTCGCGGTCGACGCGCCCATGTCGGACTATCGGGACATCATCCAGAGCTACGGATTTGACGGCTTCTTCGGGGTCGGCGATCTGATCGACAGCGGTCTTGGCGGCTACACTTTCGACGGCTTCACCGCCGACCGGGTGGCGAGCTGGATGCGGCGCGAGGGCGAGGAACTGCGCGCCAAGGGCCAGCCCTGGTTCCTGGCTGTGAACTTCGTCAATCCGCACGACGTGATGTACATCAATTCCGACCTTCCGGGCCATGTCGTGCAGGGCAAGAGCGCCGCCATCGACATCTTCCCGACCCCGGAGGACAAGCTCTACCAGGAGCGCTGGGACGACCTGCCGCTGCCCTTCAACCGCAGCCAGCCGCTCGACGCGCCGGGGCGCCCGAAGGCGCACGCCATCTACCAGCAGATACAGGACATGATGGTCGGCGCATGGCCCGACGAGGATCGCCGCTGGCATGTTCTGCGCAACTACTATTACAATTGCATCCGCGACTGCGACCGGCAGGTGATGCATGTCCTCAAGGCGCTTGAGGACAACAACATGCACAAGAACACGATCGTTGTCTTCAACGCGGACCACGGCGAACTGGCCGGCCATCACCAGATGCGCGGCAAGGGGAACTGCACCTATAAGGAGCAGAACCACGTCCCGCTCATCGTCTATCACCCCGCCTATCCCGGCGGCGTCACCTGCGAGGCCATCACCTCTCAGCTCGACTTGGCACCGACGCTGATCGCGCTGACCGGCGCGCAGCCGTCGGCGCAGGCCAAGGCCGCCGATGGCCTGAAGGGACACGATTTCTCCGCCCTGCTGAAGGCGCCGGCAACGGCGAAGATCGATGCGATAAGGCCTGCATCACTGTTCAACTACAACATGCTGTCCTATCAGGACGTGACCTGGGCCGAACATTTCGTGAAGATGACGTTCTCCGGCGACGTCACGAACAGCGAGAAGATCCAGACCTACCTCAAGAACGACCCGGACTTCGCCGAGCGGGTCGGCATCCGTTCGATCTTCGACGGCCGTTACCGCTTCTCGCGCTATTTCGGGCAGACCGACTTCAATACCCCGACCACGCTGGAAGACCTCATCGCAAAGAACGACCTCGAACTCTACGACCTGCAGGAAGACCCGGGCGAGATGAACAACCTCGCCATGGATACGGCCAAGAATGGCGAGTTGCTGCTGGCCCTGAACAAGGTCGCCAACGACCTGATCGCCGCCGAGGTCGGCGTCGATGACGGTTCGTTCCTGCCGATCAAGGATGGCAAATGGTATTTCCCGTCCAAGAGTGAACGTTAGGCCCCGCGCCATGCCGCATCGAGGGGGAAAGGCAAGGCCGGGGCAAGGGCGAGGCTGGCACCGGCACCTGACGGGCGCGCGGGCGGCCTGTGTGTGGCTGGCGCTCTGTTCGGGGGCGGCCGCGCAGGAATGCGGCAGTTGCGGCACGGAGGCGGGGGGCACTTCTTCGGAGGCCGACCAGGCCTCCCAGCCCATGACGAACTTCTTCGGCAATTCGCGCTACCTGCAGGCGATGAGCGAGCAGGTGAACCTCAGCCGGCAGGGCGGGCCGCTGCCCTTCACCCTGTCGGGAAACGTGCAGAAGTGGACCAGCGGCCCGCCGCAGGACGACCTCTATACGCAGACCGCCCAGCTCGCCTACAAGCTCTCGGACCAATGGACCCTGCTCGGCCAGCAGCTCTATCAGCAACAGGCCGACATCGAGCTGTGGAATTTCGTCGGCGGGTTTGGCTATCAGCCCACCGAGGATTTCAGCATAAATGTGATGGGCGGCGTGGGCGTTCACACGCGCTACACCTATGAGTGGGCGACCTATATCTCGCCGCAATATACGCTGCCGATCACCATTGCGGGCGAGAAGCGCATCGCGCTCGGCGCCAACATCACGGTGGAACAATACGAGCTCGGCACGTTCTATCAGGTGCAGCCGAGGGTCGGCCTCAAGATCGCGTCCTGGCTGCCCCAGCTGCAGATCGGCTATGCCTTCGGCGACTTCGACAATTCCACTGACGTGACGAAAACCCAGTACTACCAGCCGCAGGCGGTCAGCGGCTGGTCACTGACCGCCGTGTTTCACCCGTTCGAGCCGATCTACGCGGTAGTCACCTATCTTCCGGCGAACCGCAACTACATTGCCGGCAACTATTCCGTGCAGAACACGATCAGCGCAACGCTGCACATGAACCTTACCCAGTCGCTGCGTACCTCGTTATTCTACCAGGATACCTGGTACGAGGGTGGCGGCGACCAGGCGTTCGGCGGCAGCCTCAGCGTGGCTTTTTGAAATTGGAAGACGAGCGCCTCACTTGAGGCCGGCGAGAGAGCGCGCTTTGTCGACGGCCTTCATGCAGCCGGCCTCGTCGCCCGCCGCCTGCAGGTTCAAGGCCTCGTTCAGCGCCCCGGCGGCGCCGGTCTGCGGCTCATTCAAGCCCGCCGCCGCCAGGGACGAGGGCGTCGGCTGATGGGAATCCTGCGCTGCGACGCTCTGGTCCTGTGTCTGGGGTTGGGCCGGCCCTTTTGCCGCCGACTGCTTCAGCTCGTGCTGCGTCTTGGCGATCGCCTCGACACAGTTCTCCCAATTCGCCGCGGCGGCCGGCTGAGGTAGCCCCGCGAGGGTGAAGGAAAGCAGAGCCGCCGCAACGAGATTGAGATGGACTACGTAAGTTGACCTGAAACCCACGGATGCTCTCCGCCCGATGAAAAACCCTAGGACGACATCATTACATCACTCGCCCAGCGGCATCCAGCCAATGACAACGACCTGCCGGGGTCGGAACATCCTGGCTGATGAGTTCAGCCAAAGCCGACATCACATGCGCAGACGCCTTGCTTTTCCCTGTTGAATCCCCTTCGCGCCTTTCCTGGAATTGACCGTCACGCAACAAGATACCCCGTGTGGGAAGACCGTCGCCGCGTTCAGGAGAAACATCCACGTCATGTTCAAATTGTCCTTTCTGCTTATAGGCACGCGTGCGTTCCGGTCGCGGTGGTACATCTTGTGTCTGATTGGCGCCCTGCTCATGGCTGGCGCCGTCTACCTGGCCTTCCACGCCCCGGCCGGTCTCGTTGTCCTAACGGGAAGGGCCGTCGGGGTCGTTTTCCTGTTCATGGGGCTCGGTAATCTTCTGCAGTTCATCAGTCAGATGTGCAGCGTTCGGGGCGTCGTGGCGCTGGTCAGGGCGGTCTGCCTCATGGCCGCCGGCGCGTTTGCCATTCATTGGCCGGCCCATGCGGAAGACATGCTTGCGGCCCTGTTCTGCGTCGTGTTCATCGCAGACGGCGTCGGGCGCATCGGGGTGGGGCTGCTGCTGAGGCTGCCGGATCTGCGGTGGCGTGTGACCTATGGCTTGGTGCAGCTCGCCTTCGCGCTTGCCTTTCTGGCGGGATGGCCAGTGCCGCTGGAACGAAGCGTCGCCCTGTGCGTCGGACTGATCTTCGCCTTCAGGGGCTGGCTGCTGCTGCGGCTCGGCCTGCTGTTCCGGAAGCTGGATGAGGATGCAACAATCCTCCATCTGCCAATGTTCGCCACTCGTGGCTGGTATGCCCGCTCACCGGACCACGCCGAGGCGGCCACCGCGAAGGCGGCCTTTCCGATGATTGTCCATGTCTGGACTCCCGCCGGCTCCGCGGATGTGCCGCATCGCCGTCTGCTGGTCGACCGCTATATCGCTGCCGTCAACGCTGACGGCTTGATTTCCACCGGCCATGCCTCGCTGGAAATGCCACCCTCGCTCTATATCAGCCACTACCCTGCCGTCGAAATGGAGCGCTCCGGCGAGGATTTCGTCGGGGCTCTGCGCAGCACGGCGGAGAACGACGTGCCGGGCCATTTCCAGCCCTCCTATGCCGAGGAGGCGGCAGGGTGGTGCGAGGCCGATGGACGGGTCGAGTTCCATAACTACAGTCCCCGGCAGCTGGAGGCGTTCTGGGCCCGCTATCAGCAGGACGACACCTACAACCTCACCAACCGCAACTGTTCGGTCGTGGTGGCGCAGGTCCTCGACGCGGCGTTGGAAGGCGCGCTGGCGACGCGCTGGCCATGGCTGCAACTGCTCACATTGCTGACGAATCCGGAGATTTGGGTAGGCGCGCTGATAAGGGCCCGCGCCAATCTCGGCACCTGGACCCCCGGCCTGGTGCTGGACTACGCACGCACCTTGGCGCGGATCGTGGAGCGTCGCGAGGTTTCCCGGCTCGAGAGCCTCGTGCGCTTTGCCCGGCGCCTTGGCCTCGCTGGAACGGCAAGCCAAGCGAGGCCATCCCCGTGAGCGATCCGACGTCCGGCCGCTCCACCTTGCTCTCGCAGGCGGCGGTCATCGCGACGGCCAGCATGTTCGGGCTGACCTATAGCCTCAGCGCCGGGCTCATTGCTTTCGGTCTCGCCGATCAGGGGTGGGGCGAGGCGGTCATCGGCGCCAACGCCGCCATGCATGCCGCCGGCGTCATCATCGTGGCGTTGCTGCTGCCGCGTATCGTCCCGTTCTTCGGCATGCGCCGCCTCGTGCTGCTGGCGCTTGTCACGGCGGGAGTCGTTCTCGCAGCCTTTCCCCTGCTGCCCTACATTGCGCTGTGGTTTCTGTTGCGGCTCCTTCTCGGCATGGCTTCCGAGGTGCTTTTCGTTCTTTCGGAAACGTGGACCAACAGCCTAAGCCGGGAAGCGACACGCGCCCGCGTCATGGCGGCCTATACGGCCGCGCTCTCCATCGGCTTCGCGGGCGGCCCTTTCATATTGTCGATGATTGGGACCTCCGGCTATCTGCCTTATCTCGCCGGCGCCGGCTTCGCGCTGGTCGCGATATTTCTGGTCGCCTCACCCAGGGTGGAGGCACCCGTTTTCTCCGAGGTACCCGTGGGCAGCCCGCTGCGGTTCCTGCATCTGGCCCCGGTCGCCATCGCGGCAACGATGCTGAATGCGGCGCTGGAGACGTCGGGACTTTCGTTCCTGGCCATCTACGCCATGCAGCTCGGCTGGCCGGAGACGGAAGCCACCCAGCTGATGACGGTGATGATGGTGGGAGCCATCGTGTTGCAGCTCCCCATCGGCTGGCTCGGCGACAAGTTGGACCGGGTCATGCTGGTGGTCATCCTGGCGATCGCCGCGGCACTTGGGGCACTGGTCTGGCCCTTCGCTCTTGGTTTGCCGTGGCTCACCTACGCCTTGCTCTTCCTTTGGGGCGGCGCCTTTGTCGGAATTTACACGCTTATGCTCGCCGTGGTTGGCAGCCGGTTCCACGGATCGGAGCTCATCGGCATCTATGCCGCCATGGGCCTG
>QFQD01000130.1 GCA_003241485.1 Ancylobacter novellus
AGCCCGTTCCAGTCCGCCAGCACCTTGTCGTCGCGGCCCGGCGGCACGCGCGTGGCGCGCACCGCCAGCAGCTTGTCGCGCAGCATGGCGAGACGGATGTCGTCGGCACTGCTGCGCTCGATTTCCTTCAGTCGATTCGGAATCGAAACGCCTTCCCAATTGCCGAAGGGGACGATGTCGTAGTGCTTGGCGAAGAACTCGGCATCCGCGGCGCCAAGGGCGTCGAGCACCTGTTTCAGCGTCCAGACGTAATAGCGGCCCTCATGCCCCTCGGAATCTGCGTCGAGACTGGCGGCAAAGGCGCCGCCTTCCAGCAGCATCTCGCGCTGCAGCCAGCCGACGGTTTCCTCGGCGCGGGCGCGGAACAGGTCGGCCAGCGTCTCGGAATAGGCGAGGCCGAGCAGGTCGAGAATCTGCGCATTGTCGTAGAGCATCTTCTCGAAATGCGGCACCAGCCAGCGCTCATCCACCGAGTAGCGCGAATAGCCGCCGCCTATATGGTCGTAGATGCCGCCTTCGCTCATCCCGTCCAGCGCATGCAGCGCGGCGTTGCGGAAGCGCTCGCGCCCGGTGCGTTCATAGGCACGCCACAACAATTCGAGGAACGGCGTGTTGGGGAATTTCGGCGAGCCCTGCAGGCCGCCATGTTCATCATCCATGATGCCGAGAATGCGGGTGGCAACGTCGTCGAGTTCGTTGGTGCCGACTACGACTTGCCCCGAGGGGCGCGCCTTCTGCCGCAGCCGCGTGAGCAGGGCCTCGCGGTTTGAGGTGATGCGCGGGTCGCCCGAGGCAAAGGCGTTGGCCATGGTTTTCAGCACATCGGTGAAGGCGGGCTGGCCGTATTTCGCCTCCTTGGGGAAATAGGTGCCGCCCCAGAACGGGGCGCCGTCGGGATCGAGAAACATCGTCATCGGCCAGCCGCCCTGCGCGCCGAGCTGCTGCAAGGCGGACATGTAGATCTGGTCGACTTCCGGCCGTTCCTCGCGATCGACCTTGATGTTCACGAACAGCTCGTTCATCACGGCGGCGGTCGCCTCGTCCTCGAAGCTTTCATGCGCCATGACATGGCACCAGTGGCAGGCGGCGTAGCCGATGGAGAGCAGGATCGGCCGGTTGGTCCGCCGCGCTTCCTCGAAGGCTTCCGGCTGCCACTGCCACCAATCGACCGGATTGTCCTTGTGCTGGAGCAGATAGGGGCTGGCGGATTCCGTGAGGCGGTTGGACAAGGCGTGTCTCCGGCGTAAGGCGCTTCAGGCATGCGCGTGACGGAACAAGGGTGGCGCCGCATCTGTCGCGGGCGATTCAAAACATAGGGCGTAGCTTGTGAGTGTGCAGGAGAAAAGCGCAAAGCCGGCGGCAGGCGAGGGCGCCGGTGCCGGCCACACCATCGCCGCCGTGTCCTCGGGAAACGTTGCGGCCGCCGTCGCGGTGATCCGGCTCTCGGGCCCGCAGGCGGGCGCCGCGCTCGTTGCGCTGATCGGGCGCCTGCCCGAACCACGCCGGGCGACGCTGGCGCGGCTGCGTCATCCCGCAAGCGGCGACGTGCTCGACGAGGGGCTGGCGCTGTGGTTTCCCGCCCCCCGCAGCGCCACCGGGGAAGACATGGCGGAGCTGCAGATCCATGGGGGAAGGGCGGTGGTTAGCGCCGTGCTCGGCGCACTCTTCGCGCTGCCCGGCATCCGCCCGGCCGAGCGCGGCGAGTTCAGCCGGCGGGCCTTCGTCAATGGGCGCATGGACCTCACCCAGGCCGAGGGCCTCGCCGATCTCATCGCCGCCGAGACCGAGGGACAGCGCCGGCTCGCCTTCGCCCACGCCTTCGGCCATCTCGGCCGGCAGGTGGAGGCCTGGCGCCGGCGGCTCATCCGCGCCATGGCGCTGATCGAGGCCGGCATCGATTTCGCCGATGAGGACGACGTGCCGGCGGAAGCGCGGGCGATGGCGCACCCGGAGCTGGAAGCGCTGCTCGGCGAGCTCGATGCAGCGCTGGCGGACCGGCGCGGCGAGATGCTGCGCGAAGGCGCGCGGATCGCCATCGCCGGCCTGCCCAATGCGGGCAAGTCGTCCCTGCTCAACGCGCTTGCCGCGCGAGAGGTCGCGATCGTCTCCGACGAGCCGGGCACCACGCGCGACGTGCTGGAAGTGGTGCTCGACCTTGGCGGCCATCGCGCGACCTTGATTGACACCGCCGGGCTGCGCGAGGCGACCGGCAAGGTGGAAGCGGAAGGCATCCGCCGGGCGCGCCTGCGCATTGCCGAGGCGGATCTCGTGCTGTGGGTGCACGACCGGAGCTCTGGCTGGTGTCGAACAAGCGGGACGCCGCGCGCGGCGAGACGACGGACGAAGCTGCGTGGGCGGATCGCCACTTTGCCATTTCCGCGCAGGCAGGCACGGGTCTCGACGTGCTCGTCGCGGCGCTTGGCGGACTGGTGGCGACACGGGCCGAGGGAACGGATCACCCGGCTTTGGTCCGCGCGCGCCATCGCGCCAGCGCGGGCGAAGCCGCCGACCATTTGCGCGTCGCGCTCGCCGGCTGGGATCGGGGCGCTCGGCCGGATGACCGGGGCGATCGGCGTCGAGGATCTGCTCGACGTTGTGTTCCGCGAGTTCTGCATCGGCAAATGAGCGCTGCCTCGCGTGCTTGTTTCACGTGAAACGGGCGGGTCGAGACGACCGATTCGCTGGCGGAATGTTTCACGTGAATCAACCGTGGGGACGCCTGCCACGCGGCTTTGACTTGACGTGCGCCGTCGCGGACGGCTTCTAGGCGGCCATTCCTTTCCTCTTCCGGTTCGGCGAACTCATGATCGTTTCCGATCTCTCTTTTGACGTGGTCGTCGTCGGCGGCGGTCATGCCGGCACCGAGGCCGCTGCCGCCGCGGCGCGCGTCGGCGCACGCACCGCGCTGGTGACGCATGCCCATGCCACGATCGGCACCATGTCCTGCAACCCGGCCATAGGCGGGCTCGGCAAGGGCCATCTCGTGCGCGAGATCGACGCGCTGGACGGGCTGATGGGGCGGGTCGCCGATCAGGGCGGCATCCAGTTCCGCGTGCTGAACCGCCGCAAGGGTCCCGCGGTGCGCGGCCCGCGCGCGCAGGCCGACCGCAAGCTCTACGCGCAGGCGATGCAGCGCGCGATCGATTCGCAGCCGAACCTATTCGTCATTGAGGGTGAGGCGG
Source organism: Ancylobacter novellus (assembly GCA_003241485.1). Classification (GTDB taxonomy): domain Bacteria; phylum Pseudomonadota; class Alphaproteobacteria; order Rhizobiales; family Xanthobacteraceae; genus Ancylobacter; species Ancylobacter novellum_A. The sequence continues at coordinate 3,183 of QFQD01000130.1, forward strand.
ACGCGCTGATCTTCGCCGATGGGCGCGTCACCGGGCTGCGCCTGCTTGACGGGCGGGTGATCGCGGCGGGGGCCGTGGTCATCACCACCGGCACCTTTCTCAACGGGCTCATCCATATTGGCGACCGGCAGACGCCGGCGGGCCGCATGGGCGAGCAGCCGGCGCGCGGGCTTTCCGGTTCGCTGGCCGCTCTTGGCCTGACGCTCGGCCGGCTGAAGACCGGCACGCCGCCGCGGCTCGACGGTCGGACGATCGACTGGGCCAGCCTTGAGATGCAGGACGGCGATTCGCCTCCGGAACCATTTTCGACGCTGACGCGGGCGATCACCAACCGCCAGGTCCAGTGCGGCATCACCCGCACGACGCCCGAAACCCATGCGGTGATCCGCGCAAATATCGACCGCTCGGCGATGTATTCCGGGAACATCAAGAGCGTCGGCCCGCGCTACTGCCCGTCCATTGAGGACAAGATCGTGCGCTTCGGTGAGCGGGAAGGGCATCAGATCTTCCTGGAGCCGGAGGGGCTCGACGACCCGACCGTCTATCCCAATGGCATCTCGACCTCGCTTCCCGAG
>QFQD01000014.1 GCA_003241485.1 Ancylobacter novellus
ATCTGCCGCACGCGCTCGCGCGACACGCCGAATTCGGCGGCGAGGTCTTCCAGCGTCATCGGATCATCGGAGAGGCGGCGTGCCTCGAAGATGCGCCGCTCGCGCTCGTTCAGCACCGAAAGGGCGCCGGACAGCGCGTTGCGCCGGTTGTCCATCTCCTCGTGCTCGACGATGATGGTCTCCTGGCTGTCATGGTCGTCAGCCAGCCAGTCCTGCCATTCACCGCCACCGTCCACATCGCCACGCAGGGGCGAGTTCAGCGACGCGTCACCACCCAGACGGCGGTTCATGTCGATGACGTCCTGCTCGGTGACGCCGAGCTTGGTGGCGATCTGCTGCACCTGTTCAGGCCTCAGATCGCCCTCTTCGAGCGCCGAGATCTGGCTCTTGGCCTTGCGCAGGTTGAAGAACAGCTTCTTCTGCGCCGCCGTCGTGCCCATCTTGACGAGGCTCCACGAGCGCAGGATGTACTCCTGGATCGAGGCCTTGATCCACCACATGGCATAGGTCGCGAGGCGGAAGCCCTTGTCGGGCTCGAAGCGCTTCACCGCCTGCATCAGGCCGACATTGCCCTCGGAGATGACCTCGGAAATCGGCAGGCCATAGCCGCGATAGCCCATGGCGATCTTGGCCACGAGACGCAGATGGCTGGTGACGAGGCGATGGGCGGCGTCCGGATCCTCGTGCTCGCGCCAGCGCTTGGCGAGCATATATTCTTCCTGCGGCTCCAGCATCGGGAACCGGCGGATTTCCGCGAGGTAGCGGTTCAGGCCACCTTCAGCGGACGGTAGGCTCATAGCGGAACGGGCCATGATTGCACCCTCCTTATCTCTCGGTCCCCAATGCGGGCGACCGACATGCGGCCGCAAGTCGCCAGCCGCTACACTATAATAGCAGCAACGGCTTCTTTTTGCGAAACCGCAAGACAGTATGGGGTCACGAAGCGTTGAGCGGGCGTTGGCGCGGCGCGCTCGCCCTTCACTGCCCGTCCGCCAGCGCTGTTTCGAGCCGCAGCAAATCGGCCGGCAGCTCGCTCTCGAACAGCAGGAATTCGCCCGTGGCGGGGTGTTCAAAGCCGAGCCGCGCCGCATGAAGCGCCTGCCGGTGCAGCGTTTCCACCATGACGCGCGTTTGTGGCCCGAGGCGCGTGACCCGCGTGCGCTGGCTGCTGCCATAGAGGCTGTCGCCGAGCAGGGCATGGCCGATATGCGCCATGTGCACGCGGATTTGATGGGTACGCCCGGTCTCCAGCTGGCACTCGACCTTTGCGGCGATCGGCCTGCCCTGCACATCCTCGAAGGTGGCGAGGCGCGACCAGTGCGTAATCGCAAACCGCCCCTCCTGCCGCACCGCGATCTTCTCGCGCGAGGTGGAGTGCCGCGCGAGGGCGGCGTCCACCGTGCCGCTCGGCAGCTCCGGCACGCCCCAGACGAAGGCGACATAGGCGCGCTCCAGCGGCCCGGTGCGTCCATGGTCGGCGAACTGGGCGGCGAGGCGCTTGTGCGCCCGGTCGTTCTTGGCGACGACCAGCAGGCCGGAGGTGTCCTTGTCGAGCCGGTGCACGATTCCGGGCCGGCGCACGCCGCCAATGCCCGACAGGCTCGCCCCGCAATGATGCAGCAGCGCGTTGACCAGCGTGCCGTCGGGATTGCCCGGCGCGGGATGCACGACGAGGCCCGCCGGCTTGTCGACGATGATGAGGTGGTCGTCCTCATAGACGATGGTGAGCGCAATATCCTGCGCCACCGGCTCGGCGGCTTCCGGGGCGGGCAGGTCGAGCGTGTAGCGCGCGCCGGCTGTGGCCTTGGCCGAACCGCCGGTGACCGGCGTGCCGTCGCGCATCAGCCTGCCATCGGCGATGAGCGCCTGCAGGCGCGTCCGGCTGAGCTCGGGCAGGTGCCGCGCGAGCACGCGATCCAGCCTCTGCCCTTCATCCTCGGGCCCGACGGTGATATCGACGCGGGTCGCCGCCGGTTCGGTGGCGATTTCGTCCCCTTCATCCAACGGCTCGTCCATTGGGGCCCGCATGACTTCTCCAGTTCCTGACGACACGCCCGATCGCGCTCCGCTCAATCCGGAGCAGGAGCGCATGCTGCGCAAGCTGCGCCGCTTCGCGGCCTTTTCCGGGTTGATCATGATCCTCGGCTTTATCGCCGTTTTCGGTGCCATCGGATACAAGCTCATGAGTGGCAGGAAAAGCGCGCCGGCGGAAATCGCCGGCACGATCCAGCTGCCCAAGGGTGCGAATGTGCGCGCGGCGGTGATCGCGGGCGACCTCATCGCCGTCACGCTGGAGCGCGGCGGCCTGGTGGAAACGCGCTTCTACGATCTGGCAACCCGCGCGCCGCGCGGCAGCCTGAGCTTTGCCAGCGAGCCGTGAGGGCAGGGCCCCGCCCGCACCAGCGGCGAGAGGCGAGGGAGCTTCGCGACCATGCCGAGGGGGCAAGCCTGTTAAAAACGGATGGAATGCCGTTGTGACGGCTTGATCCTGCGGGCGAATAGCCCTATGAGACCGGCCTGCCGCACGCGCCCATCGTCTAGCGGTCAGGACGTCGCCCTCTCACGGCGAAAACCGGGGTTCGATTCCCCGTGGGCGCGCCAGATATCTCCGGTTATCCTCGATGCGCCGTATCGCGCCAAGCGTAACCCTTGAGATTTGCCGATTAGCGGCATGCGTTGAGATCGGGAGTGGCCGAAACGGCGGACTTCTCGCGCATCGAGCCAGACCAGATTCCATTTCAACTTCTCGCGTGCCCTCAGCGCGTGCCGCGCACCGAGGCGAAGCGACCTACGACGGCGCCACCGCAGCGTTCCGCCGCCAGAGCGGAGGCGCGGCCCGGGGCTAGATTTGCAGCGTCGCCCGCCCGGCTGGAGGGCGGCATGCCTTCGCCCGGCAGGGCGACGTGCAGCCGCTCCGACAAGTTGCTTACAAGCAGCCGCAACCGCATGTTCTCGGCTTGAAGCTCCTTCATTCTTTCAACGGCTGGCACGCTGAGTCCGCCGAAGCGTCGGCGCCAGCGATAGAAAGTGCGCAGCGACACCCCCGCCGTGCGGCAAATCTCATCGACCGGAACGCCCGCATCGGCCTCTTCGATCAGGTGGAGAATTTCGGAATCGGTGAACTGGGAATGGCGCATCGGATCGGTCCTTCGATATCGTTGACGGATCAGATGACGGTCTGGGTACTTTCCGAGGGCACCGTCCCTCTGCAGATGCACGGCGACCGTCAGCCGCACATCACTTGGGCATGCGCTTAATTTGAGCAGTACTATAAGCCATCCCTCTCCAGGATAAATCACTGAATCTGGCGCCAGTTGGCGTTCCGCTCCCTCCGGCTCGCGCTGCGGGATGCTGGCCATGCGCCGTTTTCAGTCGTGCAGCACGGTCGCGGGAGCTGATCCCGGCCAAGTGTCATTCTGGCAATCCTGACAGAATACGGCCACCGAACGTGCGTTTGGCGCGCCATTGGGCATGATTGAATATTATATGAAGTTGCGCGAGGGCGGCGCGGCACCAGAATTCGGCATCTTCCGAACCCTCTGAGGTGTCGTCCATGGTCAAGTTCACGCGGCGTTCCTTCCTGCAGGCCAGTGGCGTTGCTGCCACCGCGCTCGCTACTCCTCTCGCCATGCCGGCCTATCTGCGCAGCGCACAGGCCCAGTCCGGCCCGGTGAAGCTCGGCTGCCTGTTCTCGTCCTCCGGCACGATGGCCAATCTCGAAGGGCGGCTCAATTATGTGGTGAAGATGGCCGCCGACGAGATCAACGCCAAGGGCGGCGTGAATGGCCGCACCATCGACGTGCTGGTCTCCGACCCCGCGTCCGACTGGCCGCTCTATGCCCAGAGCGCCAAACAGATGTTGCAGCAAGAAAAGGTCTCCGCGCTGTTCGGCTGCTGGACCTCGGTGTCCCGCAAGACCGTGCTGCCGGTGGTCGAGCAGGAGAACGGTCTGCTCTATTATCCGCTGCATTTCGAGGGCGACGAGAACTCCAAGAACGTCGTTTATGTGAACTCGCCCCCCGCCAGCTCCGTTCTGCCTGCCGTTGATTATCTGATGAGCGAGGAGGGCGTCTCCGCCAAACGCTTCTTCATGCTGGGCTCGGACTATGTCTGGCCGCGCACCATCAACAAGCAGCTCAAGGGCTACTGGAAGTCCAAGGGCATTCCGGAGAGCGCCTGGAAGGAGGAATATGTTCCCTTCGGCTTCTCCAACTTCCAGACGCTGGTGAACCAGATCCGTGCCTTCGCCGATCAGGGCGGCGGCCAGCCGGTGGTCATCCTCACCGTGGTCGGCAACTCGATCCCGGATTTCATGCGCGAATTCGCCAATCAGGGCATTCTCGCCACCGACATTCCGGTGCTCGGGCTCGACATGGTGGAGGCCGACCTCGAGGGCCTCGACACGTCCAAGCTGGTCGGTCACCTCAATTGCTGGGCCTATCTGCAAAATGCCAAGGGGCCGGCCAATGAGGCGTTCCTGAAGAACTGGGCGGCCTATGTGAAGGCCAAGAACGTGCCGTTCAAGGGCGACGTCTCCATCGACCCGATGGTGTCGGCCTATGACGCCGTACATCTGTGGGCGATGGCGGCGCAGATGGCCGGCTCCTTCGACGTGCCGGAGGTTAGCAAGGCGTTCAACGGCCTCAGCTTCGATTGCCCGTCGGGCTATAAGATCGCGATGACCGGAGAGAACAACTACGTCTCGCGTGGTGTGTTCATCGGCTCGGTCAACGACAAGCAGGGCTTCGACATCCTCTGGCAGTCCAAGGATACGCCCAAGCCCGTGCCCTTTAGCCCCTACGGCTGAAGCTGGCGCTGCGTTGCCACTTCACACCGTCCGCCGGGCCCCGCCCGGTGGACGGACCCGCAGCCGAGGGCGGCGTCTTGAGTTCCCGATGAAGCACTGGTTTCTGCCCCTCCTCGCCGCCGTTCTGCTGCCGGCGGCGTCCCCGGCGCTGGCCGCGCCGCTCGACCGTGCCGCAATGATCGGCAATCTGTGCGGCAGCGCCGCGCAGACCGGTGAGGGGGCCGGGCTTCTCATAGGTCTGGCGGCCACCGGCAGCGAGGAGGATCGCGCCTGGGCGGCGGCGTTGCCGCGCGCACTGCTCGACCGCACACTCGCCTGTGATGACCAAGGGGCCGTGCTCGCCGAGGGCGGTGTCGACGCGGCTACCCGCACGCCGCGCGCCGTGGCGGGCGCCTCCCGCAGTCCCGTCATCAGCCTCAAGAACCGCTCGCTGGTCGAACTGGCCGATGCCGCGCTTGCCCTGCGCAGCGCGCCGACGGTCGCGGCCCGGATGGCCGCGCTGCGCACGCTGGAGCGGCGGCCCGCGACGATTCCAGAAGGATTGCTCGACGCCGCCGCCACCGCCGAGGGCGATGCCGACCTCAGGGCGCAGATCGAGACGCTCGGCCAGACCGCCGCGCTCAACGCAGCGGACCCGGCGGCCCGCATCCGCGCTATCGGGCGGGTCGCGGAAAATCCGAGCCGGCGGGCGCTGACCCAGATCGCCGCCCTGACCAGCGATCCCGCCTATGCGGCGAACCCCGCCTTCAAGACCGCGGTGGATGGCGCCACGGCCCGCATTGAGCGCGGCATTGCCATCGGTGACACGCTGGCGGCGCTCTATAACGGGCTGAGCTTCGCCTCGATCCTCTTCATGGCGGCAATTGGCCTTGCCATCATTTTCGGCCTGATGGGCGTCATCAATCTCGCCCAGGGCGAACTCATCATGATCGGCGCCTATGTCACGTGGCTGGTGCAGCAGGGCCTGCGTCACGCGGCGCCGGGGCTGCTCGACTGGTATCTGGTGCTCGCCATTCCCGTGGCTTTCCTGGTGACGGCGGCGATAGGCGTCGCGCTGGAGGCCGCGCTGCTGCGCCATCTCTATAAGCGCCCGCTGATGAGCCTTCTCGCCACCTGGGCGGTGAGCCTGTTCCTGATGAATCTCGTGCGGGTGATCTTCGGCACCCAGAACCTGCAATTCGAGACGCCGTTCTATGTATCGGGCGGCGTGCCGGTGATCGGGGATTTCATCTTCACCTGGAACCGCATGTTCGCCATTGCCTTCGCCGCGGTCACGCTTGCGCTCACCTGGGCCATCGTGCGCAAAACACCGCTCGGCCTCAACATCCGCGCGGTGACGCAAAATCGCGACATGGCGGCCTGTATCGGCATCCCGACCCGGCGCACCGACATGATGGCCTTCGGTCTCGGTTCAGGTCTTGCCGGACTCGCCGGGCTGGCGCTCTCGCCGATCTATTCGGTGAACCCGCAAATGGGCCAGAACTTCATCATCGACAGCTTCATGGTCGTGGTGCTCGGCGGTGTCGGCACCATTGCCGGCACCGTGGTTGCCGCGCTTGGCATCGGCCAGATCAATGTTCTGATCGAACCGCTCTGGGGTGCGGTCGCCGCCAAGGTGATCGTGCTGCTGATGATCATCGGCTTTCTGCAATGGCGGCCCGAGGGGTTGTTCGCCGTGAAGGGGCGCCGCAAATGACCGGCATTGTACGCGATCGGCCATTCCTCGCGCTCGTCGTCCTGCTGGTACTGGTTGCGGTGGCGATGCCGCTTCTGGCCGGCACGCCTTTCGCCCTCTCGCGCTACCTCACCAACGCCATCGGCCAGTTCGCCGCCTTTGCCGTGCTGGCGCTCTCGCTCGATCTCGTCTGGGGCTATCTCGGCATCCTGTCGCTCGGCCACGGGCTGTTCTTCGCGCTCGGCGGCTATGTCATGGCCATGTACCTGCTGAAGCACTCCTTCGTGGTGACGGGCACGGTGCCGGACTTCCTGCAGTTCATGGGCTGGAAGGACTTCCCCTTCTACTGGGCCGGCTTCGAGAGCTTTCCCTACGCGCTGCTGGTCGCCGTGGTGGCGACGGGGCTGATCGCCGGCTCGTTCGGCTATGTGTCATTCCGCTCGCGGGTCGGCGGCGTTTATTTCGCGATCATCACGCAGGCGCTGGTCTACGTCGCCATGCTGTTGATGTTCCGAAACGACACCGGTTTCGGCGGCAATAACGGCATGACCGGCTTCACAGTCATGTTCGAATGGCCGATGGGCACCAGTTCGGCGATCACCGCGCTGGCCGTTGTCTCGCTCGCCGTGCTGACGTTGGCGCTGGTGCTGTGCCGCTCGCTGGTCGGCAGCCGTTTCGGCGCGCTGATGCTGGCGACGCGGGACGACGAGACCCGCCTGCGCACGCTCGGCTACGAGACGCTGCGTCTCAAGCTCATCGTCTGGTGTCTCTCGGCGCTGCTCGCCATGCTGGCGGGGATGCTCTACGTCCCGCAGGTCGGCATCGTCAATCCGCGCCTGCTGTCGCCCGAGCTGTCGCTGGAGATCGCCGTCTGGGTCGCCATTGGCGGGCGCGGTCATCTGGTCGGCGCGGTCATCGGCGCGCTGCTGGTCAATGCCATCAAGTTCTGGCTCTCCTTCGCCGCGCCGGATGTGTGGCCCTTCATCCTCTCAGGCCTCATCGTGCTGGTGGTGCTTGTGTTCCCCAATGGTCTGATGGATCTGGCGAAGCTGAAGCTGGTCCGTCCGATGGGCGCCAAGCGCATGGCGGCCGAGGTCGGGGAGGCGCGGCCATGAGCCTCACCGCCCTGCTGGTCGACGGCCTTACCGTGCGCTTCGGCAGCTTCCGCGCCATCGACGACCTGTCGCTCGCCATCGACTATGGCGAGGTGCGGGCCGTCATCGGTCCGAACGGCGCCGGCAAGACGACGCTGCTTGACGTCATCTCCGGCATCACCCGGCCAAAGCAGGGCCGCGTGCTGTTCGACGGGACGCGCGACATCACTGGGGAGAACGAGGCCGCCATTGCCCGCGCCGGCATCCGCCGCAAGTTCCAGAAGCCGAGCGTGTTCGAGGGGCTCAGCGTGCGCCAGCATATTGCCATCGGCGCGGATGTCGGCTTCCGCGCCCGGCTCGACCGAGCGGCGCTGGAGGGCCGGATCTGCGAGGTGCTGGAGACTGTCGGCCTGACGGATCAGGCGGGGCGTTTCGCGAGCGAACTGAGCCATGGTCAGAAGCAATGGCTGGAAATCGGCATGGTGCTTGCCTCCGATCCGAAGGTGCTGATGCTCGACGAGCCGGTGGCTGGCCTCACCGATGAGGAAACCGAGCGTACTGCCGCGCTGGTGCGCCGGCTCAACCGGCCGGATCGCGCCATCGTGGTGGTTGAGCACGACATGGATTTCGTCGAGCGCATCGCCGACAAGGTCACCGTTCTGCACGAGGGGCGGACCCTGTTCGAGGGGTCGATGGACAAGGTCCGGGCCGATGCGGGCGTGGTCGAGGTCTATCTGGGGCGATGACCATGCAGTTTCGCGTCGAGGCTCTCGATCAGCATTACGGTTCGGCGCAAGTGCTGCGCCAGGTCGGGTTCGAGATCGTGCCAGGCGAGTGCCTCGCCGTGCTCGGGCGCAATGGCGCGGGCAAGACCACGCTGCTCAAATGCCTGATGGGTCTTCTCGCGCCGACCGGCGGGCGGGTGATGATCGATGGCGCCGATGCCACGTCCTGGTCGCCGAACCGTCGCTCGCGGGCGGGTCTTGCCTATATGCCGCAGGGCAGGGAGATCTTCTCCGAACTCACGGTCGGCGAGAATATCGAGGCGGCGGCACGTGCTCACGGTACTTATGGCACGGCGGCGATGGAGGAGGCGATCAGCCTGTTCCCCGTGCTTCGCGAGATGTGGAAGCGATCAGGCGGCGCGCTGTCGGGCGGCCAGCAGCAGCAACTGGCGCTCGCCCGCGCGCTCGTCACCCAGCCGAGCCTGCTCATCCTCGACGAGCCGACCGAAGGCATACAGCCCAACATCGTCGCTCTCATCGGTGAGGTGCTGCGCGCGCTCAAGGGGCGTATCTCGATCCTGTTGGTCGAGCAATATCTCGATTTCGCGGTGGAGACCGCCGACGCCTTCGTCATCCTCTCGCGCGGTTCCATTGTCGAGACCGGCCGTGCCGGGGCGATGAGCCGCGAGAATCTCACCCGCTTCATCGCGGTCTGACCCTTTTTCCGCATCGCATCAGGAGTTTGCCATGTCGCGCCGCTTTGAAATCCCCGCCACGCCGGAAAACATGGTGTGGGGCTATCTCGACAGCACGACGCCGCCGGTGCTGGAGGTGGCCTCGGGCGACGTGGTGACGCTCCATTCTTTCCCCGCCGGCGGCAAGGAGACGCTGCCCGACACTCTCTCCGTTCCCGAAGATTATAAGCTGGCACTCGACACGCTCCCGCAGGGCGCCGGTCCCCACTTCATCACTGGGCCGGTCTATGTGAAGGATGCCAAGCCCGGTGACGTGCTGCAGGTCGACATTCTCGACGTGAAGGTGCGTCAGGACTGGGGCTTCGTCTCCATTCTGCCGCTGCTCGGCACGCTGCCGGCGGAGTTCACCGACTACGAGACCATCCACCCGATCGTCGACCACGCCAAGAATGTCTGCGTCATGCCATGGGGAACCGAGATTCCCCTCGACCCGTTCTTCGGCATCATCGCCACCGCGCCGCCGCCGGCCTGGGGCCGCTGCGGATCGCCGGTGCCGCGCGCTTTCGGCGGAAACATGGACAATAAGGAACTGCGCGCCGGCACCACGCTCTATCTGCCGGTGTTCAACGAAGGCGCGCTGTTTTTCGCCGGCGATGGCCACGGCGTTCAGGGGGATGGCGAGGTGTGCATCACCGCCCTTGAAACGGGCGTGACCGGCACGTTTCGTCTGACGTTGCGTAAGGATATGGAGCTCGACTGGCCCTTCGCCGAGAGCGCGACGCATCTCATCTCCATCGGGCTCGACGAAGATCTCGACGACGCCGCCAAGCAGGCAACACGCGAGATGGTCAAGCATATCTGCCTGCGCACCAATCTCTCGCGGAACCAGGCGTACATGCTGTGCTCGCTGGCCGGGAACCTGCGCGTCACCCAGCTGGTCGACGGCAACAAGGGCGTTCACATGATGCTGCGCAAATCGCTGCTCTGAACGGACGGCCGAGGCCGAAAGGCCTGGCCTTGCTTGTGATGGCCGGCGAGGAACCCCTCGTCGGCCTCAACCGCATGGCCGGTTGCGCGCCGGATACGCCGCGATGGAAGCCTGCGCATCGGGCCATGATCATCGAATTGCTCGACGAAGCAGGGCCGGTGGTGCCGGACGGCGTCAGGGAGACCGGCTAAGGGGCGCAACCCGGTAAATTGCCGGGATGCGCCGTCTCTCTACGGTCCCCCGCGGGGAGCCTTAAGGACCGGATCCGGCCGTCGTTTTTCGCGAGGCGCCAACAATAGATTGGTTAGCCGGCAGCAGACAATTTCCCCGCGACGCGACGAGGACTCTGAAGAGTCTCCGCGGAAAACGCTCCTTCGCCGAGCGCCACCCCGCCAATGGCGGCCTTGGCCATTCGGGCTATCGAAGGGCGATATTCTCGCTTTTCGCTCCGATTTGAAGTCGGCCTCATTCCACTGCCGTCGACAAGCTTGACAGTGCGTGAAACCGGTTTCATTCTTCATGCCGACGACAGTTCATGAAACCGGTTTCATTCTCAATCGCGAAGTACGTTTCTTCAGGAAAAATCGTGACGAAACCAACGACCGTCAAAACATCTCCGACCATTCGCCTCGTTGCGCGCGAGGCCGGCGTCTCGCAGGCGACGGTATCGCGGGCGTTCTCGCAGCCTGAGCTGCTGACGGCGACGACGGTGGAAAAGGTGCTCGAGACGGCTCGGCGTCTCGGCTATGTCCCCAATCAGGTAGCGCGGGCGCTTTCCACCGGCCGATCGGGGAACATCGCGCTCATCCTGCCGGATGTCGCGAACCCCTTCTTCTCGGCGCTGATGCGCGGCGCGCAGGCGCAGGCCTACAAGCGCGGCTATGCCACCTTCCTCGGAGATTCCGACGAGACTGCCCATCTCGAGGACGTGCTGTTCAGCAAGCTGGCGGCGCAGGTCGACGGCTTCGTGCTCGCTTCGCCCCGCATGGAAGAAGCGTTGATCCGAAAGCACACCGCCCGCAAGCCGCTGGTGGTGATCAACCGTGATCTGGACGGCATCGCCCGCGTGCTCATCGATACCGCTGCCGGCTTTGCCGCCGCCGTCGATCTGCTTGCCGGACTGGGACACCGGACCATCGCCTATGTGGGCGCCCCGGCCTCCTCATGGTCCAGCCAGCAACGCGCACGGGCCGTTGCCGAGGCGGGCGCGGCCAGGGGGCTGAAGGTCGTGGAGATCGCCGCGGGGCGCCCGAGCCACGAGGCGGGCCAAAACTGCGTCGCGCGTTTGCTGGAGAGCGGCGCGACGGGCGTGCTGGCGGTCGACGATGTCGTGGCGCAGGGGATCATGGCCGGGCTCGCCGCGCGTGGGCTTTCCATTCCCGGCGACGTCAGCGTGGTGGGGTGCGACGACATCATCGCGTCTACCACCTATCCGCCGCTGACGAGCGTGAATGCCCGCTGCGCGCTGGCCGGCGCCAACGCCGTGGACCTGCTGCTCAACAGCTTCGCCAATCCCAGCCCACCGCTCGAAAGCCACGTCATCACCGGCGAACTGATCATCCGCAGCTCGACCGGACCGGCGCCCGCCATCCGCCCGCCCCTTCGAGGCAAGGCCCGCCGCCGACCGCAAGCGGCGGCAGATCCCCTTCCGTCCAGCAGGAAATGACCATGATCGACATCCGCATTCACGACACCAAGCGGGAAAACGCCGAGGCGGCTGCCGCCTTCGGGGCCGCCGCCATCCGCGCGACGATCGCCGCGCACGGCAAGGCCAACGTCGTCGTCGCCACCGGCGCCAGCCAGTTCGAGATGCTGGATGCACTGGTCGCCGCGCCCGGCATCGACTGGTCGAAGGTGACCGCGTTCCATCTCGACGAATATATCGACATGCCGGAGACGCACCCCGCCAGCTTCCGCAAATATCTTAAGGAGCGTTTCACCAGCAAGCTGCTGACACTGGGTGCCTTCCACTTCGTCACCGGCGACGCGGCAGATCTCGATGCGGAACTCGCACGCATGAACGCGCTGCTCGACGCGCATCCGATCGACGTGATGTTCGCGGGCATCGGCGAGAACGGCCATCTCGCCTTCAACGATCCGCCGGCGGATTTTGAGACCACGTCCGCCTACAAGGTGGTGGAACTCGAAGAGCGCTGCCGCCAGCAGCAGTTCGGCGAAGGCTGGTTTCCGACCTTCGACGATGTGCCCACCAAGGCGATATCGATGACCGTGCAGCGGATCATCTCCGCCAAAACCGTCATCCTCACCGTGCCGGACGAGCGCAAGGCCGAAGCCGTCCAGCATGCGCTGGAAGGGCCCGTCAGCAATATGTGGCCCGCCTCGATCCTCCAGCAGCACCCCGATTGCCACGCTTTCCTCGACCGCGCCGCCGCGAGCCATCTCGCCCGATAGCGGCGCGCGCCGGGTGTCGAGCCCCTCTAGTGCCTATCGTCAAAGATAACCAGAGTGGAGAATCAGATGTCCTGTAGTTGGAAGACGCACCTGTTGACCACGGGTGCCGTGCTCGTCTCTATGACCGTCGGCGCCATGGCCGAACCGGTCGTCATCAACGTGATCGACGTGGCCGGCGACCTCCAGGTCAGCCAGCCGGCCCTCGAGAAATTCCAGGCCCAGCACCCGGATCTGGTGTCGAAGTTCGTTTTCACCCAGGCGACGGCACCGGAACTCGCCGGCAAGCTCAAGGCGCAGCAGGATGCGGGCCGCGTCGACATCGACTTCGTGCTGACCGGCAACGACGCCCTCGCCGCCGGCATGGAGCAGGGTCTCTGGTCCGAAATCCTGCCGAAAAACGCCAGCGCCTTCCCCGACCTGAAGCAGCTCTACATTCCCGGTGCCTACCTGATGCAGGAGATGGCGCGCGGACAGGCCTTCGTGATCGACTGGTACCCGTCCGGCCCGCTGCTCGAATACGCCCCCGATCGCGTCGCCAAGGTACCGGACACGCCGGAGGCGCTGCTGGCCTACTGCAAGGCCAATCCCGGCAAGTTCATGTATGCCCGCCCGGCCAATTCCGGCCCCGGCCGCACCTTCGTGATGGGCCTGCCCTACCTGCTCGGCGACAAGGATCCGAAGGACCCGATCAATGGCTGGGACAAGACCTGGGCCTATCTGAAGGAACTCGACACCTGCATCGAATACTATACCGCCGGCACCACGGCCTCGATGAAGGAGCTGGCCAACGGCACGCGCGACATCATCGCCACCACCACCGGCTGGGACATCAATCCGCGCTATCTCGGCATCGTCCCGGAAGAATATAAGGTCGCCGCCTTCAAGAATTTCACCTGGGTGGGCGATGCCAATTACATGGCGATGCCCAAGGGTGTCTCGGAAGCCAAGCAGAAGGTCGTGCTCGAACTGATGAAGTTCCTGCTGAAGCCCGAGCAGCAGGCCTACATGTACGACCACGGCTACATGTATCCCGGCCCGGCGATCAAGGGCGTGACCCTCGACATGGCGCCCAAGGACAGCCAGGAGACGATCCAGAAGTTCGGCCGGCCCGAATATGCCAGCCTGATCGCCGACAACCCCACCGAAGCCCCGCTCGATGCCAAGCCTCTCGTCGCGATGTTCGACAAGTGGGACCGCGAGATCGGCGCGGCGAAGATGAAGAAGTGATCGACATCCGGCGGGCCGCCATCCGGTGGCCTGCCGGAATTCTTCTGGGTTTTCAGACAAGCGGGATGAGAAGGCGATGGCGATAGCTTCCGCCGACTTTCGGGAGTTGCGGCTGGACCGCATGAGCCGGAACTTCGGAGCGCATAACGCGCTGAAGGAAATCAGCCTGACGGTGCAGCGCGGCGAGTTCATCGCATTGCTGGGCCCCTCGGGCTGCGGCAAGTCGACCGCGCTGAACTGTCTGGCCGGCCTGCTGTCGCTCAGCGACGGCGCCATCTGGCTGGATGACCGGCGGATCGACACGCTGAAATCGGAGGAACGCGGCTTCGGCATGGTGTTCCAGAATTACGCGCTGTTTCCCCACATGGATGTGCGCCGCAATGTCGGCTTCGGCCTGCAGATGCAGGGCGTGCCGAAGGCCGAGACCGCGCGCCGCGTCGACGAGGCGCTCAATGTGGTCCGCCTCGCCGCGCAGGGCGCCAAGCTTCCCGGGCAGCTTTCCGGTGGCCAGCAGCAGCGCGTGGCGATCGCCCGCGCGATCGCCGTCGAGCCCCCGCTGGTTCTGATGGACGAGCCGCTGTCCAATCTCGATGCCAAGCTGCGACTGGAGATGCGCGCCGAGATCCGCCGCATCCATCGCTTGCTCGGCTCCGCCACGATCTATGTCACGCACGACCAGGACGAAGCGCTCTCGCTCGCCGACCGGATCGTCGTGCTGCGCGACGGCGAGGTCCGCCAGATCGGCACGCCGCAGGAGCTCTATCGTCGACCGCTTCATGTCGACGTCGCAGAGTTCATGGGCTTTCGCAACGGGCTTGCTGGCCGCATCGTTCGGCGCGAGGGAGACGAGGTCGAGGTCGAGTGCGGTTTTGCCGGCCCGGTGCGCGGCCAGGCGGTAGATCTGGCGGATGACGGGCCTGTCACGGTGGCGATACGTCCTGCCGATCTCTCGCCCATGACGGGCGGTCCGCTCGCCGCCGAGGTGACGGGCATGGAATATCGCGGCGAGTCCTACTTCGGCACCGCAACCGGCCCCGGCGGTCAGGAACTGTTCTTCCGCTCCGAAGTCCCGCTTGGCGTGGGAGTGGCCGTGCGTTTGGGCGCACCGGCGGATCGCACCCTCGTCTACGCGCACGAGGCGGGCCGATGACGCCGGGCTCGCCGAAGGCCTCCCCCGCGCGCCCACGCCGCCGCAGCCTTGCCGAGCTTGGCTTCGACAGCGTGACGCTCCTGCTGGTGCCGGCCGCGCTGTTCGTGGTCGTGGTCTTCGTCTACCCCTTCCTCTACGGGCTGTTTCTCTCCTTCGCCCCGAAAGAGGGCGGGGTGTTCGGCAATTACCTGCGCTTCTTTTCCGACCCCTACATGTACGGCACGATCTGGCTGACCCTGCGGCTCGCCATTCCCGTGACGGTGCTGAACATCGCGCTCTCGGTGCCGATCGCGATGCAGGTGCGCCACATGAGACACCAGCGCCTGCTGACCACCATTCTGGTGTTGCCCATCACGCTCGGCACGGTGCTGGTGGCGGAAGGGCTGCTGAACTATCTCGGGCCTCAAGGCTGGCTGAACCGGACCATGATCCTGGTCGGGCTGATCGATCGCCCGATCCGGCTGATCCACAATTACTGGGGCGTGTTCATCTCGCTGGTCATCACCGGCTTTCCCTTCACCTTCCTGCTCACGCTGTCGATGATCTCGGGCATCGATCCCGCGCTGGAGCAAGCCGCGGCGACGCTCGGCGCGCGTGCGCGCAGCCGCTTCCGCCACATCGTGCTGCCGCTCATCGTACCGGGTCTTGCCGTCACCTTCTGCCTCGCCTTCGTGGACGCCTTCTCGGTGTTCCCCTCGGCGGTGATGCTCGGTGCGCCGGCGGGCGAGACGCGCGTGATCTCCTTCGCGGCGGCGCAGGCAGCCTTCGAGCAATATGACTACTCCTACGCCTCTGCCATCGCGATGATCATGGCCGTGGTGCAGTTCGGCTTCGTCGGTGCCGTGCTGATGCTGCGTCGGTTGTTCTACAAGGGCCCGGCGGGCGGCGGGAAAGGGTGAGCGGGACCATGGAAAGCGCCCTCGAAAAGCTCTGGAAGACTCTCGTCTGGGCTTTCATCATCTTCTTCGTGGTCAATGTGATCGCGATGATCGCGACCGTGGTGGTCAACTCCTTCGGCACGCGCTGGCTCAATTCCTGGCTGCCCGTGGCCTTCACCACGCGCTGGTATGCTTCCGCCTGGAAGGAGTTCCAGCTCAGCGACGTTCTGCTCGTCACCTTCCAGATCGCCGGCGCGGTCGTGCTCATTTCCGCGCTGATCGGCGTGCCGGCCGCCTATGCGCTGGCGCGGCGGGACTTCCCCGGCAAGCCGCTGATTATGCTGCTGTTCCTGCTGCCGCTTCTGGTGCCGCCGATCACCTTCGGCGTGCCCTTGGCGACGGTGCTCTACAAGTTCGGCCTCGCGGGCACGATGTGGGGCGTCATCGTCGCCAATCTTGTGCCGACCATCCCGTTCACCGTGGTGCTGATGATCCCGTTCATCGAGCAGATCGATCCGAGAGTCGAGGCGGCGGCCCGCGTGTTCGGGGCCGGAACGGGCCGGCTGTTCCTCCATGTGCTGCTGCCGCTGCTGCTGCCGGGCATACTCGCGGCCACGCTGCTCGCCATGGTGCGCACCGTCTCCATGTTCGAGTTGACCTTCCTGACCGCCGGGCCGACGAGCCAGACGCTGGTCGTCGCGCTGTACTACTCGGTCTTCGCGGCCGGCGTTCGCGCCGGGCAGTCGATCGATGCCATGGCGGTGGTCTACATGCTCAGCACGCTGATCTGGCTTCTGGTCGCCCTGCGCTTCGTCAATCCGACGCAGATCGTGGCGCGGGTGAAAAAGGCGCCGACCTGACCGCCGTGATGCGCCCCTCGCCCTGCAACTGAGGTGATTGCCGTTTCATCCATGACCGAAAGTGTCAACGTGCCCCGGCCGGCCGACCTGCGCGCCTGGCTGGCGGCGTTCTTCATCCCGGTGTGGATCCAGCGCACATGCCCGTCTGGTCACCCCGGTTATGTGGAAGAGGTGCGCCGGCCGGATGGGGCGCCGGTTTTGAGGGGAACCCGCAGCACGCTTGTCACTGGGCGATTGCTGTACGCTTTCAGCGAAGCCTATCGGTTCGACCAATCACCCGCCAGTCTGCAGGCCGCCCATCACGGGCTCGCCTTCCTGCTCGACGCATGCCACCTCTCGCCGGGATATTTCGCCCACGAGGTGGCGTCGGATGGACAGGTGATCGACGTCCACGCGGATCTCTATGATCTCGCTTTCGTTCTGCTGGGCATTGGCGGCTACGTGAAGGCCAGCGGCGAGCGGGGTGTCCTGCCCGTCGCCGACGAGATTGCTCACCGTCTCGATGGAGAGCTGGAAGATCCGCTTGGGGGGTATCGCGAGCCCGCAGGGACGGGAGAGCGACGCCGGCAGTTTCCCCAGATGCACCTGTTCGAAGCCTTCCAGCTGCTGGCGACGGTTGATCCTGCAGGGGGCTGGACATTGCGTGCCGAGAGAATTTTCAAGCTCGCCGAACGCCTGATCGACGCGAATGGCCGCGTCGACGAATGGTACAGTGCCGATTGGGGGAGGTTGGCCGACGCCCAGCGTGAGGGCGAGATTGGCCATCACTTTGAATGGGCCTGGATGCTCAATCAATATGCCGACGCGAGTGGAGCGCGGCCGGCCAGGGAATTGGCAGCCCGTCTTTCAGGCTTTGGAATGAGGGCCGCCGCCATCGGTTCCTCGGGGCCGGAAGAGCCAATCCCTAACACCATTGACGGTGAAGGCCGGTCATCCTCCTTTTCTCGCCCGTTGTGGCCCACGATCGAATTGTTGAGGGCAGCATTGGCCGGCGGCGATGGCGAGTGGTCGAGCCGGATTGTTTCTGAGGCTTGTCTCAATGTTCTTTTTAGATGCTCCATAGATAGCCGTTCCGGCCTCTGGATAAACGACAGCGGATCTTTCCTGCCATCGGCATCAGAGATCATACCGACCCGCGTATTGTATCATCTATTTCCATGTATTATCGAATACTTACGCCAATCCAGATAATCGCGTCCTTGGCCGCGCGTGGCCTGACCTCGCCCTGATGGCTCTTTTAGAGCCTGGGGCACACCGTGGCATGCTCTCAGGCACCGGGCACGAAGTTCGCTGGGTGAACGAGGTCGCGCCCGTCGGCAGGACGAGGGCCGGCTATCCTGCCCTGCCGCAGCAGTCGCCAGTGAGCCGATGCCTCAGCCACCAGGCCGTGGCCTGATCCGCCGGCAGCGGCCGTGCGAAGAAATGGCCCTGCCCGAGGTCGCAGGACCAGCCGTGCAGCAGCTTCAACGTGGCCTCGTCCTCTACGCCCTCGGCGACCACCGTCAGGCCGAGATTGTGCCCGAGGTCGATGATCGCCTTGACGATGATCCGGGTGTGCTCCGAGCCGACGCAATCGGAAATCAGCGAGCGGTCGATCTTCAGCTCGACGAAGGGCAGGCGCTGCAACTGGACGAGCGACGAATAGCCGGTGCCGAAATCGTCCAGCGACAGCAGGAAGCCGCGCAGCCGCAGCCGCGTGAGCACGTCGAGCGCCTGCTCGGGGTAGCGCATCGCGACCGTCTCGGTGATCTCGATGATGATCTTGGAGGTATCGATGCCGGTGCCGGCGCAGCGCTGCCACAGCCGGTCCGCCAGCCCAAGATCCTCCACGTCGGAGGCCGACATGTTGATCGCCAGCGAGGCCGAAATGCCGGACTGGCGCCAGCCCTCCAAAATCACCAGCGCGCGGTCGAACAGGTAGTCGGCGAACTCGGCATTGAGCCGTCCGGCGGAGATCAGCGGGATGAACACGTCCGGCGGTACCAGCCCGCGGGTCGGGCTGTGCCAACGCATCAACCCCTCGAAGCCGCAGGGGACGTAGCTCGCTTCGCCATCCGCGCCTGCGACGATCCTGACCTTGGGCTGGAGATAGAGCTGGAACTCCTCGCGCGCCATCGCCTGGGCGAGTTCGCCGCGGGTCGGCAGCAGATGGCTGCTGCCGTGCAGCTTCTGGAAGATCTGCCTTAGCTCCTCGACACGCGCCGGCTTGCTGATGATGTCGCTGACCGGCAGGTCGTTGCTCCGGGCAAAATGCCGGGCCGCCTCCAGTACCTTGCGGTCCATGCCGCTCATGATCAGGATCGGGCGCCGGAAACGCACGGCCGCGAGCCGGCGCAGCACCTCGATGCCGTCCATCGCCGGCATCTGCAGGTCGATGGCGACGCAGGCCTCGGGAAATGCCTCGATCGCGGCCAGGAAGGGGCCGGGCTCGGAGAAGTAGGTGCTCTCGAAGCCGCTCAGCTTGGCCACCTGGGAGATGTAGTTGCCGATATCCGGCTCGTCGTCCAGTACGAAGATCTTGTGTTCAGCCATGGAACTGCCGGTCAGAAGAGGGTTGCGGTCAGAAGAGGGTCGCGATGGCGTCGTTCAACTCCTGAACGCGGAACGGCTTGATCAGGATTGCGCAACTGTCGAGCGATCCTGCGATGATCTCGGCCTCGGGCCGGCTTTTGGCAAGGATGAGGGCGCGCCGGCAGGCGCCGGTGGCCATCATCGTCCGCACCAGAGCGAGGTTGGCCAGCCCCTCGATCTCGATGTCCACCATGAGCAGATCGATCTGCGGCGCCGTGTCCAGATGCGTGCGCATCTGCTCTTGCGTGTCGGCGACGAGGATTTCGTGCCCCGCCGGACCGAGGGTCGTCTCGACCAGCCGGCAGACGTCGCAATCCTGCGCGAGCAACAGCACCCTGAGCGGGTTGGAGGTGAGCACGTCGGGGGCGCGTGCGCCCGCTAGGGCCATGCCCGCCGTCTCGGTGACGGCGGGTAGTCCGAGGCGGAAGACGGTGCCGACATCGACCTCGCTGTCGACCGTGAGATAGCCGCCGGACTGGCTGGCGAAGCCATAGACCATGGCAAGGCCGAGGCCGGTGCCCTTGCCGGGCTCCTTGGTGGTGAAGAACGGCTCGAAGATGCGGTCCAGCTTCTCCGGGGCAATGCCCACGCCGGTATCGCTGACCGTGAACTCGACATAGGCGCGGCTGCCGCTCATCACCGCGTCCGGCGGCACATAGGCCGCCGCGATGTTCAGCGCGCCGCCATTCGGCATCGCGTCGCGGGCGTTGATCGCGAGATTGATCAGCGCGGTCTCCAGCTCGGTCGGATCGGCATAAATGTGCGCGATGTCGGGTGCCACCGAAATGCTCATGTTGATGCGTGATGCCATCCGGCCGGCGAGCAGCAGCCCCACCTCTTCCAGAATATCGACCGGGTCGACCACCTGCGGTTCGAGCGACTGCTTGCGCGCGAAGGCGAGCAGCTTGTTGGTGAGCTCGGAACCGCGCAGGCTGGCGCGTAGCGCGGTGTCGAGCGCCGGGCGCTGGTCGTTGCTGGCACTCATCATGGCGAGGTCGAGATTGCCGATGATGGTGGTCAACAGATTGTTGAAGTCGTGAGCGATGCCGCCGGTGAGGTTGCCAACCGCCTCCATCTTCTGCGCCTGGTGCAGCCGCTCCTTCACCTGCTTCATGTCGGTAATGTCGTCGATGGCGAGCACGGCGCCGCGGAAGATGCCGCCGCCGTCGATCAGCGGCTCGCCGGCGACATGCAGGCTCCGCGGCGTGTTGTCGTGCAGCCGGGCATTGACCTCGATCGAGGCGAACTCCGTCCCGCGCTGCAGCGCGGAGAGCGCGCGGTCGAGCGCCGCCGGCTCGCTGACGAACAGCGAGGACCAGCACTGGCCGGTGACCGTCTCCGGCGGCGTGCGGAAGACCTCGGTGGCGGTCCGGTTCCAGCCCGCGACGTTGAGCTGGGAATCGAGCGAGACCAGCGCGACCGGCGAGGCGTTGAAGATCGCCGAGATCGTCTCGGTCGCCTGCCGCCGCTCCTCGATCTCCTGGGTGAGCAGATGGGTGCGCCGCTGCACCTCCGCCTCGAGGCCGGTGTGCAGGATGGCGCGTTCGAGCGCGATGGACAATTGGCTGGCGATGGCGCCGAGCGTCTGCGGCGCCACCTCGCCGCCGACCGTGGGCTCGGTGCCGACGATGTTGAGATAGCCCATGATCTGCGAGCCGACCTGCAGCTTGAGGCTGGCATGATGGCGGATGCCGCCCCCGCCATTGGCGCGCAGCACGACATGCCCGTCCGCATCGGCCGGTGCGATCGAGGGGTGGTCGCCATGGTCGGGGGCATAGGGGTCGATCTGCGAGGAGCGCGCGACATGTCGCTCGGCGGTGAGCTCCAGGCGGTCCTCGTGGCGCAGATAGAGCCAGGCGCTGCGCACGCCCGGCATGCCGATGCAGCGCGAGACGGCGATCGCGGCGACCTCCGCCGGAGTGCGGCACCGGTTCAGCCCGTTGCTCATCTCATAGAGCGCCTGCAGCACCTCATAGGACTGCGACAGTTCCTGCCGGCCTTGATCGAGCGCGCTGACGAGATGGACGGCCTGCGCATAAGTCGAGATCAGCAGGTCGAGAATCTGCTGCTTGCGCGCGGTGATCTGATGGCGCTCGCCGCCGAACTCGACCTCCAGCTGCTCGCTCGCCCGCTCGGCGCGGCGCAGGCTCTTGTTCATCAGGAGGTAGTTGATGCGGGCGCTGAGGATGTCCTCATTGTAGGGCTTGATGATGAAATTGTCGGCGCCGGCCTCCAGCCCGGCCAGCACATCCTGCGGCTGGGAGAGCGAGGTGACGAGGACCACCGGCGTGTCCTCATGGCCGGGCGTGCTCTTCAGCCGGCGACATAACTCATAGCCGTCTATGCCCGGCATGACGATGTCGCTGATGATGATGTCCGGACGCTGCAGCAAGGCGAGGTCGTAGGCTTCCTCGCCATTGCGCGCCGCCTGCACGGTGTAGCCGCGCCGGGTGAGGAGCTGGATGATCTGCGCCGCCTGGGTCGGGCTGTCCTCGGCGATCAGGATGCGCGGCGCCCCCGGATCGATGTGCAGCTGCTTGTTCATGATGTGACGCGCCTAGCTGCCAACTGGGTAAGCACGAACCTCGCAATGTCGCGCGGCGGCAGGATACGCTGTGCCGCCCCACGCTGGATGGCGGCGTTGGGCATGCCGAAGACGACTGAACTCTCCCTGTCCTGCACGACGGTCGCCCCGCCCTCACGGGCGATGCAGGACATCCCCTCGGCGCCGTCCTGCCCCATGCCGGTCAGCAGGATGGCGAGGGCATTCGGGCCGAAGGCTGCCGCCGTGGAGCGGAAAAGATGCGAGACGGAGGGCCGGAAGCCATCCTCCGGCGGGCCCTCATCGAGCACGAAGCGGGCCGAGGCATTCATGCCGAGATGACAATTCTCGGGCGCCACATAGACGCAACCCGGTTTGGCCGGCGCCCCGGCGCGCGCGATCTCCACCGGTAGCCCCGCGCTACGGCTGAGCCAGCCGGCAAAGCCGGCGGTGAAGCCGGCGCATATGTGTTGGACCAGCACGACGGGCACATCCAGTTCGGGCCGGATGCGCCGCAATATGTCGAGCAGCACGGGGGGGCCACCGGTCGACGCACCTATGACGATGATCTGGACGTCTCGCCGGGGACGGTAAATTGGTAGGGAGGGGCGCGGCAAGGGCGGGATCGGCGATTCCGTCGGCGATCCCGCCGAATTCAGGCGCGCCACCTTCACATCGGCCAGCAGGCGCAAGGTGAGGCGCAGTTCTTCGGCCATCTTGTCGAAATCGTCGCTCGTCGGGTCGAGCGGCTTGGGCGCGATAGCCAGGGCACCCTCCCTCAGCGCCTCCATGCCCGGATGGACGTCGGTGGTCTCGTAGGTGGCGCTGGTGACGATGATCGGGGTGGGATAGCGCGACATGATCTCGCGGGTGGCGGCGATGCCGTCCATGACCGGCATGTGGCAGTCCATGAGGACGACGTCGGGCGCCAGCTGCGCCACCATGTCGACGGCCTGCGCGCCGTTCTCGGCTTCGCCGACCAATGTCAGGCCGGGTGCATTGCGAATGACCCAGGCGAGCGTCTCTCGCTGGGAGCGGGAATCCTCCACCAGTAGGACGCGGACCTCGCGCGCGACGTTCATAGGACGCGCCTCACCAAGTCGATGAGCATGGACTGATCGAAAGCCGATTTCATCATGTAGGCATTGGCGCCGAGCCGCAGGCCGCGCTCATGATCCTCCCGATTTTCCAGCGCGGTCACAAGTACGATCGGCACGTGCCCGAGCCGCTGGTCGGAACGGACCTTCTCAGTCAGTTGGAAGCCGTCCATGTTGGGCATGTCGATGTCGGATATGATCGCGTCGAAATCGCCCTGCTGCAACGCAGACCACGCCTCCAGTCCGTCCGAGGCTGCGACCACCTGGTAACCTGCGGCCTCCAGCAGCCCGACCTCCATCGCCCGCGTGGTGATGGAATCGTCGACCACCAGCAGCCTCGGCGTCCTCGTCCGCGCAGCCGGGCGGGCCCCCGGCAGAGGCCTGCGCCTATCGGAATACAACGCATCGAGGATGTCCGCCGGGCGCAGGATCAGCCCGAGCCGTCCGTCGCCCAGCAGGCCGGTGGCCAGCACATGCCTCACCCGCAGCAGCGGCGGGCGCAGCTCTTTGACGATGGCCTCGCACTGTCCAAGCACCTGCTCGACCGCGACGAGGCCACGGCGCTGGCCGTGCTGCACCAGCAGCGCGTGCCGGGACGCCCGTTCATGCGCGGGAGCGGTGATCGACCCGTGGCCGAGCAGCGCTCCGAGTTCGGCGAAGGGCAGGACCTGGTCGTCGATCTGCACCGCGCCGCGCGCCAGCGCCGCCTCGAAGGTCGCGTCAGACAGGGTGACCGTGCGCTCCACGGCCGTGCGCGGCCAGATGACGAGGCTGCCACCGCTCTCCACGCCGATGCCGTGGAAGTTCGCAAGCGCGGCCGGAACTTCCATGCGGATCGTCGTGCCGCTGCCGCGCGAAGATGAGATGAATACGGTTCCTCCCAACCGTTCCAGCCGCTCGCGCACGATGGCGAGGCCGAGGCCGCGGCCGGACACGGCGCTGATAACGCTGCGGATCGAGACGCTCGGCTCGAAGGCCATCTCGATGATGGCGGCGTCCGGCAGAGCGTCGGCCTGTTCGCGCGAGGCGAGGCGGTTGCGGATGACCGCCTCGCGCAGTGCGACGACATCGATGCCGCCGCCATCGTCGCTGAGGTCGATCGCGACACGGCCACCTTCTGCCGGCTCGACGGCGAGGGAGATCGTTCCCCGTGGCGGCTTGCCGGCCTGCTGGCGTTCCGCGGGCGGTTCGATGCCGTGATCGACGGCGTTGCGCACGATGTGGATCAGCGGGTCCTTCAGCAGATCGGCGACCTCGCGATCGATCAGCAGGTCGGTTCCCGAGGTGTGCCAGTGGATCTCCTTGCCGACTTCCCCCGCGAGGTCGGCGACCATGGCGGGAAATACGCCGAGCATCTCGCTGACGTGCATCATCCGCGTCCGGCGAAGCTCCTCGACGAGGCCCTCGGTGATCGTGTGCAGGACGCGGCTGTCCTCGGACAGGCCGGTGAGCAGCTGGCGCACCAGCTGCTCCACCTCGCGGAACCGCTTCGCCAGCGGGGCATCCGCCTGCAGCCGGCTCTCGCCGCGCAGCGCCTCGAAGCTGGCGATGATCTCGCGCATCTGGTCCAGCCGGGCCCGTGAGGCGAGGCGCGAGGTGGTGAGTTCCTCCGCCTTCAGCCCCAGCCGCTGCAGATGCGTGGTCTCCAGCCGCACGAAGCTCACCGGCGCTGCGGGAGGGCCGACGAAGGCGGGTATCTCGGCACGGACGGTGGGCGCGGCGGGTTTGCCGGTTCGGACAGGGGCATCGGGCGCGCGCGGCGCAGAGTAGGCCGCGGCCGCCGGTTGCCGCGGCGGAGTGACCGGGGCAGGCGGGGTGGTCTGTTCCGGCACTTTCGCCGGGGCGGCGGAGGCGGGCGCCGCAGGCGGCTCCATGGACGGAGCGGGGGGCGGCGGGGGCCGCCGGGCTATCGCTTCCTCCGTTGCATCGGCCAGCTGGCCTGCGAGATCGCGCAGGAGCGCGAGATCGTCGGCATCGAGCCCGTCGCCATGACGGCCGGCGCTGCACAGATCCTCCATCTCGTGGCAGAGATGCTCGACGCTGCGCACCGAGAGCGAGCGGGCCGCGCCCTTCAGCGTGTGGACGATGCGGAACAGCCGGTCGAGAATGGCGCGCAGTGCCTCCGGCTGGCCCGCTGCGCGCTCCATAAGCTCCATTTCGGCCTGGATCGCGCGCAGATGGTCGCTCGCCTCCTCGCGGAAGATCGCCAGAAGCCGCGTTCGCAACGCATCCTTGGAGGAAAGTGGCACGGCGCCGCTCCGCTATCTGCCCTGCCGCACCGACAGCCGGCCGACGATGGCGTCGAGCGACTGGGCGAGGTCGTGCAGACCGCGGGCGGATTCCTCGACCTGTCGGGTGGCCGATACGGTCTGCACCGAGGACGCCTCGATATTATCGACCGCCAGCGCGATCTGCTCGATGCTGGCCTGCTGCTGCTCGGCCGCCGCGAGGTTCTGCCGTGCGGTCTGCGACGCCTCCGTCACCCGGTTCGACAGCATGGAGATCGCCGTGCCCGACTGGCGCGAGGTGGCAACGCCGGCGTCGGAGGCGCGGGCATATTGCTCGGCGGCGATCACCGCCGCCTGCGCCGACCGCTGGATCTCCGCGATGATGCGGCGCACCTGCGCCGAGGCAGTCTTGGACTGGTCGGCCAGTTCCTTGACCTCGCTGGCCACGACGGCGAAGCCGCGGCCGGCGTCGCCGGCCTTGGCCGCTTCGATGCTGGCGTTCACGGCGAGAAGGTTGGACTTCTCCGCGAGTTCGCCCACCGTGGCGTTGAGCTCGGCTATTTCGTGGGTGCGCTCGCTGAAGTTGATGACGCGCTCGGCCAGCGTTTCCAGCCGCTGGCGGCCCTCTTCGACCATGCGCACGGTATCCTCGACAGACTGCTGGCCGGTCTCGGCGACGCTTTCGGTCTTCTGCGCCACTTCGAGCAGCGCCTGCGTACGGCGCGCCATCGATTCACCGGCTTGGCGCAGCTCGTGAACCGACGATGCCATCTGCCGGACGGCGGCAGCCTCCTCGGCGGTGGCCGCCGCTTGCTGGGTGGTCGCGGCAAGGATTTCCGTGGTTGCCGAGCCGAGCTGATTGGTGGCGAGGCTGATTTCGCTCACCAGCAGTTCGAGCGAGCCGGACATCGAGTTGAGCGCATGACCGAGCTGTTCGAGGTCGCCGGTCGTGCCGACCTCGACGCGGGAGGCAAAGTCGCCCCTTGCGACGCGCTGGGCAAACTGGCTGTAGCGCGTCACGGCCTCTTCGATGACGGCTCGCGTGGCCTGCTCGTTGGTAATTCGGGTCTGCAGGCCCTGTGCCATTGCATTGACCGCGCCGGCGAGCTTCTGCACCTCGGCGGGGCCGTCCTCCGGCGCGCGCCGGTCGAGATCGCCGCGGGCGATGGCGTCCGCCGTCTCCTGCAGGCGCACGATGGGACTGGCGATGATGCGCGATAGCAGGACCGACAGGACGATGCCGCCGAGCAGCGCGATGAGCGGCCAGATCGCGCTCTGCACCAGGAGCCCGGTGAACTCCTGATCGATCTCGGTATGCGTCTGGCTCATCCAGATCTTCCAGCCGGTCAAGGGAATGGTGGCGAACGCGCCGAACCGCGAGATGCCCTGCTCGTCGTCATAGGATTCGAGCACGCCCTGCGCATTGCCCGACAGGTAGCGCCATATCGGCTGGTCGGCGTAGCTGAACTGCTTGCGGACGAGTTCCCCATCCTGATGCGCCACCGTGACGCCGCTGCTGGTGACGATGACGGCGTGCCCGGTGCGCCCCAGGCGGATGCGCCTGATCATCAGGGTGACGGTATCGAGCTTGATGGTGCCTGCCAGCACGCCGATTACCCGTCCGTCCGGCGCCTTGATCGGCGCCGAGACCGCCATGATGGGCTCGCCCGAGGTCCGTCCGATGAGGACCTGTGAATCAACGAAGGAGTGCCCGCTCTTGAGCGGCTCGCGGAAATAGGCGCGATCGTGGATATCGGTGCCGACCGGGCTTTTCCCGTTTTCCGTCGTATCGGGCTCCGACGCGATGATGATGCCGTCCGGCCCGGCGAGGAGGACGCGGTCGAACAGCTCGAAGGAATCCGCCACGCTCTTGAGCGTGAGCTTGTTCTCAGCCGACGTCGGGCTGCGCGCGCCGATCTCGGCGGCGGCGAGTTCGAGCGCGTCGCGGTAGTCGGTGAGCGCCCGCTCGATGTACTGCGAGGCCTCGGTGACGAAGGTCTGTTCTTGCGCCAGGGTGGTTTCGATCAGCCAGCTGCGCATTTTCAGCGTGAAGCCGAAGCCCAGCAGGATGGTCGGTACCAGCGCTGCCAGAATGCCGCCGGCAATGACAAGTCGATTGATGCGCATCAGCGAGCCCCAGTCCTGCATTCATTCAATCGGGGTTTCATGTCGAACGCCCGTCATGTCGGCGATGGTCGACGACGAGACCCACGTTCCGCCCGATGTTGTCGGGCGACAGCACGTGCTCGCCGCCCGGCAGGATGGCGACGACCATGGCGTAGTGCGATGACACGGTATCGAATATGTCGGCCGCGACCCGCCTTACGCCGAGAATCTCGTCCGCGGCGATTCCCAGTGCCTGCACCGGGTGCCGGATGAGGACGGCGAAGGTCGGCGAGGGGCGGGCCTGCATCGCGTGGTCGGACAGCGCCGCCGGGTCGACGACGGTGTAGAGCTGGCCGCCATGGGCCAAGACGCCCAGATGCGGCTCGCCCACGCCGGGCAGCGACAACAGGTTGCGCGGCTGGACGACGGCCTGCGCCTGTTCGACCGGAACGGCATAGCGCAGTCCACCCCAGCCGAAGGTAATCAGCTCCAGCTGCACGACGCCAGCGTCGCTGGCCTCCGGTTCGGCGAGCGCCCGCGTCCGGCGCGCCAGCTTTTCATCGAGATCCGCGCCCGCCGCCTGGGGGTCGAGGCGGGCAAGGCGCGACAGCGCCTCCTCCCAGTCGAGGCCGGAGGTCGAGGTGCCGGAGCGGGTCTAGCGTGATCGGCCAAGCCCGCCTCCATCGGTCGTGGCGCCGAGCCGGCGCGCGGCCTGGCGGATCTCGCCCTCATCGATGCCGAGACGGGCGGCATGCGCCGAGGCCTCGCTGCTGCGTTCGAGCAGGCGCACCGCCTCGCCGAGGAAGAAGCGGGCCTCGTGCATCCGGCCGGCGCGCAGGCACACGATAGCCGAGACGTACTGGGCTGCCGGCGAATGCGGTGCGGCGGTGCGGGACTTCAGCGCAGCCGTCTGCGCCGCTGCGACATCGCCAAGCGCCTGGCAGACCAACGCCATGAGCAGATGGGCCTCCTCGCTGCCGTCCAGCGCTTGGTCGCAGAGCCGGCGCGCCTCCGCGAGCAGCCCTCGATCGGCGAGGCGGCGCACATGACCGAGACTGACCGCGGCATCCGAGGGGGATCGGCGGGGGCGGGGCGCCGGGGCGGCTCTCGGGGCGGGAGCTGGTCTTGGCACCGGAGCGACCGCCGGCTTGGCGACCGGCTTCAACACCTTTGCTGCCGCCGGTCGGGTGTCGAGCGGCTTCTCGAAAAGTATGGCGTGCGAGGTGGCGTGGAAGCGCATCGGCGCAAACCAGGCCGGCGTCGCCTCGACGGGGGACACGGCCAGTCGTCCGCCGGGACGCACCTGATCGCGCAGATAGCGCGCGACGCCCGCCTGCCGGGCCGGTTGCAGATGGATTAGCAGGTTGCGGCAGATGACGAGATCCGCCGGCGCTCCGGGGGCGAAGTTCGGCGTGGTATCCTCGGCGGCTGCAGCGAGGTTGAACTGCTGGAAGCTCACGCGCCGCCGCAGTTCCTCCGCCAGCCTGAAGCGATGGCGGCCGGTCGGGCGGAACCAGCGCTGCAGATCGCCCGCGGGCACCTCGTTCACGGCACGGGCGTCGAACACGCCGGCCTTTGCCTCGTCCAGCGCGGCCTGGCACAGATCGAGGGCGAGGATCTCGATCGTCCAGCCCTTCTCGCCGCCGAGCAGCCGCTCGATCACCATCGCCAGCGAATAGGGCTCGTCGCCGGAGGCGCAGCCGATGCTGAGGCACCGCAAATGGCGGCTGCCGTCGCGCCGCCGTGCCTCGATAAGCGGGAACAGGGCGTCGCGGGTGATGCTGTCCCACCATCCCTTCTGTCGGAAGAACGAGGTCTCTCGCACCGTTACCAGGGCGATGAGCGCCTGCCAGGCCGGGGAGGTCCACGCGGCCTCGGTGAGATGGGCCAGCAGGCTCTCGGGATCGGCAGCGTGCGTCAGCTTGCCGGCGGCATCGAGGGCGCGCCGGAACTGCGCGTCGAAACGCTCCGGCAGCGTCAGGCCGAGGCGCTGGGAGACGAGGGCGCGGAAGGAAGCTAGCGTCCGTGGCGCGATCGGCGCTCTCGCGGAGCTGCCGGCAACTGGGATGCTCGCGCCGCTCATGGTCCCGCCGGCGTCGGGGCGCCGGTCGATGCGCGTGACGAATATCGATCCAGAGCCAATTGAAGTTCAATTTCCTGTGAAGCGGAGAGCCAGTCGTCGGGATTGCGCATGACCAGCAGCTCGCCATCGCCGGAAGTGCAGGCCGCGAGAAGGCCGATGCCCGGCATCAGTTCTTCCAGCGACTGCCACGCCGTGTCGGGCAGGTCGACAACGCCGTCGAGGCTCTCGCACAGCAGGCCGAACGTGCGGCGGTCCGTCTCCACAACGGCGATGCTGGTATCCAAGGCCGGCTGGCGAGGGGCATCGGCGGCCTGTCGAGCGGGATCGAGAATCAACAGCGGGAAGCCGTGGAGATTGATGAGCCCGGCAATAATCGCAGGCGCGCCGGGCAGCGGCGTTACGCTGGGCGTCGCGACGACCTTGCGCAGCGCGTGCACGGGGATGGCGATCCGCAGCTGGCCGTTGCGGGCCACAACCACATGATGCGTGGGCGCGGAATCTTCCATTTTGCCACCGGCACTCGGTCAGTCTGCGACCCGCAGTATTTCTGGATAAAAAGCGTAAATATATCGGAAATTTCGTATCATCACGTCGCTAATGTCAAACTATTATTCGAATGACGGCCTCGGCTTTCGTAGCGGTGCGGGACGATGAAACGCGTCTGCATGATGCACGCAACTGCATCATGGCGGCGCTCGACCACACACCGTCATGATGACATCGCGCAGCCAGCGATGGGCTGGGTCGGCTTCCCTGCGCGGATGAAGAGTGATGTAACGCCGATGTCCGGCGTGGCAACCGGCCGCGCGACGCTCACCAGTTCATCCTCGAACTGTGGGTCAGACAGGCATGACCGCGTCACCGGCGCAACGAGATCGAACACGTTCCCTGATCGCGATGGCGCGCCGCCTCCACGTCCTGCTCGGGCGGGAGGCTTCCGGGTCAACCACAAGCGCCTTCCGGCACAATTCGTGAAGAACGGCTGATGGTCCGCCGGCATGGACGCGGGCGACTAGCGACGGCGCTCCAGCGTGGCGAAGAACAGGACGGTGAGCCCCAGCACGATCAGCAGAAGCACGAACGCGGCGGCAGCGCCCTCGTTGAGAGAGAGGCCGAGGAAAGCCCGGCGATAGGCAAAGAAGCTCAGCACCTCGGTAGCGTTGCCCGGCCCGCCCTTGGTGAGGATGTAGGGCAGGTCGTAGGTGCGGAACTCGTTGATGAGCTGGATGATGACGGCGATCATGGCGACCGGCCGCAGCATCGGCAGGGTGATGTACCAGAACTGCTGGAGCGGCGTGGCGCCATCCACCTCCGCCGCCTCATAGGGGTCGCGCGGCAGCGAGGCGAGGCCGGCGGCGAGGATCAGCACAACGAAGGAGGTCTGCTGCCAGATGTCTATGGCCGCCATCGTCCACAGCGCCAGCTCCGCATTGCCCAGCCAGTCGATGCGCGGCAGGCCGAGGGTCTCCATCACCTGGTTGGCGATGCCAAGGTTTGGCTGCAGCAGCATGCGCCAGATGAGCGCCACGCTGACCGGCGACATGGCCATCGGGATGGTCAGCACCGCGAAATAGACCGGCTTCATCATCACCGTGCGGTTCAGCATCAGCGCGATGCCCAGCCCGATGACGAACTCGCCGACGACGGTGACGAGCGAGTATTTCACGGTCAGCCACAGCGCGCCCCAGAAGAGCGGATCGGCCATGACCGTGGCGAAGTTCTTCAACCCCACGAAGGGCTGCAGGGTCGGCTTGAGCAGCGTGAGCGAGGACAGCGAGATGAGCCCCGCATAGACCAGCGGAAAGCCCATGACGATGGCGAGCGTCAGCAGCCCCGGCGCTGCGAAGGCCCAGCCGGTCCGCCAATCTCGGTCCGCGAATGCGGGAACGCGCATGCTGGTCTTCCGTATCATCCGTGAAAAAGGGCCGGCGCGCCGAACCGAGGGGGTCGCCGGCGCGCCGGGTGGCCGACGCCTCAACAGAAGCGCCGGCCAAGCTGGATCAAGGGAACATCACTTGTTCAGGAGCTGCGTCAGACCGTCGGCAGCCGCCTTCAGGGCGTCTTCCGGCTTGGCCTGACCGCCTGCCGCCAGCGAGAGCTGTGCGCCCAGCACGTCCTCGTACTGCGCGGAATAAGCGAAGATAGGGAAGGACTTGCCGGAGGCGACGACGTCGAGGCCGGTCTTGTAGAAGGGATACTTCTTCAGCACCGCCTCGTCGGCGAACACATCCGAGCGCACCGGCGCATGGCCTTCCAGCGCGCGGGCGATGGAGATCTTCTTGCCCTGCACCCATTCGATGAACTTCCAGGCCGCCGCCTTGGACTCATCGGACGTGTTCTTCGGAATGCCCCAGCCCCAGCCGCCGCTTTCGCCATGGCCGCCCGGCATCACGCTCAGGGCCAGCTTGCCAGCGACCTCAGGGCACTTGGCCTTGTCGTCGAGCTGCGGCAGCATCCACCAATAGGTGACCATGCTGAACGCCTTGCCCGCGCACATCAGGCGCATGGTGTCGTCGAGCGTCGCCGACAGCGCGCCCTGCTGGGCGCCATTCTGCACGTTGTCGGCATAGAGCTTGAGCGCGGCCAGCCCTTCGGGGCTGTTCAGCACCACCTTGCGGCCGGCATCGAGATAGGCGCCGCCGGAAGAGAACAGGTAGTTGGAGAATTCCATCGCGTTCGGGTCGCCGCGCTGTGCCTGCATGGCGGCACCGACCACGCTGCCACCCGCCTTGAAGAACTTGGAAAGCTCCACATACTCGGCGAGCGTCTTCGGCAGGGCCAGTTCCTTGCCGGTCTTGGCCTTGTAGTCGGCCTTGACCTTGGGATCGCTCAGAAGATCCGTCCGGTAGATCAGGCCCATGGAGTAATTGTACATGGGCAGGATCGGCGTCGCATCCTTGGTCTGACCGAGCAGTTCCAGCATGGACGGGATGAAGGGCTTCAGATCGAAGCCGGATTTGGCGATGTAGGGGTTCAGGTCCTCAAGCCAGCCGGCGGTGGGGAACTCGCCGGCCCACAGGAAGTCGACCTCCAGCACGTTGTAGTAGCTCTCCGGCGAGACGAGCTGGGCCACCAGCTTGTCGTGCATGTCGCCATAGCCGATCTTCTCGAACTCGACCTTGATGCCGGTCTCCTTCTCGAATTCCGGCAGCAACTTCTCGATGATCTGCGTCTCCGGCACGTCTTCCATCAAGGCGCGCAGGGTGACGTTCTGGGCATGGGCCGGGCTGGCTGCCGCAAGCAGGGTGGCGCCGAGCAGCGCCGCCTTGAGGCTACACTTCAACTGCATCTCGTTCTCCTGTTCCTCTGGAGCGGGCTTTGCCCGCCTTGTTGGCGCACACCCAAAACGGGCGCGGCGGAAAGAGCCGTTACTTCACGCTGCCGAAGGTCAGCCCCTGGACGATGAAGCGCTGGATGAAGCGCGACGCGATCACCAGTGGCAGCACGGCCAGCACGACGCCGGCCGACACCTTGGCGATCTGCACGCCGTTGGAGGTCTGGAGCGAGGCCAGCGCCACCGGCACCGTCGCGGTCTGCGGACCGCTCAGCACCAGCGCGAAGAGGAATTCGTTCCAGGTCATGATGAAGCCGAGCACGCCGGCCGCCGCGATGCCCGGCAGCGAGACCGGCAGCACGATTCTCCAGAAGGCGCCCCAGGCGGTTGCGCCGTCGGTCTGCGCCGCCCATTCGAGATCCACCGGAATGCCCTCGAAGAAGCCCATCAGGATCCAGATGAGGAAGGGCAGGTTCACCGCCGCGTAGACGATAATCAGCCCGGTCAGCGAATTGGTGAGCCCGACGGTGCGCAGCAGCGCGAAGGCGGGCAGCACGATCGCCACCGGCGGCAGCATCTGCGTCGCAAGCACGGCGAAGCGCCCGGCCTTGCCGCCGGTCTTGAAGCGGGCAAAGGCGTAGCCGGTCATCGCCGCGAAGGGGAGCGCGACCACCACCGAGCCGAGGGCGACGATCAGGCTGTTGAGATAGGACTGGCCGTAGCGGGTCGAGGTGAACAACGCGACGTAGTTGTCAAGCGTCGCGGCCGGCATCAGCTCCGGCGAATAGGACAGGGACTCGGGCAGGAAACTGGTGCGGACCACCCACAGGATGGGCAGGAGGATGACGGCGCAGGTCAGGAACAGTCCGAAATGAAGTGCAAAGCGCCGCATGATCTCCCCTCCGCTTCTGTCAGGACTTGACGATGCGGAGGGCGGGACGCGGAAAGGCCCGCGTCGTCTCCGGGTCGAACAGGTGCATGGGGCGCGCATCGAGATAGAGCGGAACGCTCGATCCCACCGGCGCCGAGAAATGACGCGAGAGCCGGGCGGCGATCTCCACCGGCTTGCCGCGGCCTTCGCCGCCGAGCTGGCCGACGAGAATGTTCTCGACGCCCAGCGCTTCCATCGCCACCACCGTGACATCGATGCGCGCAAAGCCGGGCTGGGGCGTCTCGTGCAGGTCCTCGGGACGCAGCCCGAAGATGACGTCGCGCCCGACAACGGGGGCATAGGCCGTGCGGTGCATGTCCGGCACCGTCACGTCGAAGCCGTCGCCGACCACGGCCTGCCCGTCGTCACGGCCTTCCAGCCGCGCGGGGATGAGGTTCATCGGCGGCGTGGCGAGGAAGCGGGCGACGAAGGTGTCGACCGGATTGGCATAGACCTCCAGCGGCTTTCCGACCTGGATCATCCGGCCCTCGCGCATGATGCAGATGCGGTCGCCCATCGTCATCGCCTCCACCTGGTCGTGGGTGACGTGGACGATGGTGCGGCCGAGCCGGCGGTGCAGTTTGACGAGTTCGAGCCGCATCTCCGCGCGAAGCTGCGCATCGAGGTTGGAAAGCGGCTCGTCGAGCAGGAAGGCGACGGGATCGCGTACGATGGCGCGACCGAGCGCGACGCGCTGGCGCTGGCCGCCCGAGAGCGCCGCCGGCTTGCGGTCGAGATAGGGCGTAAGTCCGAGCAGCCCCGCCGCCTCGCGGATCTTCTCGTCGATCACGGCCCGGCCGACGCCCCGCATCTTCAGGCCGAAGCCCATATTGTCGCGCACGCTCATGTGCGGGTAGAGCGCGTAGGACTGGAACACCACGGCGATGTTGCGATCACGCGGCGCCACGTTGTTCACGCTACGCCCGCCGATGCGCAGCTCGCCGGAGGAGATCCCCTCCAGCCCGGCAATCATGCGCAGCGTGGTCGACTTTCCGCAGCCCGAGGGGCCGAGGAAGATCACGAACTCGCCTTCTCCGATGGAAAGGTCGACGTCACGTACGCCGTAGGCGCCGTTGGCGTAGAGCTTGGAGACATGATCGAGCTCGATCGACGACATCAGCAATCCTCTGCCCGAAACGCGCAAGCCCCGTGTGCGGGGCCCTTCGCAGGGCCTTGTCTTTCGCCATCGCCCCAAAGGACGGGGGATAGTAGTGGAACAAAATCGAACATCGCAAGAACTAATTCGAACGAATCGACATTGCGATCGGTCGCATTTCCACAGTTCCGCATCAGGTCGTGTAGACGCCGCCGGTGACGTTGATGCCCTGCCCGGTCATGAAGCGCGCCTGCTCCGAACAGAGGAAGGCGACGACGTCGGCGACGTCCTCCGGCTGCTCCAGCCGGCCGAGCGGGGTCTGGTTGACATAGTCCTCGATCACCCTTTCGGGGGTGACGCCGCGCAGCGTGGCTTCCCACTGCACCTCGCGCGACTGCATGCCCGTCGCTACGAAGCCGGGGCAGACGGCATTGACGCGGATCCCCTTGGGGGCAAGCTCGCGCGCCAGCGCCTGTGTCCAGCCGAGGACGGCGAATTTGGAGGCCGAATAATGCGCCAGCAGCGGCGCGCCGACCTTCGCGGCGAGCGAGGCGGTGTTGACGATGCAGCCCTTGCCCTGCGCCACGAAGTGCCGGGCCACGATCTGGTTGGTGAGAAAAACGCCGCGCGTGTTGACGTCGAAGTTGAAGTCCCACTCCTCGTCAGTCAGCTCCAGCGCCGCCTGCATCGTGGATACGCCGGCATTGGCAACGAGGAGGTCGCAGCCGCCGAGCCGTTCGAGGACCTGGTTGAATGCAGCCTCGACGGAAGCGCGCTGGCGCACATCCACCGCGACCGCGACCGCTCCGCCACCAAGGGCCGCCACCGTTTCCTCGGCCGCGGCGAGGTTGATGTCGCCGACGGCAATCCGGACGCCCTGGCGCGCCAGGGCAACGGCGATGGCCCTCCCGATCCCCGTCGCCGCGCCCGTCACGAAGGCCAGCCGGCCGGAGAGTTCGGGGTAGGTGGGCGTCGGGGCTACAGTGGGGATCATCATCGGTTCCTCATGTTCGTCACGCAGATTATATGAACATGATCGCACATCAAGAACAATTTGATGTTTGATATTGTTCGTTTCATGCGCTAGAAACAGGGGTGGCCGATGCGCGGCGAATCCGTTCACTTCCGACGGATCCGCAACGAGGCAGGATGCAATGATGGCCGACGACGTGTCTTCTCCGGACAAAACCGTTGCCGAACTCGCGGCTGGCGAGGACCGTCAGCGCATGCTCTCGCATGTGCGCCACGCGCGTATCCTCGATCAGCTCGCCCTTTCCGGCTCGATTGGCGTCACCGCCATCGCCACCGAGCTCGGCGTGTCGGACATGACGATCCGCCGTGACCTGCTGGAGCTTGAGCGCGAAGGGCGGCTGGTGCGCGTGCATGGCGGTGCCGTGCTGGCCGAGCCGCCGGCCAGCGTCGCCATGGACAGCGAGGAGCCGCGCTTCGACGCGCGCCTGCGCCGCGGCAGCGAGGCCAAAACCGCGATCGCCGCCTACGCCGCCAGCCTCGTCGCCGGCTACCGCACCGCCGCCATCGACGTGGGGACCACCACCTATCTGATGGCCGGCCATCTGCGCGATGTCGGGCACCTGAAGATCTTCACCAACAGCTTGCGCGTTTCAGCCCTGCTCGACGGTGGCGCGCCCGAGATTTACGTGGCCGGCGGGCGCGTGCGCGCCGAAGAAATGTCGGTGTGGGGTCCGACCGCCACGGCCCAGTTCGAGAAGCTGTGGTTCGATGTGGCGGTGCTGGGCACCTCGGGTGTCACCGCCGAGGGGTTCTTCGATTATTCCTTCGAGGACACCGACATGAAGCGCGTTTATCTGCGCCGGTCGGGCCTGCGCATCCTGCTCTGCGACAGTGCCAAGTTCCAGCGCATGTCGCTCGTCCAGGTCGGCGCCCTCAGCGACATCAACATTCTCATCACCGATGCCGAGCCGCCGCCGCGCATCGCCGCTGCACTCGCTGGCGCGCGTGTCGACGTTCGCATCGCGCCGCCGGCGCCCGGAGTTTGATGCGCCCCGTGCGCACCCTGTCCCCCAAGGAGTAGTTGGAATGGTTTTCGAGTGTTTCGGCGCCAAGAAGAAGGTCGTCATCGCCATGGCTCATATCGGCGCGCTGCCGGGAGCCCCGCTCTATGACGCCGATGGTGGCCTCGACAAGCTGATCGAGGGCGTGCTGGCCGATGTCGAGAAGCTGCAGGCCGGCGGCGTCGACGCCATCATGTTCGGCAACGAGAACGACCGCCCCTACGTGTTCAAGGGCTCGCCGGCTTCCATCGCCGCCATGAGCGCCATCGTGCAGGCGGTGAAGCCGAGCCTCAAGGTGCCGTTCGGCGTGAACTATCTCTGGGACCCCGTCGCCACCGTCGCCATCGGCTCGATCACCGGCGCGAGCTTCGTGCGTGAGATCTTCACCGGCCTGTTCGCCTCCGACATGGGCCTGTGGGAGCCGAACTGCGCCGAGGCGGCCCGCCTGCGTCACGACCTGAAGCGCGACGACATGAAGATGCTCTTCAACATCAATGCCGAGTTCGCTCATTCGCTCGATCAGCGCCCGATCGAACTGCGCGCCAAGAGCGCGGTGTTCTCTTCGCTCGCTGACGCCATCCTCGTCTCCGGCCCGATCACCGGCCAGCCGGCCGACCAGTCCCACCTCCAGAAGGTGGCCGAGACCGTCAATGACGTGCCGATCTTCGCCAATACGGGCGTCAACATCGACAATATCCGCGACATCTTCTCGGTCGCTTCCGGCGTCGTCATCGGCACCCATTTCAAGGTCGACGGCAACACCTGGAACGCGGTGGAGCAGGCGCGTGTGTCGCGCTTCATGGACGTCGTGAATTCCATCCGCTGAGCGCGTCCTCCGCTCCTCTCATCCCGGACCGGTCCCAGGCCGGCGCCGGGATGACGCCCGTTGCCGGCAAGCGCGGCCCTGAGCCGCGATGAGGTTCCTATGAAGAGCTGCGTTCTCGGCCTGGATATCGGCACGACCTCCACCATCGGCCTGCTGCTGCGCTTGCCGGGGGACATCCTCGGCGTCGCCTCGCGGCCGGTGACGCTCACCTCGCAGCATGCCGGTTGGGCGGAGGAGGATCCGGGTGAATGGTGGGCGAATGTGTGCTCCCTCACCCGCGAACTCATTGACCGCGCCGGCATCGACCCGGCCGAGATCGCGGCCATCGGCGTCACCGGCATGCTGCCGGCTGTGGTGCTGCTGGACGGTGAGGGTCGTCTATTGCGTCCCTCCATCCAGCAGAGCGACGGGCGTTGCGGAGCGGAGGTGGCCGAATTGCGCGCCGAGCGCCGTGAACATGAATTCATCGCCAAGGCCGGCAATGGCATCAACCAGCAGCTCGTCACCGCCAAGCTGCGCTGGATCGCCCGCCACGAGCCGGACGTGTTCGCCCGCATCGCCACCGTGTTCGGCTCCTATGACTATGTAAACTGGCGCCTCACCGGCGAGCGGGCGGTGGAGCAGAACTGGGCGCTGGAGGCCGGCTTCGTCGATGTCTCCCGCCACGAGATCGACGACGAGCTGGTCGCCTGGGCGCGCATTCCCCGCAGCGCCGTGCCGCGCAAGACCGCCTCGCACGAAATCATGGGCCATGTCTCGCCCGAGGGCGCGGCGGCAACGGGCCTGACGGTTGGCACGCCGGTGATCGGCGGCGCGGCGGACATGATCGCCTCGGCGCTCGGCGCTGGCGTCACCCGCAAGGGCGACATCCTGCTGAAGTTCGGCGGCGCGGTGGATATTCTCGTCGCCACCGATCAGGTGAAGCCCGATCCGCGTCTCTATCTCGACTATCACCTCATCCCCGGCCTCTACATGCCCAATGGCTGCATGGCGACCGGCGGCTCAGGGCTGAACTGGTTCGTGCGCAATTTCGCCGGTGGGGAAGCGGATGCCGCCGCCCGCGCCGGGTTGAGCCTGCACCAGCATCTCGATGGTCTTGCCGCCGCGCGCCCTGCCGGCGCCGACGGGCTGACCGTGCTGCCCTATTTCCTCGGCGAGAAGACGCCCATTCACGATCCCGCCGCGCGCGGGGTGATCGACGGGCTCACCCTCTCGCACGACATCGGTCATGTCTGGCGGGCGCTGCTGGAAGGTTATGCCTATGCCTGCGCTCACCATGTGGAGGTGCTGCGCGATATGGGCCATGACGCCAGCCGCGTGCTGGTGTCCGATGGCGGCTCGAATTCGCGCATATGGATGCAGATCGTTGCCGATGTGCTGCAGCAGCCGGTCCATCGCCTTAAGGGGCATCCCGGCTCCTCGCTCGGCGCGGCGTGGACGGCGGCAGTCGGCATCGGCGCGGCGGACTGGGCCGGCATTTCCCGTTTCGTGCAACAGGACGAGACGCTGGAGCCCGACCCCGCTCATGCGCAGACCTACGCCGCCGGCTATGCGCGCTATCGCGACCTCTACCGTCGCCTCGCCGCAAGGGACGCATCATGAGTGGTCGCCGACTGCGCGCGGTCGCGTGGGACATTGACGGCACGTTGATCGACAGCGAGCCGCTGCACCATCGCGCCCTTCTCGACGCATGCCGCACCTATGGCGCCGACCTGTCCGATCTGCCGGATCAGGCGTTTCGCGGCATCCATACGGGCGATGTGTGGACCGCGATCCGCGACCGCCTGCCCGCCGGCACGGCACAGGACGAATGGCTCGACCGCATCAATGCGCACTATGTGAGCCAGCGCCACACCCTCGTGGCCGAGCCCGAAGCGGTCGCCACCATCCGGGCGCTCGCCAGGCTCGGCATCGCTCAGCTTTGCGTCTCCAATTCCTGTCGGAGCGTTGTTGACGCCAATATCGACGCGCTCGGCATCAGCGATGCCATCGCCTTCTCGCTCAGCCTCGATGATGTCGTCTGTGGCAAGCCGGACCCCGAGCCCTATCGTCGGGCCTGCGAGCGGCTGGGCGTCGCGCCGGACGAGGTGGCGGCGGTCGAGGACAGCCTGTCCGGCGCGCGCTCGGCCCGCGCGGCGGGGCTCTATGTCGTGGGCTATCGTGCCGGCGGCGTGAGCTTCGAGGACATCGACCTTGAGATCGACGGGCTGCAGGAAATCGTGCCTCTGTTCAAGAGGTAGACGAAATCCCCCGAGGGACAGGGGTTTATCGCCCGCCTGGCGACAGGCGGCTGCGATGGCCGCCTGTCCGGGGCTACCGGTTCAGATGCCCAGCGCGCAGCCGTCCTTGCGGGCATCGGAACCCGCCATCAGCAATCCGGTTGCAGGGTCGCGGACAATGATCTGCCCGCCGCCGATCGGCTCGATCGCGACGGTGATCTTGTGTCCTCGCGCCGTCAGATCGGCACGCACCGCCTCGGGAACCGAAGGCTCCACTTCCAGCGCGCCATCGAAAGCGAAGGAGCGCGGGGCGTCGATGGCGCCTTGCGGGTCCAGCCCGCGATCGAACAGGCCGGACAGCAGCGCGGCCTGCCCCGAGGCCTGATAGTGCCCGCCCATGACCCCGAACACGCCGACCGCCTCGCCCTCGCGCCGCAGCAGGCCGGGGATGATGGTGTGCAGCGGCCGCTTGCCCGGCGCGATGGCGTTCGGGTGGCCCTCGATCAGCCGGAAGGAGGCGCCGCGCGAGTGCAGCAGCACGCCGGTCGCCGGGTCGATCCGCGTCGATCCGAAGGCGTGGAAGATCGAGTTGATGAAGGACACCATGTTGCCGTCGCGGTCCACCGCGCAGACATAGACCGTGTCCTTGTGCTCCGGCTCGTCCCACAGCGCGGGCGGGCGGGCGCGGGCCATGTCGATATGGGCGGCGAGGCGCTTTGCCGTCGCGGGCGACAGCAGGTCGTCGAGCGATACGGTCATGGAAGCCGGATCGGCCAGCAGCGCATCGCGGTTGTGATAGACCAGCTTGGTCGCTTCCGCGTGGATATGGATGCGGTCGGCGAGCGGGACGTCCGGCCCCAGATCGAACTCGGCGAGGATGTTCATCAGCAGCAGCGCGAACAGGCCCTGTCCGTTCGGCGGGCATTCTTCCACCGTATAGCCGCGGAAATCGGTCGAGATGGGAGTGGTGTAGAACGCGCCGTCCTTCATCGCGGCGAAATCGTCGAGCGTGTGCAATCCGCCGAGGCTGTTGAGGTACGCCACCAGCGATCGGGCGACCGCGCCCTCATAGAAGGCGCTGGCGCCATGGGCCGCGATCTCGCGCAGGCGCTGTCCGAGCAGAGGCTGGGCATGACGCTCGCCGGCTGTGAGCGGCTTGCCATCCTTCAGAAAGGCGGCGCTGGCATTGGGGTCCTGCGCCAGGAGCGCCGCTTCGTCCGCCCAGTCAAAGGCCACGCGCTGGGCGACCGGATAACCGTTCTCGGCATAGTCGATTGCGCGGGCGAAGAGCTGGTCAAGCGGCAGGCTGCCATAATCGGTATGGAGCCGGGTCCAGCCCGACACGGCACCCGGGATGGTGATCGCGTGGGCGCTGGTTCGCGGGATTTCGTTCGTAAGGCCAGCGGCCTTGAGCGCGGCGAGGCTTGCCGCCATCGGCGCGCGGCCGCTGCCGTTCAGCGCCACGGTCGGCTTGCCGGCCGGCGCGTAGAGCACGAAGCAGTCGCCGCCAATGCCGGTCATCGCCGGCTCCACCACGCATTGCGTCGCCACAGCCGCAAGTGCCGCATCCATGGCGTTGCCGCCCGCCTGCAGCACTTCGAGGCCCGCCGCAGTGGAGAGCGGGTGCGAGGTCGCGATCGCGGCGTCGCGGGCGAACAGCGTCGGGCGCTCGGGGCCAAAGAAGGTGGGGCGGTGGGTGGAGATCACGGGCTGGTTTCCTGTAGGAGCGGCCGATTGAAGCCGTAAAGCTCGGCTGCGTTGCTGGTCATTATGCGAGTGGCGACCGCATCGCTGCCGCACCATTCGCGGAACAGGTCTATCAGATGCGCGTCGTCGGGGGGATTGCCGGGCTTTGAGGGGTGCGGCCAATTGGTGGCGAACAGGCAGCGCTCCGGTGCGTGGGCGATGAGCGCGCGGGCGAGCGCCGCCACATCGCGATAGGCGGGTGCGCCGCTGCGCGAGGTCTCGTAGACGCCCGAGGTCTTCACGAAGGTGCGTCCGCCGTCGATCAGCCGCTGCAGCGCCCTGAAGCCGGGATGATCGAGCCCGACGGGTTCGAGGAACTTGCCGTTGTGGTCGATCACCAGCCGGCCCGGCAGGCGCGACAGGCGGCCGGCGTAGTCCTGCAAATGGCGTCCGTCCATCTGCATCTGCACATGCCAGCCGAGGGCCGCCGTTCGCGCCGCGAGCGTTTCGAGATCGTCCCAGCCGAGCATGCCGCCGCCGATCATGAAGAAGCGGATGCCGCGTATGCCGAGGCCGGTGAGCCTTTCAAGTTCCGCATCGCTGACATCGGGCGGCACCACGGCGACGCCGCGCGCATCCTCGCCGAGCCTTGCCATCGCATCGAGCGTGGCGCGGTTGTCGAAGCCGTAGACCGAGGGCTGCACCACCACGGCGCGGGTGAGGCCCAGCGTGGCGCGCACCTTCAGATATGCCGCGATGTCGCCTCCCGCGACGGGCGGGAACGGGGAGTTCGGCGCCGGCGGATAGGTCTCCGCCGGGCCGTAAATGTGCATGTGACAGTCGCAGGCGCCCGGCGGCGGCCGGAAGACCGGCGGGCGCGGCGGCAGCAGCGCGCTCATCGGTCGAGCCAGCCGGGGACGCGGTGCGGGTTCTTGGCGTGGATCGGCAGCCGGCGCTCCAGCACCGCCTTCACCTGCTCCACCGTTTCCATGGCCTGGAACTCCGACGGCTCGATCATCAGCGCCGCCGAATGCGGGGTGGCGACGACATTGGGCAGGCGCGCCAGCCGCAGCGAGGGCTGCTGGTCGCGCCCGTCGCCGACATCGAGGCCGGCGCCGGCGATGATGCCATCGAGCAGGGCCGTCTCAAGCGCCGCCTCATCCACGAGGATGCCGCGGGAGATGTTGATGAAGAAGGCATCGCGGCGCATCTGCGCGAAGGCCGAGGCGTTCATCATCCGCTCCGTCTCCGGCGTGGCATAGGCGGCGCAGACCACGAAATCGGGTTGCGACAGCACCGCGCCCAGATCGGTGTGGATCACCGCGCCATTGTCGATCCGCGCATAGGGATCATAGACGCTCACCTTCATCTTGAAGGCCAGCGCCAGTTCGACGATGCGCCGGCCGATCGAGCCATAGCCGATGACGCCGACATGGGCGCCCGCCATCTGGCGGCCGAACACCATGGGGTGCGCGTCGTTCCCGCCATGGTAGCGCTCGGCGTCGCGGGTGATGTTGCGGGCGAGGTCGAGCATGAGGGCAAGCGCGTGCTCGGCCACCGCGTCGGCATAACCCGAGGAGCAGTTGCACACGAGGATTCCGGCGTCGGAAGCCGCGTCCACGTCGATGTTGCGCATGTCGACGGCGCAGCGGGTGAACAGCTTCACGCTGGTGAGCTTTTCCAGCACCTCGCGCGAGCCGGCGGCGAGGCGGTCGGAGATCACGACCTGGCATCCCTCGGCGGCCTTCACCAGCGCATCGCCGGTCAGCGGCGCGTCGCTGTCATTCATGACGAGGTCGATCGGCAGCGCCTTGAGCGCCGCGACGCCTTTATCGCCGTAGAAGTGCTTCAACAGGTCGCGATTATGGGTGAGCAGAACGCGCATCATCTACCACCCGTCCGCCATCATGTCGTCGACCAGCGGCGCCGGCAGGCGCGCCATCACCCAGCGGTTCATCGCCAGCACCATGTCGTCCCGCCACGACAGCGGGCCGGGGCGGGCAAGGCAGGAGGAGAGGCCGATCTGCTGCCGTTCGAGAATGCTGACATCCTCAAGGGCCACTGCTT
Organism: Ancylobacter novellus; assembly: GCA_003241485.1. Lineage (GTDB taxonomy): Bacteria > Pseudomonadota > Alphaproteobacteria > Rhizobiales > Xanthobacteraceae > Ancylobacter > Ancylobacter novellum_A. The sequence goes on from QFQD01000014.1 coordinate 43,271, forward strand.
CCCAGCGCTTGTAATAGGGGCCGGCGCGCTCCTCGAAGTCCGGCAACTCGGTATAGGCCTTGGGGAAGCAGCCACCGACCGACAGCACCGTGCGGTCCACCGCGACCGGTCGCACCGCCAGCCACCACATGCAGTCCTGCGCATAGACGAACTGCACGGTGGGTTCGATCACGGTGAAGAAGGTGCCCTGCTGCGCCTGCTCCGACAGGCCCTCAATGGCGGGGAAGGGCGGTTCCTGCCCGAGCACGGCGATGGAGCGCTTGGCCTGCACCTGGATGACGTGCCAGTTGCCCTCGGTCGGGAAGCTCACCGAACGCTGCGCCCCGACCGTCGCGGCGTGGACGACGCCGGTGTGGTAGGTCTCCATGGCGTTTTCCAGCAACAGCTTCCAGTTGCAGCGTGTCTCGATCTCCATGTGCCAGGTCTTGACCATGTCGCCGAGCCGGTGGCTGCCGACCAGCTCGGGCATGTTGCCGAGATGCTCCGTCAGGCTGGGGGCGTTGTCGTCATAGTTCAGGAAGATCGAGCCTTCCCATATTTCCATGCGGATCGGGATGAGGCCATGCGGCGGCTTCTCGAATTTCGGCACTTCCCGCATGCCGGGCGCGCCGGCGAGCGAGCCGTCGAGCCTGTAGTTCCAGGCGTGATAGGGGCAGATGATGTTGGTCGCGTTGCCGCAGCCCTCCAGCAGGATGGAGGCGCGGTGGCGGCAGAAATTGGCGAAGGCGCGCAGCACGCCATCCTCGCCGCGCACTAGTGCCACCGGGCCGCCAATGCTGTGCAGGGTCTTGTAATCGCCGGGGTTTGCCACTTCCTCGACACGACCGGCGAAGAACCAGTTCTTGAGGTGGATGTGCTCGACCTCCGCCTTGAAGATGGTGGGGTCGGTGTAGAACCGCGTCGGCGCGCTCTTGGCGTCGCCAAGCGGCGGCTCGGACCAGACATAGGGCTCGGGGACCAGCGTCGTTTCCATGGTCTTGCGGTGCCTCCCTTCAGCGATGCCCGGCATTGCGGCGGTGTTCCGCCTGGCCGAGCTGAACGAGATGAAGCGCGATGACCGCCACATGGCCCGCCAGCATGGCGGCCATGCCCTGCACATCGTGCGGCGGGCTCAGCGTGTTGATGTCGACGCCGACGAGATCGAGGCCGTTCAATCCGTGCAGCAGATCGAACACTTCCGCCACGGGCGGGCCGCCCCATGTCGGCGTGGCGACGCCGGGCGCGGCGGAGGGGTCGAAATAATCCATATCGAAGGACAGATGCACCGGCCGGTTGCCGACGACCTCGCGCACCTCGGCGGCGATGGCTTCGGCGCCACGGCGGCGCACCTCGTCGCCCGGGATCAGCCGGTAGCCGAGCCCGCGCGTGTAGTCATAGGCGCCGGGCACCAGCATGGTGCCGCGCGCGCCGATGTGGAAGGAGCGCCTTGTGTCGATCAGGCCCTCCTTGGCGGCGCGGGTGAACGTGGTGCCGGTGTTGATCTCGTCGCCGGGATAGGCGTCGGTGTGGGCATCAATATGGATCAGCACGAGTTCGGGGTAGCGCCGGGCCAGTGCGCGCAGCACCGGCAGCGTCACCGTGCCGTCGCCGCCGACGCAGAGCGGCACCGCATCGGCCCGCACCACCTCGTAGACCGCCGCCTCCATGGTCGCCAGCGACGGCACGAGATCGGAGGCCACCACGTCGACATCGCCGAGATCGACCACGCGGTTATCCGCCCGCGGATCGACATCGGCGAGCGGGGGATAATAGGGGCGCACCTCGCTCGACATGGCGCGGAACGAGGCCGGGCCCTGACGCGAGCCGATGCGCGTGGCGTGCGTGCCGCAATCGAAGGGCAGGCCCATGATGGCGATCTGTCCCGCGCTGGCGGTCGCGGCCGGCGGCACGCCCAGAAACGTGCCCAGCCGCATGCGCGGCGGCGCGCTCGAATGATCCGTCATGCATCGGTTCCCAGATAGAAGGACTTCACGCGCTCGGGATCGAGATCGGCGCCGCTGTCCTGATGGACGATGCGCCCGAGGCGCATGATGTAGACGTGGTCGGAAAGGCGCATCGCCTCCACCGCGTTCTGCTCCACCAGCAGCACCGTGGTGCCCTGCTTGCGGATTTCCAGCACGGTGTCGAGGATCAGGTCGATCATCTGCGGGGCAAGCCCCATGGTCGGCTCGTCCATGATGAGCAGGGACGGGCGCGACATCAGCCCGCGGGCGATGGCCAGCATCTGCTGTTCGCCACCCGACAGGGTGCCCGCCATCTGGTTCATGCGTTCGCCGAGGCGCGGGAACAAGCCGACGAGCCGTTCGATGTCGCCGCCGGTCTCGCTCGCGTCGCCGCGCGCATAGGCGCCGAGCACGAGGTTCTCGCGCACGCTCATGCCGGCGAACACCCGCCGGCGCTCGGGCACATGGGCGATGCCGCGCGCGACCCGCAGCTCCGGCGCGAGCCCGGTTATGTCCTCGCCGGCGAACGAGATGGTGCCGCTGGCAAGCGGCAGCAGGCCGGACAGCGCCATCAGGGTCGTGGTCTTGCCGGCGCCGTTGGAGCCGACCAGCGAGACAATGCGACCCGGTTCGACGGCAAGGTCGATGCCGTCGACCGCGCGGATGCGGCCGTAGGAGACGGCGAGGTTCGTCACCTTCAGCAGGGGCTCGACCGGGAGGGCGGCGGTTGCGCTGTGGTTCATCGGGTCACCTCGCCCGCCCGAGATAGGCCGCCTGCACGGCGGGATCGGCCAGCACCTCTTCGGGCAGGCCATCGGCGATGCGCTTGCCATATTCCAGCACGGTGAGGTGGTCGCACAGGCTGCGCACGATCTGCATGTCATGCTCGATCAGCAAGACCGCGATGCCCTGTTCGCGCACCTGCCGCACCAGATCGGCAATGTCGGTCTTCTCCACCGCGTTCATGCCGGCGAGCGGTTCGTCGAGCAGGAGCATCTTCGGCGAGGACATCAGCGCACGGGCGATCTCGACCCGGCGCTGGTGGCCATAGGAAAGCGTGGTCGCCACCCGGTCGGCGATGTCGCTGCCGAGGCCGACGAAGGCGAGAAGTTCATAGGCCCTGGCGACCATCGCGCGCTCGGTCTCGCGCGCGCGGCGCGCCCCGAAGACGAGAGCGGGGGCGGAGGCGCCAAAGCGCTGATGCGCGCCGACCAGCACGCTTTCCAGCACGGTCATCGCGCCGAACAGGCGGATGTTCTGGAAGGTGCGCGCAAGGCCGCGGCGAGCCACGCCGTTGACCCCGAGCCCGCCGATCTCCTCGCCGTCGAACATCAGCTCGCCAGCCGTCGGGCGGATGAAGCCGGTGAGCACGTTGAGCACGGTGGTTTTGCCCGCGCCGTTCGGCCCGATCAGCCCATGGATGGCGCCGCGCGCCACCGCCATGTCGAAGCCGCCGACGGCTTCCAGACCGCCGAAGCGCACGACGATGCGGCGCGCCTCCAGCAGCGGCGTTGATGTGGGCGCTCTCATGCCGCCCCCTTTGCACGGCTGCCGGGCATGACGAGGGAGACGCGGGCGCTCGCCGCCAGTCCCTGCGGACGGAAGACGATGAGCACGATCAACACCACGCCGAGCAGCGCAAAGCGGGTCTCGGGATAAGCCTGCACGAAGGGCAGATCGAGTGCGAGCTGGAGGAAGACGATCCAGATCAGCGCGCCGACGAACGGGCCGAGGAACGTGCCGAGCCCGCCCAGCACCACCAGCATCAGCAGCAGGATATTTTCGAACAGGCTGAAATTCAGCGGGCTGATATATTGCTGGGAGTGGGCATAGAACACGCCGACGAAGCCGCCGATGAAGCCGCTGGCGGCATAGGCATAGAGCTTGTAGCGCGCCGTCGGCACGCCCATCGCCTCGGCGGCTTCCTCATCCTCGCGGATCGCGACCCAGGCACGCCCGACATAGGAGCGCACCACCCGCGCTATGGCGAACACCACCACCGCCGCCAGCGCCAGCGCGAAAAAGAACTGCGCGCGCGGCGAGCTGAGCGGAATGCCGAACAGATCGGGGGAGGGGATGCCGCGAATGCCCATCGGGCCGTTGGTCAGGTCGATCCAGTTGATCGCCACCACGCGCACGATCTCGCCGAAGCCGAGCGTCATGATGGCGAGGTAGTCGCCGCGCAGCTTCAGCGTCGGCGTGCCGAGCAGCACGGCGAACCCGGCGGCGAGCAGGCCGGCGAGCGGCAGGTTGAGATAGAGCAGCCACCAGATCGTGTCCGGCGCGACGCCGTAGCCATCCTTCAGCACCAGAACGAACAGGATGGAGGTGAAATAGGCGCCGACCGCCCAGAAGGCGACGAAGCCGAGGTCGAGCAGGCCGGCAAAGCCGACGATCACGTTGAGACCGCTCGCCAGCATGCCATAGATCACCACCATGGTGAGGATGCGCAGCCAGTAATCGGACGGCATCAGCCAGCCCAGCAGGGCGGCCACCGCAAGCAGGGCGAAGGCCGTTCCCGGCCCGGCGGTGGCCGAGCGCGCAAGCACGGCATCGAGCTTTGCGAAGATGGACTGCACCCATCCGCCGGCGAACTCCGACGCGCCGCCGAGCAGGCTACCCCGGCCGGCGGAGTTCAGCTCGGGCTTTCCGAGCAGGCCCTGCGGGCGCAGATAGAGCAGGCCGACCAGCAGCACGAAACTGATGGCGTCCTTCCAGGCGGTGCCGTTCGGCAGATAGCCGGAACCCAGCGCCTCGACGAGCCCGAGGATGAGCCCACCAAGCGCCGCGCCGGGGATGGACCCGATGCCGCCGAGCACGGCAGCGGTCAGCGCCTTCAGGCCGGGCATAAATCCCATGCTGGAATGGGCGAAACCGTAGGTCTGCGCATAGAGGAGCCCCGCCAGCGCCGCGAAACCCGAGCCGATGGCGAAAGCGGCCGCGACGACGCGGTTCACGGGGATGCCGACGAGGAGCGCGGCGGTCTGGTCCTCCGCGCTGGCGCGCATCGCCCGGCCGAGCGAGGAGCGGGCGATGAACAGCGACAGCCCGGCCATGGCGATGACGGCGGTCGCCATCACCACGAGGTCCATCACCGAGAGATAGATGGAATCGAACAGCACCACCGGCGGCAGGGTCGCGAGGTAGAATTCGGGAAAGCGCAGTTCCTCGGCGCCCCAAAGCGTCTGCGCGAGGCTCTGCAGCACGACCGAGACGGCGATGGAGGTAATGAGCGGGGCAAGGCGCGGCGCGTGGCGCAGCGGACGGTAGGCGACGCGGTCGACCAGGACGCCGATCAACGCGGTGAGGACAATGGCGCCGAGCGCGGCGATGGGCAGCGAGAAGCCGGGCATCGGGACCATCACCCCGGCGAGCCGCACCTCCGGCAGCATCAGCGAAGTGGTGATGAAGGCGCCGAGCATGAACAGCTCGCCGAAGGCGAAGTTCACCAGGCGCACCACGCCATAGACCAGAGTGAACGCCACCGCCGTGAGCGCATAGACCGCGCCGAGCACCAGGCCGTTCGCCAGCAACTGTCCAAAATAATCCATCATTCCTCACGCAGCAAAGCGTAGCCCGGTCGGTGCGTCACCACCCGGGCTACGCTTTTTCACAGGCTCATGGCTGCTTCGGCGCGAGGCCGAACTTGCCGTCCTTCACCGCGAGGAAGTACAGCGCGCCGGAGCGGTCGCCGCTGGGATCGAACGAGGTCGGGCCGGTGACGCCGGGCACGCCCTTCAGCTTGCCGAAGGCGGTGTTGAGGCTCTCGCGGGTGACGGGACCATCCTTGGCGGCGATCTCGACAGCGGCGCCGAGCGCCATGCCGGCGTCATAGCCCAGCGCGGCCCAGGCGCTCGGATCTTCCTTGTAGGCGCCCTTGTAGGCAGCGAGGAAGGTCTCGGTCGCGGGAGTGGCGACCGCCGGATCGAACATGCCGTACACGATCATGCCTTCCACCGCGCCGCGGCCGAGCTTCATCAGCTCGACATTGAGCGCGCCGTCGGTCGAGAGCAGCTGCGCCTGAATGCCCAGCGCGCGGGCCTGTTCCGCGATCTTCGCCGCCTCGGTGTAGAAGCCGCCGATGAAGATGGCGTCGGGCTTGGCCGAACGCACCTTGGTCAGCAGGGTGCGGAAGTCCTTGGAGCCGAGCAGGTAGGATTCCGAGCCGACGATCTTCGCGCCATCCTTTGTGGCGGCGTCCGAAAACGCCTTGGCGACGCCGATGCCGTAATCGTCCTGCTGGTTCAGCACATAGATCGACTTCAGCCCCAGCGTCTTGGCGGCATAGCTGCCCATCATCGAGCCCTGCACCGCATCGGTGAGCACGTTGCGGCGGAAATACGGGCTGACATTGGACAGGGCCGGGCTGGTGACGGCCGAAGCCAGCACCGGGAGCTTGCACTCGGTGTAGACCGGCACCGCCGCCAGCGCGATGGACGAGAAGGAATAGCCCATCACCACGTCGACATTCTTGTCGGAGCAGAAGCGCTGGGCGATCAGCACGCCCTCGCGGGCCTCGCCGCGGTCATCCACCGCGTCGATCTTGTAGGTGTTGCCGCCGTTCTTGTTCAGCTCCGCGACGGCAAGGTCGAGACCCTTGCGCATATTGAGGCCGAAGGCGGCGAAATCGCCGGAGAGCGCGGCGGTGAAGCCGATGGTGATCTCGTCCGCCCGGACCATGTTCGGAGAGGCGAGGAGGCCGATGCCGATCACGGCAGCGGCAATGCGGTTGATCGTCATGCGAGGTTCCTCTGGAAGGAGATCGCGCGTTTGCCGCGCTCAGGCTTGGAAGGCACGAAGCGACCGGGGTGCGCGCTAGTGGAGTTCCACCGTCACCCAGGTCTCGAAGCAATAGTCATCCGCCAGCGACATGACGCCGATGGAGGCCCGGCCGCCGACACCGATTTCCGGCCCGAACACCTGCTCGAACAGGTCCGACAGGCCACTGGCAACCAGATGGGGCTGGGTGAAGGCGGGATCGCAGGCGATGAAGTTGAGCGAGCGCACGAGGCCCTTCACCTTGTCGAGATCGCCGACCGCGTCCCTTATGCAGCCCAGGCAGTTGAGCGCCGTCAGCCGCGCGGCCTGGTAGCCCTCCTCGACGGTGACATCGCGCCCGAGGCGGCCAGGAAACAGGACCTTGCCCTGCGCATCGACGCCGGCGGTCTGGCCGGACAGGAACAGCAGCTTGTCGCTGATATAGTGCGGCTTCATCTTGCCGTAGAGCTTGCCGTAATAGGCATCGCCCCCGCCGGCGCTGGGAATGGTGAGGCCGAGTTCGGCCGCGCGCCGTGTTGCCGATAGTGCCATTTGCGGCTCTCCTGACATCTTGTTTGGTGCCTGATCTCCCTTTGAATTTGTCCCTGCGTCAAACAGGAAGTGGGTGATAGGCTATAAAGCAAAGTTATAGCCTGCCTCTTCGGCACACCGTCGGCGGATGCCGGTGCCGGGCGTGTGCGCGTGTTCCCGTCGTGCGGCAAGCGCGGTGACGCGGGTGCCGTCCGGCGTGCCCTAAGTTTGGGCTGCCAACTGGCCGGTTGCCCTTCGCTTCAGCTTCAACGTCCGAGCGGGTTTACGAGGTCCGGCGCGAGAACCGCCCGAAATCGCTCCATGAAGGCAACCGCGATGCGCGAGGGCGGCCGCGTTCGCGGGCGGAACATGCCGAACCGATAGGGCACGATCGGCCGGAACGGGCGGGCGACGAGGCCCATGCCTTCAAAGAAGCGCGCCGTCGCAGGATCGACCAGCGTCACCGCGCCGAGCTGCTTCACCAGCGCGCAGGCCGTGCCGAAGAACTCCACCTCCGCCACCACGTTCCAATGCGCATGCGCCTCGAAGAAGGCTTCGGCGGCGGCGATATGGGTGATGTGTTCGGGAAACAGCGTCACGAAGGGCACGGCATCGAGATGGCTGGGGCTGATGACCACCTCGCGCGCCAGCGGATGATCCTCCGGCATGACGCACATGCACGCCACCTCGAACAGTTCGAGCGAGGCGACGTGAATGTCGATCGGCAGCTCCGCGAAGCCGACGTCGAAGGCGCCGATCGTGCCCAGATCGCGGACGGCATAGGAGGAACGGGTGATGAAGCGGGCGGTGGCGCCGGCATTCTCGTTCAGTACATCGGCGACGATGGGCGGCAGGAGATAGGTGGCCAGACCGGGAGGGCTGGCGAGCAGCAGCGTCGCTGAGGACAGGCCTTTCAGATTTCTGGAGATGGCAAGCGTCCGGTCCATCGCATCGAGCGTGCGCACGATGGCGGCGAAGAAGGTCTCCGCCTCGGCCGTCGCCTCCAGCCGGCCGTGGGCACGGTGGAACAGCTGCACCCCGATCTCGTCCTCCAGCCGCGCGATCAGATTGCTGATCGCCGGCTGCGACTTGCGCAGCACGGCGGCGCGGAACGCTTCGAGGTGACGGGTATCCATCGGGTAACGCACTCGGATTGATGACGGCGGGCACCGTCGGCGAAGCCATCAGCGACCCACTATGGGTAACCGCCATCGCGGTGAAAATACACGGAGGGGCGCCGCTACTCCGACCCCATGTCGGTGATCCGCCGGTTCGCGTGTGGTCTGCGGCTGTCAGGCAGGACATCGCGTACGCCTCTCGCCCTGTCAAACGCCAAGGCCGGGGGCGCGTGCTCCCGGCCTTTCCTTTCGGCCCGTGGTCGTCAAAGCGGCACGCCGGTAGCCTCGCCACGCCGCCATTCGAGGAAGTGGACGATCCGCTCGACCAGCTTCGCCTGCATCTGTCTCGCCATGTTCAACTGCTCGGGCGTCAGCACCGCCTTGAGCCTGGAGACGGCCTCCTGGAGCGCGCGGGCCTTCTCCGCCCGCTCGATCGCCGCGCTGGCAATGTCCTGCGCCAGATCGAAGGCCTGCGCGTCCGCACGCTTCTCCTTGTTCCGCCAGCGTTCCAGCCGCTCGCCCGAGGGCAGCAGGGCAATGAGCGCTGTCGTGTAGCCGCGCCAGGCATCCATCTGGTCGGTGCGGATGCCGAGTGCGGTCTCCTGTGCCGAGAGCAGCAGCCCGGCCAGGAGCCGAACGGCGGTCGTATCGAAGGTGCGTTCGGGCTCTTCCACAAATGGCCCCTCGGGGCAGCCCCAGGGGCCGGCGGCCTGAGCGGCAGCCGCCGGCGCTCCTGTCCTATCCTGAGCGATGCCGGGCGTCGGAACAGCGCCTGCCGTGACGAGGGCGAAGACGGCGGCGCCGCCGGCGATGCGGGCGGTCCGGGTGGAGGGAAGGGGTGTTCTCATGTCTCACGTCCTTTGCTGTTGAGGAGCAGCAAGGGTGAGCGGGCCAGGTGTCGCCGCTCGAACGGCGGCATGTCGATTTGTATCAGGCCGGCCTTTCCACCCGGGGCAGCGTGACCCGAACGGCAAGGCCACCCGAGGGGGAGGTGCCGAGTTCGATGCTGCCGCGATGCCGCTCGACCAGCCGGCGGACGATGGTCAGGCCGAGGCCCGTCCCGCCGCTGTCGCGGTTGCGCGAGGCTTCCAGTCGGTGGAACGGCTCGAAGACGCGCTCACGCTCCTCGGCCGGAATGCCGGGGCCGTCATCCTCAATGACCAGAACCGCCTGCGTACCGTCGGTCTCGATGCCGGCGAAGGCACGCTCGCCATAGCGCAACGCATTGTCGACGAGGTTGGCGATGACACGGGCGAGCGCCTTGTCGCCCATCGCGACACATATCGGGCGGTCCGGCACGTCGAGCACGACACGCGTGCCGCTCTGCTCGGCCACGTAGCGGCGCAGCGCGGCGGCGAGGTCGGCGCAGGTGGGCTCCGCCGGAGCGAAGGATTCCTGCGCGAAGTCGAGCGTGTCCTCGACAAGTGCCTGCATGGCCTCGACATCGGCGATGGCGCCGGCCCGGTGGCGGCTCTCCGGCATCATCTCCACCCGCAGCCGCAGGCGGGTCAGGTACGTGCGCAGATCATGCGAGATCGCCCCGAGCGTGAGGGTCCGGTTGCGCACCAAAGCGGCGATGCGCTCCTGCATCGCGTTCACCGCGCGGATGAGCGTGCGAAGCTCCGGCGCACCGCGCTCGGGGATCGCGACAGGCTCGACGTGCTCGCCGACCCTGTCGACCTCGCCGGCGAGACGCGTGATGGGCCTCATCTCGCGTGCGACCGCGGCCAGCGCGGCCAGAGCGACGAGGATGCCCAACATGCCGACGAAGAAGCCGATGGGCACGCCGAGCAGCCGGACGGTGACGCGGTCCTTGATGTCGAGCCAGAGATAGCCGCCCTCGGCGAGCTCGACATAGACGCTGAGCGTGTCGCCGCGCCCGTCTTCACTGGGCCCGTCGAGGCGCACCAGCACCTGCCGTCCCTGCGCGCCGCGCAGCGCCAGTGCGGTCCGGATGGAACGCTCGATCCGTCCGACACCCTGCAGGGCGTCAAGATCTTTGGGGAGGGCGGGAATGATCGTGGCGGTGCGGCCGTTCTCGCTGAAGGCCTCCAGCAATGCGGGCCGAAGATCAGCCGGCACTCTATCGACCAGTAGCGCCAGTGACGCGATCTGCCGCGGCAGCGAGGGCGGCGCCTCGCCGAGCGACCGGCGCTCCTCGCCCGCACCGAAATAGAAGAAGAGTGCGAGCAGCTGGATGGCGAACAGCGCCACCGCGACGATGAGGATGATGCGGGCGAGCAGGCCAAGACGCATGGCGATCCGCCTCAGGCCTCGCGCACATCGGCCGAGAACAGATAGCCGACATTGCGCACGGTGGTGATGGGTTGCGCGGCCTCGCCGAGGCCCTGTGAGAGCTTGCTGCGCAGCCGTGAGACGGTGACGTCGATGGTGCGGTCGAACGGATCACCGCCCGGGCGCCCGCGTGTCCAGTCGAGCAACTGGTCGCGCGAGAGCACGCGGCCGGGCCGTTCGAGAAAGCAGGTGAGAAGATCGAACTCGGCGGTGGTGAGGTTCACCCGCTGCCCGCTGCTGTCCACCACCGTGCGCGCGTCGAGGTCGGCCACCAGTCCGGCGAAGCGCCGCCGCCGCCGCTCCGGCATGCCGGTGGACAAGGGCCCCGACGCACGGCGCAGCAGGGAGCGGATGCGCGCCAGCAATTCACGCGGGTTGAACGGCTTGCCGAGATAATCGTCGGCGCCGATCTCAAGCCCGACGATGCGGTCGATGTCGTCCTGCTTGGCGGTCAGCATGAGGATCGGCACACGGCTCTTCACCCGCAGCCGCCGGCAGATCGACAGCCCGTCCTCGCCCGGCAGCATGATGTCGAGGATGATGAGGTCGGGCATGCCGCGCATCAACGCCCGGTCCATCAGCGCCCCGCTGGCAACCGCCTCGACGTCGTAGCCCTCGCCGCCGAGAAAATCGACGAGCAGGCTGCGGATGTCGCGGTCGTCCTCGACCAGAAGCAGACGTGCGGCTGTCATGGCACTGGCATGACAGCGGCGAGGAAGCCGCGCAAGCCGGGCGGCAGGCGTCGATACAAACTGCAACAAAAAGCCCGTGCGCCGAGACACGTCCGCAAAACGCCCCGGTGATGATCCCACCGCCGCCGGATACGCCGCATCCCCTTCCGGCGGCGCAGCGGGCATGTGCCCGCTTCCATGGAGCCCGTCAGGGTCAGTCGCCCCACGCCCGGACGGGCTCCATGGATTTCCTCGCGCAGGAGCTGACAAGATGGATCGTGGCTTTTTCCTCCGTGCCGGCGTCGTGCTGGTCCTCACCGCTCTGCTCGGCGTCTGCCTGGCGGGAGGTGCCTCCGCGCAGAATATCCCTCCCGCGCAGAAGCAGGCCGTCCGTGCCGCCTGCGAGGCCGACATCCGCGCCACATGCCCCGGCGTGCGGCCGGGGGGCGGACGTCTTCTTCAATGCGTGAAGGACAATCCCGACCGGATCTCCCAGCCCTGCAAGGACGCGTTGGTCGCCGCCAAGGCCGCGTCCGTCCAGTGAACGTGCCCGTCCCACCGCCTGCGCAGGTCCCTGCGAGGAACGTGCAGCCGGGCCTCGATCCGTTCCTGTCGCTTGAGGCGCCGCTGCCACGCCCACGGCGGCGCCGTCTGCGCAGGCTCATTGCGATGGCGATGACGGTTCTCGTGCTCGCCTTCGTGGGGCTGCGCTATTTCTATCCCTATGCGGTGGAGGGCGAGGTTCTCAGGCCCGGCCCGCTGGCTATCGAGCTTCAGGGACCGGGCACGCTGTCGGCCCTGATCGAGGCGAGCGTCGGCAGCCGCATTCAGGCGCGCATCGACACGCTCGCCGTCGACCGCAACGATGTCGTCGTCAAAGGGGATACTCTTGTCCGCCTCGCCTTTGATGATCTGCGCGGCGAACTCGACGCGGCGGAGGCGAGCGCCCATGCCGCCGAACGCGCGGTGAGCGTCGCGCAGGCTGAAAGCGACGGTGCTGTCGCGGCGCTGGAAAAGGTCCGCGCGACGCATGAAAGGCAGGTGACGCTGCTCGCCAGGGGGGTCGCCAGCGAGGCCGGGCTGGAAGACGCCCTTGCCGCGCGCCGTCAGGCCGAAGCCGACCTCGCGCGTGCCCGCCGCGCCGTCGAGCAGGCCGAGGCCGAGCGTGCCGGTGCCGCCGCGCGTATCGGCATCGCCCGTTCCCAGCTCGACGATAGCGTGCTGCGTGCACCGATCTCCGGCGTTGTGGTCTCTCGCCTGCGTCATGTCGGCGAAGTGGTGACGCCGGGCAGCGAGGTGCTGCATCTCGTCGACCCCGCCAGCCTTGTTGTGACCGCGCGGCTGGACGAAAGCGTCATCGCCGCCGTGCGGCCCGGTCAGGCGGCGCAGATCACCTTTACCCGCGCCGAGGCGTCGATACCCGGCCATGTCTTCCGGCTCGGGCGCGAGGTGGACGCCGAGACGAGAGAATTCGAGATCGACATCACGCTCGATACCCTTCCCGCCAACTGGGCGCTCGGCCAGCGCGCCATGGCGCGCATTACGGTCGCAACACGCGGCCCCGTGTTGACCGTGCCGACCGGTTTCCTTGCGTGGCGCGACGGTCGTCCGGGCATCTGGGTGGCAAACCGTGGTCGCGCGCGCTGGCAGGAGGTTACGCTCGGCGACAGCGGCATTGATCGGGTCGAGATCCGGCGCGGCCTTGCGGCCGGGCAGAGGATATTGAAGCCCGGCAATCTCTACCCGTTCATGCGCGTGCGCCTGGCTGGTGCCACCACATGAATCTGGCTCTGAAGGACACGCTGCACGCCCCGACACGCTTCGCGCTGACCGCACTCGGTGTCGCCTTTCTGGTGATGGCGGTCATCGGCATGACCGGCCTCTATCGCGGCATCGTCGAAGATGCGCTGCTCATCATCGACCGGATCGATGCCGATCTCTGGATCGTGCAGGGCGAGCGCGCCGGGCCTTTCGCCGAAGGCTCGGCCGTGGCAGCCGACACGGACCGGCGCGTCGAGGGGGTGCGAGGTGTTGCGGATGTACGGCGCTTCACCCAGTTCAGCCAGCAGTTCAACTTTGCCGGCAGCGCGCGCCGCGCCACCGTGACCGGCGTCGACCTGCCGCGTGACGACGGGCGATGGCTCACGCTCGTCGGGGGGCGCTGGCTCGGCACCGGCCGCTATGAGACGGTGGCGGACGCCAGCACGGGCCTGAAGGTCGGCGACCGCCTGGTTCTCGCGCGGGACGTTTATACCGTCGTGGGGCTCACGCGGCATATGGTCGATTCCGCCGGCGACGGGCTGCTTTTCGTCAGCATCAACGACGCGGCGGTCATCGCCCGTCGGCGCACCGCCGAGGAAATCCGTCTCGCCCGGGCGGTCGCGGGAGGTGCCGCCGCGTTTGGTGCCGATGCAAGCTCGGTGGCGCAGGAGAGCAAGATCGCCGCGGTGCTCGTTCGGCTCGACCCCGCCGCGGATGCCTCGCGCGTCATCGCGGACATACAGCGCTGGGGCGACGTGCGCGTCATGACCACGGCGGACCAGCGCGACCTGATGCTGAACGCGCGTCTGTGGAAGCTGCGGCTGCAGATCCTGACGTTTACCGGGATGATCCTCCTGATTACCGCCGTCGTGGTGTCGCTCATCGTCTACATGATGACGGTGGAGAAGCTGCACGAGATCGCGCTTCTGAAGCTGATGGGCGCCCGCGAGAGCGTCGTGGTCGGCCTCATTGGCCAGCAGGCCGCGCTCATCGGCGCCACGGGCTATGTCCTGGCGCTCGGGCTTTCATGCCTCGTGTTCCCGTTCTTCCCACGCCGCGTGGTGATGCTGCCCTCCGATCTCGCGCAGATCGGGCTCGCTCTGCTGTTGATTTCCGCTGCCGCGGCCTGGGTGGGGATCGCCCGCGCCTCGCGGGTCAGCGCGCGGGAGGTGCTGTCATGAGCGGGGTGCCCGTGCTTTCGGTGCGGGCCCTTTCGCGCCACTACACGGCCGGCGGGGCATGCGTGCGCGCACTCGACGGCGTGTCGCTGGACGTGGCTGCCGGCGAGCTGGTGGGCATCTTCGGGCCCAGCGGCTCCGGCAAAAGTACCTTGCTCATGCTTGCCGGACTTTTGGACAACCCCACCTCCGGCGAGGTCTGGCTTGCCGGCGAGCGGGTCTCCTGCGCCGGCGCCGACCTTGACGCTCTGCGCGAGACCCGGCGCAAACGCATCGGCTTCGTGTTCCAGAAAGCGAACCTGATCCCCTTCCTTACGGCGGTGGAGAATGTCGCGCTGAGCCTCGAAATCGCCGACGTCGCCCCGGCCGATGCACGCGCGCATGGCCGGCGGCTGCTCGCGGCGCTCGACCTCTCCCATCGTGCCGACAGTCTGCCGGCAAAGCTCTCGGGCGGCGAGCAGCAGCGTGTGGCGGTTGCAAGGGCGCTCGCAAACGCGCCGCCGCTCATCCTTGCCGACGAGCCGACGGCGGCGCTGGACAGCGTGCGTGGTCGACAGGTGATGGAGATCTTCCGCCGCATCGCTGAGGCCCACGGGACGGCCGTGGTGGTGATTACCCATGATCCACGCTCGACGGACCTGTTCGACCGCATCGTTCACATCGAAGACGGCCGGATCCGCGCGGGTAGCGTAGAGCGGCATTGACGCTCACACGTGCCGTTCCTGGCGCCAAGCTGCGGGCGACAGGCGCCTGGACGGTATTCGGCCGATTGACTCGTTCAATAAATCGACATACCGTCTGCACATGTTCGGTGTTTCTATATTCGGTATGTAGATCTTATGCCGCCTCTCGCCGCCTCTCGCTTCCCCTTCTCGATCGGCCATGTCGCCAAGGTCACGGGCGTGGCGGTGTCGACGCTTCGTTCGTGGGAGAGCCAGGGGCTGCTCAGCTCCAACAAATCGGCCGGCGGACACCGTTCCTATGGTGAAGCCGACATCGAGCGCATCCGCCGCATCGACCGCATGCGACGGGTGGACGGCCAGAGCCTCTCCGCCATCCGCCGGCTGCTCGACAGCGAAGAGGAAGGTGCGCCGGCGCCGGAAGGTGACGCGCCGCCGGTCGTGGCGTTCAACCATCTCGGCGCGCGGGTGCGCAGCCTGCGGCAGGAAGCCGGCATGTCGCTGCGGGAGCTTTCCGAGCGTACGGTGATCGCCTCTTCGCATCTCAGCATGTTCGAGCGCGGCGTGGCATTTCTCTCGCCGGCGCGGCTCAATGCCATCGCCGAAGTGTTCGGCCGCTCGCTGGCGGAACTGCTCGGCGGCACCAGCGGGCGGGACTTCCCGGTGGTGCGGCGCGGGCAGGGGCGCATCGTCGGCTCCTTCGGGCCGGGCGTCACCATCGAGCAGCTCACCGTCTCGCAACGGCTGATGGATGCCGAGGTGTGGACCATCGATCCCGACCGCGAGAGCGACGGCTTTTACGCCCATGAGGGCGAGGAGCTCATCTACGTGCTGGAGGGGTCGCTTGAGATCGCGCTGGCCGATCGCGACGCCGAGGTGCTCAATCCCGGCGATGGCGCCTATTTCAACAGCCGCATCGCTCATCGCTGGCGCAACACGGGCGGCGTACCCGCCAAGGTGCTGTGGATCAACACCGACAGCGACCGTCTTTCCTCCATGACGTTCGAGAAGGCCGACCGTCGCCTCGGCCTCGGCGCCGGCATTGGCGAGGGCATCGGCGAGGGCGCGTTCAGTCTCGAACTGCCCCAGGGAGCGCGGACCTTCCGCGTTATCGAGACCCATACGGAAGGCCATCCGACCCATATCCTGATCGAGCCGCTGGACGGGCTGGATGCCGACACCGTCGCCGGCAAGATGCACCAGTTCATCGCGCGCTATGACAGCCTTCGCCCGCTGCTGCTGCACGAGCCGCGCGGCCATTCGGGCGCCTTTGGCCTGGTGCCGGTGGCCTCCAGTGCCGCGGATTTCGGTGCTTTCTTCATCTCCTCCTACGGCTATCCGGGCCTGTGTGGCCACGCCATCATGGGCTACACGGCGGCGCTGCGCGCGCTGGGCCGGCTCGCCAACCGCCCCCGTTTCACCATTGAGGTCCCCAACGGCATCCTCAGCGTTCAGGTGGGCGGCGAAGGCGGGCCCGATGCCATCGCCCTCGACATGCCACCGGCGATCATCGCCGAGGTCCGCCCCCATGTGGAGGTGGACGGGCGAGCGGTCGACGTCGCCATCGCCATGTGCGGCGCCTGCTACGCGCTGGTCGATGCCACCGCGGCCGGGCTGGCTCTCGACATCGGCAGCATCGACCGGCTGCTCGTCATGGGCGATGAGCTGCGCCGCACCCTCAACGAGATGTTGCCGCGCCGCAGCGGGGCGCAGCCGACCGTGGATGCGGTGCTCTTCCATGCGGCAGGCGAGGACGGCGCGGTACGCCAGTTCCTTGCCATCGACCGGCAGAAATTCGACCGCTCTCCCGGTGTCGCCGGCCTGTCCTGTCTGCTTGCGCTGCGCGCCGCGACGGGTGCGGCGGCGCCGGGCGCGCGCCTTGAGGCGGTCAGCCTGTTCGGCGGCCATCTCTCCGGCGAGCTTATCACCACGACCCACGGCGCCGGTGGTGCCGTGGCTGCTACGACCCGCATCACGGGACGCGCGCATCTGAAAGCTGTGGCGACACTCATACAGGAAATGAGCGACCCGCTCGGCAGCGGCTTCCTGAGATAGGCCTACGCCTCACCGCCTACGCCTTTCGACCAAACCGGCACTAAGACAAAGCCAGGGAAATCAGGGAACAGACGATGATCACCGCATTTCAGCGGCCGCTTTCGGCCGCCTATACACAGCCCAACCGGACACTGCGCCATGCCGTGCTGATGCTCCTATCGGCCTTCATCGTGGCGCTCTCGACGTTCCAGTCCGCTTTCGCGGCGGACCCGAACCTCGTGATCGACCGCATCCGCAAGAGCGGCGAACTGCGCGTGCCCGTGATGATCGGCGAGGAGCCGGGCTATATCCGCGACCGCAACACCGGCGCGTGGAGCGGCTTCTATGTCGACTGGGCGAACGACATTGCGAACCTGCTCGGCGTCAAGGTCGTGCCGGTGGAAACCACCTGGGGCAACCTCGCCGCCGACTTCCAGGCCAACAAGATCGACATCGCCTTCGGCCTGAACCCCAATCCGAAGCGCGGCCTTGTCGTGGACTATCTCAGCGTGCCGCTGTTCACCGATGCCTGGGCCATCGTCACCAAGCCGGGCTTCGCCAAGAAGACCTGGGCCGAGCTGAACGACCCGTCCGTGCGCATCGTCGTGCAGAAGGGCGGCACGATGCAGGTGGTCGCCGAGGCGCTGACCCCCAAGGCCAACATCATCGTGGTGGAAGACCGTCCGCTCGGCTTGATGGAGCTGCAGGCGAACCGGGCGGATGCGATGATCCTCGCCGTGTTCGACGCGATCGACGTTTCCAAGGCCATCAACGGCCAGATCGTTCTGCCGAGCCCGATGCTGCTCAATCCGGCGACCATCGGCGTCCGCCGCGAGGAGGGCAATGAAGGCTATGAGAACTGGCTCACCAACTGGGTGAACCAGCAGCGCGCCCTTGGCCTCGCCCAGGGCAAGCTGCGCAAGGCCTTTGAAGCCCGTGGCATCGATCTCTCCGTGCTGCCGGCCGAGTTCAACTTCTGATGTCGACCTCCGGTGCCGGCTTCCCGCCGGCACCGGCTCAGCTCCCTCGTCTGCCAAGGCTGCAACCGTGTTCGACTGGTCCGTCATCACCCAAAACGTTCATCTGTTTGCCTGGGGACTCGTGGTCACCCTCGAATACACGGTGCTCACCTGCGTTCTGGGGCTGATCGTCGGTCTCGTCATCGCGCTGGCGCAGCTGTCCCCGCTGAAGGCCGTGCGGCTTATCGGCATGCTGTTCGTGGAGTTCTTCCGCAACGTGCCGTTGCTGGTGTGGCTGCTGTGGAGCTACTACGCGCTGCCGATCTTCGCCGGCATCAACATTTCCAAGCAGGCCGCCGGCATTCTCGCGCTCAGCCTGTATGGCGGGGCGTATTATGCCGAGATCCTGCGCGCCGGCATTCAGTCGCTCGATCACGGGCAGGCGGATGCGGCGAAGGCGCTGGGCATGCGCTCCTGGCAGGCGATGCGGCGCATCATCCTGCCTCAGGCCTTGCGCCAGATGGTGCCGCCGCTCGCGGGCCAGACCATCATCCAGATGAAGAACACCACGCTGCTCTCGGTGCTCACGGTGCCGGACCTGCTCTACCAGGCGAGCTACGTGTCCTCGTTCACCTACCGGCCGATGGAAGTCTACACGGTGGTGGGCCTCATCTTTCTCGCCATCCTCATTCCCTCCAACTATCTCGCGCGCCGGCTCGAGATGCGCAGCCATTGAGAGGACGCGAACCATGACCCGTCTTCCTTCCGAGGCCGCGCCACTCGTCGAGGTGCGCAACCTCCGCAAATCCTTCGGCTCCCACGAGGTCCTGAAGGGGATCGACCTCACCGTCTATCCCGGCGAGGTGGTGGCGCTTCTCGGCTCCTCGGGTTCCGGAAAGACCACCCTTCTGCGCTGTGTGAACCTTCTCGAACAACCGTCCTCCGGGCGCATCGCCATCGACGGCGCGCCGATCTTCGATCGTGCACCGGACGGGCGCGACAATGCCCGCATCGGCGGCCGCGAGGTCGCGGCCATGCGCTCGCGCGTCGGCATGGTGTTTCAGCAGTTCAACCTGTTCCCGCACATGAATGTGCTGGCCAATGTGATGGAGGGCCCGCGCACCGTTCTGGGAGAGAGCGAGGCCACCAATCGCGCCCGCGCCCTCGATCTGCTCGCCAAGGTCGGCATGGCGGATTTCGCCGACCGCATGCCCGGCCGGCTCTCGGGCGGGCAGAAGCAGCGCGTGTCCATCGCCCGCGCCCTGAACATGCGCCCCTCGCTGATGCTGTTCGACGAGCCGACCTCGGCGCTCGATCCGGAGCTGGTCGGCGAGGTGCTCAACACCATGATCGCGCTGGCCCGCGAAGGCATGACGATGCTGGTCGTCACGCATGAGCTGGGCTTTGCGCTGGAGGTCGCCACGCGGGTTGTCTTTCTCGACCAGGGTGCCATCGCCGCGCAGGGCACGCCGCACGAGGTGCTGCTGCATCCGACCAACGAACGGGTGCGCGGCTTCGTCAACCGCTTCCACGCCACCGCTGAACTGATGCGCCCGCTTCTGGACAGCTGACGCGCTCGCCCGGCGCTTCCCACCGCATTCCCGACTTCCGCCGCATGCCCCCGGGCGTGCCACGTCACCCCTTTGTCCCGCGAACTTGAGATCCGTACCATGAGCAAGACCGACTGGAAGGGCATTCACAGTGTCCTCGTCACGCCCTTTCTCCCCGAGGGGCCCATCGACTTCCCGCGCTTCGAGGCACTCGCCGAGGCCAACATCGCCAATGGCGCCGATGGCCTGATCGTCTGCGGCTCCACCGGCGAATTCTACGCCATGAGTGTCGCCGAGCGGGTGAAGCTGTTCGAGGCGACCGTGAAGGTCGCCGCCGGCCGCGTGCCGGTGCTGGCCGGCGTCTCCGACCTGCACACCGATGTGGTGCTGGAGCTGACCAGGGCCGCCGAGACGACGGGCTGCGACGGCATTCTCGCCTTGCCGCCGATCTACGCCAAGCCCGACCTGCGCGAGGCCGAGCACTTCTATCGCCGCGTCTGCGCCGCCAGCGGGCTGCCGGTGATGCTCTACAACAGCCCGGTACGCATCGGCGTCAACATCACGCCCGATCTGGTCGCGCGCCTCGCCGAGATCCCCAATGTGGTGGCGATCAAGGATTCCTCCGGCGACATCCAGCAGGTTTCCGAGCTGTGCCAGAAGGTGAAGGGCGAGCTGGCGGTGTTCGTCGGCTATGAGACGATGATCCGCTCCTCGCTGCCGCTCGGCGTCGTCGGCGTTGTGGCGATGGCGCACCAGCTCTCCGGCCGCCTCGTGCGCGCCTATTACGACGCCTGCGCGGCGGGCGACGCTGCCACGGCGGACCGGCTGGAGCCGGCGCTGTTCGCCATCTATCGCTGCTTCAAGAGCGGCAGCTTCTATGCCGGCATCAAGGCCGCGATGAACGCGCTTGGCCAGCCGGTCGGCATCCCGCGCGAGCCGCTTCTGCCCTTCACCGACGCGCAGCAGGCCAGCGTGGCGAAGATCCTCGCCGACGCCGACGTCGCCGCCACCATCAACACGCTCGCCTGAACGGACACACATCATGCGCTCGACCCGCATCATCCAGGGCATCGATTCCCACACCGCCGGCTGCCCGCTGCGCCTCATCACCTCCGGCTTCGGGCCGATCCGCGGCGCCACCATGGTGGAGAAGCGCGCCGACCTGATGAGCCGCGACTGGCTGCGCCAGCTCGTGCTGTTCGAGCCGCGCGGCTCGTTCAACATGCCGGCTGCCGTGCTCACCGAGGCCTGCTCGCCCGATGCCGACATCGGCATGCTCATCCTTGAGCCCGATACCTACCCGCCCATGTGCGGCCACTGCGCCATGGCGGTCGCCACCATCGCGGTGGAGGCCGGCTACATCACCGCACAGGAAGGCGAGACGCTGGTGCGCCTCGACACCCCGGCCGGCGTGGTGCCTGCGCGGGTGAAGGTGGAAAACGGTCGCGCCGTCTCCGTCACGCTGGAGATGCCGCTGAGCTTCCTCTACCAGCGCGACGTGTTCGTCGAGACCAAGAGCTTCGGCAAGGTGCGCGCCGACATCGCCTTCGGGGGCGATTTCTACCTCATCGTCAAGGGCTCGGACCTCGGCCTCGACCTGACCACCGATAATGCCTGGGCGCTGGTGAGCGCGGCCGCGGAGCTGCGCGCCGGGCTGAAGGACATTCCGGTCCAGCACCCCACGCTCGCCCATGTCAACGAGATCTACCAGATCGAGATCGTCGGCGAGGGTGACGGCGTGCGTTTCGACGGCAAGAACGTCGTGGTGTGCCCGCCCACCGTGATCGACCGCTCGCCCTGCGGCACCGGCACGGCCTCGCGCATGGCGATGCTGCACGGCAAGGGCGAGCTGAAGGTCGGCGACACCTTCCGCCATGCCGGCATTCTCGACACCGTGTTCACCGGGCAGATCCATGGCGAGGCGACCGTCGGCGAGCTTCCCGCGATCCGCTGCACCGTGACCGGCTCGGCCTACCTGACCGGCAGCTTCAACTTCTTCCTCGATCCCAACGACCCGTTCCAGCAGGGCTTCCGCCTCACGGGCGTCTGAGGAAACGGGTGCAGGAGAGGTACATGTCCCACGATTTCGATCCCAACAGCGTAGCCGCCATCACCGATCATCTGATCGGTGGGCGGCGCCTCGCCGGCGACGGCGCGGAGATCGCGCTGGTTCGTCCCTCGGATGGTGCGCATATCGGCACGATCCGGGCGGCGGACGAGACGCTGGTGGACGAGGCGATGCGCATCGCCGCGCACACCCGCATAGCGTCGGGCTGGGCGACTGCCACGCCGACCGAGCGGGCACGGGTCCTGAAGGCGTGGGCCGACCTCATCGACGCGCGACGCCTCGACCTCGCCCGGCTGGAAGCGGCCACCACGACCCGGCCGATCGCCGACGTGGTGACCCGTGATCTGGTCCGTGCGGCGGGCGCCGTGCGTTACTTCGCCGAATGGGCCGACAAGATCGAGGGATCGCTGATCGCCGGCGCGAACAGCGGCACCACCTTCCTCAAGCCCGAGCCCTATGGCGTCATCGCTTCCATCGCGCCGTTCAATTTCCCGGCGATCAACGCCATCTGGAAGTCCGCGCCGGCGCTGGTCACCGGCAATGCCGTCGTGCTGAAGCCCTCGGAACTCACCCCGTCCTCGGCGGTGATGATCGCCGAGCTGGCCATTGAGGCCGGCCTGCCGGCGGGCCTGTTCAATGTGGTGCAGGGCGCGGGCGCCACGGGCTCGGCGCTGGTGCGCCATCCGCTGACGGCCAAGATCACCTTCACCGGATCGTCGGCGACCGGCGCACGGGTGATGGCGGATGCGGCCATGACCGGCACAAAGCCGCTGACCCTCGAACTCGGAGGCAAGACCCCGCAGCTCGTCATGGATGACGAGCACGACATGGAGGCGCTCGCCGCCACCATTGCCGGGGGCTTTCTCGCCAATGCCGGGCAGGTCTGCACCGCCGGCACGCGGCTCATCGCGCCGCGCCGCCGGCTCGACGAACTCACCGAGCGCATCATCGCCATTGCCGGTGCCCGCATTCCCGGCCCCACCTGGGACACGCGCGCCAACCTGCCGCCGATCATCAGCGAGAAGCAGGCGGCGCGCATCGACGCCATGCTGGCACAGACCGTGGCCGATGGCGCCCGGGTGCTCACCGGCGGGCGCCGCTGCGCCAGCATGAATGCCGGCGCCTATGTGGAGCCGACCGTGCTCGCCGGCGTGCCGGACACGTCGGTCGGCTTCCGCGAGGAGTTCTTCGGCCCGGTGCTGTCCGTCTACGCCTATGACGACGAGGAGGAGGCGCTGGCGATGGCCAACCACCCCAGCTACGCGCTGGCGGCGAGCCTCTACACCACAAGCGCCGCCAAGGCGCTCGCGCTGCCGGCGCGCCTCAACGCCGGCACGGTGTGGGTGAACGGCCACGGCCGCCAGCCCGATTTCGCGACCCCCCAGGGCGGCTTCGCCGGCTCCGGCTTCGGCAAGGAGATGGGGCGCGCGGGGCTTGAGGGCTTCCTGCGCTTCAAGACCGTTTGGCTCAATCACGGCTGAGATCATGTCCCAACACGCATATGACTACATCGTCGTCGGCGGCGGCGCCGCCGGTGCCGTGCTGGCGAGCCGGCTCTCCGAGGCCTCGAACCTCAAGGTCGCGCTCATCGAGGCCGGGCGCGACACGCCGCCCGGTGCCGAGCCGGCCGATACGCTCGATGCCTATCCCATCGTCGCCTATTTCAACCGGCTCTATCACTGGCAGAACCTCACCGTTCACCTCAACGACCCGAAGCCCGGCGCGGCAGGCCGGCGCTATGAGCAGGCGCGGGTCATGGGTGGGGGCACCTCGATCAATGGCCAGTTCGCCTTCCGCGGCGTGCCGTGGGATTACGACCACTGGCGCGAGGCTGGCGCCGAGGGCTGGGGCTGGGACGACGTGCTGCCCTATTTCCGCAAGCTGGAAACCGATCTCGACTATGGCGACAGCCAGCTGCATGGCAGCCACGGGCCCCTGCCGCTGCGCCGTATCCCGGAGAAGGACTGGTCGCCCTTCGCCAGGACGGTGGCGCGCGTGCTCGACAAGAAGGGCGTGCGCAACATCGGTGACCATAACGGCGTCTTCGACGACGGCTATTTCCCGATGACCATCAACAATGTGAATGGCGAGCGCGTTTCCACCGCCCGTGCCTACCTCACCCGCGAGGTGCGCGCCCGGCCCAACCTCACCATTCTCGCCGAGACCGAACTGAAGGAACTCACCTTCGACGGCACGCGCGTCACCGGGCTCAAGGCCATCGGCCCTCAGGGACCTGTCGCGCTGACGGCGCGCGAGGTCATTCTCTCGACCGGCGCTCTGCAGACGCCGGCCCATCTCATGCGCGCGGGCATCGGCCCGGCGGCGCATCTGCGGGAACACGGCATCGCGGTGCGGGCGGACCGGCCCGGCGTCGGGCAGAACCTGCAGGATCACCCGATGGTGGCCTTCGCCGCCTATCTGCCCAAATCCGCCCGCCTGCCGGCCAGCCAGCGCCGGCACATCCAGCTCGGCTATCGCTACTCGTCCGGCCTGCCGGAGACGACGCCGGGCGATATGTTCGTGCTCCCCTCCAACCGCGCCGCCTGGCACCCGCTCGGCCGGCGGCTGGCCTCCATCCTCGTCTGCGTGAACCGGCCCTACTCGACCGGCGAGGTCAAGCTGAACGGCCGCGATCCCGAGACCGCGCCTTTCGTCAATTTCCGCCAGCTCTCGGACGAGCGCGACCTCGCGCGGCTGGAGGACGGGATGCACCGGCTCTGGGGCATCGTCAGCGATCCGGCGATGGATGGCGTGATCGAGAACATCTTCCCCGCCACCTTCTCCGAGCGCGTGCGCAAGCTCGGCGCCGTGAGCCGGCAGAACTGGTTCATGACGCTGATGGCGGCCGGGATCATGGCCACCGGCCCGCTCTCGCGCAAACTGATGATCGAGAACATCATCACCCCTGGCCTCAAGGCCGGCGAGATGATGCGCTCGCCCGGTCAGCTGCGCGACTGGATCCGCGAAAATGCCTGCGGCAGCTGGCACGCCTCGGGCACCTGCCGCATCGGCCGGCCGGATGATCCGCGCGCGGTGGTCGACAGTGCCGCGCGGGTGATCGGCGTCGAGGGGCTGCGCGTGGTGGATGCCTCCATCATGCCGGCGGTCATCAGCGCCAACACCATGCTCACCACCGTGATGGCCGGCGAGAAGATCGCCGACGCCATCAAGTCCGGCCGCTAGGGGAGAGGCGCATGGCGATCCGGCGCTGGATTTCGACCATCGACAGCCACACCGCAGGCCATCCGACCCGGGTGGTGACCGGGGGCGTGCCACCTCTGCACGGCGACACGGTCGCGGCGCGATGCGAGGACTTTCGCGCCCGCTTCGATGCCCTGCGCACCTTTCTGCTGCATGAGCCGCGGGGCCATGCGGCGATGGTGGGCGTGGTGCTGACCGAGAGCCGGCTCGCCGATTTCGGCGCCTTCTTCCTCGGCAGCTACAAATATCTGGAGATGTGCGGCCACGCGACCATCGGCCTGGCGGTGACGCTCGACCATATGGGACTGAT
This sequence comes from Ancylobacter novellus, assembly GCA_003241485.1. Taxonomy (GTDB): domain Bacteria; phylum Pseudomonadota; class Alphaproteobacteria; order Rhizobiales; family Xanthobacteraceae; genus Ancylobacter; species Ancylobacter novellum_A. The sequence goes on from QFQD01000014.1 coordinate 68,328, forward strand.
CGGGCCCTCCGAGGCGCCCACCAGCTCCTTCACGCTGGAGGTGCCGGCCGGGGTCATCACCGTCCATGTCCACCGCCAGGACGGTGCCGTCGCCGCGGTCACCTTCGAGAACGTCCCCGCCCATGTCGCCGCGTCGGGCGTGCGGCTCACGGCCGGCGGGCCGAGCGTCCTGGCCGATGTGGTGTGGGGCGGCAACTGGTACGGCCTGATCGAGGCCCGCTCGGCCGGTGTGGAGCTGGCGCCCGCGGGCGTCTCGCACGCCATGGCGATTGGCGCAGCGCTGAAGGCTGAACTGAACGCCATGATCGCCGCCGGCGCGGTGGCGGGCGTCACCCGCCCCATCGACTCGATCCTGTTCTATGACGCCCAGACCGACGAGCACGGTCCGGTCAGCCGTCAGCTCGTGGTGCTGGAGTCGAACAAGTTCGACCGTTCGCCCTGCGGTACCGGTTCCTCGGCGCGTCTCGCGCAGATGGTGGCGCGCGGCGAACTCGGCCTCGACCAGCCGATCCGCACGCGGAACATTCTCGGCGTCGACTTCACCGCCACGGCACGCGCGATCGCGGGGCGGACGGACGCCATCGAACCGCACATTGTCGGGCTCGCGCACATCACGGGCGAACACCGTTTCGTGCTCACCGCCGGCGACCCGCTGCCCGACGGCTTCCTCTGCCGCTGATCCTTCCGGAGACCTGAAATGACCGACCACCCGACCTATGACGAAACCATCGAGCTGCTGATTGACGGCGAATGGTGCCAGGGCTCCGATGGCAAGAGCGAGGTGCTGGAAAACCCGGCGACCGGGGTCGCGCTCGGCTCCGTGCCCCATGCCTCCGATGCCGATCTCGCCCGCGCTCTGGAGGCCGCCCAGCGCGGCTTCAAGGTGTGGAAGGCGATGACCGCCCAAGCCCGCTATACGCTGATGATGAAGGCGGCCGAGCTCATCGAGGCGCGCAAGGAGCGCATCGGCCGGCTGCTGACCCTTGAGAACGGCAAGCCGCTCGGCGAAGCCGTGCCGGAAGTGCAGTTCGCCGCCGACGCCACGCGCTGGTACGCGGAAGAGGGCAAGCGCGCCTATGGCCGCCTCGTCCCCGCCCGCATGCCCAATGTGCGGCAGATGGTCATCAAGGAGCCGGTCGGCCCCGTCGTCGCCTTCGCGGCGTGGAACTTTCCGTCCTCCAACGTCATCCGCAAGATCGCCGGCGCGCTCGGCGCGGGCTGCTCGATCATCATCAAGCCGGCCGAGGAGACACCGGGTACGGCGGTGGCGATCGCCCGCTGTTTCCAGGAGGCCGGGTTGCCGGCAGGCGTGCTGAACGTCGTGTTCGGCGCGCCGTCCCACGTCAGCAAGGTTCTGCTGGCTTCTCCCATCCCGAAGGCGGTGACCCTCACCGGATCCACCGCGGTCGGCAAGCAGCTCGCGCGACTGTCCGCCGACACGCTGAAGCGCTGCACGATGGAGCTGGGCGGCCATGCGCCGGTCATCGTCCATGGCGATGCCGATCTCGACCTCGCGGCGCGTACGCTTGTCGCCTTCAAGTTCCGCAACGCCGGGCAGGTTTGCACCTCGCCCACGCGATTCTTCATCCATGAATCCATCTACGAGCCCTTCGTCGAACGTTTCGTCGGGCTGGCCTCCCTGCTGAAGGTCGGTAACGGCCTCGATGCCGGCACCCAGATGGGCCCGATGATCGCCCGCCGCCGGCTGGCGGCGATGGAAGAACTGGTGAACGATGCCGTGGCCAAGGGCGCGGAACTGAAGCTGGGTGGCCGGCGCATCGGCAATCAGGGGCATTTCTTCGCCCCGACCGTGCTCGCCGGCGTTCCGGAAGAGGCGGCGATCATGTCGAGCGAACCCTTCGGTCCGGTCGCCCCGCTCACCTCCTTCTCCAGCTTCGACGAGGTGATCGAGCGGGCGAACGCCCTGCCTTATGGTCTGGCCTCCTTTGTCTTCACCCGTTCCGGCGCCCTGGCGGCGCGCACCGAGGAGGCACTCGATGCGGGCCTTGTCGGCGTCAACCACATGGCCGTTTCAACGCCAGAGACGCCTTTTGGCGGCGTGAACGAGTCGGGCTACGGCTCCGAGAGCGGCATAGAGGGGCTGGACGCATTCCTGCGCACCAAGTTCGTCACCGAACTTGCCGCCCTTTGACGCCATTGGCGTTCTGAGCCCCCCGCGACGGCCGGCCTTTCCGATGGGCCGGTCGACAGCTCGGCCCTATCTGCCGTCGTGACGATGGTCGAACTCATGGCCCGCACTTGCGCGGGTCATGAGCGCGCTGGCGGTCACGACGGGAAAAAATGCGCCGGGCCGGCAACGTCCAGCCGCACCCGTTCGCCTATCTGCGGCGGGTCGGCGAGTGGAAGACGCAGGCGGATGTCGTTCGCGTCCGCCAGCAGCCTTATGCAAATGGCACAATACGAGCCGGCAAACTCGATATCGACCACCTCGCCACGCGCCGCGCCGGCCTCTTTTTCCACGCGTGCCAGCGATATCTGTTCCGGTCGCAGCATCAGCTGCGCCGGGCCGCAAAATCCGCTGTCCGTCACGGCCACCCGCCCCAGCGCGCAGTCGGACCATCCCTCGGCGATCTCGGCAGGAAGAAAGATGGCCTCGCCGAGGAAGCTCGCGACCACGGGGCTCGCCGGGCGCGAATAGAGTTCGCGTGGCGATCCCGCCTGCAACAGGCGTCCCGTCTCCATCACCACGACCTGATCGGCGAAGGAGAGCGCCTCTTCCTGATCGTGGGTCACGAGGATCGCGGTGATCCCCGCCGCGCCGAGCAGCTTCGCGACCGCCTGGCGGGTGCTCACGCGCAGCCCGGTATCGAGCGCGGAGAACGGCTCATCGAGCAGCACGAGGCGCGGATTAACGGCGAGCGCGCGGGCAAGCGCCACCCGTTGCTGCTGGCCGCCCGAGAGTTCGTCCGGCTTGCGTGCCAGCATGGCGGTGCTCAGCTCCACCATGTCGAGCAGGCGGGAGATGGTGGCGCCCCGTGCCGGATCGCTTTTCGCCAGGCCGAAACCGATATTGTCCGCGACGCTCAGATGCGGGAACAGCGCGCCGTCCTGCGAGACGATGCCGATGCCGCGGCGATGGGCCGGCACCGAACCGTCGCGATCGGCCAGCACCTCGCCATCGAGCAGCACCTGCCCCTCATCGGGCGCCTCGAAGCCGGCAATCAGGCGCAGCAGCGTGGTCTTTCCCGATCCCGACGGCCCGACAATGGCGGTGCGGCTGCGCGCCCCGACGACAAGGTTTACGTCAGCAAGCGCCTTTACCGCGCCGTAGCTTTTGCCGATCGCGTGGAGTTGTAGAAAGCTCATCGGCCCGCACTCCGCCGCGACTGGACATAGAGCAGCCACGTCACGGGAAGCGACAACACCACCATGACCAAGGCATACGGCGCCGCGCCAGCATAATCTATCTCACCGCTCAGTGCCCAGAATGCCATGGAGAGGGTGCGGGTGCCGTTCGGTGCCAGCATCTGCGTGGCGGTCAGTTCGTTGACGATGCCGAGCGCCACCAACGCCACCCCGGCGGCCGCGCCCGGGGCCGAGAGTCGCAGGGTGATGCCGCGCAGAACCTGGCCCGGCGACTTGCCGAGGCTCGCCGCAGCTTGCTCCAGCTCGATCGGCACCTGCGCGATGCTGGCACGCAGGCCCACCAGCGCGCGTGGCAGGAACATCAGGACATAGGCGAGGATCAGCGTCGCGAAGGTCTGATAGAGCGGCAATGCCACCCGCACCGTTACCGTGACCAGCGCCAGCGCGATCACGACGCCGGGAAGCGCGCCGACCAGATAGTTGCAGTCCTCCAGCAGTCGCGACAGGGTGCCCGGCACGCGCACCGAAAGCCAGGCCATGGGCAGCGCCGCCAGCATCGCCAGAACGCCGCCGACAACGGCGAGAACGGAGGTCTGCAGCAGCGCATCGAAGATCGCGTCCAACTGCCAGATATCGACGCCGCCCGCCACCAGCCACCGCCCGATGGTGAGGAAGGGCACGCCGATCGCCAGCCCGGTGAGGCACGCCGGCAGCAACAGGCACAGATAGACGTGCCGGCCGAGCCGCGCCTGCGTCGCCGGTCGAGGCGCGCCGGAGCCGATGCGGGCATACCGCCCGTCGCCGCGCAGCAGATCCTCGAAGCCAAGCAGCGCGAAGCAGCACAGCACCAGCACGCCCGAGAGCATATGTGCGGCTGCGCCGTTGAAGGTGGACTGGAACTGATCGACGATCGCCGTGGTGAAGGTGTCGAAGCGGATCATCACATAGAGGCCGTACTCGGCCAGAAGATGCAGCCCGACCAGCAGCGAGCCGCCGCACAGTGCCAGCCTGAGCTGGGGCAGCACCACTTTGAAGAACACACGCGCGGGCGAATGACCAAGCGACGCCGCGGCATCCTCCAGTCCGGGGTCGATCCGACGGAGCGTCGCCGCGACCGGCAGATAGAGGAAGGGGAAATAAGCAAGCGTCGACACCAGCACCCCGGCGGAAAGGCCGTGCAGGCCCGGTACGAGGCTGACCCAGGCATAGCTCTGCACGAAGGCGGGCACCGCCAGCGGCGCCACCGCGAGCAACGCCCACCAGCGCGCGCCGGGCAGGTCGCTGCGCTCGGTCAGCCAGGCCAGCGCCACCGACAAGCCCATGCAGATCGGGATGGTGAAGGCCACCAGCAGCACGGTGTTGAGAAGAAGCTCGCCAACGCGAGGGCGAAAAATCAGTTCGGCCGCCGTGCTCCAGCCGGTGAGGATGGCAATCCATACCACGAAGCCGAGGGGCAGCAGGGCGGCGAGCGAGATCGCCACGGCCGCGATCGCCACCCACGAGACAGGCCAACGGCGCGTCGTCACGCGATGGCGCATCCAGCGTTGCTCATGCGCGCTGCCGACCAACCGATCCTCGCTCTGACCGAGGGGGAGTGTTGAGCGCCCGTCGTTCATTCTGGCTGATGCCTCATACGGAAAACCTCGCGCGGGCTGCGGCCCGCGGGAGGCTCCTGTCGTTCACGCGCGCGCTTAAAGCAACCCTGCCGCCGTCATCAGATCGGTGACCTGCTTGCTGTTGAGCTTGGAGGGCTCGACCTGGGGCGCCTGGAGATCGGCGAGCGGCACCAGCTTGGGATTGGAGGCGTCATTCTTGCCGACGGCATATTCAAACGATTTGCCGTTCTTCAGAATCTCCTGACCGCCCTTGCCGGTCACCCATTTCAGAAAGGCCTGCGCTTCCTTGGGATGGACGCTGGAGGCGAGCACGCCGCCGCCGGAGATGCTGACGAAAGCGCCGGGATCCCGATTGCGGAAGTAGTGCAGCTTGACGTTGTTGCTGTTCTCGCCGGTCTTCGCCTGGTCACCGAACCAGTAATAATGGTAGATGAGGGCGCCTTCGACCTGCCCGGCATTCACCGCCTTCATCGCGGTGCTGTTGCCCTTATAGGCGGTAAAATTCTCCTTCATTCCCTTGAGCCAGCTGGCGGTGGCCTCGGGCCCCTTCAACTCCAGCAGCGCGCCGACAATGGCTTGGAAGTCCGCACCCGAGGGCGAGGCGGCCCAGCGGCCCTTCCAGGCCGGCGTCGCGAGATCCAGCATGGATTTGGGCAGTTGTTCCGGCGTCAGCTTGCGGGTGTCATAGGCAAACACCGTGCTGCGCGCGGCGATGCCGGTCCAGTGGCCGCTGGCGGGACGGAAATTGGCGGGCACCTGGGCCAGCGTGTCGGCATCAAGCGGCGCGAACAGCCCCGCATTCTCGACGAGCGCCATCGCCGGGGAATTCTCGGTGAGGAACACATCGGCGGGCGAAGCCTTGCCCTCCTGCAGGATCTGGTTTCCCAGCTCCATATCGCCGCCATTGCGGACGGTAACCTCAATGCCGGTCTCTCGGGTAAAGCCTTCGACCCACTCCTTTGTCAGGCTCTCATGCTGGGCATTGTAGATGACGATCCCACCGGCAGCCGAGGACTGTGCCTTGACGGGGGAAGATATCGCGGCCAGAGCTGCCGCCAGAATTGACGTTGCGGCAAGTACGGAATTGAACTTCATCATGAAAACCCACTTATCCGAAAGGTGTCTGGAGCTTCGGCCGGAGTTTTGTGAACTTTTATCTTCAAAGTCAACGCGTGAGATTTGTATCTATTCTAATGAGCTGCTTTGAAGTCGCGCCGACTATGCGCCGGACGGGAACTGAAAGACGGCTTTGTCATGGGTGAAGAGACGGAATTTCGTCGATCCCTGGCCGTGCCTTTGGCGAGGGAGGGCTCCATGGCTCTCGCTTTCGTGAATCAGAGCCATCGACCGTTCTGTCGCGCGCGAGGTCTCGCCTCGCCCGTGGATGGCGGTCGGGAGGCGCGCCGGTGTTAGCCCGTGCGCCGATGGGTGAAGACGTCGTGCGTGAAAATGCGGGAAACGGACGGCGCTTTTCAGCTGAGCAGCGTTCGCTCCGTCCAGCTCGCCTGCGCGAGCAGCTGGTCGTCGGTTCCGGAAGACGCGCATAGCTGGGTCGAGAGCGGCAAACCCTCCGCGGTCGATCCTGTTGGCAACGCCACGCTCGGCATGTCGAGAAAGCTCGCGATCATCGTCAGCGCCAGCGTGGCGACATTGACCTCGGCGAAACGCGCGGGATCGGCTTCCAGCGGTGCCAGCAGCGGCGCGACATGCTTGACGGTCGGCAGGATCAGCGTCGCGCCGCCTAGCTCCGCGTGCAGGCGTTGCATTTCCTGTGAGCGGATCGCGATGAGCTCCGCCGCGGCCTCGACGGAGATGCGGGCGGCGCCGTCGAGCCGGCTCAGCACGCGGGCATCGACAAGAGCGCGTTTCGGACCCGTGAGCGTGTCGAGATGCAGCTGGCGTGCCTCATAGGCGCCGAGCCAGCCGAGCGTTGCGATGGCCTCGCGCGAGTGGTGCCAGGCCTCGATGCGCTGGCGCCGGATCGGCGCATGCCGGGACAATCGCTCAACCATCTGATCGAAGTGGGCGCGCACCGGCGCCGTGATCGCGGGGTCGTCGAGTATGGAATCGTCGATTACGAAATGAAGCGCCGGCGCCGGCAGCGGGCGCGGCGGGATGCCACGCATCGCCGCGTCCATCGTCACGCAATCGGCAATGCTGCCGGCGAGCGGGCCAAGGCTGTCGAGGCTCTTTGCCAAAGGAAACACGCCCGCCATGTCATAGCGCGCCTGCGAAGCCTTGTAGCCAACGCAGCCAGTGAAGGCGGCGGGCACCCGCACCGAGCCGGCCGTATCCGTGCCGATCGCCGCCGGCACGATTCCGCGCTGCACGGCGACCGCCGAGCCGCAGGACGAGCCGCCCGGCATGCGGGGCTCGCTCCCCGGCAGGTGCGCCGTCGGCGTGCCGAAATGCGGGTTGGCGCCGAGGCCGGAAAAGGCGAACTCGCTGAGATTGGTCTTGCCGATCGCGATGAAGCCGAGGCGCCGCGTCGCCGCGACCACGGGCGCATCCACAGTGGCCGGCGGCGCGTCGTCGCGGGTGAGCGAGCCGGCGCTCGTGCGCGTGCCGGCGATGTCGAACAGGTCCTTCCACGCAATCGGGATGCCGTCATGGCGGCTGAGCGGACGCCCCTGCGCCCGGCGGACACGGGCGGCATGGGCCTCCGCGAGCGCGGCCTCTTCCATCAGCGTGATGAACACGGCGTCGGATGCCCGCGCCCGCTCCAGCGCCCGCTCGACCAGCCGGACGGGATCGGTTCGGCCCGTGGCGAGGTCGGCGGCAAGATCGTCGAGGCTCTCGGACATGCCCGGCTCCGGCGTCGAGGAAAGCTCCCGGCCGGCAGGAGATGGCGCCGGCCGGGGCAGTCTCATCTGTGTCAGACGTGACCGTATTTCGCCAGCGCGTCGGCAAGAGAGAGGCCGCTGGCCAGTTCGTCGCGAATGGCCACCTCGGTGCGGGTCAGGCGCTCGGCCTCGACGAGTACGGTCTCGACCACACGGGCGGGGATGACGATCACCCCATCCTCGTCGCCGAGCAGGAAGTCACCCGGGCGCACCTCGACCGTGCGGCTGGTGGCGCCGCGCATGGCGATCGGCACCTGCCAGGCATTGACCTTCCAGCGGCCGATCGACTGGGTCGGTGTGCGGTAGCGCGCAAAAACCGGAAAGCCGTGCTCGCCGATCCAGCGTATGTCGCGAATGCCGCCATCGATCACGGCACCGACGCTGCCGCGTTCCTTCATGCCCAGCGCGATCAGCTCGCCGAAATAGCACACGCCCTCGCCATCGCCGCTCCACACGGTGATCTCGTCCGGGCCGACACCGTGGCAGGCCTTCATCTTCTCGGCGTCGCCGCCGAGCGGGTAGGGGGTCTTCTGGCCGCGGATGGTGTAGGCCCAGCCGGCGATGCGGTTATTGTGCGCGGGGTAGGGCGCGAAGTCGGCGGCGAGGCTCTGGTCCATGAAGCCGAGCGTGTCGAGCACATCGGCGACGTTCGAGGTGTCGACGCCGAGGTAGCGCCGGCGGATATCGGCCTTCTGCTCCGGGGTGAGGTTCGGCGCGTTTTCCGTGGTCATAGGGGTGTCTCCCTGGGTCAGATGTTCGGCAGATAGCCGCCGTCGACGCGGATCACCGATCCGGTGATGTAGGCGGCGCGGGCGCTGGCGAGAAAGGCGACGGCATCGGCGTATTCCTCCGGCGTGCCGTAGCGCCCGACGGGGATGGCGCCCGTGCTTTCGGCGATGACATCCTCGACCGGCCGGCCCTCGCGCTTGGCCTTCTGCTCATCGAGGAATCGGATGCGGGCGGTGGCGATGCGGCCGGGCAGAATGACGTTGGCGGTGATGCCGAACGGTGCCACTTCCCGCGCCAGCGTCTTTGACCAGCCGACGAGGGCGGAGCGCAGTGCATTGGAGACGCCGAGATTGGGGATGGGCGCCACCACGCCCGACGAGGTGGACGTGATGATGCGCCCCCATTTGCGCGCCCGCATGTTGGGCAGCACGCGATCGGTGAGATGGATCACCGACAGCACCATGGCGCGGAACTGCGCTTCCCAGGTCTCCGGCGCGACGCCGTGAGCCGGGCTTGGCGCGGGTCCGCCCGTGTTGTTGACGAGAATGTCGACCGGCCCGAGCGCGGCCTCGACCGCGGCGACATGCGTCTCGCAGACGTCGATATCGGCGAGGTTCCATATCAGCGGCAGCGCGAACCCGCCTGCCGCTTCGATAGCGGCCTGTGTGGCCGTCAGAGCCTCGGCGTCGATGTCGGCAAGGGCGACCCTCGCGCCTTCGGCCGCCAGCGTCCGGGCGATGGCACGCCCGAGCCCGCCGCCGGCACCAAGCACCAGCGCCGTGCGTCCATTCAGTTGCAGATCCATGAGAGTGACTTTCTACGATCCGACCCGCAGCGGCGCGTTCAGCTTGCGCAGGTAGGAAATGACCGAGAGCGCGGTGATGCGCCCGGTCTTGGGGTTGTCGGTCGGTATGTTGGCGATCGACATGGTGAAGCTCGCGGAATCCGCGTCGACCTCGATCGTGTGGGTGTTGCGGGTGAGCGTGGGGTCAGCCCAGATCTCCAGCCGGGTACGGTCCGGCCCGATGCCGGCCAGCGCCAGTGCGACGGCGACGTTGAGATTGGCGGGAAAGCCGATCGCCGCCTCGCGAGGGGTGCCGTCGAAAACCCGCATCGGCTCCGTGATGTCGTCGATGGCGATGTCATGCTCGACCAGATAGGGCGCCCCGACCAGCCCCTTGACCGGCTTGCGGGTAATCATGCGCACCGAGCGTATGTCGCCCTCCGCCGCGGCTGTCACCGCATCGAGCCCCAGCAGGGCGCCGGTCGGCACCACGATCTGCCCGCCATGGGCACGGGCGAGATCCACCAGGCCCTGATGTGAGAGGATCGCCCCGGAAGAGAGCACGATCACCGTCTTGCCGGCCCTGAGGAAAGGTTCGGCGATGGCGGGCAGCAGAGCCGCGGGGGCGCATTCGACGACGATGTCGGCCAGCGCTTCAAGCTCCTCGACCGGCACAACTGGCACGGGGTGCCGCAAATGCGCGAGCCGCTCGGCGGCGCGGACGCGGTCATGGGCGGAGACGGCGACGAGCCTGCAGCCGGGCATACCCTCGTCGAGGGCGTGCGCCACGCGCAGGCCGACAGCGCCAAGGCCGGCGATGGCGACGCGAAGCACGCCCCTGCTGTGATCGGGCGTCGCCGGCGCGGATGCCGGCTCGGCGTGGGGAGAACTCATGACTACATGCCTTGCGTGGAAAGATCGCCGGGAGCGGGAAACAGCGTCGCGTAATGCTGCGCGCAGGCGCCGGCCGTGGTGAACCAGATGCGGTCGCGATGGCGGGCAAGCGCTTCCATCACCCGGCGGAACTGCCGGATGCGGAAAGGCTGGCCGACGATGAAGGAGTGAATGGTGATGCCGTAGACGAGCGGCTGGCGCTCGGACTGCGCCAGCATCTCCTCCAGATTGTCGATCGCCATGTCGGCGAAGGCGGTGGCGGTGCCGTCATGCAGCACCACCATGGGCACGTCGTTGACCTCGTGCGGGTAGGGCATGGCGAGCAGCGGGCCTCCAGCGGTCTTCATCCACACCGGCTGGTCGTCGATCGGCCAGTCCAGCGTGTAGCCGTAGCCGGTGCCGGCGAGCAGGTCCTCGGTGCGCGCGCTGGGGTGCGCACCGGGGCTCATCCAGCCGGCCGGGGGCGCGCCTTCTTCCTTGCGGATGCGGGCCGTGACCTCGGCGATCAGCGCGCGCTCGGTCGCCTCGTCCATGCCGTTCTGGTGTTCGGAATTGGTGCGGCCATGGGCGACGATCTCGTCGCCCCGCCGGCGATGGGCGGCGACAAGTTCCGGGCAATGGTCGTAGCAGGCGCTGTTGAGCAGGACGGTCAACGGCAGGCCGTACTCCTCGAACAGCTCGATCAGCCGCCACCCGCCGACCCGATTGCCATATTCGCGCCAGCCCCAATTGTAGGAATTGGGATGGCTGAGCCCCGGCGAATAGGCGAGCCCGAGCCCGGAGCCATAGGAGAAGTGCTCCACGCACAGCGCGACATAGACGGCGAGGCGCTTGCCGTCCGGCCAGGAGAAGTCCGGCCGGGCGGTGATCGGCGAATAGGCGAAGCGGTCATGGGATGGCAGCATGAAAGAGCTCCAGGCGTTCAGGGCCGATAGTCGGCGGGGGCGACGACGAGGCTGAGGTCGATGCTGCCGACATTGTCCGGCGTGACAAGCACGGCGGGCGTCACAACCTTCGCTTCCACCTTGCCCTTGGTCGCGGCCGCGACCGCCTGATCGAGCGCCGCCTTGCCCTGGGCGACGATCTGCTGGATCGAGGTGCAGGCGAGGTCGCCGTCCTTCAGCATCTGCTGGGCGGTGGGCGAGAGGTTGGAGGCGGACACCTTCACGGATCCCTTGCCGGCGCTCTTGAGTGCGGAGACGACGCCCGCCGCCATGTCGTCGGTGGCGCTGTAGACGCCGGAGAGGTCCGGGAAGCGCTGGATCCAGTCGTCAGCGGTGGTGAGAGCGGCATTGCGGTTGTCGGCGAGGCGCGATTCCGCGACGATCTTCACGTTTGGGGCCACCTTGGCGAGGGTGTCCTTGAAGCCCTGCGCGCGCAGGTCTGACCAGGCCTGCCCACTCGGACCGGCCATCATCGCCACCTCGCCCTTGCCGCCGATGGCTTTGGCCAAGCACTCGGCCTGCAGCTTGCCCATGTCGTAATGATCGGCGCTGACCATGGCGGCGAGCTTGTCGGTGTTGGGCGGCGAGGAAATGCCGACCACGGGGATGCCGGCGGCAACTGCGCGCTCGACGATCGCCTTCACCGCGTCGCCATTGGTGGCGCCGACGATGATGGCGTCGACCTTGCGCTGGATCAGGTCCTGGATCTGCGAGATCTGCTGGCTCGAATTGGCGTCACCGCCGGCGCTCAGGGTGACGAGCTTCGCCTTGTCGGCCTTGGCAGCGGTGTCGACGCCGTACAGCACGGAAATCCAGAAGGACGAGCCGAGATTGGGCACCGAGACGCCGATGACGGGTTCGGCGGCAGAAGCCGGCGCGACGGCGGTCGACAGAAGCAGGGCGGCGAGGGAGGCGGCACGGAACAGGTTCATTGGAGTGTCCCTTTTTGTTGGAAGGTTCTGGCAAGGCGGGAGAGAAGGAAGCGCAGGCCCGTATCCATCAGCCCGGAGGCGATGATTACGGCGCCGACAGCGATCTGGGCGAAGAAGGGTGAGACGCCGGACAGGTTGAGCCCGGTGAGCACCACCTGCACGAAAGCCGCGCCGGCCAGCACCGCCCACACATTGGCCCGGCCACCGGCCAGAGCGGTACCGCCGATCACGGCGGCGGCGATGGACTGCAGTTCCATGCCGGCGCCTTCGGTCGGCAGGCCGGCGCCGGCGCGTGCCGTCATCAGCGCGCCAGCCAGCCCGGCAAAGGCCCCGCAGAGCTGGTAGGCGCGCATCTCGATACGCCAGGGCGATCCGCCTACCAGCGCCACCGCTTCCGGATTCGAGCCGAGCATCAGGATGCGACGGCCGATGACGAGGTGACGCAGAACGACATGCGCGAGGAGGATGCAGGTGAGGGCAGCCCAGCCGAGCGGGGGCAGTCCAAGCACCGCATCGAAGGCGAGCCCCGCCGTGTCGCCGGTCTGGAGGGGCACGGCCTGCCCGTCACTGGTGAGGAGAAGCGCGAGTCCCTTCACCGCCAGCAGCGTGCCGAGCGTGGCCACGATCGGCTGAAAGCGCGCGCGACCGACCAGCCAGCCATTCACGGTCCCGCAGGCGAGGCCGACCGGCACGGCGAGAAGCAGGGCCGGCAATCCGAAGGCGTTCGCCGCCATCGCGCCGAGCGTCCCCGACAGCGCCGCGACCGCGCCGACCGAGATGTCGAAGCCGCGCACGGTGATGGCGAACATCTGTCCCACCGCCAGCAGGGCGAGGATCCATATCTGTCCGGCAATGCTGAGCCCGTTGTCGAGCGTCAGGAAGCCGGGCGTGGCGACGCCGAACAGCATCATCGCCACCAGGATGGAGGCCGGCGCGACGAGGAAACGGGCGCTGTTCTCGCTGAAGCGTTTCATCGGGAGGCCCTCCCGGCGAGACGTTTCAGAGCGGCCCAGTCCTTCTGCAGGCCGACAGCGGCCAGCACCGCGAGGCCGAGCAGCACCAGCTGCCAGGCGACAGGCAGGTTGATGAGCACCACGGCATTGTTGAGCATGGCGACGGTGAGCACGCCGAACACGACCTGCAGCACATGCCCCCGTCCGCCCGACAGCGGTAGGCCGCCAATGGCACAGGCTGCGATGGTCTCGAAGGCGAGATTCGGTGCGAGGGCCGGCTGCCCCGAAGCGACGCGGCTCGTCAGGATGATCGCGCCGACCGCACAGAAGGCGCCAGCGACGGCATAGCCGAGGAGGGTGACGCGGGCGACATTGATCCCCGCAAGGCGCGCGGCCAGCGGATTGGCGCCGACATGGTACCAGAGCCGGCCGAGCCGCCCGTGCGCCAGCAGCACATGCAGCGCGACGCAGCCCAGCATGGCGGCGAGGATCGGCACCGGGATGCCGAGCACGCGCCCGCGCGCCGGCCAGGAGAACACGGCGGAAGGCGGGGCATCCAGTGGCAGGCCGCCGACCAGCCAGGCCGCCGTGCCGGAAGCCATCATCAGCGTGCCGAGGGTGACGATGACCGGCGGCAGCCCCATGCGCCCGACCAGCCAGCCATTCGCCGCGCCGATGCCGATGACGGTCGCGCCACCTGCCGCCAGGCCGGCGATTGGCCCGGCCTCCGGCAGCACCATCACGGTCACGACGCTCGCCAACGCCGCGGAGGCGCCAAAGGAGAACTCGATGCCGCCGAGAATGATGACGATCGCCTGCCCGCAGGCGACGATGCAGAGAATGGCGGCGACGCGCAGCACGTTCTCGATATTGCCGAAAGTAGCGAAGCGCGGCACGAACAGGCAGCACAGCAGGAACAGGCCGAGGCACACCAGCGCCACCGCTGGCGGGCGCGGCAGGCGCAGGGACGAGGGGCGGCCGGGCAGGCGCTTCGTCATCATGCCGCGATGCTCCCCGACAGCGCCGACAGCAGCGCCGCGCGCGGGGCGTCCTGCGGCAGCTCGGCGGCAAGCCTGTTGTCGCGCACCACGAGATAGCGGTGGGCAAGCACCATGAGTTCGTCGAGGTCGCTGGTGGCAACCAGCACCGCGACGCCGGAGGCGGCGGCCTCGCGTATGGCGTCATGAATGATGCCGCGCGCAGCGACATCGACGCCACGCGTCGGTTCAAGCAGGACCATGGCCTTCAGTCCCGGAAGGGCAAGGCATCGTGCGATGAGCAGCTTCTGCTGGTTGCCACCGCTGAAGGTCGCCGCTTCCGCCTCGGGGCGCGCGGGATGCAGTTTGAGCCGGCGCAGCAGCGGGTCGATCCGCTCCCCTTCCTCCGAGCTGCGCAGCCAGCCCAGACGCGCCAGGCGGCCAAGCGCCGAGACCGAGACATTGCGCCGGGCCGACAGTGTGGTGAACAAGCCCTCCACATGGCGATCGGCCGGAACATAGGCGATGCCGAGCGCGGCCGCGCGTCGGCGATCGCCGGGCGCGAAGGCGTGGCCCGCCACCGAGAGCTCGCCGGCACCGGCCTGCGCGCCGGCCAGCCACGCGGCGAGAGTGAGCGCGCCCGAGCCGATGAGGCCGGCGAGCCCGACGATTTCGCCGGCATGGACGATGACGCCCGTGTCGCTGCGGGCTTCCCGGCGACTGGCGAAGCCATGTCCGACCAGCACCGGCTCGGCGCGGGCGCACAGGCGCTCCGGCCCGGCCTCGACGCCAGCGCCGAGCATGGCGTGGGTCAACTCCTCGCGGCTGTGGCGGCCGAGCGGCGCGGCGTCGATCACCGTTCGGCCGTCGCGCAACACGGTGACATCGTCGGCGAGCGCCTCGATCTCGTCGAAGCGGTGGGAGATGAACAGGGCTGCAGTGCCCGTGGCGCAGAGCCGGCGCACCACCGCAAACAGCCGTTCCGCCTCGCCGGCGTTGAGAGCCGCGGTCGGCTCGTCGAGCACCAGCACGCGGCAATCGAGGCTGAGTGCGCGCGCCACCTCGACCAGTTGGCGCTCGCCGAGCGACAAGGCGCCGAGTGGCGCGGCGAGATCGACATCGAGCCCAACCTCGGCAAGCCATCCGCGGGCGCGGGAGGGATCGACGAGACGCCGCCCCGCCCACAGCCCGCCGCTGCCGGCGAGCGCGAAGGCCGAGAGGTTCTCGTGCACGCTGAGTTCCGGGAACAGGCTGAGATGCTGGTGGATCGGCACGACGCCGGCGCGGATCGCCTGCGTGACCGAGCCGAAGGCGGCCGATGCGCCGTCAAGTTCGATATGGCCGGCATCGGGCGTGACCGCGCCAACCAGGATTTTCACCAGCGTCGACTTGCCCGCGCCGTTCTCACCCAGCAGTGCATGCACGCGCCCTCGCCGCAGCGCCAGGCGTGCATCGCGCAGCGCGCAGGTCGCGCCATAGGTCTTGGCGATGCCGGTGGCGAGGAGCGCTTCATCGGATGCAGGCATGACAATCCTCGCCCGGAGAAGGATGGTCCGGGATGGGGTGCGACGATGGCGGGCCGGTGGAAATCGGATGCAGCTACGATGCCGGGCGCGCCGGCCTGTCACAAACGATTTGTTCGGCCCTCATGCATGATCTAGGTTCATGCATGAGGGGGACGATGGATGAGAAAGAGGCGACTGCCGCCTTTGAATGCGCTGAAGGGGTTCGAGGCGGCGGCACGCCATCTCTCCTTCACCCGCGCGGCCGAGGAGCTTCATCTCACCCAGGGCGCGATCAGCCGACAGGTGAAGGAACTTGAGGTCGAGCTGGGGCAGGACTTGTTCGTGCGCCATACGCGGCGCATCGAGCTCACCGCCGAGGGCGAGCAGTTCTATCGCGTGGTGGAAGGCGTATTCGATGAGCTGGAGCGCGCCGCCCTGCGCCTGACGCGCCGGCGCAGCGATCCCGCCATCACCATCAGCGCATTGCCGACCATCGCCACCGTGTGGCTGATGCCCCGGCTGCATCTTCTGGTCGCCCGCCATCCGGAGATCGAGGCGCGCATCGTCTCCTCGATCGAGGCGGCGGACCTCCTCGCCCATGATGCCGATATCGCCATCCGGGTCGGCCGGCTGCCGGGCCGCCGCTATGAGCGCAACCAGCCGCGCATCGAACTGCCCATGGTCACGCGCTGGGACGGCGTGCACGCTGACGAACTGTTCGCGGATCGGCTCGTCCCGGTCTGCGCGCCGACGCTTTTGACCGGCGACGTGCGCGAGGCGGCCGATCTCCTCGCCTACCCGCTGATCCACACCACGACGCGGCGCTACGCTTGGCCGGACTGGCTGCGGGCCAATGGCGCGCGCTATGAGGGGGAGAGCGATCCGCACCTGCAGTTCGGGCACTTCTTCATGGCGCTCGACGCGGCGCGGCAGGGGCGTGGCATCGCGCTGGTGCCGGATATCCTGCTGGCGCAGGACGAGGGCGCGCGGGGGCTGTGCCTTCCCTATTCGAGCGAGATCGCGAGCGCGGGCGAATACTATCTGCTCATCCATGAATCCCGACTGGAGGATCCGCGCGTGCAGATCTTCCGCTCCTGGATTCTCGACGAAGCGGTGGAGCTGCGCAAACACAACCTTACGTCGCTCACCGGGCGGGCGCCTTAGCGAGCCTGTCATCTCTCGGCAGGCGGGTCGAAATGGCACGATGGCGATCGCGCTGTTCGTTTCCGCAATGGCCGGGACGAGGTTTGGCGTATCGGTCAATTCGGATGAGACCACGCCAGGATGGTTCGCGCGGCCAAGTTACGCGCTGTGTGTTGTCACCTTAGGAGCTCGCCATGAAGATCGACCTTTCCGGCAAGACCGCCCTCGTGACGGGCTCGACCGAGGGCATAGGCTTCGCCATTGCAAAGGGCCTGCACGAGGCCGGCGCCGCCGTTGTCATCAATGGCCGCACAACCGAGAAGGTCGAGGCGGCACTCGCGCGGCTCGGCGGCTCGGCTCGCGGACAGGCGATCGATCTGAGCACGGCGGAGGGCGCCCGGACCCTGGTGAAGGCCGAGCCGTCCTTCGACATCGTCGTGAACAATCTTGGCATCTTCCAGCCTTCGGATTTCTTCGACACCGAGGACGAGGTGTGGGAGCGGCACTGGCAGGTGAATGTGATGTCTGGCGTGCGTCTCGCGCGTGCCTATCTGCCCGGCATGGCAAGCCGCAGTTGGGGGCGCATGCTGTTTCTCGGCTCGGAGTCCGCCTTCAACATCCCCGTCGAGATGATCCATTATGGCGTCAGCAAGACGGCGGATGTGTCGCTCGCCCGAGGCCTTGCCAAGCGCATGGCGGGCACCGGTGTCACGGTGAACTCCCTTCTCCCAGGCCCCACCCTGTCGGAGGGGGTGGCCGAGATGCTCAAGGCGGAAACCGCGACCGGAAAATCGCTGGAGCAGGCCGGTGCCGATTTCGTCAAGGCGCACCGGCCCTCGTCGCTGCTCGGCCGCCTGGCGACTGTCGAAGAGGTCGCGAACATGGCCGTGTACCTTTGCTCGCCGCTTTCTTCGGCCACCACGGGCGCGGCATTGCGCGTGGATGGCGGCACCGTCGATTTCATCAGCTGACGAAACCGCGGGTCCGAACCTCATGAGCCCTCGCATCCTCATTGTCGGCGGGTCGATGGGCGGGCTGTTTGCTGCCGTCCTGCTCCGCCGCGCCGGCTTCGATGTCACGATAACCGAGCGTTCCCAGCATGGGCTGGAGGGGCGCGGGGCAGGACTGGTCGCCCAGCGCGAGGTGTTCGACATGCTGCGCGAGATCGGCGTCGAACATGTCGCTCAGGTCGGCGTGACCGCGCAGGAGCGCATCTATCTCGACCGGGACGACAACATCGTCCACCGCCAGCGCACCCCGCAGACCCAGCTGTCCTGGGATGTGCTGTGGCGCACCTTCCGCGCTCTCGTGCCGGAAGACCGCTACCGCATCGATACCCGCGCCGTGTCGGTGAGCCATGGCGACCAGGGCGGGCGCGTGCAGTATTCCGATGGCCGCGAGGAGAGTGCGGACCTCGTCGTCGGTGCCGACGGCATCGGGTCGATCGTTCGCGCTTTCGTCTCGGGCCCGCAGTCTCTGCCGCGTTATGTCGGCTACGCCACCTGGCGCGGCCTTGTGCCCGAAGAGCACATCCCGCCCGCTGCGGCACACCGGCTGTTCGAGCGCTTCGCCTTCTGCGAGATGCCGGGCTCGCATATCCTCGGCTATCTCGTTCCCGGTGCGGATGGCGCCACCGGGGTGGGGCGGCGGCGCTATAATTGGGTGTGGTACCGCCGCTATTCGCCGGACGAACTTGCCCGCGTCCTGACCGACAGCGATGGCGTGCAACGGACCTTCTCCCTTGCCCCCGGCCATGTGCGTGCCAATGTCGTCGAGGCCATGCGGGCGGATGCGGAGGCGCTCCTCCCATCCTCCTTTGCGGCGGCCGTGGCCGCAGAACCCCAGCCGTTCATCCACGCCATCTTTGACTACGCGCCCGACCACATGGTGAAGGGACCGGTCGCGCTGATGGGCGATGCCGCCTTCGTGGCGCGCCCGCACACGGCCATGGGGGTCGCCAAGGCCGCGGGCGATGCATTCGCCCTGCGCGACGCCCTGACGCGACATCGGAATGTCGATGACGCGCTCAAGGACTATGCGGCCGCCCGGGTGCCCGTCGGCCAGTCCATCGTCGCCTATGGCCAGCGGCTCGGAAGAAGCCTCGATCTGGGTGGGTC
>QFQD01000092.1 GCA_003241485.1 Ancylobacter novellus
CTTTCCCAATCAGGGCACGATCGGCCTGGTCCCGCCTCCCGGCATGACTGAAATCACCGGCGTCAACGGTTTCGAAGACCGCGTATCCAAAGCCGCGATCCTCATTCTGGAGCTGCCGGTCGCGGCCTTCGGCGAGATTTCCACCACCTTTCGACCCGAAGCGCTGCAGAGCCAAGGCGTGACCATCGAATCCCAGCGCGACCTGACGCTGAGCGGTGGCGAAAAGGCCATCCTGCTCACCGGCTACCAGAGCGTCGGCGCGAACGCGCTGAAGAAGTGGATTCTGTTCGCCGCCGGCAAGTATGTCACGGCGATGGTCACGGTGCAGTTTCCCGAGGCCGCCTCGGCCCGATATCCCGACGACGTTGTGGAAGCCGCGCTGAAGAGCGTGGTTATGCGCGCGCCGCCCAGCGAGGAGGAGATGCTGGCACGGCTGCCTTTCACCCTGTCCGATCTCCAGGGGTACAAGGTGCTGCAGGTGCTCGGCGGTACGGCCGTGCTCTTGTCGAAGGGCGATCCGGCGACGGCGCCTGCCGGCACGCTGCCCTATTTCATCGTTGGCATCGCCCGTGGGGAAATACGCGAGGATGATCGCGAGAGCCTCGCCAAGCGTGCCATCACCAGCGTGCCGGGCGTGAAGAACCTGCGCATCGAGCGCGGCGGCCCGCTGCGCATCGGCGGTCAGCCCGGTCACGAGCTGCTCGGCAATGCCGAGGACATGCAGAGCGGCAAGCCGCTGAAAGTGGTGCAATGGCTGCGTTTCGGCCGCGCCAACTATCTGCGCATGGTCGGCGTGGCGCCGGCCGATACGTTCAGTGCCGACTTTGACGGCATGCGCGCGTTGCGCGAGGGCGTCGAGCCGCGTTGAGCCGTTCCGCCGTCCGGATCGATGATGCGGACGGCGGCATAGCTCAGCGGGAGATCAGGCCTGCGGGGCCGCCGGATCGACCGGCGCCGTCTTGGGCCCGCCCTTGGACACGCCGACCAGCGCCGGGCGCAGCACGCGCCCGCCGATCGTGTAGCCGGGCTGGATCACCTGCACGACCGTGCCGGAGGCAATCTCGGCATTCGGCACCTCAAACATCGCCTGGTGCAGGTTCGGGTCGAACTTGGCGCCTTCCGCTTCGATCTTGGCGACGCCATGCTTGGTCAGCGTCTGCGTCAGCGCGCGGGAGGTCAGGTCGATGCCTTCCAGCAGGGTCTTCAGCGTGCCTTCGGCCTTTTCGCGCGCCTCGGGCTCGATGGCGGCGAGCGCGCGCTCGAAATCGTCGGCGACGTTCAGCACGTCGCGGGCGAAGCCGGTAATGCCGTAGACCTTCGCATCGGCGACTTCACGTTCGGCACGGCGGCGGACATTGTCCGCCTCGGCAAAGGCGCGCAGGAACTTGTCCTTCAGGCTCGCGATCTCGGCTTCAAGCCGCTCCTTCTCGGCCGCGAACAGGGCGGCGATGTCCTCCGGCGCGGCCGCGCTGCCCTCGGGGGCGACCGAAACGTCGGGCTGTTCCGCCGGGTTGCGGGTGTCTTCGCTCATAGGTACCTCGTCGGGAATGGATTATCCGCCCGGCAACGTCGTGCGGACGCCCGCCATATCGGGTCGCAGGCGAGAAAAATCAAGCTGCGTCAATCCCCGGACCCGCGAGAACCCGGCTGACCACCCGTGCGGTGAAGTCCACCATCGGCACGATGCGGGCATAGTTCAGCCGCGTCGGCCCGATCACGCCGAGCACGCCGACCACCCGTCCCTGACCATCGCGATAGGGAGCGACGATGGTGGAGGAGCCCGACATCGAGAAAAGCTTGTTCTCCGAACCGATGAAAATGCGCAGCCCCTGCGCGTCCTCGGCCCGGCCGAGCAGGTCGACAACCTCCTGCTTGGATTCGAGATCGTCGAACAGCAGGCGGATGCGCTCCAGATCCTCGATCGCCCGCAAATCGTGCAGCAGCCGGGTCTGGCCGCGCACGATCAGCCGCCGCTCGGCTTTGTCGCCGCCCGACCAGCTGGCGAGTCCCGTCTCGACCACGCGGGCGGTGATCTCGTCGAGTTCCGCGCGGCGCTCGGTGAGCGCGCGCTCGACCTCCAGCCGGACCTCGCTCAAGGTGCGCCCGCGGGTGCGGGCATTGAGGAAATTGGTGGCCTCCATGAGTGCCGAAGCCGGCAGTCCCGTCGGCAGCGGCACCAGCCGGTTTTCCACCTCGCCATCCTCGGAGACGAGGATCAGCAGCGCCCGCGTCGGGTCGAGCGGGACGAATTCGATGTGCTTCAGCCGGCCGTCGCTCTTGGTGGTGGTCACGACGCCGGCACCGCGGGTGAGGCCGGAGAGCATGTTGGTGGCCTCCGCCAGCACGCCCTCGACGGTCTGCGCCTGGGCGGCGGCGCGCACCTGCGTCTCGATGGAGTTGCGCTCTTCCTCCGAGACGTCGCCGATCTCCAGCAGCGCGTCGACGAAGAACCGCAGGCCGCGTTCCGTCGGCAGCCGCCCGGCACTGGTGTGAGGCGCGAAAATGAGCCCTGCCGCTTCCAGATCCGCCATCACATTGCGCACGGAGGCGGGCGAGAGTGTCATGGGGATGAGCCGCGCAATGTTGCGCGAGCCGGCGGGTTCGCCCGTTGCGAGATAGGTCTCGACGATCTGGCGGAAGATCTCGCGCGAGCGTTCGTCCAGCCGGGCGAGCTGCGGAGCGGTGGCAGACAGCAGGGGATCGAGGGGCATGGCCGGCCTGTTGGGTGTGCGACGCCTGTCGCGGAAGTGGAGCCTATCCCCTCCGCGACAGAGTACATAGTTCGGTAATCCCGCCGCAGGTTCAAGCGAGCCGGGCGCAACGCTCCCCAGCGCGGCGTTGCGCCGGCGGCGCGCCGCCCTTACAAGGGCCGCCACAGGTCAAGGAGAACCCCATGCGCCCTTCCCGCCGCTCGTCCGACGAGATGCGAGCCGTCAGCTTCGAACGCGGCGTGCTGCGCCATGCCGAGGGCTCCTGCCTCGTCAAGTTCGGCGAGACCCATGTGCTTGTTGCCGCCACGCTGGAAGAGCGCCTTCCGCCCTGGTTGAAGGGTCAGGGGCGCGGCTGGGTCACGGCGGAATACGGCATGCTGCCGCGCGCCACCCATGACCGCACGCGCCGCGAGGCCTCGGCGGGCAAGCAGTCCGGCCGCACGCAGGAAATTCAGCGCCTCATCGGCCGCTCGCTGCGCGCGGTGGTTGATCTGGAAAAGCTCGGCGAGCGCCAGATCACCGTCGATTGTGACGTGATCCAGGCCGATGGCGGTACCCGCACGGCGTCGGTCACCGGTGCCTGGGTGGCGCTCTACGACTGCCTCTCCTGGATGAAGTCGCGCGGCATGATCCCGGCCATCCCGCTGCGCGATCACCTCGCCGCCGTGTCCTGCGGCATCGTCGAGGGCGAGGCGCGCCTCGATCTCGACTATGCCGAGGATTCGCAGGCCGAGACCGATTGCAACTTCGTGATGACCGGCACCGGCGGCTTCGTCGAGCTTCAGGGCACGGCGGAGAAGACCCCCTTCACGGAAGCCGAGTTCAACGCCATGTTGGGCCTTGCCCGAAAGGGTGTGTCCAAGCTCGTCGGCCTGCAGAAGCTCGCGGTCGCCTGAGGAATGATGGGCTGACCCATGGAACAGCGGCGCCGCCTGACCGGCAAGATCGTCATCGCCACGCATAATCCCGGCAAGCTGGAGGAGATGCGCGGCTTGCTGGCGCCTTATGGCGTGGAGGCGGTCTCCGCCGGCGAACTCGGCCTGCCCGAGCCCGAGGAAACCGGCCTCACCTTCGCCGAGAATGCGCGCATCAAGGCGCTCGCGGCGGCCAATGCCACCGGACTGCCGGCCTTCGCCGACGATTCGGGCCTCTGCGTCGACGCGCTGGGCGGCGCGCCGGGCCTCTATACGGCGCGCTGGGCCGGGCCGGAGAAGGACTTCTACAAGGCCATGTCGCAGGTCGAGGAAGGCCTGCGCGAGGCTGGTGCGGAGGACCCCGAGGACCGTCGCGGCTTCTTCATTTCGGCGCTCTGCGTCGCCTGGCCGGACGGACAGGTCGAGGATTTCGAGGGCATCGTCGAGGGCACGCTGGTCTGGCCGCCGCGCGGCCCCGCCGGCTTCGGCTATGACCCGATGTTCCAGCCGGACGGCCACAGCCGCACCTTCGGCGAGATGAGCGGCGAGGAAAAGCACGGCCTGCCGCCGCTCGGCAAAGGCCTGTCGCACCGCGCCCGCGCCTTCATCGCGCTGGCGGAATCCTGTTTCGGGGCGACATTTGACTGACGATCCACTCCGCGCGGCCGATTCCCGCGCGGGCGAGCGCTACCCCGCGCCGCCGCCGCTCGATCCCGGCTTCGGGGTCTATGTGCACTGGCCTTTCTGCAAGGCGAAGTGCCCCTATTGCGACTTCAACTCGCATGTCCGCCATTCGCCGCCCGACCAGGCGCGCTTTATCGCCGCGTTCCGCGCCGAGATCGCCCATACACGTCAACGCATCGGCCAGCGGCGCACGCAGAGCGTGTTCTTCGGCGGCGGCACCCCGTCGCTGATGGAGCCGGGCACGGTTGGTGCCATTCTCGACGCCATCCATGACGCCTGGCCGCTGGACGCGCGCGCCGAGGTGACGCTGGAGGCCAACCCGACCAGCGTCGAGGCCGGTCGCTTTCGCGGCTATCGCGCCGCCGGCGTCAACCGGGTGTCGCTCGGGGTGCAGGCGCTGGACGACGCTTCGCTCAAGGCGCTCGGGCGCATGCACAGCGCGGAGGAGGCGCTGGCCGCCGTGGCGGTGGCGCGCGCGGCGTTCGAGCGCGTGTCGTTCGATCTCATTTATGCCCGCCCGAACCAGAAGCCGGAGGCGTGGGCCGCTGAACTCAAGCGGGCAATCGCTGAGGGCTGCGAGCATCTCTCGCTCTACCAGCTCACCATCGAGGAGGGCACGCCCTTTGCCGCCCTGTACGCGGCGGGCAAGCTCATCATCCCCGATGGCGATGCCGGCCGCGAGCTGTGGGACGTGACGCAGGAAACCACCGAGGCGGCAGGGCTGCCGGCCTATGAGATTTCCAACCATGCCCGGCCCGGCGCCGAGAGCCAGCACAATCTGCTGTACTGGCGCTATGGCGAATATGCCGGCGTCGGCCCCGGCGCGCATGGCCGCCTGGAGACGCCGGAAGGCCGTGTCGCCACCTCCACCGAGCGTGGGCCGGAGGACTGGCTCACCCGTGTCGAGGAGGCCGGCCACGGTGTCGTGGTGGATGAGGCGCTGGCCCGCTCCGAGCAGGCCGACGAAGTGCTGCTGATGGGTCTGCGGCTGAAGGAAGGCATCGACCCGCAGCGCTTTGCGCGCCTTGCCGGAAGGCCCTTCGCGCCCGAAAGGCTGGCGGTGCTTGTCGAGGAAGGCCTTGTCGAGCAAATGCCCGATGGCCGTCTGCGCGCCACGCCGTCCGGCTTCCCGGTGCTGGACGCCATTGTCGCCGACCTCGCGGCGTGAGGGAGGTCAGCTCGCCTGCGCGAAGCTGCGCGGGGCGGGACTGATAATCTGTGCCGACCCGCTGCCGATCTGCATCACCGCCAACCCACGCTGGTTGGTGCCATCGGCGCGGAAGCGGAAGATGCCGTCAATGCCGGCAAAACCCGAGGGATTCTGGATCGCGGCGTCAGTGATGCCGAGTTCGCCATGGGCGTTGGCCAACGCCGCCATCAGCGTCACCGCGTCGTAGGACAGCGTTGCGGTACGCACCGGTTCCTTGCCGTATCGGGCCCGGTAGCGTTCGGAAAACGCGCGAAATCCCGCGGGGTCCGGTGCGGCGAAGATGCCGCCCGCCACCGAGGCCACGGAGAACAGTCGCCGGTCGTCCCACAGGCCGGTGCCGATGAGCTGCTTGCCGTCGAGCCGGACGCCGGCAGCGTCCAGCGCTTGCAGGATCTGCGGCACCGCGTCGGCGGCGTCGGGCAGGAACAGTGCATCGGCCTGGTTGGCGGAAGCGGCGATGCGGCGCGCGGCTTCCTGGAACTGTGCCGCTCCGCCCGTGCCATAGCGCTCCAGCCCGACGACGCGGGCGCCGGCCTGCGGCACGGTCTCGCGAAACGCCGCCTCGACGACGGAGCCATAGGCATTGTCCGGCACGAGGCCGGCAAAGGCGCGCCGGCCGTTTGACGCGGCGAAACGAACGGCGCGCTCCACATCGGTTTGCGGCAGGAAGCTGAGGAGATACACGCCCTGCGTCGCCACATTGGTGTCGGTGGAGAAGCCGATCAGCGGTACGCCGCGCTGGCGCGCCACCTGCCCGGCGGCGGCGACCGTGTGGGCGAAAACCGGGCCGATCAACGCCCGGGCGCCTTCATCAATCGCCTGTTGGGCGGCGGCCTGTGCGCCGGGCGCCGTGCCGCCGTCATCCTTGACGATGAGCTGGATGTTGGCGCCGGTGAATTCGGCGATCGCCATCTCCGCCGCATTGCGCAGTGACTGCGCGGCCGCGCCGGCATTGCCGCTGGCGCCGAGCGGCAGGAGAAGGCCGACGCGCACCGTGCCGGCACCCAGCACATTGCCAGGCTGCGGGGGCGCAGCCGGCTCGGCAGGAGGAAGTTGCGCCTGCGGGGGCGGGGTGTCGCGCACCGCGCCACAGGCGGCCAGAGTGGCGCTTCCCGCCATGACGAGGAAGGCGCGACGGGGAAGTTTGGTGCCGTCATCCATGCGTGGCGCGCTCAAGCCTGCGATTTCCGCCGCTCCAGGGCGCGCGTTAACTCTCCTTTTAGGCCGGGCGCGCGCGTCCTGTCACCTCGGGGGTCGGTGGCCCGGATCACAAAGGCGAACATATCCACCTGTCGCGACGCCCCGTGCCGGCTCTGCGGTGGCTGGCGACCACGCGCCGCCGATCTGATATGGAGGGCGGATGAGCCATTCTCCTCCCGATAGCGGGCGCGTGCGGGCGTTCCGTCTCGCCGGTGCGAGCGTGCCGGCCGCCCGGCCGCAGCCCGGCCTGTATATTGTCGCGACGCCCATCGGCAATCTGGGCGACATCACGCTGCGTGCGCTGGAAACGCTCGCCGGCGCCGATTTGATCGCCTGCGAGGACACGCGTATTACGCGGCGACTGCTGGATCGTTACGGCATCGAAACGCCGCTCGTCGCCTATCACGACCACAATGCCGAGCACACCCGCCCGCGCCTGATGGAGCGGCTGGCGGAAGGCGCCGTGCTGGCGCAGGTGTCGGATGCCGGGACGCCGCTGGTGTCCGATCCCGGCTACAAGCTGGTGGAGGCGGCATTGGCGGCGGGGCACCGGGTGATCCCCATTCCCGGCGCCTCGGCCAGCCTCGCGGCGCTGGTGGCGGCGGGTCTGCCGACCGACCGGTTCTTCTTTGAGGGGTTCCTGCCCGCCAAGAGCGGGGCGCGGCGCACCCGCGTCAGCGAGCTGAAGACGCTGCCGGCGACGCTGATTATCTATGAGACCGGCCCGCGGCTCGATGAAAGCCTCGCCGACCTCGCCGCCGTGCTGGGCCCGCGCCCGGCGGCGGTCTGCCGCGAGCTCACCAAGGCCTTCGAGGAGGTGCGGCGCGGCACCCTCACCGAGCTTGCCGCCCATTACGCGCAGGACGAGGCCGAGAACCGCGGCGAGATCGTGCTGGTGATCGGTGCGCCACTTGAGGAGGAGGCCCGCGAGGAGGATATCGACGCCGCGCTGCGCCGGGCCCTCGCCACGCTCTCGGTCAAGGACGCGGCGGCGGCGGTCGCGACCGCCACCGGCCTGCCCCGGCGCGCGGTCTATGCACGCGCCCTCGCCTTGCAGGGCGGCGATGACTGAGGCGCGGCGCGCGGCCTTCACCCGCGGTGTCGATGCCGAGGCGAAGGCCGCGGGGCTGCTGGAAGCGCAGGGCTTCACCATCCTCGCCCGGCGGGTGCGCACGCCGCGCGGCGAGATCGACATCGTTGCCCGCCGCGACGGTCTCGTCCTCTTCGTCGAGGTGAAGGCGCGCGCCAGCCTGACGGCCGCGGCGGAATCCATCCTGCCGCGCCAGCGCCGCCGCATCGCCGGGGCGGCGGAGATCTTCCTTGCCGACAAACCCGAACTTGCCGGGCTCGACATGCGGCTCGACGTTGTGCTGGTCGCACCCGGCGCATCACCGCTCCATCTGCCAGGGGCCTTCGAGGCGGAATAGCTGGATCGTCGTCGCGCCCGCGCGGCCCCGTGGCGTCGGGCGCGCGAAGGGTCTAAATCAGGGGCAACACTCCGGCGGTACCGCCGCCGGCTCAACCCTGTCCGAGCTTGCCCTGCCGAGCACGGACGCGCCGAGACGGATGTCCCATGACCCTTAACGTCGCCGTCCAGATGGACCCGATCGACCGCATCAACATTGCGGGCGATTCCGCCTTCGCCTTGCTGCTGGAAGCGCAGGCGCGCGGCCACACTCTGTCCTATTACACCCCCGACTGGCTCGCCATGCGCGACGGCGAGGTGTTCGCCAATGTGCACCCGCTGGAAGTACGCGACGTGAAGGGCGACCACTTCACCCTGGGCGAGCGTCGCCGCGTGCGGCTCGACAGCTTCGACGTGATCCTTATGCGGCAGGATCCGCCCTTCGACCTGCACTACATAACCGCGACCCATCTCTTGGAGCGGGTGCATCCCAAGACGCTGGTGGTCAACGATCCCTTCCACGTGCGCAACGCGCCGGAGAAGATCTTCGTCACCGAATTTCCGGATCTGATGCCGCCGACGCTGGTCACCCGCGATCTCGAGGAGATCAAGGCATTCCGCGCCGAGCAGGGAGACATCGTAGTCAAGCCGCTCTACGGCCATGGCGGTGCGTCCGTGTTCCGCCTCACCCGCGACGACCTGAATTTCGGTTCGCTTTATGACCTGTTCGCCACCACCTTCCGTGAGCCGTGGGTGGTGCAGCGCTTCCTCCCCGAGGTGAGCGCCGGCGACAAGCGGATCATTCTCATCGACGGTGAATTCGCCGGCGCGGTGAACCGCGTGCCGAGCGAAGGTGACCTGCGCTCCAACATGGTGCGGGGTGGCGCGGCGAAGGAAACCGACCTCACCCCGCGCGAGCGGGAGATCTGCGCACGGCTCGGACCTTCGCTCCGTGAAAAGGGGCTGCTGTTCACCGGCATTGACGTCATCGGCGGCAATCTCACCGAGATCAACGTGACCGCCCCGACGGGTATCCGCGCCATCCGACGTATTGGCGGGCCGGACATCGCGCCCGTCGTCTGGGACGTGATCGAGGCCAAGCGGCGCGGCTGAGCCAGCCATGAAGAAAACCCGCCCGGCTGCTAAGCCGGACGGGTTTCCTGTCGTTCATCAGCTGCGTGGCGCGTGACTTTCGCTCAGTGCAGGCTCACCGTCTGCAGCTCGTTCTGCATCGCGCTGGCAATGGCGGCTTCGCGGCTGTCGGTCAGCATCATCGGCGTGCCATCCGCCGCGTGCAGCGTGTAGAGCTGCAACCCCGGCGCAAGCCGCGCCTGCGGGAAGAGGCTGGAGGCTTCTTCCGAGCTGATCGACTTCACATAGGCGATCTGGCCGCCGCCGAGGCTGGCGAAGGCTTCTTCCGTGAGCGTGCCGGCCAGAGCTTCGCTAGCCGACGTGCCGCTGAGCTGAAATTCGTTCGTCATGGTCCGACTCCTTTTTCGACTGTCGAGACCGGCTTCGGGTCACCCTTACTCGTCCGTCGCTATGGAGATACGCCGGACGACGCGTTCCGGTTCCGGCCGGACGAGATCGACCGAGAGAAGTCCGTTCTTCAGGTCGGCACCCAGAACCCGCATGCCATCGGCCAGCACGAAGGTGCGCTGGAACTGACGTGCGGCGATGCCACGGTGAAGATAGACGCGCTCGGCCTCGTCGGCCTGCCGGCCCCTTATGACCAGCTCCTTCTCCTCCACCGTCACATCCAGCTGTTCGCGGGTGAAGCCCGCGACGGCCAGGGTGATGCGGAGCCGCTCGGCCTGACCCGGCTGCGCCACCCGCTCCACATTGTAGGGCGGATAGCCATCCGAGCCTTTCATGACGCGGTCGAGCGCTCTCTCGACCTCGTCAAAGCCGAGCAGGAAAGGGCTCGACAGCGAGGGAATACGCGACATGCTCCCAAAGTCCTTGTCTGAAGCGACTTTGCGTGGTGGGACCCCGTCAAGGCATCCCGTTGCGACAGATATGGGCGAGCGGGAAGGTCCGCGCAAGATCGCTGCGCGAGGCTGCGGCAAAAACGCCGCGCGCGATGGGATCGGCGGCGCCAGGTTCAGTGTCGCTATCGGGAAAAACGCTCGGGGCGAGGTGAGAAATCAGGCCGCGTGGCGCTCGGCGTTGACGCCGAAATGATCGAGATAGCGCGGGTGGATCCGCTCGATCGGCAGCACGATCAGCACATCCGTCGTGCCAAACTGCCGGTCGACCACTGCCTCCCGCCCGATCATGGCGCCGAGCCGCAGATAGCCCTTGATGAGCGGCGGCAGCTCGTTGAGCGCCGCCTTGGCGTCGAGCGCCTCGATCGGCACGAGGTCCATCTTTGCGGCATTGCGCGGCAGGGCGGCGGCCGTCCATTCCGCCTCGGTGGGGGCGAAGTGATGCAGGAAGGCGAGCGGGCGGGCCAGCGCCTCGGGCCGGGTGCCTTCCAGGCTGGCGCAGCCGAACATCACATCTATGCCGTGGCGGCGGACATAGGCCCAGATGCCGTGCCAGAGCAGTTCCACCGTACGCTTGGTGCGGTAGGGCTTGAGCACGCAGGAACGGCCGAGTTCGAGAAACCGGCGTCCGGGATGGCGGGCCAGCAGCGGGGCGATGTCGAACTCGCTCGCGGTGTAGAACCCGCCATGGCGCGCGGCGATCTCATGGCGTAGCAGGCGATAGGTGCCGACCACGCGCGGCTCGCGCCGGCCACGCACCAGGCGGGGATTTTCATGGTCGAGTACCAGAAGGTGGTCGCAAAAGCCGTCAAAGGCATCGAAGTCGCGCCGCGCCAGCCGGGCGGCCGCGGCGGGCACCGCCGACATCTCCTCGTAGAAGACCTCGTAGCGCAGGCGCTGGGCGCGGCGCACATCCGCCGCGGTGGTGGCCAGCCGCACTTCCAGAGGCCCGATCCGCCCCAGCGTGGCCGGGCCGGGCTGCGCGCGGCTCTCGCGGTGACGCAACCCCGAATAGGAGCGCAGCGCCGGCATGAAGCGGGAGGGGGTGAGCGCGGAGGGGATGAAATGGAGCGGTCCGGCAGGTGCCAGCCGGCTGCCAGCGGCAAAGGACTTCAGCAGCGCGGGGCCAATGACGCCGGGCCTGAGAAAGCTCGGCTTGAGCAAAGCGCGCAGCGCGGGGTGGGCACCTGAAGCGTGCACCTCGCCATTCGCCTCAGCCAGCATCTCGGTCATGGCAAGGTCCCCAGCCTCAAATCCACTATAGTGCCGTTCCTACTGGAATCACACATCTGTAGGACGCCTATGTGACAGGCTATCGTCGCAAAAGCTCGGCCTCTTTCCGCGTGCGTGAAGGAGCGCCGATCTCATGCTGCAGCCCAGCGTGCCATCGGTGCTCGGGGCCCGCCCTTCACGCGGCGGCGGCGTTGCGGTCGGCACTGGCGCGATAGGCCAGCGCTTCGGCGAGATGGGCGCGGCCGAGGGTTTCGGCACCGGTGAGATCGGCCAGGGTGCGCGCCACCCGT
>QFQD01000015.1 GCA_003241485.1 Ancylobacter novellus
CTCGGCGGCAGCAACGGGCAGATCGAGAATGCCGCCGAGATCGGCATGGAGCACCATCTCGGCATGACCTGCGATCCCATTGGCGGGCTGGTGCAGGTGCCCTGTATCGAGCGCAACGCCTTCGGCGCCATCAGCGCGGTCAATGCCGCCTCGCTCGCGCTGCATGGCGACGGCACGCACATCGTCTCGCTCGACAAGGTCATCGTCACCATGCGCGAGACCGGCCGCGACATGGCGACCAAATACAAGGAGACCTCGCTCGGCGGCCTCGCGGTGAACCTGCCCGAATGCTGAAGCCCGGCCGCCCTCGCGATGAAACGGCACCGTCCTTGCTACGTGACGCGGCAAATTTGCTATGCTGTGAATCGGAGCAGGCCATGAACCAGCAACGCCCCCTTTCCAGCACCGTGCCCGGCAGCGGACCAGGCTCGCCGGCGACGGCCGCCGTGCCCGTGCTGAATGTCGGTTTCGTGCTGACCGACAATTTCACCCTGTCGGCTTTCTCGCTGATGGTCGACCAGTTCCGCCTCGCCGCCGATGATGGCGACCGCTCGCGGCCGATCCGCGCCCGCTGGCAGGTCATGTCCTCCCATCCCGAGCCGATCCGGGCGAGTTGCGGCATCACCGTCTCGCCATCCGGGCCGCTCGCCGAGCCGGCGGGCTTCGACTACATCATCGTCGTCGGCGGACTGCTGCATGGCGGCCAGCATGTGGACGAGGCGACCGTCGCCTGGCTGAAGCGCGCCGCGCGGGCCGGCATCTCGCTGGTCGGCGTGTGCACCGGCTCCTTCGTGCTCGCCCGTGCCGGGCTGATGACCGGCCGGCGCTGCTGCGTCTCCTGGTATCACTACCAGGACTTCCTGGAGGAATTCCCGCACCACACCCCGGTCGCCGACCGGCTCTATGTGATCGACGGCGACCGCATCACCTGCGCGGGCGGCGGCGGCGCGGCCGATCTTGCCACCGCGCTGGTCGAGAAGCATCTCGGTCGCTCGGCGGCGCAGAAGGGCCGCCATATCCTGCAGCTCGACCGCCAGCGGCCGGGCAGCGAATCCCAGCCGCACCCGCCGATCGCCGATCTCGTCGCCGACGATCGGGTGCGCCGCGCCCTGCTGCTCATGGAGCAGCACCTCGCCGACCCGCTGCCCATCGCCGACATAGCCCGGCGCCTGCAGCTCTCCACCCGGCAGCTGGAGCGGCTGTTCCAGACCGTGATGGGCCAGCGCCCCGCCGAGTTCTACCGGGGCCTGCGGCTGCGCTATGCCCGCTTCCTGCTCGACACCACCGGCCGGTCGGTGACGGACATAGCGCTCGAGGCCGGCTTTTCCGACTGCGCGCATTTCTCCCGCCAGTTCAAGGCGCAGCACGGCTTCACGCCGTCGGACGCGCGCGCCCAGTCGCCCGGGCCGATGGCGCGCAACCTCGCGGCGCAGCGCCTTTTCGACTGAGCCACACGCCGTCAGTGGATCGAGAGGCGCAGGAAATCGGCGCTCACCCGGATCTGCGTGGCGCCGTCCCGGTCATTTGCCCGCGCCGTGTCGACCAGCGCCGCCTTGGCATCGACCTGCCAGCCGACGGTGGCACGGGCGGGCAGCGTGACCTCTGCATCGAGCGAGCCGACCGCGAGATTGACCGCGCGCGGCGCCGGCGGCGCCGCCTCGCCCAGATCAAGTTGCGCGCGCAGCGCGGCACCGCGCAGATCGACGCGCTCCACCGTACCGACAACACTGATGTCACCCGCCCGTGCCTGGGTGTCGAAGGCGGCGAAGGCGCCATCCAACCGCGCCTGCACGGCGGCGAGATCGATCCGGACGGACACGTCGGGCGGCAGGTCCGCCGTCAGCTCGACCACGCAGTCGGAGGCTTCAAACATGGAAGGCGTGCGTGCCTCGACGCGCAGCACCGCGCCCTCCAACCAGCCGGAGCGGCGCTCCACCAGCCGGGCCTGAAATGGTCCGCCGGGCCGGGCGGTCAGTCTCACCGAGGCCGCGTCGCCGGAAATCTCCACCCGCTCGACATGGGAAAGGTCGAGCCGCGTGTCGTCGGCGCGGGCAAGCGCGGTGCCGACGAGGAGAACGGCGAGAGCAAGAAACAGCGTCTTCATGGCGGGTCATCCCTTTGAAAAGCAATGCCTCCGCTCTGCTCGCATGCGCCTGTCGCCGCGACCTCGATCACGTTTCAGGTCGACCTGATCCGCGATCCGGGCCAGAACGGCACGAATCTGACCGGTCGCACCCATGATTTTCGTTCCGCTGCCCTTCGTCGTCACACTGATCCTCGCGCTGCTGGCCATTCGCCTCGTGCGCGCCGAGGAGGGTGGGCGCCATCACACGCTCTTCCTCGCGCTCATCCTTGCCTATGGCGTGCAATCGGTGCTGGTGGGCCTGCGCTGGGGCTATGATCTGCGCGCCGTTCTGCCGCTCCAGGCCATGCTGGCGTGCCTCATCGCACCGCTGGCCTATGTCGCCTTCCGCAGCCTCACCGAGGATGAGGCGAAGGAAAGCGCCGGCTGGGTCTGGCCGCATCTCGTCCTGCCGCCGCTCGCGGTGGCGGTGCTGTTCGCCTGGCAGCCGGCGCCGATCGGGCCGTTGGTGGTCGCGCTGTTCCTCGCTTATGGCGGCGCCCTGTTCTGGCTTGCCCGCCGTGGGCCGGACGGGCTGGTCGGCTCGCGGCTCGATGGGGCGGTGCGGTCCTATCGCGCGCTGGTGCTCACCGCCCTGGCGCTGATCGGCTCGGCGGTCATGGATGTGGTGATCTCGCTCGATCTCGACTGGACCGGCGGACGCAACACGCCGGCACTGATCGCCTCCTTCAACGTCGTCGCGCTGCTGGTGCTCGGCACGGCGGCGGCCGCCGCCGATTCCGCAGCGCCAGGAGCCTCCGGCGAGGAACCGGCCGTGCCCGAGGCTTCCGCTCGCGGTGAGACGGCGGAAGAGATGGCCGCTGAAGATGCGAGCATCATTGCCGCGCTCGACACGCTGATGCGCGAGCGCCGACTATACACCGATGCCGACCTCGATCTCGGCCGCCTCGCCCGGCGCCTCGTCCTGCCGGCGCGGCGCCTGTCGCAGGCAATCAACCGCACCCATGGCATCAGCGTCTCGCACTACGTCAACGACCTGCGCATCCGCGAGGCGCAGCGCCTGCTCGGGGAAACCGACCTGCCGGTGACACGGGTGATGATGGAAGCCGGCTTCCTCACCAAGTCCAATTTCAACCACGAATTCCGCCGCGTGACCGGCACCAGCCCCTCGGCCTGGCGGCGCGAACGAATGGAAGGCTAAAGCCCGGTCGCGATCAGCACCGCGCCGGTGCCGATCAGCGCGACGCCCGTCCATCCGGTGACGGTGAGCCGCTCGCCGAGGAACAGCGCCGCGAACAACGCGACCAGCACCACGCTCAATTTGTCGATCGGCGCCACTCGCGAGGCATCGCCCAGCTGCAGCGCCCGGAAATAGCACAGCCACGACGCGCCGGTGGCGAGCCCCGACAGCACGAGGAACAGGCCGGAGCGCGGCGACACCGTACCCAGCCCCTGCCAGCCGCCGGTGAGGGTGAGCATCCCGGCAATCGCCAGCAGGATCACCACGGTGCGGATGAAGGTGGCGAAATCGGAGCCGACATTGGCCACGCCGATCTTGGCGAAGATGGCGGTGAGCGCGGCGAAGGCGGCCGAGAGAACGGCCCAGAACTGCCAGTTTGCAAGAAGCGGTTTCATCATGTGAGTCTGCACGCGTGCAAGGCGGGAAGGCAGATGGTGTCACGCGGGCGGCTCCCCCGCCAGCTCCTGCCGGGGTGAACCCTGGGTGAGGTTTGACGCGAGCGCGGTTCCACCCTCAGCCATGCGGGAAATGTCCATTCTGAGAAAGCGCCTGTCGCATTTGTGAAAGTCGACAACGCGCTTCCGTCGAACAATTCCAGACATGACAAGCGGGCTCCGGGACCCGCGAGGGAGAACAGACCGATGCTGGATTCCACGCAAACGCCGCTCAAGGCACTGCTGCGCCGCCGCAAGCCGGGTTACAGCCTGGAGGCCCCGTTCTACACCAGCCCCGAGATCTTCGAGGCGGACATGGAGATCATCTTCGGTCGCCACTGGATCTTCGTCGGCGTCGATCCCGATATCCCCGAGCCGGGCGACGCGATGACCCTCAACATCGGCAAATACGCGATCTTCCTGGTCCGTGATGACGACAACGAGGTCCGCGCCTTCCACAATGTGTGCCGCCATCGCGGCGCGCCGATCGTTCACGACTACAAGACCACGGTCGGCAACCTCGTGTGCCGGTACCATTCCTGGACCTACGGCCTCGACGGCAAGCTGCTGTTCGCCGAGCATATGGGGCAGGATTTCGACCCCGGCTGCCATGGCCTCAAGCCGGTGCATGTGCGCTCGCTGGAAGGGCTTATCTTTGTGTGCCTCAGCGACGACCCGCCGGAGGATTTCGACGTCATGGCCGCGCGCATGGCGCCCTATCTCGCCCCGCACGACCTGAAGAACGCCAAGGTCGCCTTCGAGAAGGACATCATCGAACCGGGCAACTGGAAGCTCACCATGGAGAATAACCGCGAGTGCTATCACTGCGCGGGCAACCATCCCGAGCTGACGGTTCCGCTCTTTGCCTATGGTTTCGGCTTCGCGCCCGAGGAACTCGACGAGCACGGCCGCAAGGAGGCCGAGGACTATGCCAAGCTGGTGACGACCTCGCATCGCGAGTGGGAGAGCTGTGGCTTTCCCTCGGAGATGGTGGAGCACCTCGACGACATGGTGACCGGCTATCGCACCGAGCGCCTGCCGCTTGCGGGTGACGGCGAAAGCCACACCAGCGACACCAAGGCCGCCTGCAAGAAGCTGCTGGGTTCGATCAACGACCCCAAGCACGGCGCGCTGCACTTCTGGACCCAGCCGAACTCCTGGCACCACTTCATGTCCGACCACGCGGTGGTGTTCTCGGTGCTGCCGCTCGATGCCGAGCGCTCCCTGCTGCGCACCAAATGGCTGGTGCACAAGGATGCGGTCGAGGGCGTCGATTACGACATCGAGAACCTCGTCGGCGTGTGGGACGCCACCAACGACCAGGATTCGACGCTGGTCGGCTATTGCCAGGACGGCGCGCGCTCGCCGGCCTATGAGCCCGGCCCCTACTCGCCGCACACCGAGATGCTCGTGGACAAGTTCTGCAACTGGTACATCGGCCGCATGGCCGAGCACCTCGGGCGCTGAACGGTTCCGCCGCGGACGCCCTCCCGGCTGAAGATGAAGCCGTAAGGGAATAGCTCGCCCGTCTGACATGCAATCCCGGATCGGCCTGTGGCCGTCCGGGATGACGGGTGAGGGTCATTCAGATTGAGAAACAGACATATGAACGTCTCCGCGC
Source organism: Ancylobacter novellus (assembly GCA_003241485.1). Classification (GTDB taxonomy): domain Bacteria; phylum Pseudomonadota; class Alphaproteobacteria; order Rhizobiales; family Xanthobacteraceae; genus Ancylobacter; species Ancylobacter novellum_A. Next base: position 5,379 of record QFQD01000015.1, read on the forward strand.
CTGCCGCCTCGCCCGATCCCGCCGCGCTACGCCTCGCCCGCAACCTCCCGAACTGGGACCCGGAGGTCGACGACGCCCTGATCGTGCGCGAGATCCGCAACGAGACGGCGGATGCGAAGACCTTCGTGCTGGCGCCGGCAAACCCCGTCCTGTTCCGCTATGAGCCCGGACAGTTCCTCACCCTCGATCTCGACATCGGCGGCGAGAGCATCAACCGCTGCTACACCATCGCCTCCGCGCCGACCCGCCCGCACACCCTGTCCATCACCGTGAAGCGCGTGCCGAACGGGCCGGTGTCGAACTTCCTGCACGACCATGTGAAGGTCGGCTCCGTGCTGCGCGCGGTCGGGCCGATGGGCGATTTCTCCTGCTTTGCGCAGGGCACGCCCTCGCCCGCGCCGAAATATCTGTTCCTGTCCGGCGGCAGCGGCATCACCCCGCTCATGTCGATGGCGCGCACCTTCCATGATCTGGGTGAGCCGCGCGACATCGTCTTCCTGCACGCGGCCCGCTCGCCGGCCGACATCATCTTCCGCACCGAGCTGGAATTGATGGCGCGGAACAGCAAGGCCTTCCGCTTTGCCCCGATCTGCGAAGCCGACGCGCCGTTCGAGCCCTGGCACGGACTGCGCGGTCGGCTGGATCTCGGCGTGCTGGGCCACGTCGCGCCGGACTACCGGGAGCGCGAGGTCTTCGTCTGCGGCCCCGCGCCCTTCATGACCGCGGTGCGCGAAATGTTGAAGGGCGCCGGCTTCGACATGGCGCGCCATCATGAGGAGAGCTTCGATTTCGCCGAACTGGCGAAAGCGGAGCCGGAAGTGGCAGCCGAAGTCACGGCCGCCGAGGGGCTACAGGCCGTCGAGCATGCGCTGGAAGAGGCCGCGCCGGCCGTCACCACCTATACCGTCGCCTTTGCCAAGCAGAACCGCACCATCGAATGCCGCTCCGACATGTTCGTGCTCGATGCCGCGCGGCGGGCCGGCGTGCGCCTGCCGTCTTCATGCTCGAAGGGGTTGTGCGGCACCTGCAAGTCCAAGCTGGTCTCGGGCACGGTCGACATGAAGCATGGCGGCGGCATTCGCCAGCGCGAGATCGACGCGGGTATGGCGCTGCTGTGCTGTTCAAAGCCGACCAGCGACCTCGTGGTCGACCGCTGACCCGGCGCGGCGCGATCAGCGGATGAGATCGAGCGCGCCGCTGAGCGTCCGCTTGACGGAGTTGACGGCGGCGGCGGCGCCGTCGCGCACGGCGCCATAGGCGCTCTGCGTGCCCTCGACCGTCCGATCGACGATGTCGCCCGCGCTCGGCAGCGAGAAACTCTCGCTCGCAGCGGCAACGGCAGGCGCCGACGGCTGAGACTTGGGTGCCGGCTGTGCCGGCTCGGTGATCGTATAGGAGGCCTGCACGATCATCGGATCGCGCGTATCGCAGGCGCCCTCACAACGGTCGAACCGCTCGACACCCGCCGGAAGCGCGCTGGCCGTCTGGTCGACGTGCCTGGCATGGCCCGGCTTGGCGACCGGCGACTTGACGATGGCGACCACCGGCTTCTGCGGCGCGCTCGGCTGATACACCGCCGTGGGGTCGATGGCGCGCAGCAGGCCGGGAATGCCCTCCCGGTCCGCCTTCCACTGTGCCTCGGCCTCATTGAGAAGTACTTCGCTGGGCTCTTCGGCAATGCGGGCGACTTCGGTCACCGGCATGTGCTCGGCAAGTCCGCGCTCATAGCCATGACCGTCGGCGACGACATAGGCCCCGATTCCGACCAGCGCGGCGAATCCGACCGGCAGCAGGACGCGGCCTGGAAGCCAGCCTTGGAAAGCGGCGTGCGATGTTGCCATGATGCGCATGGAATGATCCTCGCGTTTCGATGACGCCATTTCGCTGGTAACGGGAGGCGAATTTGCGGCGGCATTGCTGCCCGGCGATGACCATCAATGGGAATTTCTGCGCGATTTGTTGCGCTTGCGTAGAGCTGGAAACACTTGGCAACAAACGCTTCATTGGCAACACTTGGTCACCTCAATCGGCGCCCCATCGTGCTGGATCCTGCTACCCTCGCGCGCATCGGCTTCCTGACGCTGCCGAACCATTCGATGATCGCCTGCGCCAATGCGCTGGAGGCGCTGCGCATGGCGAATTATGTCGCGGAGGCCGAACTCTATTCCTGGCGCATCCTGACCCTGGACGGCACGCCCGCCCTCGCCAGCAACGGCCTCACCCTCTCGCCCACCGTCGCGCTGGGCGAGGCCGGGCCGCTCGATCTGCTGCTGGTCTGCGGGGGCATCGACATCCGCCACGCCGCGCCGCCGCATCTCGCCGATGCGCTGCGCCGGCTCGCCCGGCGGGGCACGGCCCTTGGCGCATTGTGCACGGGCAGCTTCGTGCTGGCGGAAGCGGGACTGCTCGATTTCCACCGCTGCGCCGTGCACTGGGAGAACCTCTCCTCCATCCGCGAGGAATTCCCGCGGGTCGACTTCGTCGAGGATGCCTTCGTCATCGACCGCGACCGGCTCACCTGCACTGGCGGTATCGCGCCGCTGGAAATGATGCTGGTTCTGATCGCGGCCAAGGGCGGGCAGGCGCTCGCCGACAAGGTGTCCGAGCAGTTCATCGTCGACACCGCCGCGCGCCGCCCTCGCGAGAAGACCGCCGCCCGGCCTCGCCCCGTCCTGCCGGACCCGACGCTCGCCCGCGCGGTGCGCATGATGGAGGCCGCGATCGAGCGCCCGCCCGGCATCGCCTCTCTCGCGCGGCGGCTGGATGTCTCGCCCCGTCATCTGGAGCGGCTGTTCCGGCGACACCTCGGCGTGACGCCGGCCGCCTATCATCTCAGCCTGAGGCTGGAGCGCGCGCGCGAACTTCTGCGCCTGTCGCCGCTACCGGTCACCGATGTCGGCCTCGCCTGCGGCTTCCAGTCGGCGGCGCATTTCTCCACCGCCTATGCCCGCCGTTTCGGCCGCCCGCCGAGCCGCGAGCGACGCGGTGCGGCTGCCTCCAGCCCCGCTCCGGAGCGCGGCACCTCGACATAAGCGTTGTTTGCTATAGCGCCGCCATGATCGCGGTATTAATTACACAGCTATCTTCCCCCTGGCCCGAATGAGCGCGGCACGAGCCGCGCGATTGCCATGAACGCGCCTATGAAGCCGAACGGCTACCGCAACCTCGCGGCCCGCTACAGCGACCTGACGTCCGACATGCTGGCGCCCGAGCGCACGCCGCTCGCGGATGCCTGGCTCGGCCTGCCCATGACCTTCGTCGCCGGCGCCACCAATGCCGGCGGCCTGCTGGCGGTCGGGCAGTACACCTCGCACATGTCCGGCATCATTTCGGCGGCGGCCGACCACGCCATTCTCGGCGCCATGGACCTCGTGCTCGCCGGTTTCGGCGCGCTCATCGCCTTCGTGCTCGGCGCGGCAACCTCGGCGGTGATGGTCAATTGGGGCCGGCTGCATTATGCGGGCCGCGAATATTCCCTGCCGCTGACGCTGGAGGCCATCCTGCTGCTCGCCTTCGGCGTGCTCGGCTTCTACACCCGCCAGTACAGCCTTGCGCTGGCGACCGAGGTCGCGGTGCTGTGCTTCATCATGGGGCTGCAGAACGCCACCGTGACCAAGCTGTCCGGCGCCAAGATCCGCACCACCCATATGACCGGCATCGTCACCGACATCGGCATCGAGCTGGGCAAGCTGTTCTATTCCAACCGTCGCCGCCGGGGCGCCGGGGCGCCGCTGGTGATGGCGGACCGCGAGAAGCTCAAGCTGCTGTCCTATTTCCTCGGCTGCTTCTTCTTCGGCGGGCTCGTCGGCGCCATCGGCTTCAACTATGTCGGCTTCGTTTTCTCGGTGCCGCTGGCCCTGCTGGTCTTCGCTCTCGCCGGCCCTTCGGCGCTGCGCATCCTGTTCCGCTGAAGCGGGTCGCAGTTCTCCCGGTGTGATGGCGCAAATCTTCTGTTCGTCATAGGCGTTTGCGACCTATCGTGCGAGCATCGGAGCCGCTCCCGCATCGGGGTCCGGCCCGTGGTCGAAGGAGCGCGCGGCCATCATGATCGCCAATGCCGAGGCATTGCTGAAACCCTTGACCATCAAGGGCCTCACCATCCGCAACCGCGTGATGTCGACCTCGCACGCGCCCGGCTACGGCAAGGACGGCAAGCCGCAGGAGCGCTACCAGCTCTACCATATGGAGAAGGCCAAGGGCGGCATCGGCCTGACCATGTTCGGCGGCTCCTCCTCGGTCGCCATCGACAGTCCGGCCGCGCCCTGGAACCAGATCTCGGTCGCTGACGACAGCGTCATCCCCTATTTCCAGCAGTTTTCCGAGCGCGTGCACGCCCACGGCGCCAAGCTGATGATCCAGCTCACCCATATGGGCCGGCGCACCAAATGGGACACGGAGAACTGGTTCCCCACCCTCTCCTCCTCCGCCCGCCGCGAGCCCACCTCGCGCACCATTCCCCGCGCGATGGACAGGAACGACATACGCCGCGTGGTGCGGGCCTTTGCCGAGGCGGTGCGCCGCTGCAAGGAGGGCGGGCTGGACGGCTGCGAGATTTCCGCCGCCCACGGCCATCTCGTCGACCAGTTCTGGTCGCCCAGCGTGAACCAGCGCGACGACGAATATGGCGGCAGCCTCGAGAATCGCATGCGGTTCGGCATCGAGGTGCTGGAAGCGATGCGCGAGGCGGTCGGGTCGGATTACGTCATCGGCATGCGCATGTCCGGCGACGAGATGATCGCTGACGGGCTGAGCCACGAGGACTGCGTCGCCATCGCGTCCGAATATGCCAAGCGCGGCCTTGTCGACTTCCTCAACATCCTTGGCGGACAGGCGCGGGACGAGATGTCCCATGCCGTCTCGCTGCCCAACATGTCCTTCCCCGTCGCGCCCTTCCTGTTCCTGCCGAGCGCCATCAAGCGCGAGGTGGACGTGCCGATCTTCCACGCCCAGCGTGTCACGGACCTCGCCACCGGCGCCCGCGCGGTCGCCGAAGGCCACGTCGACATGATCGCGATGACCCGCGCCCACATCGCCGATCCGCATCTCGTCAAGAAGCTGATGGAAGGGCGCGACGACGACATCCGCCAGTGCGTCGGCGCCGGCTACTGCATCGATCGCATCTATGTCGGCGGCGACGCGCTGTGCATCCAGAACGCGGCGACGGGGCGCGAGGCGACCATGCCGCACGTCATCGCCAAGGCAGAGGTGGCGCGCAAGGTCGTGGTGGTCGGCGCCGGCCCCGGCGGGCTGGAAGCGGCTCGCGTCTGCGCCGAGCGCGGCCATTCCGTGGTTCTGTTCGAGAAGGAGCCCGTGGTCGGCGGCCAGATCAACATCGCCGCGAAGGCGACGTGGCGCGAGGCGCTGTCCGGCATTCCGCGCTGGCTGTTCGGTCAGGTATCGAAGAAGGGCGTAGACCTTCGCCTCGGCACCGAGGCGACCGAAGCCGCCATCCTCACTGAAGCGCCGGACGTGGTCATCATGGCGACTGGCGGCCTGCCCAATGCCGGTCACGTCAAGGGCCGCGAGCACGCCGTCACCACATGGGACGTGCTGACCGGCAAGGTGGAACCCACCGGCTCCGTGCTGCTGTTCGACGAGATCGGCGGCCACAATGCCGCCTCCACGGCCGAGGTGCTGGCGAAGAAGGGTTGCCTCGTCGAGATGGCGACGCACGATCTGCAGATCGCCCAGGAGGTCGGCACCACCAACAAGCCGATCCACCTGCGCGAACTCTACAAGCTCGGCGTGGTGCTCTCGCCCAATATGGAGCTGATCGAGATCTATCCCGAGGGCAACCGCCTCGTCGCCGCGCTGCGCAACACCATGACCGACGCGGAAGAGGAGCGCGTGGTCGACCGCGTCGTGGTCGACTACGGCATGCTTCCCGTGGACGGCCTGTTCGAGACGCTGCGCGAAAAATCCGTCAATGACGGCGAGACGGACCTCGACGCGCTGGTGGAGGGCCGCCCGCAGCGCTGGAGCGGCCAGCCCGGCTTCGCGCTCTACCGCGTCGGCGACGCCTGGACGGGGCGCAATATCCACGCGGCGATCTACGACGCGCTGCGCCTGTGCAAGGACATCTGAGGGTGGGCACGCGAACGCCATGACCCCCGCCGCGCCCGGCCTCTCCCTCCTCGTGCTGGCCCTCGCCGCGATTGCGGCAGGACTGGCATTGCGCCGCACGCTTCTGTGGCGGGCGGGGCGCGCGGCGAAGGTGGACTGGGCGCGCGGTCTGCTGGCCTTGCCGAAGCGCTATCTCGTCGACGTGCACCACATCGTCGGGCGCGATCCCTATGCGGCGCGCATGCATGCGCTCACGGCCGGCGGCCTGCTCGGGGGCTCGGCGCTGGCGCTGCTCGGGCTGATCCCACCCCTGGGCGCCTCGCGTCTGTTCTGGGCGCTCATCGCCCTCGCCTTCGGCGTTGCCTTTGCCGGCGGCTACATGGTCGGGCGCCGGCGCCTTCCGACCAGGCCCGCCCGGCTCTCAGGTGGACGTTTCCAGCGCCTGCCCTTCTTCCTCGCGGCCTATTCCGGCGGCGCCTTCCTCGTCGCGCTCGACGCGGCGCTCGGCGGCAAACTCTGGCCGCTCGGCTGGCTCGGTCTCGGGCTGGCAGCGGTCGGCGGGCTCCTGCTGGTGCTGCAGATCGACAAGGGGCCGATGCGCCACGCCTTTGCCGGCGCCGCCCATCTCGTCGCCCATCCACGCCCCGGCCGCTTCAACGGCGAACGCGCCACCGCGTTGATGCCGCTCGACCTCGACGCCCCGCGCCTGGGCGTCGCCACGCCGTCCGATTTCGCCTTCAACCGGCTGATCGGCTTTGATGCGTGCATCCAGTGCGGGCGCTGCGAGACCGCCTGTCCCGCCTTCGCCGCCGGCCAGCCGCTGAACCCCAAGCGGCTGATCCAGGACCTCGCCGCCGCGATCCAGCCAAACGCCAGCAATGCCGCCTATACCGGGAGCCCCTACCCGCAGGCGCGCGACGTCGCCGGGGTCGGCGGGCCGGAGCTGCCGCTGATCGGTGCGGGGGCGATGATCCACCCGGACACGCTGTGGTCCTGCACCACCTGCCGCGCCTGCGTCGAGGAATGCCCGATGATGATCGAGCATGTCGACGCCATCGTGGATCTGCGCCGCTTCCAGACGCTGGAGCTCGGCGCCCTGCCGGTGAAGGCCGCCCCACCGCTTGCCGAGTTGCGCTATGCCGACGAGCCGGGCGGGCGCCCGCTCAAAGCCCGCACAGACTTCGCCGCCGGGCTCACCCTGCCGCTGATCTCCGCGAAGGGCCATGCCGACGTTCTGCTGTGGCTCGGCGAAGGCGCCTATGAGCTGCGCTATGGCCGCACGCTGCGCGCCCTTGTCACCCTGCTGCACAAGGCCGGCGTCGACTTCGCCGTGCTTGGCGAGGAAGAGCGCGACTGCGGCGACCTCGCCCGCCGGCTCGGCGACGAAGCCACCTTCCAGCGCCTCGCCCGCGACAACATCGCCACCCTGTCGCGCTACTCCTTCGCGCGCATCCTCACCGCCGACCCGCATGCTCTGCACGCCCTGCGCAACGAATATGCGCCGTTCGGCGGCGACTATGAGGTGGTGCACCACACCGCCTTCCTCGATGAACTCGTGGCCGCGGGCCGGCTCGGCGTTGGCGCGCTTGGCGAGACGCGCGTGACCTATCACGACCCCTGCTATCTCGGCCGCTACAATGGCGAGATCGACGCCCCCCGCCGCCTGCTCGACCGGCTTGGCCTGCAAAGGCTGGAGATGGAGCGGTCCGGCAAGCGCTCCATGTGCTGCGGCGGTGGCGGCGGCGCGCCGGTCAGCGACATTGAGGGCGAACGCCGCATCCCGGACCTTCGCATGGGGCAGGCTGCCGTCACCGGCGCCAGCATCGTCGCTGTCGCCTGCCCGCAATGTTCCGCCATGCTGGAAGGCGTCACCGGCGAACGCCCGCAGGTGAATGACATCGCCGAGCTGGTGCTGATGGCGGTCGAGGCGGCCGGCACGACCGCTGCACCACAGCCGCGGGTGCCGGCATGAACCGCATTCGCCGCGATCCCCGCGCGGAGCGGGCCGCCCATCGCATCGACGGCACGGCGCGGCTGCGCTTCGACCTTGCAAGCGCGCCGACAATGAGCGCCCGCCTGCGTCGCGATCCACGCGCCGAGGAGAGCCGCGCCCTGGTGCCGGGCAAGCTGCGGCGCCGGCTCGATCGCACCCAGCGCATCGCGTCCGCCAGCGTCCGCCCGGCCGAGTTCGTGGAGGAGGCGGGTCCACGGCTCAGGATCATCGCCGAGCCGGCCTTTCTCGTGGCGGTGATACCCGACGCACCCGGGGGTCGACTGACCCCGCATGACCGCCAGCTTTTCGGCGCCGCGCGGCTGCTGGCCGATGCTGGCGGCGGCGCGGTGCTGGCGCTCATGCAGACGCCATCTGACGACTTCGCGACGGCGGGCGCCGATCGCGTGCTCGCCTTGCCCGTCGCCGGCTACGATCCGGAGGCCAAGGCCAGCGCCGTCGAGGCTGTTCTGGAAAAGCTCGACATCCGCCACGCGCTGTTTCCTGAGAGCGCGGAGGGCGGCGATCTCGCCCGGCGTGTCGCCGCGCTCACCGGCGAGAGGCTGTTCGCCGGCGCCGAGAGCCTCAGCCCCAAGGGCGTCACCCGCGCGGCGCAGGGAAAGCGCGTCGAGCAGCGCGGCACCCCGCCCCGCCTCATCAGCCTCGCCGCCGATGCGGTCGCCGCGCATGCCGGCACGATGCACGAGGCCTTGCCGGTTGAATTCGCCTTCCCCGCACAGGCGCCGGGCGCGATCCTCTCTGCCGAATTCGTACCGGCCGATCCCTCAAACGTGTCGCTTGCCGAGGCGGATTTCGTCACCTCCGCCGGCAATGGCATCAGCGATTTCGACGCCTTCCGTGCGCTCGTCGCCGCGCTCGGCGCCACGCCCGGGGCCAGCCGCATGGTGTGCGACGCGGGCCTCATGCCACGCGCCGCGCAGGTCGGCGCGTCCGGCACGGTGCTGGACGCGACATGCTATTTCGCCCTCGGCATCGCCGGCGCGCCGCAGCATCTGCAGGGCATCGCGAAATGCGAGCATGTGGTGGCGGTGAATACCGACCTGCACGCCGCGATGATCGAGCGCGCCGGCCTCGCCATTGTCGCCGACGCGCAGCAGGTGATGCCGGCGCTCCTCAGCCTGCTCGATTCGGAGCGTGCGTCATGAAGATCGCGGTGCTGCTTTCCGCCGGCCGCCACCCGATCTCCGGCAGACCCGCGCCGGTGCCGGTCGAACTGCAGGCCATACGCCTCGCCGCTTGCCTTGGTGGTGAGGTGACCGGCCTGCATGCCGGCCCGGACGCCGCCCCGCTCAAGGACGCGCTCGGCTACGGCCTGCCGCGCCTCGTGCACTACGCGATCGCGGCCGGGGACGATCCGCTGGCGAGCCTCGTCGCGGCCCTGCATGAGGGCGCCTATGATCTGATTCTCGCCGGGCGCATGGGACAGGGCGGCGAGGATAGCGGCCTGCTGCCCTATGCGCTCGCCCGCGCGCTGGGCCGGCCGATCATTGCCGACGCGAGCGCGCTCCGTGCAGGCCCCCAGCCCGGCACGCTTAACCTCGAACAGGCCCTGCCGCGCGGCGCGCGCCGCCGGCTGGTCATCCGCCTGCCGGCGCTGGTCACGGTGCATCCGGCCGCGCCGGCCCCCGCGCCCTTCGCCTATGCCGCCATGCGGCGCGGCGGTGTCGAGACCCGGCCGGGCATCGCCTCGCCTCGTGCGGAAAGCGCTCTGGAGGAGCGGGCCTATCGTCCCCGCCCGAAGATGATCGCCAAGGCCGCCGCCGGCGCCAGCGCCGCCGAGCGGCTGAAGGCGGCAACGCAGTCGGCCAGCGGCGGCGGCCGCCTGCTGGTCGATCCCACACCGGAGGACGCCGCGCGGGAGATTCTCGCCCATCTGCGCGAGATCGGCGTGCTCCGGCGCTAGCGCCCCTCAGCGCTGCGCGCTCTGCCAGTTCGGCGCGACATAAGTGGGCGCGTTGGAAGGTGCCAGCAGCGGCTTGCCGAGAATGTGGTCCGCCGCCTTCTCCGCCATCATGATGGTCGGTGCATTGAGATTGGCGTTGGTGATGGAGGGCATGGTGGAGGAATCCACCACGCGCAGTCCCTCGACGCCGATCACCCGCATCTGCGGGTCCACCACCGCCAGCGGGTCGCTTACCGCGCCCATCTTGCAGGTGCAGGAGGGGTGGTAGGCGCTCTCCACATGCGCGCGCACGAATTCGTCGATCGCCTCATCGCTGGTCACCTCCGCACCAGGCTGGATCTCCCGGCCGCGATAGGGCTCGAATGCCTTCTGCGCGAAGATCTCGCGGGTGAGGCGCACACTGGCGCGGAACTCGACGAGGTCGTCGGGATGGGTGAGATAGTTGAACTGGATGCGCGGCTTGTCGGCGGGATCGGCGGAATTCAGCCGCACCCAGCCCCGGCTTTTCGAGCGCATCGGCCCGACATGCGCCTGGAAGCCGTGCTCGCTCGCCATGCCCCGCCCGTCATAGGTCACGGCGAGAGGGAGGAAATGGTACTGGATATCGGGCGAGGCGACGCCCGCGCGCGAGCGGATGAAGCCGCAGGTCTCGAAATGGTTTGTGGCGCCGAGCCCGTCCTTCGCCAGCAGCCAGCGCGCCCCGATCATGCCGCGGGCGAACAGCCCCATCTGTGAATAGAGCGAGACCGGCTGCGTGCAGGCCTGCTGGAAATAGATCTCCAGATGATCCTGCAGATTTTCCCCGACGCCCGGCCGGTGCGCGAGGGTGGCGATGCCGTGCGAGGCGAGTTCGTCCGCATTGCCGATGCCGGACAGCTTCAGCATTTGCGGCGAGGCGATCGAGCCGGCCGACAGGATCACCTCGCGCGCGGCGCGCACCTCGTGCGTCTCGCCACCGCGCGACCAGGCGACCCCCACCGCGCGGCGCCCCTCGAACAGGATGCGCTCGACACGGGCATGGGTCTCGACCTTCAGGTTCGCCCGCTTCATCGCCGGCTTGAGATAGGCATTGGCCGCCGACCAGCGCACACCGTCCTTGACGGTCATGTCCATGCGGCCAAAGCCTTCCTGCTGGTAGCCGTTGACGTCGTCGCTGGCGGGATAGCCCGCCTGCTGGGCCGCCTCGACGAAGGCGCGGTAGAGCGGATTCTTCAACGTGCCGTAGCGGTTCGCGAGCGGGCCCGTGGCGCCGCGATAGGCGTCGCCTCCCGAGTCCCGGCTTTCTTGGCGGCTCTCCGCCCGCTGGAAATAGGGCAGCACGTCGGCATAGGCCCAGCCCTGCGCGCCCTCCGCCTGCCAGCGGTCGAAATCCGCCGCGGCGCCGCGCATATAGACCATGCCGTTGATCGAGGAGGAGCCGCCCAGCACCTTGCCGCGCGGGCAATGCAGCCGCCGGCCGCCGAGGCCGGGCTCCGGCTCGGTCTCGTACATCCAGTTGTATTTCTTCATGTTCATCGGGATGGAGAGCGCGCTCGGCATCTGGATGAAGATGGAGCGGTCCGACCCGCCGAATTCCAGCACCAGCACGCGGTTGCGGCCGTCCGCGCTCAGCCGGTCGGCCAGCACGCAGCCGGCCGAGCCGGCGCCGATGATGACATAGTCGAAGATCTCGGTCGGGACGTTGCGCATCAGTAGGGCGCCTCGACGTGGCCGAGATTGACGTAGACGCTTTTGAGCTGGGTGTAGTGCTCGATCGCTGCCTTGCCGTTCTCGCGGCCGAGGCCGGACTGCTTGGCGCCGCCGAACGGCAGCTCGATCGGCGTGATGTTGTAGTGGTTGATCCAGCAGGTGCCCGCCTCCAGCTGGGCGATCACCCGGTGGCCACGCGCTAGGTCCTTAGTGAACACGCCGGCGGCGAGGCCGAAGTCCGTATCGTTGGCCCGCGCGATCACCTCATCCTCGTCGGCGAAGGACAGCACCGCCATGACCGGGCCGAAAATCTCCTCGCGCACGATGCTCATGCCGTCTGCGCAGCCGTCGAACACGGTCGGCGCGACGAAGGCCCCCTTGTCGAGCCCGTTGGCGGTGACGCGCGCGCCGCCGACCAGAAGCTTCGCGCCCTCGGCCTTGCCCTTGGCGATGTAGGACAGAACCTTCTCCATATGGTCGGGCGAGATCAGCGCGCCGACCTGCGTCGCCGGGTCGAGCGGATCGCCGACCACCATCTTCTCGACGCGCGCGACCAGCTTTTCGAGGAAGGCCGCGCGCACCTTTTCGTGCACGAAGACGCGGGTGCCGTTGGAGCAGACCTCGCCGGCGGAATAGAAATTGGCCAGCAGCGCGCCCGCTACCGCATCGTCGAGATCGGCATCGTCGAACACGATGAGCGGCGATTTTCCGCCCAGTTCCAGCGTGACGTATTTCAGCGTGCCGGCGGCATCCACCATGACCTTCTTGCCGGTCCCCACCTCGCCGGTGAGCGACACCTTGGCAATGCCGGGATGGCGGGTGAGCAGGCGCCCCGTCTCGGCAAAGCCCTGCACGACGTTGAACACGCCCTCGGGCACGCCAGCTTCCGCATAGATCTCCGCCAGCTTCAGCGCGGTGAGCGGGGTCAGCTCCGCCGGCTTGAACAGCATGGCATTGCCGCAGGCGAGTGCGGGCGCGGACTTCCAGCAGGCGATCTGCAGCGGGTAGTTCCACGCGCCGATGCCGGCGACGATGCCGAGCGGCTCGCGGCGGGTATAGCCGAAGGCGGTCGGACCCAGATCGACATGTTCGCCCGAAAGCCCGGCGGCGAGGCCGGCATAATATTCGATGCAGTCCGCGCCCGACGCGACGTCGACCACCAGCGTCTCCTGGATCGGCTTGCCGGTGTCGAGCGTCTCCAGCCGCGCCAGTTCGTCATTGCGCTCGCGCAGCAGTTCGGCCGCGCGCTTGAGAATGCGCCCGCGCTCGGCGCCGGTCTTGGCGGCCCAGAGCTTCTGCCCCTTGCGGGCAATGGCGACGGCGGCGTCGACTTCCGCCTCGCCGGCGATCTCGATCTCGGCGAGCAGTTCGCCCGTGGCGGGATTGCGGGTCTCGAAAGTGGCACCGCCGGTGGGGCGGTACTGGCCGCCAATGTGATTGGCGTGGCGCGGGGGTGTTGCGGTCATGACGTCAGGTCCGTTGCGGGGGGCGGCCGGGGTAGCGGCCGCGATCTGGGCATCGACGAAAAGGGCGGCGACCTGCCGGGCGCTGACCGAATCGGTCTCGCCGGCGGCGGAGAGGCTGGAGCGCAGCCACAGGCCGTCGATGACGGCGGCGATGGTGATGGCGATGCGGCTGACCTCGCCGGCGGCGACGAGGCCGCGCAGATCGTGACGCAGATTGGCCAGCATGCGCGCCTGGTAGACCCGCTGCACCCGGCGCAGACGCTCGGAATGCAGTACCTGCCCCCAGAAGGCGAGCCAGACGCTGGAGGTGCGCTGGTCGAACTCCTCCGGGGCGAGATTGGCGTCGATCAACGCCTGCACGCGCGCACGCGGCCCTCGCGCCTCGCGCAGCCGCAGCGCCGTGGCGCGGTAGAGCCGTAGCGAGAGGAAACGCAGGGTCGCCTCCAGCAACCCGTCCTTGTCGCCGAAATAATGCGCGACAAGGCCGGGGGAGACGCCCGCCCGGCGGGCGATCTGGGCGAGGGTCGAGGCGTTGAAGCCGATCTCCGCCAGCGAGTCGATGGTCGCGTCGATCAGCTGCCGGCGGCGCACATCCTCCGGCGCGCGGCGCCGGTCGGAGATGACGGCCACGTCGAGCGGCGAGAGCGCTTGCGCCTGCGCGTCGGCACGAACCACCGGCACCTCCCCTGCTCGCCCACCCGCTATTGAACGAGCATACAATACATATCGAGTAGACCAGCGGGAAGTCCCCGGATCACACAACTTGCTGGTGTCGGAACTGTTCTACCGGCGCGGCGCGTTTCGGCAAAACCCGAAGAAAACGTATGAAAAATCGTCACTCGCGGTCAAAGTTTGCGCGTGACAAACCGCCAGATCACATATTGAATATCCATTCAAAAGAAGCCTCCAGAGGCCGCATCCCGGCATGAGGTTGCGTCTCGGCGCCGCTCATGCCGCCAGGGTCGACACGTTTGGACGGCGGCCTGCACCCTCGCGGTGCTGCCGTTGCCGGCGCGATTGAGGTGGGCGGCACCATCCGCACGCACCCGAAACGACCCCGACTTGTCTATTCCGATCGTAACGGGGCTTGGCGTACCGCCAACCCGGTTCCATGATCCAGGCAGGATGCAAACGGGAACAGCCATCTATGCGCACCTTCTCTCTTCTGGCCGCGGCCGCCCTCGGGCTGACGCTCGGCTTCGCCCCCGCCCTTCGCGACGCGGCTGAAGCCGCCGAACCCGCCGCCTGCAAGACGGTGCGGTTCGCCGATGTCGGCTGGACCGACATCACCGCCACCACCGCCATCGCCTCCTCGCTGCTGGAAGCGCTGGGCTATACGCCGAAGACGCAGGTCCTGTCGGTGCCGGTCACCTACAAGTCGATGCAGACCAAGGACATCGACGTCTTCCTCGGCAACTGGATGCCGACCATGGAAGCCGACCTGAAGCCCTATCGCGACGACAAGACCGTCGAGGTCATCGGGGTGAACCTGGAAGGCGCGAAATACACGCTCGCCGTGCCGACCTATCTCTATGACGAGGGGCTGAAGTCCTTCGCCGACATCGCCAAGTTCAAGGACAAGCTCGGCGGCAAGATCTACGGCATCGAGCCGGGCAATGACGGCAATCGTCTGATCCTCGACATGATCAAAGACGACAAGTTCGGGTTGAAGGGCTTCGATCTCGTCGAATCCTCCGAGCAGGGCATGCTCGCCCAGGTCGAGCGCGCCTCCAAGCGCAAGGAAGCCATCGTCTTCCTCGGCTGGGAACCGCACCCGATGAACTCGAAGTACAAGATGAGCTACCTCACGGGCGGCGACGACGTGTTCGGCCCGAACTATGGCGGCGCCACCATCTACACCAACACCCGCGCCGGCTATGTCACCGAGTGCCCGAATGTCGGCACCCTCATCAAGAACCTGAAATTCTCGCTCGAAACCGAGAATGTGGTGATGGGCTACATCCTGCTCGACGGCATGGATCCGGCCAAGGCGGCGGAGAAGTGGCTCAAGGCCAACCCCACCGTATGGGAGCCCTGGCTCAAGGGCGTGACCACCATCGACGGCAAGCCGGGCCTGCCCGCCGTCAAGGCCGCGCTGAAGCTCTGAGCCCGGCGCCGCGGCGAGCAGCCGCCTGAACAGGCTATCCCCGGGACCTCACCCGGGGATCCACGCCGGGGTGCACCACGCTGAATCGCATCATATGGCGTGGATGGCCGGCACCCGCCCGGCCATAACCGCCCTTGAGACGCGCCCGCGCGGCCCCGGCACGGCCTTTCGCCCGGCCGGCATGACGGGAATGTTCAAGCCACCCGACCGCCTGCCCGCCTGAATAGAAGCGCCGTGCGTCCCATCACCCACGTCCGCCTGCCGGGAGCGTCCCATGTATGACTGGCTGACCGAGCACAAGATCCCGCTCGGCCTCTGGCTGCGCGATTTCGTCGATCTGCTGACCACTCATGGCCAGGGCTTCTTCGATTTCATCTCACTCGTTCTCGGCGCGCTCATCGGCGGCTTTACCGCCGGCCTGCTCTGGGTGCCCCCGCTGCTGCTGATCGCGCTGTTCGGGCTCGGCGCCTGGCTGATGCACCGTTCGATCGGGCTCGTGGTGTTCATCGTCGGCGCGCTGCTGCTCGTGACCAATCTCGGCTACTGGACGGCGACGATGGAGACCCTCTCCCTGGTTCTCTGCGCCACGCTGGTCTGCGTCATCATCGGCGTGCCGGTCGGCATCGCCGCCGCGCACCGGCCGTGGCTCTACACCGCCATCCGGCCGATCCTCGACCTGATGCAGACGATCCCGACCTTTGTGTACCTCATCCCGACACTGGTGCTGTTCGGCCTCGGCGCCGTGCCCGGCCTGATCTCCACCGTGATCTTCGCCCTGCCCGCCCCCATCCGCCTCACCCATCTCGGCATCTCCTCGGTGCCGCCCGCGCTCTATGAGGCGGGCAAGGCCTTCGGCGCGACCAAGACGCAGCTGCTGTTCAAGGTGGAGCTGCCCTATGCGCTGCCGACCATCATGGCCGGCATCACCCAGTGCATCATGCTCAGCCTGTCCATGGTGGTCATCGCGGCCCTCGTCGGCGCGGACGGCCTGGGCAAGCCGGTGGTGCGCGCGCTCAACTCCGTCAACATTGCCATGGGCTTCGAGGCGGGCCTCGCCATCGTCGTGCTCGCCATCGTGCTCGACCGCGTGTGCAAGCGGCCCGAGCGCCGCTCACGGAAAGGCTGATCCATGTCCGCCGTCGAGTTCCGCAATATCGACATCGTCTTCGGCGCCGACCAGAAGAACGCGCTCCGGCTGATCGACGAAGGCCGCTCGCGCGACGAAATCCTCGCCGCGACCGGCGCCGTGCTCGGCGCTGCCGGAGTGAGCCTGTCGATCGAGCGCGGAGAGATCTGCGTGCTCATGGGTCTGTCGGGCTCGGGCAAATCGACCATCTTGCGCGCCATCAACCGGCTGAACGAGGTCGCGCGCGGCGAAGTGCTGGTGGAGCACAAGGGTCGCGCCATCGACGTCGCCCGCTGCGACGAGGGCACGCTGCGCGACATCCGCATGAACACCGTCTCCATGGTGTTCCAGCAGTTCGGCCTGCTGCCCTGGCGCACGGTGCGCGACAATGTCGGCTTCGGCCTGGAGCTGCGCGGCACGTCCTCCGCCGAGCGCCGCCGCATCGTCGATGAAAAGCTTGCCATGGTGGGCCTGACCAACTGGGCGGAGAAGTACACCAACGAACTTTCCGGCGGCATGCAGCAGCGCGTCGGCCTTGCCCGCGCCTTCGCCACCGATGCCGACATCCTGCTGATGGACGAGCCGTTCTCCGCGCTCGACCCGCTGATCCGCGACAAGCTGCAGGACGAGCTGCTCGACCTGCAGCGGCGCATCCACAAGACCATCGTCTTCGTCAGCCATGACCTCGACGAGGCGCTCAAGCTCGGCAACAAGATCGCCATTATGGAAGGCGGGCGCATCGTGCAGGCCGGCACGGCGGAGGACATCCTGCTCCGCCCGGCAAACGACTATGTCGCCGAATTCGTCAAGCACATGAACCCGCTCAACGTGCTGCGCGGCACCGCCGTGATGCGGCCCGCCGCCAGCCTGCCGCGCGACGGCGACAGCGTCATGCTCGACAAGAGCGGCCGGGTGAAGGTGAAGATCGACGCGGAAGGGCGGCCGATCTCGCTCGATCTCGACGGGCGCGCCGGCCTGCTGGCGACCGCCGATGGCGAGGCCGGACTGATCGACGACAAGCTCGCGCATGACGCCGACTGCATCGTCGCCCCGGTCGATCTCAAGCTGAAGGCGGCGATCGAGCTCAAGCGCCACACCGACCTGCCGATCCTGCTGGTCGACAGCCTCGGCCGCCTCGCCGGCCTGTGCGACGACGACGAGATCTATCGCGGGCTGCTGCGCCGGCTGGACGGGTAAGGGCATCGTCATCCCGGACGGCCGCAGGCCGATCCGGGATCGTCGTCAGGAAAGAAAACATCCCGGCTCGCCGCTACGCGGCGTTCGGGCCGACGGCCCTGGAAAAGACCAACACCTACGCCGCGGCGACCGAGCCGACCGCCTCGACCACGTCGTTCACCACCGCCTCGACCAGATCGCGGTCGTCGCCCTCGCCCATCACGCGGATCACCGGCTCGGTGCCGGAGGGGCGGATCAGCAGCCGGCCATGGCTGTTGAGCTTCAGCTCGGCGGCGGCGATCGCGCGGATCACCCCGTCATTTTCCAGCGGACGCCCGTTCTTGTAGCGCACATTCTTGAGGATCTGCGGCAGCGGGTCGAAGCGGTGGCAGACCTCGGACACCGGGCGCTGGCGCCGCTGCACCATGGCGAGCACCTGCAGCGCGGCCACGAGGCCATCGCCCGTGGTCGAATAATCCGACAGGATGATGTGGCCGGACTGCTCGCCGCCGACATTGAAGCCGTGGGTGCGCATATGCTCCAGCACGTAGCGGTCGCCGACCGCCGTGCGCTCCAGCGACAGGCCGAGCCCGCCGAGATAGCGCTCCAGCCCGAGATTGGACATCACGGTCGCGACGATGCCGGGGCGCGTGAGCCGCCCGTCTTCCTGAAAACTCTCGGCCACCACCGCCATCAGCTGGTCGCCATCGACCAGATGGCCTTTTTCGTCGACGATCAGCACGCGGTCGGCGTCGCCATCAAGCCCGATGCCGATATCGGCGCGCACTTCGCGCACCTTGGCCGCCAGCGCTTCCGGCGCGGTTGAGCCGACTTCGCGGTTGATGTTGAAACCGTCCGGCTTGTCGCCAATGGAGATCACCTCGCAGCCGAGTTCCCACAGCGCTTCCGGAGCGACGCGGTAGCCGGCGCCATTGGCGCTGTCGACCACGACCCGCAGCCCCTCGAAGGACTGGTTGCGCGGCAGGGTGCGCTTGGCGAACTCGATATAGCGGGCGTGCACGCTCTCCAGCCGCTTGGCCCGGCCCATGGTCGCGGGCTCGGCGAGCTTGGCGGACATGTCGCCCGAAAGAAGCTCCTCGATCTGCCCCTCAATGGCGTCGGAGAGCTTGTAGCCATCCGGGCCGAACAGCTTGATGCCGTTGTCGTCGAAGGGGTTGTGCGAGGCGGAGATCATCACGCCGAGATCGGCCCGCATGGAGTGGGTCAGCATCGCCACGGCCGGGGTCGGCATCGGGCCGAGCAGCAGCACGTCCATGCCGACCGCCGTGAAGCCGGCCACCAGCGCGTTCTCGATCATGTAGCCCGAGAGCCGCGTGTCCTTGCCGATCACCACGCGGTGGCGATGCTCGCCGCGATGGAAGACAAGGCCTGCCGCCATGCCGACGCGCAGCGCCAGCTCGGGAGTGATGGTCCGGTTGGCGCGGCCGCGAATGCCGTCCGTGCCGAAGAATTTACGCGCCATGATCCGCCTCGTGGTGCCGGCGGGCGTCAACGCTGCCGGTCGGAAAGCACGAAAGAGGCCGCAAAATACGGCCTCTTCAGGGTCGTCTGTCTAGCATCAAGCCTAGCGCCTTACGCTTCACAAAGTGTAAGCGTTCCTTGCGCTGCAACCCAGCCGTGTCGCTGGCCCCGGAACGCCTCAAAACAAAGGCCCCGGCGCGAAGCCGGGGCCCTGTTTTCAGGCGATATGTCGAACCTCAGGCCTGCGGCTGCGGCTCCATGCCGGCGTCGGGACGCGGCGGGCGGTTCTTGCCGGCGGTCGGCACCACCGAGCCACGCACATGGGCGGGCTCGATCGTGGTGTCGCGCACCGGCGCGTTGCCGTCGAGCAGCCCGATGATCTCGTCGCCGGACAGGGTCTCGTATTCCAACAGGCCACGGGCCAGCATTTCCAGCTGGTCCTTGTTCTCGGTCAGGATACGCGTCGCTTCGGAATAGCCCTCGTCGACCAGGCGGCGCACTTCGCTGTCGATGGTCTGCGCGGTCGCCTCGGACACGTTCTGCTGGCGCTGCATCGACATGCCGAGGAACACCTCGTCATTGTTCTCGCCATAGGCCACGTTGCCCAGCTTGTCCGAGAAGCCCCAGCGCGTGACCATCATGCGGGCAAGGCGCGTGGCCTGCTCGATGTCGGACGCGGCACCGGAGGTGACCTTGTCATGGCCGAAGATCAGCTCTTCCGCCACGCGCCCGCCCATCATGATGGCGAGGCGGGAGGTCATCTGCTCATAGGACATGGAGAGCTTGTCGCGCTCGGGCAGCTGCATGACCATGCCGAGGGCACGGCCGCGCGGGATGATGGTGGCCTTGTGCACCGGGTCGGTCGCCGGGACCTTGAGCGCGACGATGGCATGGCCGCCTTCGTGATAGGCGGTCAGCATCTTCTCGTCCTCGGTCATGACGAGCGAGCGGCGTTCCGCACCCATCATCACCTTGTCCTTGGCGTCCTCGAAGTCGCTCATCGTCACCATGCGCTTGTTGCGCCGGGCGGCCATGAGGGCGGCCTCGTTGCACAGGTTCGCCAAATCCGCGCCGGAGAAGCCGGGCGTGCCGCGAGCGATGACCTTGAGATTGACGTCCGGCGCGATCGGCACCTTGCGGGCGTGCACCTTGAGGATCTGCTCGCGGCCGACCACGTCCGGGTTCGGCACCACGACCTGACGGTCGAAGCGGCCGGGACGCAGCAGCGCGGGATCGAGCACGTCGGGACGGTTGGTCGCGGCGATGAGGATGATGCCCTCATTGGCCTCGAAGCCGTCCATCTCGACCAGCAGCTGGTTCAGGGTCTGCTCGCGCTCGTCATTGCCGCCGCCGAGGCCGGCACCGCGATGACGGCCGACGGCGTCGATTTCGTCGATGAAGATGATGCAGGGCGCGTTCTTCTTCGCCTGCTCGAACATGTCGCGCACGCGGCTGGCGCCGACGCCGACGAACATCTCGACGAAGTCCGAACCGGAAATGGTGAAGAACGGAACATTCGCCTCACCCGCAATGGCGCGGGCGAGCAGCGTCTTGCCGGTGCCGGGGGGGCCGACCAGCAGCACGCCGCGCGGAATGCGACCGCCCAGGCGCTGGAACTTCTGCGGGTCGCGCAGGAAGTCCACGATCTCGGTGAGATCGCTCTTGGCTTCGTCGATGCCGGCCACGTCCTCGAAGGTCACGCGCCCATGCGCCTCGGTCAGCAGCTTGGCGCGGCTCTTGCCGAAGCCCATGGCCTTGCCGGCCCCGCCCTGCATCTGGCGCGACAGGAAGATCCACACGCCGATCAGCGCGATGAAGGGCAGCCAGGAGATGAGCAGGCTCACGAACCACGGCACGTTGTCGGTCAGCGGCTTGGCGGTGATCGTGACACCCTTGCCATACAGGCGCTGCACCAGCGACGGGTCGTTGGGCGAATAGGTCTGGAACGAGCGGCCATCGGTGAACGAGCCGGTGATTTCCGGACCCTGGATCACCACGTCACGCACGCGGCCCTGATCGACCTCGGTGAGAAGCTGCGAGAAGCTGATGTCGTTCGCGGCCTGGCGCTGCGCCGGATTCTGGAACAGCGAGAATAGCGCCAGAAGCAGAAGAACGATGATCACCCAGAGGGCGAAATTCCGTATATTGGCGTTCATCTCGTTCCTTTCGGCGTCGGGATCACCGACGCGCGGGTTCCGCCGGCGCTGGCGGACCTCCCTTATCGCAGAGTAATTTAGGTTCCCCATAGAGGCTTGCCAAGATGGCGAGCGAAAGGCGCACGGCCTTAACGTGCAATTCCGCGTCAGAATGGGTGTTTATTTTCCCCGCCGCACCGGCGCGCGGGTGATCTTGACCCAGCGTGTATCGACCCGCACCAGCGCACCGGCCAGCGTGCGCGCGCCGCTCGCCTCCGCAGCGAGGCCCGCAATCCAGCTGTGGAGAGCTTCCAGCTTCGCCAACTCCACGGGCCCGGCAGCCTGCCCCTCAACCACGCGGGAAAGCAGGCGCAGGCCGATTTCCTCGGGCAGCGCGAGCAGCCCGGCGCGCCCAATGCGCGCCGGCGCGGCGCCGTCCATCAGGCGTGCGGCGGCCTCGTCGGTCGCCGTCTCCAGCGCCGCATCGGCCCGCGCCAGGCGTGCGGCGAGGCGCGCGAGGCGGGCCGCGTCGAGACCTTCTTCTTCCAGAAGCGGCAGCAATTGCCGCAGCCGCGCACGGGCAAAGCGCGGATCGCGATTCGAGGGATCGTGGACGAACTCCACCCCCGCTTCCCGGCACAGCGCGATCAGCCGCTCCTTGCGCAGCGCGAGCAGGGGGCGAATCAGGCGAAGCTCGTCGAGCGCCCGCACGTCAGGGATGCCGGCGAGGCCGGACAGGCCCGAACCGCGCATGAGCCGGAACAGCACGGTCTCCGCCTGGTCGTCCGCCGTGTGACCGGTGGCGATGGCGCCTGCGCCGACCTCGCGCGCATGCGCGGCGAGGCGCTCATAGCGGGCATGCCGCGCGGCTTCCTGCAGGCCGGTTCGGGGAAGCGGCGCGGGAAGTTCCAGCACCGCGTGCGGCAGGCAGAGCCGGACCGCAAGCTGCCCGACCGCCTCGGCCTCACGGCGCGATTCCGGGCGCAGTCCGTGGTCGACGGTGGCGACGGAAAGCTCCGGGCGCCCCGGTTCGAGAGATCGCCAGCGCGCCGCCAGCAGCAGGAGCGCGGTCGAGTCCGGCCCGCCGGACACGGCAAGCAGAACCCGGTTCTGACCGGCGAAGGAAGCGAAAACGGCGTCGAGTTCGGCGGCGCTCAGCGGCTCGCCGGAGATGGGGTTTTCCGCGGCCGCCTCAGCAGCCGACACGCTTCTGCTCCCGCTCCACACCCTGCTTGATGGAGGCGGAAGCGCGCGGATATTTGTTGCCGACGGCGTTCAGCGTGGCGCAGGCCGCGTCCTTCTCGCCGATCGCGGCAAGCGACTGGCCGAGGCGCAGCAGCGCGTCCGGCGCCTTCACCGCATTGGGGTAGTCGGTCGAGACCTTGAGGAAGTTCTGCGCCGCCTCCTTGTAGGTCTTGCGCTGGAACTGCGTCTCGCCGAGCCAGTAATAGGCATCGGGCGCGGCGCGGTCGGTGGGGTAGAGCTTGAGGAACTGCTCGAAGCTCTGGCCGGACTGCGCATAGTCCTGCCGCAGCATGTAGCCATAGGCGAGGTCGAACAGGTCCTTCGGGCTGTTGGTCGGCGGCGCCGTCGCGGCCCCCACGGGCGCCCCGCCGGCCGCGACCTGGCCCGAAAGCGCACCCAGATCCATCGGCGTGCCGGCGCCGCCCGAAGGCTGCGTCGTGCCGAGCGGGCGCGGCGCGCCCGGAGCTGCGCCCTGGGCGGCAGGATCGAAGGCGTCCGAGCGCCGCGCCGGCGCCGGCTCCATGATGGGAGCGACCCCGCCCGGCGCGGCAGCCGGCGCGCGCGGGGCGGCCCCCGGCGCGGCACCACCGCCCGCACCGCCGAGGCGGAAATCGATCTCGCCCTGCAGCGCCTTGACCTGCTGCTCCAGCTGCTGGTTGCGGTACTGCAGCTGCTCGAACTGGCCGGTCATCTGCCGCAGCTGGTTCTCCAGCCGGTCGAGCCGCATGCCGACCGTGCCGCCCTCATCCTCCGCAGCCGCTTCAGGCGGCGGCGTCGTGCCGGAGCGGACCGAGCCCGGCGGCTTGAAGAGATTGCCGAAGAAGTCGTTATTGGCCTGGGCGAAGGCGCTGCCTGCCGGCAATTGCGCGAAAGCGAGAGAGCCGGCAACCAGGAGAAGGGCGGACAGGCGCGAACGGCGAACGATCATGGCTGAAATGACGGCCTTGCAGGGCATTGCGAATGGGAAGACGCCGCCCATTCGGCGACGCGATACGTATCATCTGAGCATACGAAGCCGATCGCGTCCAAAGTGTGACCCGCCAGCCGCCCGCGCCCACAAACGGCAAGGCCCGGCCCGCGCGAGCGAACCGGGCCAGAGCCGCGGAGCTGGTCTTCGCCGTCAGGAGCCGGTGGCGTTGAGCACCGTCACCGCGCGGCGGTTCTGCGACCAGCAGGAAATGTCGTTGCACACCGCGACCGGGCGCTCCTTGCCGTAGGAGATGGTGCGCATGCGGCTGGCGGGGATGCCGCGGGCCACGAGGTAGTCGCGCACGCTCTGGGCGCGGCGGGCGCCGAGCGCGATGTTGTATTCGCGCGTGCCGCGCTCGTCGGCGTGACCTTCGATGGTGAAGGTGTACTTGCCATAGTGCTGCAGCCACTGCGCCTGCTTGTCGAGCGTGGCCTGCGCCTGCGGCGAGAGATCGCTCTGGTCGCTCTCGAAGAACACGCGGTCACCGACCGAGACGATGAATTCCTGCGGGCTGCCGGGAGGTGCCGAGCCGAGCGCCTGGCCGGCGCCGTCCATCGGGTTCTTGGCGCAGGCGGCCGCGAGCATCGCGAAACCGACGATAAAGGCGAGGCGCGCTCCGCCCAGCTGGCGCAACATACGGATCATAACCGCTGACTCCTGAAATTTCCCCGATCGAGGCGCCCCCGATCTAGCGTTCTGGCGTTAATGAATGTTCCGTCGTGCTTTACGGAACCTTGACCAAATGCGTCGATTTCGCGGCCGACGCATCAACCGTTCTTTATGGTTAACCGTTCCCTAGCGTCTCACGAGCGCAGCGGCGACCAGGCAGGGTCGGACGCATAGCTCGGCGTGGGCACGCGCTGCTCGTTATAGCCTGTCAGATCCACCGTATAGAGCTGCGGACCGGCCGAGCCGCCCGGCTCGCGGAAGAACATGATGACGCGGCCATTGGGTGCGAAGGTCGGCCCCTCATTGTGATAGCCCTCGGTGAGGATGCGCTCATTGGAGCCGTCCGGCCGCATCACGCCGATGGCGAAGCGCCCGCCGCCCTGTTTGGTGAACGCGATCACGTCGCCGCGCGGCGACCAGACCGGCGTCGAATAGCGGCCGTCGCCGAAGGAGATGCGGTGCTGGTTCGACCCGTCCGGGTTCATCACATAGATCTGCGAGGTGCCGCCGCGGTCGCTCTCGAAGGTGATCTGGGTCCCATCGGGCGAATAGCACGGTGCGGTGTCGATCGCCGGCGTGTTGGTCAGCCGCGTCGTTGCCTTCGAGCGCAGGTCCATCACGAAGATGTTGGAATCCGAACCCTGCTGCAGGCTGAGGATCACCCGCTGGCCATCGGGGGCGAAGCGCGGCGAGAAGCTCATATTCGGGAAGTTGCCGACCACCTCGCGCTGGCCGTTCTCGATGTTGAGCAGATAGACGCGCGGCTCGCCGGCGCCATAGCTCATATAGGTGATTTCCTGGCTGGTCGGCGAGAAGCGCGGGGTCAGCACCAGATCCTCGCCGCGCGTGAGATATTTCACGTTGGCGCCGTCCTGGTCCATGATCGCGAGGCGCTTGATGCGCTTCTCCTTCGGGCCGCTCTCGTCGACGAAGACGATGCGGGTGTCGAAATAGCCCTTCTCGCCGGTCAGGCGCTCATAGATCGCGTCGGCGATGATATGGGCCACGCGGCGCCAGTTCTCCGGCTGGGTGAAATATTGCTGGCCGATCAGCTGCTGGCCGGCGAACACGTCCCACAGGCGGAACTCGGCCTTCACGCGCCCGTCCGGCTGGCGGGTCATGCGGCCGGTCACCAGCGCCTGCGCGTTGATGACGCGCCAGTCCTGGAAGCGCGGGGAGGCGTCCGGATTGGTGATCTTCTCCACGAAGGCCGCCGGATCGATCGGCGCGAACAGGCCGGAGCGGCGCAAATCCGCCGAGATGATCTGGCTGACGCCCTTGCCCGCCTCGATGTCCTGCGCGCTGCCGCCGACGAAATCGGTGATGGCGATCGGCAGCGGCTGCACCGTGCCCTGCGTGACGTCGAGCTTGAGCACGGCATGCGCCGGCTGGTTCAGCAGGCCAAGGCCCGCCAGCGCGCCGGCGCCGGTGATGAGGCCGCGACGTCCGATGGTGGGGCCCGCGAAACCGGGGCGAATGAGCTTCTTCATGATCAATATCTCAAGAACAAATGGCTGATTGCTCAACCCCGTACCATTTCGCGGGGATCGAAGGTGACTTCGATGTCCTTCCACGATTCGTACTTCTCGGGAGAGAGCATGTTGAAGGGCTGACCGCGGAAGATGGCGCGCATCGCGCTTTCCCGCGCGGCCATGAAGAACGGGCTGGAGCCCGAGGTGATGACCATGGGCGGCCCGGACAGGGTGCCGTCCTGATTGAGCCGGATGCGCACGGTGACGACCAGCTCTTCCGGATTGGACGCGCCAGCCGGGGGATTCCACAGCGACATCAGCCGGGCGCGCAGCGCGTCGATCTCGGTCTGCGACAATGACGCGGCCGTGCCGACCCGCGCGCCGAGCGCGGCGGTCGAGTTGATCGTGTCGCCGATGGCGGCCTGCCGCGAGGGCGTGCGCTTGTCCAGCAACGCGGCGATGTCGTTCGGCTTGAACTCGCGCTGGTCCTTCGGCGGCTGCTGAACCACCTTCGGGGGAATGTCCTTCGGCTTCTTCGGCGGCGCGGGGGCCGGGGTCGCCTGCGCCTGCTGCTGCTCGGGCTTGGGCTCGTCCTTCTTCGGCTCCGGCGGCTTGGAGGCGAGCGATTCCGCGTCCGGCGGCGGCGGGGCCGGCTGGGGCTTGGCCTCGGCCTGCGCGGCGGGCGGCTTCGGGGCGGGCTGCGCCTGTGCGGGCGGCGGCGGAGGCGGCGGTGTGGGCTCGTTGGCGGCCTTCACCTCGGGCTTGGTGTCGTCGACCTTGGTTTCGAGATTCTCCGGCGGCTTGGGCGTGGGCGCCACCTTCTCGACCACGGGCTTGGGCGCCTCGGCCTTCGGTGCATCCTTCTTGCCCGCCATCATCTGGCTCATCTCGGCATCGGAAATGATGTCGATCGGCATCGACTCCTGCATCGGCTCAAACGGAGCAGCCGACGAGAAGGACACCACCATGAATCCCAGGATTCCGGCGTGAAGGACCGCTGAAGAGACGAGACCCGCGCGCATGACCGCTCAGTTCCCCTGCTCGACTTCGGACACCAGGGCGACGCGCTTGAAGCCGGCGCCGGACAGCCGACCCATCACCTGCATGACGGTACCGTAATCGACGGTCTTGTCGCCGCGCACGAAGATGCGTTCCTCATAGCCGGCCTTGGCGATCGCCTGCAGCTTCGGCACGATTTCCGCCATGGGGATCTCGGTGTCCTGGATGAACACCTGGCCCTGATTATTGATGGAGATCACCAGCGGCTGGTGATCCTGCGATACGGCCTGCGCCTGCGTCTGCGGCAGGTCGAGCGGCACGCCGACCGTGAGCATGGGCGCTGCCACCATGAAGATGATGAGCAGCACCAGCATCACGTCGACCATCGGTGTGACGTTGATTTCGGCCATGACGGACCCGCCGCCGCGACGACGCGAACGCCGCGACTGCCAGCCGCCTCCGCCTCCAGACGACATCCCCATGAGTGTCAGCCTCGCTCGTCGATCTGCCGCGACAGGATCGCCGAGAACTCGTCCGCGAACCCTTCGAGCCGCAGCGCCTGCTTGCTCACCTGCGAGACGAACCTATTGTAGAACATCGTCGCCGGGATGGCGGCGGCAAGGCCAATTGCGGTCGCGAGCAGGGCTTCGGCAATACCGGGCGCCACAACGGCGAGGCTGGTGTTCTTCGATGCGGCGATCGACTGGAACGACGTCATGATGCCGATCACCGTGCCGAACAGGCCGATGAACGGGCCGGCGGAACCGACGGTCGCCAGAACCAGCAGGCCCCTTTCGAGCCGCTCCACCTCGCGCGCGATGGTGACGTCCATCACCTTGTCGAGCCGCTGGGTAAGCCCACCAAGCGAGCGGGCGCCCCCCTCATAGGAGCGCTTCCATTCGCGCATCGCCGCCACGAAGATCGCCGCCATGGCGTGATTGGGCCGCGAGGACAGCGAGCGATACAGCTCTTCCAGGCTCTGGCCGGACCAGAACGTCGCCTCGAACCGGTCCATCTGCCGCTTCATGCGGCCGAACAGGAGGATCTTGTCGATGGCGATCGCCCAGACCCAGATGGAGGCCATGATCAGCCCCGCCATGACGAGCTTCACGATCCAGCTCGCCTGGAGGAACAACCCCATGAGGGACATGTCCGCCGCCGGGGCTGCCATGGCCGTCTGCGCCACATCCGCAGGATTCATGTGATCTCTAACCTCAACACCAAAAACCGGCCAACGTCCGGACGGACGACCGGAACGCACGACGCACAACGCCTCTGGGCAAAACCGGTCCTGAGCAAAACCGGCATTCCGGCGCGGCGAGTCGGCGTCAGCCGGATCACCCGCCGTACCCGACGCCCCTGTTCGACGGGGAATCCGCCGAAACTAGGGCGCGCAAAGGCTTGCGCGACGCGGATTAAACGATTGATAGGGTTAATGCCGGGTTAGCGTTGCCGCAGCGCAACAGCTCTGTGACGCGAAAACGACATTCGCCTATTCCGGCGCGGCATGCTCCAGCGCCGCCTTCATCGCCGTGCGCAGCGCATCGGGAATCCGCCGGGCGCGGCCCTGCGAGACGAAGGCCACCTTCACCTTGCCCTCGACCAGCAGTTCGCCACCGCGCATCACCTTCTGTTGAAGGGTGATGGACGCGCCGGCGACCTCAACCGGGCTGGTGTGAATCTCCAGCACATCGTCGATGCGCGCCGGCCGCACGAACTGCAGTTCCATCGAGCGCACGACGAAGGCGAAGCCCGGTGCCTCGGCCAGCGCCTCGCCGAACAGATCGCCCTGCACCACCCCGATCAGGCGCAGATGGTCCGAGCGCGCCCGCTCCATGAACTTGAGATAGTTGGCGTGGTAGACGATGCCGGAGAAATCCGTGTCCTCGTAATACACCCGCACGGGCAGCCGATGGCCGCCCGGCACCAGCCGGCCGGCGAGGTGCAGATAGGGATCGGACTTCAGGGCTTCAGGGGTAAAGGGTTCGGGGCGCTCGCTCATGACCTCGTCATAGAGCACGCCGCATTGCGATTGCAACGCAACATGAGCGGATCCGCGCCGGCAACGCGGCCGCCCCGCAAAAAAGAAACCGCGCCCCTCAGGGGAGAGGGGCGCGGTCTGCCTGGGCCTCAGGGGGCGTTGAGGCCGGTCAGGTCTGGTTTCCCCAGCCCTGCGGCTGGTCGGTCGGCGCGGAGGGCGCGGCCGGGCGGTTGCGGCGGTCGGCCATGAACTGGTCGAATTCGGCCTTGTCCTTGGCCTGACGCAGACGATCGAGGAAGCCCTTGAACTCCTTCTGCTCGTCTTCGAGACGGCGCAGCGTCTCTTCGCGATACTCATCGAACGCGCGGTTCCCGCTGGAGGGGAACCCGCGGAAGCGGCCGCCGAACGCGTTGCGAACCGCTTCGGTGCCTTCTTCCTGCCAGCGGCCGAAACCGCGCTTGCCGCCACAGAACATACGTCCACTCCCTATGCTGAACGCCAGGACCGCCAAGCCCAGGGGCCACCAGGCCATGAAGCCGAGGACCGTGAGTGCGATCCAGGCGGGTTTGCCATAACTGTCGAGCTTTTGAGCGAGCTCCATGACATCCGTCCCTGGGTTAATGTTAATCACATTTACATAGGTAGGTAGGGCCGGGCTGCTTGTCAAGAATGCCCGATTGAATTTGGTAGCGTGGGCGACTGCCGACCGGGGCCGGCTGCGCGCCATTCAGTTGGCAGGCGCGCCGAGACCCTTGAGATAGACCAGAAATGCGGCCTCAAGCAGGTCTTCCGGCGGCATTGGCAGCTTGCGGCGCGAACCGTCCGAGCGGGCGAACAGCGAGGCGACACCGTGCGCCAGCGCCCAGGTGTGCAGTGCCACCATCAGCGCCGGCGGGCGTCCCTGCGCAGGCATGGTGGCGACCAGCACATCCGCCGCCTCGCGCAGCACGCCGAAGGCACGCTGCCCGGCCTGGTCAAGCGCGGGGTGGGCCTCCGCCGACAGCCCGGATTCGAACATGGCGATGTACTCGGCCGGATTTTGGCGCGCGAAGTCCAGATAGGCCCGGCCCACGCGCTCGAAGGCCTCCACGGGCGTCGGGCGCCCCTCGTTCCAGCTCGCCTGCATCGCCTTGGCGAAACGCTCGAAGCCTTCCGCCGCAACGGCGGCGATCAGTTCATCGCGATCGCGAAAATGGCGATAGGGCGCGGCCGGGCTCACCCCAGCGCGGCGCGCCGCCTCGGCGAAGGTGGCCCCCGCCGTGCCCTTCTCCGCGATCAGCTCCAGCGCAGCCTTCATCAGGGCTTCCCGCAGGTTGCCATGATGGTAGCCGCGGGACTCGCCGCCGTTCTTCGTCCAGCTCATGTGAAAGGGGCTTACATCACGGCCGCGCCGCCGTCGATGACGACGATGCACCCGTTCCCTCAGTCGCCTTCATCGAAGAGCGGGATCTGGTTGGTGCTGGAGGGCACGGCGAGCCCCATATGCTTGAAGGCATGGGCGGTCAGCACGCGCCCGCGCGGGGTGCGCTGCAGGAAGCCCTGCTGCACCAGATAGGGCTCGATGATCTCCTCGATCGCGTCGCGCGGCTCCGACAGCGCGGCGGCGATGGTCTCGACGCCCACCGGCCCGCCGCCATAATTCATGGCGATGACCGAGAGATAGCGCCGGTCCATCTGGTCGAGGCCGAGGCCGTCGACCTCCAGATGCGAGAGCGCATGGTCGGCGGCAGCGCGGTCGATGATGTCGCGCCCGCCCACCAGCGCGAAGTCGCGCACCCGGCGCAGCAGCCGGCCGGCGATGCGCGGCGTGCCACGCGCCCGGCGGGCAATCTCGCGCGCGCCGTCCTTGGAGATGGGAATGTTGAGCACCCGCGCGCCGCGCGTGACCACCAGTTCGAGTTCGTCGACGGTGTAGAAATTCAGCCGGATCGGAATGCCGAAGCGGTCGCGCAGCGGCGTGGTCAGCAGCCCCGAGCGCGTGGTCGCTCCCACAAGCGTGAACTTGGACAGCTGGATCTTCACCGAGCGCGCCGCCGGCCCCTCGCCGATGATGAGGTCCAGCTCGTAATCCTCCATGGCGGGATAAAGGATCTCCTCCACCGCCGGGTTGAGGCGGTGGATCTCGTCGATGAACAGCACGTCGCGTTCTTCGAGATTGGTCAGCAGCGCCGCGAGGTCGCCCGCCTTGGCGATGACCGGGCCGGAGGTGGAGCGGAAGCCGACGCCCAGTTCGCGCGCCACGATCTGCGCCAGCGTGGTCTTGCCCAGCCCCGGCGGGCCGACGAACAGCACATGGTCGAGCGCCTCGCCGCGCGTCTTCGCCGCACGGATGAACACGTCGAGATTGGCGCGCGCCTGCTCCTGCCCGACGAATTCGGCAAGGTTCTGCGGGCGCAGCGAGGCCTCGGTGAGGTCTTCCTCGCGCTTGTCCGGGGTGACGAGGCGCTTGGTGCTCATCGCGCCGGCCCCCGCTCACGCGCGGGAAAGACGCCGCCGGCAATCAGCACGCTGGTGACGAGCGCCATCGCCGCCGCGAGGATGGGCGCCAGCAGCAGCGCGCGCTGCTCGAACAGCGCGCGATACTCGCGAAAATCATAGGACAGTGCGATGACGCCGAGCGGCAGGAGCGCCACCACCACGACGGCGGCCAGCACGAAAAGTCGGGAGCGCGGCCGGAAGGACAGCGCGAAGGCGCAGATGCCGGCCACGAGACCGCCCGGCACCACCGCGATGGCGGCATAGCTCGCCGAGGTGGCGCTGTGCATCAGCCGCTCGGTGGTGAGCACGGCGAGGATCGCCCCGCCATAGGCGAAGATCATCGCCGGGATGCGCGCGGGCCACGGCCAGGGCTGGGCATCGCCCTTGGCCCGCGCGGTGGTGAAGCGAAGCATCATCGCGCCAGCTCCTTCAGCCCGAGCCGGATGAGCCGGGCCGTGTCCGCCCCCTCCCCCGCCTCGCGCAGCGCCGCCGCCACCGCCGCATTGGCCTGGATCTGCGCATAGCCAAGATTGACCAGCGCGGACACCGCATCGGCGACCGGCGCAGGCGCCGACTTCTCGTCGAGCGCGGCCGTCAGCCCCGCCACCGCCGGATCGACACTGCCGAAGGCCGGCGCCTTGTCCTTCAGTTCGGTGACGATGCGCGCGGCGACCTTCGGCCCGACGCCGTTGGCCCGCGCCACCATCGCCTTGTCGCCCAGCGCCACCGCATTGGCGAGTTCGGAGGGCGAGAGGGTGGAGAGCACGTTCAGCGCCACCTTGGCGCCGACGCCCTGCACGTTCTGGAGCAGCAGGAACCAGGACTTCTCCGCCGGCGAGGTGAAGCCGTAGAGGCGGATCATGTCCTCGCGCACAAAGGTCTCGATGAACAGCGTCGCCGCCTCGCCGGCCTTCGGCAGCGCCTGCAGCGTGCGGGCGGAACAGTGCACGAGATAGCCGACGCCCTGCACGTCGAGGATCACATGGTCGTCGCCATAGCTGTCGACGAGGCCCTTGAGTTTACCGATCACTGCGCTGCCACCCGTGCCTTGAGCGCCGCCATGCCCCTATGCTGGGCGTGGGTGACGGCGACCGCAAGCGCGTCCGCCGCATCATCGGTGGTGAAGTCGGCCTGCGGCAGCAGCACCTTCATCATCATGCGGATCTGGCCCTTCTCGGCCCGGCCGGCGCCGACCACGGTCTTCTTGACCAGCAGCGCCGCATATTCGGAGACCGGCACTCCCGCCAGCGCCGGCGTCAGCATCACCACGCCGCGCGCCTGGCCGAGCTTCAGCGTCGAGGCCGGGTTCATGTTGACGAAGGTCTCTTCCACCGCCGCCTCGTCCGGCTCATGCGCGCGCAGCACGCGGGCCAGCTCATCGTGCAGGACCGCGAGGCGCACCGCCAGCGCCTCGTTCTCCGGCGGCATCACCGTGCCGCAGGCGATGAAGGACAGCTTGGTACCCATGGCCTCGATCACCCCCCAGCCGGTGCGGCGGAGGCCGGGATCGAGCCCGAGAATGCGAATCGGAGCGGAGGCCATGTCCTAGGGCGTAGCCGAACAAAGGACGAACGCCTAGTGCGCAACGCACGACGCCGCCCCGCCGTCGTCACGGAGCGGGAACATGGTGAAGGCGGCGTTAAGGCGGAATTCCCGCGCCGCAGCACCGCCCCGAGCCACGACTTCGCACGGCACTACCGCACGCGGTTGAACGCCCCGCTCGCCAGCGCCACGCCGAAGCCGGTCGCCACCACGCCGATCATCGCCGCCATGTCGGGATGCTCGCCCAGCACCGGCACGGCAATGAGCGCGGCCAGCGCCGGCACCAGCCCTGTAAAGGCGGCAGCCCGCGAGGAGCCGAGCCGCTCGATGGCGATACCGAAGGCGACCAGCGCCACCACGCCCGACAGCAGCCCCTGCACAACAAGCTGGATCAGCACCTCGCGGCCGTAGCCGGCGGAAACCGCGTCGATCACGCCCGGCAGTCCCAATGGCGTCAGGATGATGGTGGACCACAGCCCGATCAGGCCGACCGTCTCGGTCGCCCGCATGCCGGTACGGCGGAAGGCGAGCGTATAGCTGGCCCACATCGCCGCGCCACACAGCAGCAGCAGATGGCCGCGCCATGCGCCATCCTCGGGAAAAAGCACGCCGCGCCCGCCCAGCGTCACAACGCCGAGCGCGATGCACCCGAAGCCGAGGGCGCGGGCGATGCCCAACCGTTCCTTCAGGACGAACACCGAGATCATCGCCACGATCAACGGCATGGTGCCGGGCAGCAACGGCCCGACATCCGCCGCCGGCACGAAGCGCATGGCATTGGCGACGACAAGGAAGAAGAAGCCGCCGGCGCCGAAGAAGCAGGCGAGGAAGGGCCACAGATTCTCCCGGCGCGGCCAGAACCCGACCTTGATCCAGGCCGGAGCAAGCACCGTCGCCGGCACGATGAAGCGCAGCCAGCCGACCGTGGCCGGCGGCAGATGGCCGTGCACGGCATGGCGCGTGGACACGATCCACGCTCCCCAGATCGAGATGGCAAGCAGGGCGCAGCCAATACCGATCAGTCGATCGGCAACGGCCTTGTCGGCCGCGGCACCGGCCGCGGCGGGAGTGAGACAGTCGGACATCTGCTTTTCCAGCCGCCGCAGCGGCAAAAGGTGAAACGCTGCAGCGGGAAAGCTCCGCCCGGCAGCTCAGTTGCCGCCAATCTGGTGCGACCGCGCCTGGCATGCAAACGCGTTTTGCCAATGAGCACGTTCACCAAACCCGATGGATCCCTCGCGTTGACCGCGCCGGGCGGTCGGTCTAGAGCGCACACACGCCGCCGGCCTTGTGGCTTTGGCAGGCGCCCGGGAACCTCCGATGTCACTCGACCTGGCCGTGATCTGGGCCATCTGCACCGCCCTCATCGCCGGCGTCACCCGCGGCTTTTCCGGCTTCGGCGGCGCGCTCATTTTCGTGCCGCTGATCAGCGCGCTGTTCGGGCCGAAAGTCGCGGCGCCGACCCTGCTGGTGGTCGACACCCTGATGACCCTGCCCTTCCTGCTGCCCGCGCTGCGGGCCTGCATCTGGCGGGAGGTGGCGCCGCTCGCGGTCGGTGCGGTCGTGACGGTCCCGGCGGGCGTATGGGTGCTGCAGCACACCGACCCGCTGGTGCTGCGCTGGGGACTGGCGTCGCTCGGCCTCGGCCTTCTCCTGTTGCTGGTGTCGGGCTGGCGCCATACCGGCCGGCACAGCCTGCCGGCCACGCTCGGCGTCGGTGCTGTTGCCGGCTTCTGCGGCGGCGCGGCACAGATGTCGGGGCCGGCCGTGGTGGCCTACTGGCTCGGCAGCGGCCAGCCATCGGTGCTGGTGCGGGCCAATCTGTTCGGCTTCTTCGCGCTGGCGACGCTGGCGAGCGCCA
The DNA here is from genome assembly GCA_003241485.1 of Ancylobacter novellus. GTDB lineage: Bacteria > Pseudomonadota > Alphaproteobacteria > Rhizobiales > Xanthobacteraceae > Ancylobacter > Ancylobacter novellum_A. Next base: position 39,754 of record QFQD01000015.1, read on the forward strand.
TCTCCTACGCGGCAAGCGGCATGTTCACCGCCGAGGTCGGCCAGCTGAGCCTGGTGCTCGGGCCGGCCTATGCGTTGGGGCTCTATGCCGGAGCGCGCGCCTTTCGCGGGGCCTCGGACCGCACCTACCGCGTGGCCGCCTATTGGGTGATCGCCACGGCGGCCCTGCTCAGCCTGCCGCTGTTCGACACGCTGCTCGGGCGCTGAAAACGGCAATGCCCGGCGCACGGGCCGGGCATTGGGAAGAGACTGAATTGGGCAAGAGACTGAATTGGCGAAGAGACTGAAGTGGGCTGGGCCGCCCTCAGTCGCCCATCTTGGCCATGAAGGCGTCGGACAGCTCGAAATTGGCGTAGACGTTCTGCACGTCGTCATTGTCGTTCAGCGTGTCGACAAGGCGGACCAGCTTCTCGGCAACCTCGTCATCGACCGCGATCGTGTTCTGCGGCCGCCACACCAGGCCCGACTTGCGCGGCTCGCCGAACTTGGCTTCCAGCGCGCGGGCAACCTCGTGCAGGTTCTCGATGGAAGTGGTGACCTCGTGGCCGTTCTCGTCGGAGGTGACATCGTCCGCGCCGGCATCGATGGCGGCTTCCAGCATGTCGTCGGCCGAGGCCTTGCCGGCATCGAACTCAACGGTGCCGATGCGGTCGAACATGAACGACACCGCGCCGGTCTCGGCCAGCGACCCGCCGGACTTGGTGAAGTAGGAGCGCACTTCCGAGGCGGTGCGGTTGCGGTTGTCGGTCAGCGCCTCGACGATGACGGCGACGCCGCCGGGGCCGTAACCCTCATAGCGGATCTCGTCATAGTTCTCCGCATCGCCGCCCGAGGCCTTCTTCACCGCGCGGTCGATATTGTCCTTGGGCATGTTCTCCGCGCGGGCCGCGAGAATGGCGGCGCGCAGGCGCGGGTTCATGTTGGGGTCGGGCATGCCGAGCTTGGCGGCCACGGTGATTTCGCGCGCCAGCTTGGAGAACAGCTTGGAACGCACCGCGTCCTGCTTGCCCTTGCGGTGCATGATGTTCTTGAACTGCGAATGCCCGGCCATGGCCGCCTCCACGTCGTGCCGGCGAACGGTGCCGCGCGGCATCTCAATTCTGAAGATTGGGTGCGCGGCTTATAGGCGAGAGGGCATGCGCGCGTAAAGCGGTGCGTGGCCTACCAGAAGCCGGGCACCACCTGTTCCAGCGCCCCGCCGAGCCGCACCGGGGCAACACGCACCGCGCGCCCGGCACCGTCGGTCTCCACCGCCAGGCCCGACAGCGTGCCCGGCCCCGCCGCCGGCTCGAAGCGCGAGGAGCCGATCTTGCGGGTGAAGCGGCGCAGCGGCTCTTCCTTGTCCATGCCGATCACCCCGTCATAGCAGCCGCACATGCCGACATCGGTCATGTAGGCGGTGCCGCCGGGAAGGATGCGGTGGTCGGCCGTGGGCACATGGGTGTGTGTGCCGATGACGAGGCTGGCCCGCCCGTCGCACCAATGGCCGAAAGCCTGTTTCTCGCTGGTGGTCTCGGCGTGGAAATCGACGATCACCGCATCGGAGACCAGACCCAGCGGGCCGGCGTCAAGTTCGCGGTCGATCGCCGCGAAGGGATCGTCCATCGGGTCCATGAAGGCGCGGCCCATCATGTTGACCACCAGCACCCGCGCGCCGTTCTGCGCGTCGACCAGCGCCGCGCCGCGGCCCGGCGTGCCGGGCGGGTAGTTGGCGGGACGCACGAGGCGCGGGGCGCGCTCGATGAACACCAGCGCCTCGCGCTGGTCGAAGGCATGGTTGCCGAGCGTCACCGCATCGGCTCCCGCCTCCAGGAACTCGTCATAGATCGCCTCGGTGATGCCGAAGCCGCCGGCGGCGTTCTCGCCATTCACCACGACGAAATCGAGCGCCCATTCGCGCCTCAGGCGCGGCAGATGCTCCAGCACGATGTTCCGGCCGGGCCGGCCGACCACATCCCCGAGAAACAGCAGCCGCATCGATTACTCCTCCACCGGCCGCACGATACCGGCATCGGTGGCAATGGCGTCAAGCCGCTCGTCATGGGGGTCGGTGGGGACAGCGGGCAGTTCCTGCACGGCGAAGGCGTAGCCGATGGCCTCCACGCGCTTGGCTCCACGCAGCAGCGACAGCGTGCGGTCGTAGAAGCCGGCGCCGTAACCGAGCCGGTTGCCGCGCGCATCGAACGCCGCCAGCGGCACGACCAGCACGTCCGGCACCACGGCCGGCGCCGTCTCGGGCGGCGCGGGTATCCTTATGCTTCCGGGCCCGGCGGAAGGCACCAGTTCCTCGCCCGGCTCCCACAGCCGGAAGATCAACGGCTTGCCGCTGTCGACGACGACCGGCAGCGCGACCCTGGCGCCGGCGGCGCGCAGCAGGCGCACCAGCGGTGTGGTGGAGATTTCCGAGCCGATCGGCGCGAAGACGGAAACCACCTCGCCGCCGACTTCGCCCAGCCATTTCAGCGCATGGAGGGCGGCGGCCTCGGCTGCCTGCCCGCGCGCCACAGCGTCGAGCGTCGCCCGTCGCGCAAGGGCGAGGGAGCGGAGGCTGGCTTTCTCGGAGGCGCGTTCGGAGGTCTGGGGCATGATGATGAGTGCGGAGCCGCGATGGCCGTTGGAGGATCGATCCCGGGAACCTACAACGTAGGTGGGCGCCGTGTGTCCGAGCCCAGGGGCAAGGTCAGGGACAGCTCCCTTTGAGATCGATAAGGCCCCGGGGAATATGTTCTCCTGACGAACCTCACAGCCCCGCATGACAAATCTAGGACGACGCGTGCCGAATTGCCAGAGGTGTCACGCGCAAGGTGAACAGCTTTCCGCGTGACGCCCGGTTGGCGGGTGCCCTCAGTCCACCTGCAGCATGATCTTGCCGATATGCGCGCTGGTTTCCATGCGGGCATGGGCGGCGCTGGCCTGCTCAAGCGGGAAGATCTGGTCGAGCACCGGCTTCACCTTGCCGGCCTCGATCAGCGGCCACGCCTTTTCGCGCAGCGAGGCGGCAATAGTCGCCTTCTCCGCCTTCGGACGCGAGCGCAGGGTGGAGCCCATATGCGACAGGCGCTTCAGCATGAGCCGCATATAGTCGATCTGCACCTTGGAGCCTTCCATGAAGGCGATCTGGACGATGCGGCCGAGCGGCGCGGCCGCCTCGTAATTGCGGGCGATGTAGGAACCGCCGACCATGTCGAGGATGACGTTCACCCCCTTGCCGCCGGTCTTCTCCTTGATGACCGCGACGAAATCCTCGGTCTTGTAGTCGATGGCGTAGTCGGCGCCGAGTTCGAGGCACACCTTGCACTTCTCCGCGCTGCCGGCGGTGGCGAAGACGGTGGCGCCGAAGGCCTTGGCCAGCTGGATCGCCGTCGTCCCGATGCCCGAGGTGCCGCCATGCACGAGGAAGCTCTCGCCAGCCTTCAGCCCGGCGAGGTCGAACACATTGGTCCACACGGTGAAGAAGGTTTCCGGCAGCGCCGCCGCCTCGACCAGCGAAAGCCCAGCCGGCACCGGCAGCGCCGCACCGGCATCCGCCAGGCAGTACTGCGCGTAGCCCCCGCCCGAGACCAGCGCGCAGGCTTTGTCGCCGAGCTTCCAGCCGGTGACGCCCTCACCCAGCGCGACCACCTCGCCGGCGATTTCGAGGCCCGGAATATCTGAGGCGCCGGGCGGCGGCGGGTAGAGGCCCTTGCGCTGCATCACATCCGGGCGATTGACGCCGGCCGCCGCGACCTTGACGAGGATTTCGCCCGCGCCGGGCGTGGGCACCGGGCGCTGCTCGGGTACCAGGGCTTCCGGGCCGCCGGGGGTCGGCAGGCCGATGGCAGTCATGCGCGCGGGCAGGTCGGTCACGGGCGTTTCCTCTTCCTTCGGACGTCTGGTTGCTACGTAGGTCATGGCGCCCGCACTGGCAACCGCCACGGGGGCGACCTAGATTGACAAGCATGAGCAGCCACTTGCCGCTCACGCGTGCACCTGATCGGAAATGGAGGAACCGCCCATGGCCATCGACGAAGATCCCTTCGGCGCCGCACCGGCCAGAAAGCCGCCCGGCCATGATGTGGGCGGCGACATCTCCACCTTGTCCGAGGGGGAGATCGAGGAGCGCATCGAAGTTCTCGGCGCCGAGATCGAGCGGTTGCGTGGGGCGCTGGCGGCCAAGCGCGCCTCGCGTGTCGCGGCGGAGAATTTCTTCAAGCGTTAGCAGGCAGGCCGGATTTAACCGGGCGTTAAGCTTTCCAGATCATTACTGGTGATGGTCGATTTGACCGTGAGTGGCCCTGTCCACTCTGTTTGACGCATCCCTGTCTATCACTTTTGAGCCGCCCCTCGGGCGGCTCTTTTTTCATGCGGCGGGCACTTCGCCCCTCCCCCGCCATCATCCACTGCCAATCCGCCACCGAGGCATGTTCGCCCTTGCAGCCGGCCGTCAGGCTCGCGAGGGAGAACATCGGGATTGAGCGAATCGCGCACCGGATCGGGACGATGGGATCTTCGGGCAAAGGCAATGGCGGCAAGGGCGGCCCTCGCGAGGACCGGCGGGACGACCGTCCGATCAATCTCGCCGAGCGCCGCATCGCGTCGCAGGTCTTCGCGGAGCTGTTCCGCGAGGGGATGGAGCTGGTGGACGAGACCGCCGCCTATCTCGACGGCGAGGGCCGCAATGACAGCCATGCGCTGTCGCGTCCCGCGCTCGCCGCCTATGCCCAGCAGAGCATGCGCCTGTCGACGCGGCTGATGCAGCTCGCCTCATGGCTGCTGCTGCAGCGCGCCGTCGTTGAAGGGGAGATGTCGGTCGAAACCGCCCTGCGCGAACGCGGGCGCATCGACCTTCAGGGGCCCGCCCCCGATGAAGAGCAGGAAGAGCTGCTGCCGGCTCCGCTGGTGGCACTTATCCACCGCAGCTATCAACTCCAGCGGCTGATCGGCCAGCTTGACGCCGCCCTCGACACCCCGACGCACGAGCCGGCCAATGCCGTGGCGGGACAGATCGGCCGCCTGCGCTCGGCTTTCGAGCGCCACTGAGGCCCCGCGCTTCGAGGCCCGCAGGGCAAATCGCCGCGCCCTTCAGCGCGAACCCGCGCAAACGAAAACCCTCGCGCAGGGCACGCGCCCCAGGCGAGGGTCTCGAAACGTCGCTTCCGTCGGCGGCGGGCAAAACCCGCCATCGACCAAGACCAGCAGGCGGGCGCAAACCCGCCCGGCATCAGGCCTTGAGGAAGCCCGCGAACTTCTTCTGGAACTTCGACACGCGGCCCGCGCGGTCGAGCAGCTGCCCGGTGCCGCCGGTCCAGGCCGGGTGAACCTTCGAATCGATATCGAGCTGGAGGACGTCGCCCTCCTTGCCCCAAGTCGTCCGGGTCGTGTACTCGGTGCCGTCCGTCATCACCACCTTGATGAAGTGGTAGTCGGGATGGATGTTGCTCTTCATGGGTAGCATCCTCGCCGCCGCACGGTCGGCCCCTCGCGGGAACCACGCGGCGATCTACAAAACGATCCTGCCGGAAATCCGAGCGGCTCTATAACCGAGACATGCCTGTGACACAAGCCGCCCAGCACCAATCCTCCGCGAAGCTCGAAATGCCGGCTCCGCGCCGCCCGCGACTCAGCCCGCTCAAGGCCCTGTGGCCGCATATCCGCCGCTACCGCGGCCGGGCGGGCGCGGCGCTGCTGGCCCTGCTCGTCGCCGCCCTGGCGACGCTGGTGGTGCCGATCGCCGTGCGGCGCATGATCGACTTCGGCTTCGATGTGCAGCATGCCGGATTCATCGACCGCTATTTCGGGGTGATGATCGGCGTCGTCGCCGTGCTCGCCACCGCCTCCGCCGCGCGGTACTACCTCGTCATGACGCTGGGCGAGCGCATTGTCGCGGACCTGCGCGCGCAGGTCTTCGCGCATCTGCTCACCCTCGACGGCGCCTTCTACGACCGGGCGAAGTCGGGCGAGCTGATCTCCCGCCTCACCGCCGACACGACGCAGATCAAGTCCGCGGTCGGCGCCTCCGCGTCCATCGCGCTGCGCAACATCGTGCTGTTCATCGGCGCCACCATCATGATGGTCATCACCAGCCCGTGGCTCTCCGCCATCCTGCTGGTCGCGATTCCCGTCATCGTCGCCGCGCTCATCGGCTCCGGACGCGGCGTACGCAAGCGCTCGCGCGGGGCGCAGGACACACTGGCGGAAGCCTCCGCCTATGCCGCCGAGGCCATCGGCGCGATTCGCAGCCTGCAGGCCAACACCGCCGAACCCGCCGCGACGCGCCGCTTCGACGGCGAGGTCGAACATGCCTTCAACGCCGCCAGCAACGCGGTCAAGGCGCGCTCCCTGCTCACCGGCGTCGGCATCTTCCTGGTGTTCGCCAGTGTCGTCGGCATCCTCTGGGCCGGCGCCAATGCCGTGCTCGCCGGCAGCATGAGCGCGGGCACGCTCGGCCAGTTCGTGCTCTACGCCGTTCTCGCCGCAAGCGGGCTCGGCCAGCTCAGTGAGGTGTGGGGCGAGATTTCGCAGGCCGCCGGCGCCACCGAGCGCATCGCCGAACTTCTTGCGGAAAAGCCCGCCGTCATGTCGCCGGCGGCTCCCGCGGCCCTGCCGGCGCCGCGCGGCGAGGTGCGCTTCACGGACGTCGGATTCGCCTACCCCACCCGCCCCGACCTGCCGGTGCTGTCCGGCGTCAGCTTCGCCATCAAGCCCGGCGAGCGCGTCGCCATCGTCGGCCCCTCGGGAGCGGGAAAGAGCACGCTGTTCCAGCTGCTGCTGCGCTTCTACGATCCCACCTCGGGCCATGTGGAAGTCGACGGCGTCGATGTCGCCAAGGCGTCGCCACAGGCGGTGCGTGCGCGCATCGCGCTGGTGCCGCAGGATGTGGCGGTGTTCGCCACCTCGATCCGCGAGAACATCCGCCTCGGCCGGCCCGACGCCACCGATGCGGAGGTCGAGGAAGCCGGCCGCCTCGCCGTGGCCGACGAGTTCGTCACGCGCCTGCCGGAAGGCTGGGACACGCCGGTCGGCGAGCGGGGCGTCACCCTGTCCGGCGGCCAGCGGCAGCGCATCGCCATCGCGCGCGCCATCCTGCGCCGTGCGCCCATCCTCCTGCTGGACGAGGCGACCTCCGCGCTGGACGCGGAGAGCGAGACGCTGGTGCAGCGCGCGCTCGACCGTTCGATGGAAGGGCGCACCACGCTGGTCATCGCCCACCGCCTCGCCACCGTGCTCTCGGCAGACCGCATCCTCGTCATGGAGCAGGGCCGCGTGGTGGAGGAAGGCACGCATCAGAGCCTCGTGGCGCAAGGCGGCCTTTATGCCCGCCTCGCCGCGCTGCAGTTCGGCGCGACGAACGGGGGCTGAAGCGCGCCTGCGCTGCCCGCGCCCGTCTCAGCCGCCTCCGCGCCGCTCCATCCGCAGCGTGGGACGGCCGGAGGTCGGATTGGTGCCATGGGCGGCGATGGTGAAGCCGGCCTTCTCGTAGAAATGCACCGCCCGCCGGTTTTCCTCGTTCACGTCGAGGGAAAGCGGCTGGCGGGTGCGCGCCGCCGCCGCGTCCAGCAGGGCAAGCGCGACGCCCTCGCCCCAATGGTCGGGATGGACCACGAGCTGGTCGACGTAACCGGTAGGCGGATGCACCGACACGAAGCCGAGCAGCCGCCCCTCAGTGCCGGGCTCGACCGCCAGCTCGATCAGCGCCCCCTCTTCGAGCAAGGTCTCGACGCGATGGCAGAGCCAGCCGCGCCGCGCCTCGAAGTCGATGTCCGGCATGGCTTCCTGCCAGGCCTCGACCCAAAGATCCGCCATGGCGGGCATTCTGCCCCACCCGAAGCCTTCAAGCTCGGCGGGCTTGTGCTGGGTCATCGCCGCGCAATCATCTCTCGGTCAGCTTCAGCTCGATGCGGCGATTGCGCGCCCGCGCCTCGTCGCTCTCGCCCGGCTCCAGCGGCTGGTACTCGCCGAAGCCGGCCGCGACCAGATGCCGGGGCGAAATGCCCTTGCTCGCGAGATACTGCACCACCGCGATTGAGCGCGCGGCGGAGAGTTCCCAGTTGGAGGGGAATTGCGGCGTCTGGATCGGCCGGTCGTCGGTATGGCCGTCGACGCGCAGCACCCAGGCGATGTCGTCCGGAATTTCCTTCTCAAGCGCCGCGATCGCGGTGGCGATCTCGTCGAGGGCGGGGCGCGCCTCGGGCCGCAGATCGGAGGAGGCGCGGTCGAAGAAGATCTCCGACTGGAACACGAAGCGGTCGCCCACCTGCCGGATGCCCGGCCGGTTGCCGAGAATCGCGCTGAGCCGGCCGAAGAATTCGGAGCGGTAGCGTGTCAGCTCCTGCACGCGCTGGGCGAGCGCCACATTCAGCCGGCGCCCGAGATCGGCAAGGCGCGACTGGCTCTCCTTGTCCTTCTGGTCGGATATGTTGAGCGCCTCTTCCAGCGCCGCGATCTGGCGGCGCAGCGCGGCGATCTGCTGGTTGAGGATGGCGATCTGCGCGGCCGCCTGCGCCGCGGCGTCCTGCTCATTGCCGAGCTGGCGGGCCAGCGCCGTGGCGCGGCGCTCGGCCTCGGCGATCTCGTCCGGCGAGGCGGTGGCGATGGCCGCCTCGCGCAGCACGTTGCGCTCCTGCTCCATGGCCAGCAGGCTGGCGCGCAGCGAGCCGATCTGGCTCTCCGATTCCGCCTCGCTGGCGCGCTCAAGGGCGAGCAGGTCCGTCAGTTCGCGGATCTGCGCCTGCAGGCGCGACATGGCGTCGTCCTTGTTGCCGATTTCCTGCGTCAGCACGAACTGCGCGAGGACGAAGACCGACAGCAGGAACACGAAGACCAGCAGCAAGGTCGACAGCGCGTCGACGAAGCCGGGCCAGTAGTCGATATGGCGATCACTGCGGCGCGAGCGTCCGAGAGCCATCACGCACGCTCGCGGTCGGCGGGCGTCGAGGCCGCGCCTTGGGTGGCCGCCGGCGCGGCCCCTTGCGCCGCTCCCTGGGCGGCGATGCGCTCAAGCAGCTTCTTGATGTCCTTCTGCTGCTCGGCCTGCGCCTCCACCCAGTCACGCACCATCTGCTGCTCGCCGCGCATATGCTGCACGAGGCCCTGCAGGCTCTCGGCCAGATGCGCCATGGCGGTGGTCACGCGCTGCGAGCCGGCTTCCGTCATGGTGCGGTCGAGCCGGCTGACCGCCTCGGTCAGCTGGGCGAGGTCCGGCGGCGGCAGCAACCCGACCGAACCCACGACGGCGGCCGGCGCGGCCGCAGCCGGATGGGTCGGCGGCACGGGTACGGGGCGCGGACGCTGCTGCGCTTCATGGCTGAGGTCTTCCACCGTGGTGGAGAGCCAGTCCTCCAGGTCGGTGTAGAAGCGGTTCTGCGCCTGGCCCGCCTGCAGATCGAGGAAGCCGAGCACCAGCGAGCCGGCGAGGCCGAACAGCGAGGACGAGAACGCGATGCCCATGCCGCCCAGCGGCGCGGCAAGGCCGGTCTTCATGGTCTCCAGAACGGACGCGGATTCCGGGCCGACATCGAGCGCGCCGATCACCCCGGCAATGGAGGACACCGTGTCGAGCAGGCCCCAGAAGGTGCCGAGCAGGCCGAGGAAGATGAGCAGGCCGGTGAGATAGCGCAGCAGGTCGCGCGCCTCGTCGAGGCGGGTGCCGATCGATTCGAGGATGCCCCGCATCGTCGCCTGCGAGATCGACATCCGCCCGACGCGATCGCCCAGCAGAGAGGCCATCGGCGCCAGCAGGCGCGGCGTCCGGCGGACTTCGAGGCCCGGATCGGCCACCCGGAAGCTGTTGACCCACTCCACCTCCGGCAGCAGCCGCACCACCTGGCGGAAGGCGAAGATGGTGCCGATCAGCAGCACGCCGAAGATGACGCCGTTCAGGCCGGGATTATTGAGAAAGGCGCGCCAGATCTGTTCATGCAGCACCGAAGCGAGCGCGATACCGAGCAGAAGGAAGACAAACATCCGCACCAGAAAGATGCGCGGGGATGAGAGTTTATGAAAAGGATCCGACGCGTCCATGCCCCAAGCCGTCTCGATGAGATGGCGGTTTCTCGCGACGCAGCGAGCCGCCCTGCGCGGGACTATGCCACAGACGGGGGGAAATGAAACCTTCGGCGGGGCCTAATCTTAAGGCCGCGCTAGGCCTTGCGCAGGACCGTCAGCAGATCGCGGCGGATTACCTCGTTACCGACGATGATGTCGCCCTTGGCGAGCATCTTGTCGCCGTCGTCGAGGTCGCTGACATAGCCGCCCGCCTCGCGCACCAGCACGATGCCGGCCGCGATGTCCCAGGGGCTCAAACCACGCTCCCAGAAGGCGTCGAAGCGGCCGGCGGCGACCCAGGCGAGGTCGAGCGCGGCCGCGCCAGTGCGGCGCAGGCCGGAAACCTTCGGCGCGATGGCGAGATATTCCCGGCCGAACTGGCCGAGATCGCCCCGTCCCATATGCGGCACGCCGCACGAGATCACGCTGTCGGCGAGGCTGCGGCGGGCCGCGACGCGGATGCGGCGATCGTTCATGAAGGCGCCGGCGCCCTTCTCCGCGACGAACAGCTCGTCGGTCACCGGGTTGAAGATCAGCCCGGCGATCGGCACGCCGTCACGCACCAGGCCGATGGAGATGGCGAAGAGCGGGATGCCGTGCAGGAAATTGGTGGTGCCGTCGAGCGGGTCGATGATCCAGCGATGGCTCTCGTCGGTGCCGTCGATCTCGCCGCTCTCTTCCATGATGAAGCCGAAGCCGGGGCGCGCCTTGGCGAGTTCCTCGTGCAGGATCTTCTCGGCCTTGCGGTCGGCGTTGGAAACGAAGTTCGCCGGACCCTTCAGCGAGACCTGCAGGTTCTCGACCTCGCCGAAATCGCGGACGAGGGAGCGGCCGGCCTTGCGGGCGGCCTGGACCATGACGGTCATGAGGGGAGAACGGATCATGGGAAAGGTCTCGACGAAGACGTGAAGGGCGTGCGGCGGGAAAGCCTGCACCTGTGCCCCTGCCGGCCCGCGCCGTCAAGTCGGCAGGTACCCGGCAGGGCCGCGTCGTCAGCCCATGCCGACGCCGCCGGACGGGCTGGGGCCGAGGTCGCGCGCCAGCCGCTCCAGCCGATCGGCGGCGTTGATGACGGTGCCGGCGAGTTCGGTCTCGACCTCGCCGAGGCGGCGCACGGCGGCGTCGCGCGCGCTGCGGTCAGCCGCACCCTCCTGTTCGAGCGAACGAATTTTCCGGCGCGCCTCGCTCAACTCGTCGGCGATGGTGATCGCCGCCATCACGCTGAGCCGCTGGTCGCCGATCTCGCCAAAGGCCGCGCGCAGCTGGTCGATGCGCGCGTCGACCTCCTCGCCGAGGCGGGTGAGATGGGCTTCCTGCCCGTCGTCGCAGGCCATGCGATAGGCCCGCCCGGCAATCGTGACGGTAACATGTGCCATGTCGGAGCCTCTCAGCGCTGCTGTGCGGCGAGGACCGCGCGGATCGTCTCCATCGCGCTGCCGAGCCGGCGCGATACCTCTTCATTGGTGGTTTCCAGCCGGACGGCGCGGGACTGCGCGCCGTCGAGCGCATCGGCGAGGCGCGAGCGGTCGGCACCGAGGACGTGCAGCTGCTGGGCCAGCGCCGCTTCCTGGCGCTCGACTTCCAGCCGGCGCTGGATCGCCGCCTCAAGCGCTTCGACGGCACTGTCGAAGCGTCGCAGGGCCGTCTGGAGGGCCGAGGTGTCGCCGGACGGCGCATTCATGGCGTCATCGCTCCCCTCGCGGATGAATAAATCGGGCCGGGCCTGCCGGCGGGTGGTGCGCGTGCCGTTTTGCATGTGATTCCGGCCACATTGAGCCTGCCGCCGTGGCCAGCGTCAACCAAAGGTGACCTTTCCGAGCAAGACGGCCGATGAAACCGGCGCGCCTGCGCCTTTGACAGGTCACAGCGTGGTGCTATCACTCGCGCCGGCCTGATCCCGCACTGCGGCAGGCCCAACAGCCTTGCGCAGCCCGAACCGGCGCGCAAGGTGCGCGCCAAGAGCACCTACACCTAGGACAACGTGTTCCCCTCGGAGACATCAGCCCTCATGTCGAACCGCGAAAAGCATGATCGCATGGCCAACGCCATCCGCGCGCTGGCCATGGACGCCGTCGAAGCCGCCAAGTCGGGCCATCCCGGCATGCCCATGGGCATGGCGGATGTCGCCACCGTGCTGTTCGGCAAAGTGCTGAAGTTCGATCCGACCGACCCGCACTGGCCGGATCGCGACCGCTTCATTCTCTCCGCCGGCCACGGCTCGATGCTCATCTATTCGCTGCTGTACCTCACCGGCTATGAGGGGATGACGCTCGACGACCTCAAGAACTTCCGCCAGCTCGGCTCGCGCACGCCCGGCCATCCCGAATACGGCCACACGGTGGGCATCGAAACCACCACCGGCCCGCTCGGCCAGGGCCTCGCCAACTCGGTCGGCTTCGCGCTCGCCGAACGCATGCTGGCGGCGCAGTTCGGCTCGGATCTCGTCGACCACCATACCTATGTTATCTGCGGCGACGGCTGCCTGATGGAAGGCATCTCGGAGGAGGCGATCGAGATCGCCGGGCGCCAGAAGTTGAACAAGCTGATCGTGCTGTGGGACGACAACCACATCACCATCGACGGCCCGACCTCGCTCTCGGTCGCCACCGACCAGCTGGCCCGCTTCGAGGCCT
>QFQD01000016.1 GCA_003241485.1 Ancylobacter novellus
GGCGTGGTCGGTGTAGTTCAGGCCGACGCAGACGAACTTGCCGACCTGCCCGACGCAGGCGCCGATGCGCGGCGTGCCCTCGACCGCCGGCAGCACGGCGGGATCGACTGCGCGGATGCGCGCGAGATTTTCCGGCAGCAGCGCCGCCCCGGCGATGTCGGAGACGATCGACGACAGATCGCGCAGCACGCCCTGCGCGTCGAGGATGGCGGGACGCTCCGCCCCCGGTTGACCGTAACGGACAAGCTTCATCGTCGCTTTCTCCCTTGATATCGATACGGGGCGCTCAACTGAACGGCCAGTGGGCTTCTCGCAGCAAACCTCACGCTGCTGCGAAGAGCGACGCGGGCGTGTGCGTGAATCGCGCCAGCGCCTCGGGATCGAGGCCGACGCCGAGGCCCGGCCGGTCGGGAATATGCAGCTTGCCCTCGTCGTCCAGAATGAACGGCTCGGCGACGATGCCGTCGACATAGGCGCTGCCGCCGATGAACTCGACGAGGTCGCAGTGCGGCAGCGCGGCGGCAAGCTGAAGATCGGCAGCCAGCCCCAGCGCGGTGTTCCAGCCATGGCCGACATAGCGCAGGCCGAAATCGTCGGCGAGCCAGGCGATGCGTCGCTGCTCGCTGAGGCCGCCAACCTTGGTCACGTCCGGCTGCACGATGTCGAGGGCGCCAGTGGACAGCCAGGGAACGAAACTCTGACGGCGGGTGAGCACCTCGCCGCCGGCGATCGGCACCGGGCTCGCCCGGCGCAGCGTGCGGAACCCTTCCAGCGCATCCGGCCGTAGCGGCTCCTCGAACCAGCCCACATCATAGTCGCGCAGCATCTGCGCGGTGGTGAGCGCCCATTTCAGCCCCTGTGGCCAATAGGCGTCGGAGGCCCCCGCGTCGACGAAGAGCTGGGCATCCGGTCCCGCCGCCTCGCGGGCGGCCCGCACGATCGCCTCGTCGAGCTTCGCGCTGCCGCGCCGACCGAAGGGACCCCAGCCGATCTTGAAGGCCTTGAAGCCGCGCGCGCGATGCGGGCCGATGACATCGGCCATGCGCTCGGGCTCCTCCATCAACAGCGAGCAATAGGGCGTGACGCGGTCGCGATAGGTCCCGCCGAGCAGTCTCCCCACGGGCTGACCAAGGCTTTTGCCCAGAATGTCCCACAGCGCGATGTCGATGCCGCTGATCGCATGGGTGAGGCTGCCTCCGCGCCCCATCCAGAAGCTGTTCTGATGCAGCTTTTCAGCGACCCGCTCGGGTTCGAGGGCGTTCTCGCCGCGCCAGAGCGGTTCGAGCACGTCGACAGCGGCCTGAACGAGCCGCCCGTCGGTGAACACGCTGCCATGGCCGGTGATGCCCTCCTCCGTATGCACGGCGATGAGTGCGTGGACGGAGTCTTCCGGTTTGATCTCAGCCGACCAGCCGCCCTTCGGGCTTTCGCCGAACAGCGGGGCGACGGCGATTGAGCGGATGGTCACTTTTGGCAGGGTGATGTCGGGCATGGAGATGACTCAGGACTTTCGGTCAGCCGACGTCCAGCCGCGCCGCGACCAGTGCTCCAGACGGCGCACGAGAAGGGCGGCGGGAAAGCCGACGGAGAAATAGAGGATGGCCGTGACAGTGTAGACGGTGAAGTACTGGTAGTTGCGCGCGGCGACGATCTGCCCGGAGAACATGAGCTCCTGCACCGTGACCACCGACGCCAGCGCCGTATCCTTGAACAGGGCGATGAGATAGTTGCCGAGTGCCGGCAGAACCGTGCGGAAGGCTTGCGGGAAGATGATCTTGACGAAGGTGATGGTGGGGCTGAGCCCCAGGCTCTGGGCCGCCTCATACTGGCTTTTCGGCACCGCCTGGATGCCCGAGCGATAAACCTCGCTCATGAAGGCGGAGTAGTTCACCGTGAGGCCGATGATTGCCGCTGTCACGGGCTCTAGCCGGATGCCGGCGCTGGGCAGCACGTAATAGATGTAGATGAGCTGCAGGATCAGCGGCGTCGCCCGGATGAACTCGACATAGAAATCCGCCGGCCAGCGGATCCAGCGCCGCGCGGACATCCGCGCGAGCGCCAGCGGGACAGCGAGCACGCCTGCCAGAAGGATGACGACGAGGGTGAGAAACGTCGTCACAGCGAGACCTTGCAGGAAGACCGAGCCGTATTCGTTGACGACCGAGAGATCGAGAAGGTTCATGACGCAACCTGCCGCGGAAGCCGGAAGGGACGTGCGGGGGAAACCGCCTCGCGCGTCCGCTGGCCGGGACTGGCGGCTGTCAGAGCGGGAAGAAGAACAGGTTGCGGTTGGTGAGCCCGTACGTCTTCAAGATCGCTGTGGCCTGACCATTGCCGCGCACTTCGGCGAGCCCCTGAGTGAAGGCGGCTCGCAACGAACAATCGTCCTTGCGGAGAGCGTAGCGGGCATAGCCATAGCCGTATTTGAAGATGAGCTCGTCTGGGATGGCGACATTGGCGACGATCTCGATCGGCGCCGAACCGTTTGCCTTCATGAACTCGATGATCTTCACGTCGTCGTCGAGGATGGCGTCGACGCGCCCGGTGGAGATTGCCGCGAATTCCTCGGCGTCGGTCTGGAAGGCCGTCACGGCCACGCCGATCTTGCGCAGATATTCATCGGCCGCCGAGCCGGCGATGGCCCCAATCTTCTTGCCCTTCAGGCCTTCAAAGGAGGTAATGCCAGCCGGATTGCCCTTCGCCACCACGATGGCCGGTCCGTACCACCAGGCCGGACCGGAGAAGGACACCGCCTTGAGCCGGTCTGGGGTCACGTGGATGTTGGCGGACACAACGTCGATACGCTTGGCGAGCAGGGCCGGGATAAGCTGGCCGAACGGCATCACCTCATATCTGAACTTGGAGACGCCGGCCCATTTCAGCGCCGCCTCCACCAGCTCGATGTCGAGCCCGCCCGCTTTTTTGGTCGCCGGATCGAGAGAGGAATAGGGCGGTGAGGGCGAGAAGCCGAGTGTCACGCCTTCGGTCTTGGCTCGGGCGAGGGAGGAATCGCCGCAATTGTCGAACAGCGGCTGCGCCTCGAACTGGAATTCCTGCGCGCTCGCGCTGATGCTGACGCAAGCCGCGAGCACGGCCGCCAATACGGTCCTGAACATGCCATTCTCCTGATCTGGGAAGGGTGGTTCTGTGTCGACTGAAAAATATTATTTAATCCGCGCGATCTGTCCAGACGTCCCGGCGCACCCAATGCTTGTTTGGCTGAAAAATATGATTTAAATGAATTCTGTGGACATGGTCACGGCCTGGCGGGCGGCGGAGCTGCCGTGCCCGGCGTAGGCTATCGTGTTCCGCAGGGATGGACCCGAGCCCGCACATCATCAGGCGGTGCAACGACTGAAAGCGGAGAGCGCCAGTGACGGAGCGCCCATCGACGCCACGCCAGCGCCCCGAGGTCGAAGCCCCGTCCGGCGAGGGGCGCCCGGCCCGTCCGGCGCGACCGTCCGGCTATCGCATCAGCGGCGTGCAGGGTCATGTGATCACCGAGCTCGGCCGCGCCATCGTCTCCGGCCGTTTCGCGCCCGGCGAATTGCTGCCACGCGAGCCGGACCTGATGGCGGAGTTCGCGGCGAGCCGCCCCTCTTTGCGCGAGGCGCTGAAGGTGCTGGCGGCCAAGGGGTTGATCGAAATGCGCCAGAAGGTCGGCACGCGGGTGCGCCCGCGCGACCTGTGGAACACCTTCGACAGTGACGTGCTCGCTTGGCATTTCGGCGACGGCAACGGGTCCGCGGCGCTGCGCGACACCATGATGCGCGACCTGATCGAGCTGCGCCTGATGATCGAGCCCGCGGCCGCCCAACTCGCCACCGGTCGGGCGACGATCGAGGATCTGCGCCGCATCCGGGCGGCCCTGCACGCCATGGAGGCGACGAGCGGCGATCTGACAGCCTATGCCCATGCCGACGTCGCCTTCCACATGGCGGTGTTCGCCGCGAGCCACAACGTGCTGCTCGGCAGCTTCGCCCATCTGGTCGCCGACTTCCTCCATCTGAGCTTTTCCATCCAGCAGCAGGCGCTGAAGGCGGACAAGAGCGTCGAGGACGATATCAGCCAGCATCGGGCGGTGTTCGAAGCGATTACCGGCGGCGAGGGAGAGGGGGCGGCACGGGCCATGCGCGACGTGATCCTCGACGGCAAGGATTCGCTGCTCGCGGCGCTGAAGTGAGCGACGCGCCGCTCGACCTCCTCGCGCTCGACTGGCCGCATGGCGCCCTGCGGGTGTCGCCGGTGGGCGCGATGCTCGCCGATCTGGTCTTCCATCTGCCGGATGGACCCTTCGCGCCCTTCGCCCGGCCGCATTGGTCGCCGAACGATCCCTCGCTGGGCGCCCTGCCCGCCCATTTGCGCCATCTCGGAGCGGAGTTCGTCTGTCTACCCTTCGGCGTTGGCGGGCAGCTTGATGCGATCGCACTAGGCTGGGGCGGGTTCGGTCTCGAGCGCTGCAATGATCCTCCGCACGGCCTGGCCGCAAATGCCACATGGAGTGTGGAAGAACAGGATGCCGATCACATCCGCCTGACGCTCGACTACCCGGCGGATCATGCGGTGCGACGGCTCACCCGCACGCTCGCGGTGCGGCCCAACGCTCCGGCGCTAGACCTCGAGCTCGCGATCGATGTGCGGCGCGCGACCCGTCTTCCCATCGGCCTGCATCCCATCCTGTCGCTGGATGTTCCGACGGAAACCATGCGCCTTCAGGCCCGTTTCCGGCGCGGCCTCACCTATCCGGCCTCGGTGCCCGGCGGGGCGATGCGGGCGGCCATCGGCCGCGATTTCACGAGCCTCGTCACGGTGCCGGCACGCGCGGGCGGCGTTATCGACCTGGCGTGCCTGCCGAAAGCGGCGCCCATGGAGGACGTCCTTCAGCTCTGCGACATCGAGGGGGCGGTAGAGGCCGTTTTTGCGGAGCGTCGCGCGGTGCTGAGCCTAGACTGGGACCGGAACCTCCTGCCCTCGTGCCTTTTATGGATCAGCGACCGGGCGCTGGCCGGCGCGCCCTGGGGCGGGCGCTATCGTGGCCTCGGCATTGAGCCGATCGCTTCCTGCTTTGATTTCGCCGAGCCGGTGTCGCTTGCCGACAACCCGATCGCGTCCGCCGGCACGCCGACCTGCCTGGCGGCGACGCCGGAGCGGCCCACCGTCCTTCGCTATAGCCTCGCGGCGCGCCCGCTTCCCGGCGCCTAGAAGGTGGCGGAGAGGCCGCCGTCGACGAGCAGTATCTGGCCAGTCACGTAGCGGGCATCGTCCGAGCAGAGGAAGAAGGCCGGGCCGGCGATGTCCACCGGTGTGCCGGGTCGTCGCAGCGGGATGCGGCCGTGGCGGATATAGATGTCGCGGAACCAGTCGGTCTCGTGCTCGTGGCCGCTGCCATCCGGCAGTTGCGCCATCCGCGTATCGATGAAGCCGGGCGCCAGCGCGTTGACGACGATGCCTTCCGCGCCGAGATCGCAGGCCAGGGCGCGGGTGAAATTGACAAGCGCGCCCTTGGCGGTGGCATAGGCGAGGGAATCGCGAGTGCCGCGCATGCCCTGGATCGAGACGATGTTGAGGATGCGCCGGCCTTCGGCGGCCTTGCGCATGAGCGGCAGCAAGGCGAGCGTTACCCGGACCGCGCCATCCTGGTTGATGTCTGTCACCGAGCGATAATGATCGAAACTCATGGCGTCCACTCCGGCGGCGTCGAGGATGGCCGCGTTGTTGACGAGAATCTCGCAACGGCCGTAGCGCTGCTCGACGGTGTGCGCCAGCGCCGCGATCGAGGCGGCATCGGCGATGTCGACGCGCAGTCCCAGCGCCTGCGGGCCGAGCTCGGTGGCGGCATGAAGCGCTTCCGCCTCATCGATATCGGCCACCACCACCTGCGCGCCCTCGGTGGCGAAGCGCTCGGCAATGCAGCGGCCAATGCCGCGCGCTCCGCCGGTGACGACGGCGATCCGTCCTTCCAGGCGTCGGGCGGCGGGTGGGACAGGCTGGGCCTCGGTGGACATGAGCGGTTCCAGAATGGTGGGCGGGAAGGCGTCGATATAAAATATGATATTTTGAGGCGTCAATCGAGAGTCGTTCGGCGGCGTGGGGAGATCACCGCGTAGTCATAGCGCTTTTTGGTCGTTTTCTTCAGGCGTCGAATTGACCGCGAAAATTAAATATGATTTTTTTCGCTAAAGCCAAATGGCGCCAGATGGAGAACGGACGATGAATTGGATGTCGAGGGCGGTAGCTGCATCGCTCGCCACGCTTACCCTTCTCTCCTCGGCGGCGGCCGTCGCCCAGCCGAAAGGCGAGGTCCGCTTGCTGGCCTATGAGGGCTATGCCGATCCGGCCTGGGTCGAGGAATTCGAGAAGAAAACCGGCATCGCCGTGAAGGTGACTTATGTCGGCGGCGTCGACGAGCAGATCGCGAAGATGAAGGCGTCGAACGGCAAGGACTACGACGTCGTCACCATCGATACAGCCAGCCTCAAGGCCTATGCCGACCAGAAGCTGATCGCCCCGATCGACAAGTCCAAGCTCACCAGCGCCGGCAATCTTCTCCCCGACTTCCGGGGCATGGCGAACGCCACCTTCGACGGCGCCACCTATGGCGTGCCGTGGGCGTGGGGTTCGCTGGGCATGGTCTACGACAAGAAGACCTTTCCGACTGCGCCGGAGAGCTGGGAGGTGCTGTGGGACCCCAAATACAAGGGCAAGGTCATCTCGCTCGACGACGCCAACAACGCCATCAATTTCAGCGCCATCGTGCTCGGCATCAAGGACCCGTTCCATCTCACCGACGCGCAGTTCGCGCAGGTGAAGGACAAGTTGATCGCCCTCAAGCGAAACCTGCTCACCTATTTCGCCGGCTTTGACGAAGGCACCACCATCTGGACCGAGAACGACGTAGTGCTGATGTTCTCCATGGGAGAACTCGCGGCCATCAACCTGCAGAAGAAGGGCTTCGATGTCGGCTACGCCATCCCGAAGGAGGGCGCGGTTGGCTGGCTCGACAATCTCACGGTGAGCGCGGGCACGCCCAATCCTGACGCCGCCTATGCCTGGATAAACTTCGTCTTGCAGAAGAAGATCGGCGCCGACATGGCGAAGAAGTTCGGCTACGGCTCGACCACCGACGCCCCCGAGGGGATGGACTATGCGAGCCGCCTGATCTGGGCGGACAATCCAGAGGACTACACTCGCCGCCAGGCGATCTGGAACGAGGTCAAGGCGGCCGAGTAGCAGCCACCTCCGATAGAGCCGGCCCGACGGGCCGGACGTGACCTCGGGCGGCATCGGGATGCCGCCTTTCTCGACCGGATGACGGAGCGACACGCGTGCAGCCTCTCCTCCATCTCGACAACGTCTCGAAACGCTACGGCGCGGTGCGCGTGCTCGACGGCATCGACATCACCGTGGCCGACAACGAATTCCTCACCATCCTCGGGCCTTCCGGTTCAGGCAAGACCACCATCCTGCGCATCATCGGCGGCTTCGAGGGGATCGACGGCGGAAGGCTGATGTTCGAGGGGCGCGACTTCTCCGCCGTGCCGATCAACCGACGCCCTTTCAACACGGTCTTCCAAGACTACGCATTGTTCCACCACATGACGGTCGCCGAAAATGTCGGTTACGGCCTGAAGGTGCGCGGGCGCCCGAAGGTGGAGATCGCCGAACGTGTCGCCGAGGTGCTGGATACGGTGGGGCTGGGCACCTTCGGCGGACGCTATCCCGCGCAGATGTCCGGCGGCCAGCGCCAGCGCGTGGCGCTGGCCCGCGCCATCATCTGCGAGCCGCGGCTCATCCTTCTCGACGAACCGCTGTCGGCACTCGACGTCGAATTGCGCGCGCAGATGCAGCGCTTCCTCAAATCGTTGCAGCGCCGGCTCGGCATCGCCTTCGTCTTCATCACTCACGACCAGGAGGAGGCGATCGCACTGTCCGACCGGATCATCGTGGTCAATCAGGGCCGCATCGAGCAGGAGGGCGCGCCCGAGGAGCTTTATCGCCGCCCCCGCACGCTTTTCACCGCCTCCTTTCTCGGCGACAACAACCTGATTCCGGGAACGCTGGCCGCGGTCGACGGCCGGCTCTGCACGGTCGACACCGCCGCCGGGCGCCTCGGCGCGACCGTCGATGGGCCAGCGCCGGTGCCGGGAAGCGCCGTGCTGTTGGCGGTGCGCCCCGAGCACGTCCGGCTGGACGCAGATCCGGCCGCCCCGGACGGGCTGCCGGCCGAAGTGGCTGATGTGCGCTTTCTCGGGGCCAATGTGATGATCGAGTTGCTCGCTCCCGCGCTGCCGGGTGCCGTGATCAAGGTGCGCCGCCTCGCCGACGGGGCAGTCGCCGGGCTTCGGCCGGGGGCATCCGTCAGGCTCGGCTGGGCGGCCGACGACGCCGCTCTGCTGCAGGCGGCACCGTTAGGATGGGCGCGATGAACACCCCCCTTCGACGCGATCGCCAAGACCTCCTGCGCGCCGGCCTTGGCCATGCGCTGAATCTCGGCCTGCCGCTGCTCTTCGTGGTGATCCCGATACTCTCCTTCGTAGTGGTGAGCTTCTGGACGCTGCAGGATGGGCAGATCCTTCTCATCCCGACGCTCGCCAACTACCGCGCCTTCTTCACCGAGGGTAGCTACCTGTCCGTCTATCTGCAGACGGTCGGGCTGTCGCTGCAGGTGACGATGGTCAATGTGGCGCTCTCCACCGCCATCGCGCTGTTCATCTTCCGGCGTACCCCGCGGATGCGCTTCCTGATCCTGATGAGCTTCATGCTGCCGCTGTTCATGAGCTACATCATCAAGGTCTATTCGATCCGCTCCATTCTGGGGCAACGCGGGTTGCTGAACGAAGCCATGCTGGGGCTCGGGCTGATCGATCAGCCGATCGAGGCGCTGCTGTTTTCGCGCACGGCCATCTTCATCGCTCTCGCGGTGCTGTATCTGCCCTATGCGATCCTGCCGATCTATCTGGCATTGGATCGCATCCCGGCGAACTACCTCGCCGCCGGCGCCGACCTCGGCGCCACGCCGCTGCAGGCGCTGCGCGACGTCGTCTTGCCCCTCGCGCGGCCAGGCATCGCGGCTGGCGCGGTGTTCACCTTCATTCTCACCTTCGGTGATTTCGTCACGCCGCAAATGGTGGGTGGCACCCAGGGCTTCACCTTCGGACGCATCGTGTTCAGCCAGTTCGGCCTCGCGCTCAACTGGCCGCTCGGCTCGGCCCTCGCCGTCATTCTGCTCGCTACTACGCTGCTTGCGGTGGCGCTCGCCGGCCTGAGCCTCCGGCGGGAGCATGTGCGATGAAGCAGAAGGCGCCATTTCTCGATGCGCTGCTCGGCCTCGTCGCCGGAGTTGGCCTTATTGCCCTCTATGCCCCGCTGCTGGCGACTGCGGCGCTCTCCTTCTTCCAGATCGTGAGGGTGCGCGGCACGCTCGGCTTCGCGCCCTTCTCGCTCGATCCATATGTCGCCCTGCTCGCCAATGGCGAAATTCTCTCGGCGCTCTCGACCTCGCTCGTCGTGGCGACGGTGTCGAGCCTTCTGGCGCTGGTGCTGGCGCTGATGTTCGCCTTCTACTTCGTCTCTGCACGGCGGGGCCTCGGTGTCGCCATGCAGATCATGGTGTTCCTGCCGTTCCTGCTGCCGCCGATCATCACCGGCCTCTCGCTGCTGATCGCCTTTCGCGAGATCGATCTCGGCCGCGGGCTGGTGACGATCATCATCGCCCATGTCGTCTTCATCGTGCCGGTGGTGTACCGCACGGTGCTGGTGCGGCTGCAATTGCTAGGCAGCAGCCTTACCGAGGCCTCGCTCGACCTGGGTGCGTCGCGGGGGCAGACTCTGCGCTACGTGATCCTGCCGCAGATGCGACCAGCACTGATTTCCGGTGTCCTCCTGGCCTTTGCCATCTCCTTTGACGAGACGCTGATCACCCTCTTCGTCGCGGGATCGCAGACCACGCTGCCGATCCGCCTGTGGGCGATGATGCGGGTGGGCTTCGTCCCGGAGATCAACGCCCTGGCGACGGTGATCTTTCTGTGCACCGCCGCCATCACCTTCGCCATCGGCCTGATGCAACGCGCCGGCGAGCGTGTCTGACACGCCGCGCCGCCCGACCCAAACCTGCCTTTTGAGAGAAGACGCGTCCCATGAAGATCGAAGCCGTCGATTTTTTCTATCTGGCCATGCCCGAGATCACTACCGCGGCCGATGGCAGCCAGGACGCCCTCGTCGTGCGCGTCACGGCCGGCGGCCATATCGGCTGGGGCGAGTGCGAAGCGGCTCCGTTGCCATCCATCGCCGCGTTCGTCTGCCCGATGTCGCATGGCGCCTGCCAGCCGGTACAAAGCGCGGTGCTTGGCCAGCGGCTCGACGGGCCGCAGGACATCGCCCGCATGGCCGCGCAGGTCGAATATGATAGCATGGACTTGCTACAGGCCGCGCACACATGGTCGGGCATCGAGATGGCGCTGTGGGACCTACTCGGCAAGGCGCGCGGCGAGCCGGTCTGGAAGCTGCTCGGCTATGACCGTACCTGCCGCAAGACGCCTTACGCCTCGCAGCTTTTCGGCGACACGCCGCAGGAGACGCTGGAGCGCGGCCGGCGCTCGCGCGCCCAGGGATTCCGGGCCGTGAAGTTTGGCTGGGGCCCGATCGGACGCGGCGCGCTGGGTGTCGATGTCGATCATTTCTTCGCCGCTCGCGAGGGGCTGGGCGCCGATGGAATCCTCCTCGTCGATGTCGGCCAAATCTTCGGCGAGGACGTCGAGCGCGCGTCGGAGCGCCTTCCAGCCCTCGAGGCAGCGCGCGCCACGTGGCTGGAAGAGCCGTTCGCCGCCAGCGCCTATGGCGAATATGCCGCGCTCGGCGCGCGCAGCACGGTGAAGATGGCCGGCGGCGAAGGCGCCCATAATTTCCACATGGCCCGCAACCTCATCGATTTCGGCGGCATCGGCTATGTGCAGATTGATTGCGGGCGCATCGGCGGGATCGGACCGGCCAAGCGGGTGGCCGATCATGCGCGGGCCAAGGGCGTCACCTATGTGAACCACACCTTCACCTCGAACCTCGCGCTGAGCGCCTCGCTCCAGCCCTTCGCCGGCGTGGCCGAGGCGACGCTCTGCGAATTTCCGGTGGCGCTGCAGCCGCTCGCGGTGGAACTGACGGCCAACCACATCGAGCGCGACAGCAATGGAGAGATCGCGGCACCCGAGGCGCCGGGCTTGGGGGTTGAGATCGACCCTGCCGCTCTCGAGCGATACCGGGTCGACGTGGAAATTTCCGTCGGGGGCCGTATCCTCTTTGCTTCGCGCGCCGGAGACGATGCCAGCTCGGCCGGTATGACCGCGATGGACGTAGCGTCCTGAGGCCTCGGGAAGGGCGGACGATGACCCGTGGACCGATCTCCTCGCGCCCGACCTTTCGGGTCGTCGCTCAAACCGGGGACGCACTCGGCGAGGCGCCGCTCTGGCATCCCGTGGATGGCCACCTCTACTGGCTCGACCTGGCCCTCACCCGCCTGCACCGCATGGACGGCGAGGGCCGGGTGGAGACCCGCCGGATCGATCGTCCACCGCCGCTAGGCGCCATCGTCGCCGGCGACGGGCCCGGGCGTCTCATCCTGAGCGCCTCCGACGGCCTGTGGCTGTACGACTGGGAGCGCGACGGCATGGAACAGCTCTGCCATCCCGAAGCAGGACGAGGCGGCATCGGCTACAACGATGCCAAGGTCGACCGGTGGGGACGACTCTGGATCGGTACGAGCGATCTTGCCGAGCGCGACCCCAGGGGGGCGCTGTGGTGCTGGGCACCGGGATCGCCTCCCGTTTTGGCGGACAGCGGCTTCACCGTGGTCAACGGACCGGCCTTCTCGCCCGATGGCGATGTGCTCTATCTCAGCGACAGTGTTGGACGGCGGATCCTCGCCTATGATCTTGCGCCCGATGTCGTCGGTCTCCGCAATCGCCGGGTTTTCGCCGAAATGGCGATCGACGAGGGATATCCAGACGGACTGACGGTTGACGCCGACGGGGGTGTCTGGGTGGCGCACTGGGATGGCTGGCGGGTTACCCGCTTCTCGTCGGAGGGGGAGCGCGAGCTTGTGATACCTTTGCCGATACCGCGCCTTACGAGTGTTGCCTTTGGACGGCAGGGGCTGGCTGTTCTTTTCGCGACCAGTGCGCGGCTGGACCTTACGGCTCCGCTGCTGGAAGCGGCCCCGCTCTCCGGCTCGCTTTTCGCCTTGCAAACGGGCTTCGTGGGGATCGCCGAGCAGACATTCAGAGGTCGGTGAAAATCACTCCTTGGACAAACTGTCGCTCCGAGGAGTGGGCGTGCGCTGTGGTCGGTCATCTAGAGCGGCGACGCAAACCGGCCACTCCAAGACGGCTCCCTGCGGCGTCTATCCATCATCCCTTCGCAGATGACCAGATCGCCACTCGTCTAATTGAAGGCAATTTCAACGACATAAGTGTTCGCAGTTTCACCTTGGTCGGCGCGCCACTTCGATACAAAACAGCACACAGCAAATACTGCCACGGTCCCGCCCAGCGCGGGGGTAGCCGTGTGACGCGGCTTTCGGACGTCGGTCCTATCCGGGGAGCCGGGGAGCGATGGGCGAAGGGGCGCAGCTAGAGCGGTGGCGACATGCCGGCGGGCCGAGGCCGGCTCTCTGAGCGCAAGAAGCTCTCGAAAGCGCCAATCTCCAGCGGACGGCTGAAGAGATAGCCTTGATAGCCTGGGCAGCCGGCTGCGCGAAGGCGGTCGAGTTGCTCGGTTGTTTCGATCCCTTCGGCGATCACCTGCAGGCTCAGCCTCTTCGCAAGGCCGATAATGGCCTCGATGATGACCATGTTCGATCGGCTGGACAGCATGTCGCGGACGAACGAGCGGTCGATCTTGATCTGCCCCAGTGGGAAGCGGTGCAGCACGCTGAGCGAAGAGTAGCCGGTACCGAAGTCATCCAGCGACCAGATGATGCCGATCTCCGTCAAGGCTTTCATCTTGGCGGCGGTGGCCTCGATGTTCTCGACGAACATGCTTTCCGTCAGTTCCAGTTTGAGACGCGACGGATTTATGCCGCTCACGCGAACGATCTCACGGACGTTATGGACGAAGTCGGGCTGGCGGAACTGTGAGGCGCTGACATTTACCGACACGGTGAGGTGCTGCATGTCAGGGCGCGCCTCCCAGGCGGCAAGCTGCGCGCAGGCCTCGCGCAGAACCCAGTTGCCGATGGGAATGATGAGGCCCGTCTCTTCGGCGAGCGGGATGATCTCGCCGGGCGGAATATTACCCAGCTTCGCATGAGGCCAGCGGAGGAGGGCCTCCGCGCCGACGACATCTCCCGCTTCATTCACCTGGGGTTGATAATGAAGGCTGAACCCACCTTTCGCGATGGCCGTTCGCATCTCGACTTCCATCATGCGTCGGATGGTCAGGTCGGCGTTGATGATGACGACGATCAGGACCAGGGTACCCAACGCGGCGATGGTGTTCACCCACACGCCGATTCAGGCGATTGTCTGCGGGATGACAAGGGATTCGTCGCGGATCTCAAAGTGCAGGTTTCCGAACAGGGCAAAGGCGACCAGGCAGGCCAAGGGTATGAATATTTTTAAGTAAGTACCTTGCTGGCGGAAAACAAAATAACAGCCCACGGCGCAAGAAAGAAAATAGAGATGGGTGGTGCGCGGAAGCTCCGGCGGTACCTTGTCGAAAAGGCAGAAAATGCCGACCGTAATGGGCATGAGATGCGCGTCTATGATGGCGGCGCGGCGCAGGCGGCCGCGCAACGTTAACCATAGTAATGGGACACTGCACATGGCCATCACGACGTGCAGGGCTGACAATACGGGGCGGCCAGCCAACATGAACCCCGTGCCCCAGATTATCCCGAGGCCCATCGTAATAATTGATGCGGACAATATAATTGCCCTCACCCGACGTGTATGGAGCTCATCCCAGCTTGCGTAGATCATGGCCATTTAGTCGCGCATTCATGAATGCGCTACAATACTCAATCACCCCTGAAAATCGACCGCATTTTCAGATCTGTCGGGGCGGATCGGTATTCAACCTTACGTGTCGCTTTACGGTAGGTCTCGATTTTCTTGCGGGATGCACACGTCCCGGCGAGCCGCCGTCCACGCCTGCCATCTGACGGGTCAGCTCGTGGCCGGCGAACGGGAAAGCCCGTCATGACCTGATATGCTACAGGCCGGCCGAATGGCAGGCGGGGCGGCGCGGGCGGAAGAGGCAAATCGCGCGGCACCGAAACGCCCTCGGCAACGTTATCGCCGTGGCGACGTCGAAAATGCCGCCAGCCTGTTGCCGTCAGACTGTCTGCTATGGAGGAACGATATGCCAGATGCCGCAACTCTCATCGAACTTGACGAGCGCATCGCCATTGCGCGCCAGAATCTCGCGGAACTGACGGAGCAGATGGCCGCGCAGTCCGGCGCTGCCGATGAGGAGCGGGGCGCCGCGCGTATCGCCGCGCAGCAGGAACTGCTCGACAATCTCATCCGCCAGCGGGAGACGCTCGGCGAATGATCCCCGCCGCGCGCTTCGCAGGAGGCGCGCGGTATCTCCTGAGCGAAACCCTCAACGCGCCTCGGCCCGGACACGTCAAAACGTTGCGTGCTTCATGTGAGCACTTCCGCACAATGACGGCCCTCTAGGCGTGCTATGTTCCCTGTGTTGCAGTCATGCAGCCCGTGCCGGGGGCATACCGCCCCGTCGGTCGCGATGATGAGGTGCTTTGGCGCCTGACATCCCTCCGCTTTGAGCTCCAGGAGCCGGCACGTTCCGGCGGCGGATGGCATCCATGAACAACGCAGTTGAAGGCCGCGCTCGCGCGCAATGCGCGCTTGATGCGGAGGTGGCGGGCATCCGGCGAAAAGACATCGTCGCGACGGTCGAACGGTTCTGGCCTGTCGTCGCCGCCGAAATGATGGGCGTGCGCGACGATGCGACGCTTATTGCCCCGCCTGACATGGAAGAACTCCAGGCCGCGTATCGCAAGATTCGGCCCTGAGCCCGTTGGCGTGGCGCGCGGCTTGCGGGCCGTGCGTTGTCAGGGAAAATCCTTCATCACGCTGTCGGCCGAGGCCGGTCCCTCGCGCGTGCGCCGCTCGCTGTAGAGCAGAAACAGCCCCGCCAGCACGATGATGCCCGCGCCGATCAGGATTTCCCGGCTCGGCACGTCGCCGAACACGATGATGCCGAAGATGATGCCCCACAGCAGCAGCGTGTACTGGAACGGTGCCAGAACGGACACCGGTGCGAGCTTGACCGACCGGGTGACGAAGAGGTGCGCGAGGCAGGCGATGACGCCGAGCAGCAGCAACAGGACGAAGTCGAGCGGCGAGGGCGGCGTCCAGCTATAGAGCGCGAATCCGCTGCCCACCGCCAGCGCGCCGAGCGCCTGCAGCGTGCCGAGCACGGTGTCGCTGGTCTTTGACAGCACCTTGTTCATCATCAGCGAGCCGGCATAGGCGAAGCCGCCGACCAGCGCGTAGATGGTCTCCAGCGAAACATGGGCGAAGGACGGGCCCAGCGCGATGACCACGCCAACGAAGCCGCCGAGAATGGCGAGCCAGCGCCGCCAGCCGATGCGCTCGTTGGGCAGGAAATAGGACATGGCGGCCACATAGATCGGCCCGGCCATGTAGAAGGTGATGACGTCGGCGAGCGGCAGATAGGCCACGGCCGCGTAGAACAACCCGGAATCCGCGGTCGTCAGCACGACGCGCAGGGCCTGCAGCCACGGCCGGTCGATCCGCCAGGGGCGTGTGCCGGACGCGGCAAAGAGCATCGGGCCCAGCACGAGGAAGGCGCCGGCCGAGCGAATGGCGAGCAGCTGGCCAACCGCGAAGGTGCCCAGCAGGACTTTGCCGAGCGTGTCGTTCAGCGCAAAAAACAGGTTTCCCAGCACCATAAGGGCAATGCCGATCCAGAAGGCATTGGCATGGGCGGGGTTTATCAGGCGATTGAACAGGGACAGCATGGTCGTCTCGAACGCGGGTGCGCAGCTTTGCGACCGCCCGTGCCAAAGCGCAAGCGGCGAAATCAGCCCCGTATTCATTGCGAACGGCGCGCGCCGTCTGGGCTGGCGGCCTGCGCCGTCCGCCCCCGAACTCCTGTCGATCCAGATCCGCGTCAGGCTGCCCGTCCGATGGCGGCGGGCTGTGCCGTGCGCCGCGCGGCGAGCGCATGCACGGCCTCCTCCACCAGCCGCTCGAAACGCTGCTCGGCGCCGCCCGGCGTCACCACGCCCTCGGCGAAGTCGCGCTCGGTGAAGAAGGCGCCGGTGCCGAGCGGCTGGGCCTGGAAGAAGGCGAAGAGCGGGCGCAGCTGATGCTCGACCACTAGCGCATGGCGCTCGCTGCCCCCGGTGGCGAGCAGGGCGACGGGCAGGCCGATCAGCCCGCGATAGTCGAGGAAATCGACGAAATGCTTGAACAGGCCGGAATAGGAACCCTTGTAGACCGGCGAGCCGGCAATGAGGAAATCCGCCCCCTCGACGGCCTGGAAAGCGACCTCCACATCGTCCGGCGCCGGTCGGGTCCGCAGCGCGCCGATACCCTCCAGCGCGGCGATGTCGATGATCTGGGTGGTGGTGGAAAGGCCCGCGGCCTGCGCGCCCGCGGCGATGCGTGCCAGCGCATGCTGGACCAGAGCCAGGGTGCGTGAGGGTGCGGAAAGGCCCCCGCTCAGGCCAACGATCCTGAGCGGATGACCCAAGGCCGGGGAAGAGCCGGTCTGCTGCGTGCTCATGCGCATGATCCTCGATGTCTGGCGGGCTCTGCTCGGCTGGCGATACGGCGCCGCGCAAGGGTGTGAGGGCGTTCGGGTGCCCGGTCGACATAGGTCTTGCATGGTCGATTCTAATAGTCTATCGAAAATATATAATTCATATCGGAGCCGTTCATGACCGCTGCCCTCCGCCGGCCCCCCACGCGCCTCTTGCTTACCCGCCGATCCCTTGCCGCGCTGGCCGCCGGTGCTGTCGCGGGAACCCTGCTGATGTGCGGCGTTGCGGCCGGTCCGGCGCTTGCCGGCGCGCCTGCGGAAATCCGCGTCGACTGGGCGACCTACAACCCGGTGTCGATCGTCCTGAAGGACAAGAAGTTCCTGGAGGACGCGTTCGCCAAGGATGGCATCGCCATCCGCTGGGTGCAGTCGGCGGGCTCCAACAAGGCGCTGGAATTCCTCAACGCCGGCTCGCTCGACTTCGGCTCGACGGCGGGCGCGGCGGCGCTCATCGGGCGCATCAACGGCAACCCGATCAAGGCGATCTATGTCTATTCGCGCCCCGAATGGACCGCGCTGGTGACGCGCAAGGACAGTGGCATCACCAAGGTGTCCGACCTCAAGGGCAAGAGCGTTGCCGTCACCCGCGGCACCGACCCGCACATCTTCCTCATCCGCGCGCTCGCCGCGAACGGGCTGACCGACAAGGACGTGCGCTTCGTGCTGCTCCAGCATGCCGATGGCCGCCTCGCTCTCACGCGCGGCGATGTCGATGCCTGGGCGGGGCTCGATCCCATCATGGCTTCGGCGGAGATCGACGACGGCGCCGTGCTGTTCTTCCGCGATCCCGCCGCCAATAGCTGGGGCGTTCTCAACGTCCGCGAGGCCTTCGCGCAGGAGAACCCGGAAATCGTCACCCGCGTGCTCGCTGCCTATGAGAAGGCGCGCAAATGGGCGGTCGCGAATCCGAAGGAGCTGGCGGCCCTGCTGGAAGGCGCCACCCGGCTACCCGCGCCGGTGATCGCCCGGCAGCTTGAGCGCACCGAGCTCACCTACGGGCCCATCGGAGAGGCGCAGAAGCAGACGCTCATCGCCTCCGGCAAGGCACTCCAGCAGGCCGGCGTCGTCGCGGCGAGCGTCGACATTCCCGCCACGGTGGACGTGCTGATCGATCCGCGCTTCCTTTCCCCGGGTCCGTGACATGAGCGCGGCCGAAGGCATCGTCGAGACGTCAGGCAGCGTGGTGGCGCGCCGCAGCGCGGCGGTACGGCGCGCGGGGCGACTACCGGGCTGGCATCGCGCGCTGCTTGGCCTTGCCCTGCCGCTCGGCCTTGCGCTCGCCTGGGAACTCGTCACGCGTGCGGGGCTGAGCCAGGGGCGGCTGCTGCCGGCGCCCAGCACCATTCTGGCGACGCTCGCCGACCTCGCCCGCAATGGTGATCTTGCGCTGCATATCCGCGCGACACTCGCCCGCGTGGCGGCCGGTTTCGCGCTCGGAGTCGCGGCGGGCACGCTGATCGGCGCGCTGGCAGGGGCCTCCACCCTTGCCCGCGCCCTCATCGACCCGACGCTGCAAGGGTTGCGCGCGATCCCCTCCATCGCCTGGGTGCCGCTGTTCATCCTCTGGCTCGGCATCTTCGAGGCGTCCAAGGTGACGCTGATCGCAGTCGGCGTAGCCTTTCCGGTTTATCTCGGCACGCTCGGCGCCATTCTCTCAGTGGACCGCAAGATCATCGAGGTCGGCCGCAGCTTCCGGCTGAACCGGTTCGACCTCGCCCGCCGCATCCTGCTGCCGGCCGTGCTGCCGCATTACATCGTGGCACTGCGTTCCGGGCTCGGCCTTGGCTGGATGTTCGTCGTCGCCGCCGAATTCATGGGCGCGTCGGAGGGCCTCGGCTATCTGCTGGTCGACGGCCAGCAGCTCGGCAAGCCCGCGCAGATCGTTGCCGCCATCGTGGTCTTCGCCGTGCTCGGCAAGCTCACCGACGCGCTGCTGGTCCTCGCCAGCGCACCGCTGCTGCGCTGGGAAGACACCGCCCACCGCGCCGCGACGGAGGGCTGAGCCGTGCTGCGCCTTGAGAATATCGGCAAGACCTATTTCACCGGCACGCAGGCGCTGGCCCACCTCACCCTCGATGTGGGCGCGGCGGAGATTGTCGCTGTGGTGGGCGGCTCGGGCTGCGGCAAGAGCACGCTGCTGCGCCTCATCGCCGGGCTCGACCGCCCGAGCGCGGGCCGGATCCAGCTCGACGGCGAGACGATTGTGGCGCCGCATCCCGCGGTCGGTATCGTGTTTCAGGAGCCGCGCCTGCTGCCCTGGCTGACCGTGGCGCAGAATATAGGCTTCGGCATCGCCCATCTGCCGCGCGCTGAGCGCACGGCGCGGATCGAGGCCGCGCTGGAGCGCATCGGCCTTTCCGGCCACGGCACGCGCTGGCCGCGCGAACTCTCCGGTGGTCAGGCCCAGCGTGTGGCGCTGGCGCGCGCATTGGTCGCCGGGCCGCGCGTCCTCTTGCTCGACGAGCCCTTCTCCGCGCTGGACGCCTTCACCCGCGCCGACCTGCAGGAACACCTTCTCGCTCGGTGGGAGGATACCCGCCCGACACTGGTGCTGGTCACCCACGACATCGACGAGGCGCTGCTGCTGGCCGACCGCATCGTCGTCATGCAACCCCATCCGGGCCGGATCGGGGCCGTCTTCACCGCCGGGCTGGCGCGTCCCCGCATGCCCGGCGCGCCCGAGTTTGAAGCCCTTAAACGCCAGATACTGAATGTCCTCGGCCCGGTTCGCCGCCACGCGGCTGTTCAGGCCGCCGCAGAGTAGGAAAGCACCATGTCCCTTGCCGCCTCGTTCAATGACGGACTGAACGTCCTGTGGTTCCTTCCCACCCATGGCGACGGGCGCCATCTCGGCACCGGCGTCGGCGCGCGCGAGGTCGATATCGACTATCTGCGCCAGGTGGCGCAGGCGGCGGACCGGCTGGGCTATTACGGTGTGCTGATCCCCACCGGGAAAAGCTGCGAGGATTCCTGGCTGGTGGCCTCCGCGCTCGCCCCGGTCACGAAGAACCTTCGCTTCCTCGTGGCCGTGCGGCCCGGCCTTGCCTCGCCCACCCTCTATGGCCGCATGACGGCGACGCTCGACCGCATCTCCGAGGGGCGCCTGCTCATCAACATCGTCACCGGTGGCGACCCGGTCGAGAATGCCGGCGACGGCATCTTCCTGAGCCATGGCGAGCGCTATGAGGTGACGGACGAATTCCTGCAGGTCTATCGCCGCCTGCTGGCCGGCGAGCACGTCACCTATTCCGGCAAGCACATCAAGGTCGAGGACGCCCATCTGCTGTTTCCGCCGCAGCAGCCGGGCGGTCCGGCGCTGTATTTCGGCGGCTCCTCGAATGCCGCCAACAAGGTCGCCGCCGAGCATGTCGACAAATATCTGACCTGGGGCGAGCCGCCGGCGGCGGTCGAAGCCAAGATCAAGGAGGTCCGCAAGCTCGCCGAGGCCGAGGGCCGCAAGGTGAGCTTCGGCATCCGCCTGCATGTCATCGCCCGCGAGACCGACGCCAAGGCGTGGGAGGCGGCAGAAGACCTCATCCGCTATCTCGACGACGACACCATCGCCGCCGCGCAGAAGGTGTTCTCGCGTCTCGATTCGGTCGGTCAGGCACGTATGAGCGCCCTGCATGGCGGGCGTCGTGACAAGCTGGAGGTCAGCCCCAATCTGTGGGCCGGCGTTGGCCTCGTGCGGGGTGGCGCCGGCACGGCGCTGGTCGGCTCGGGCGAGACCGTGGCCCAGCGCATCCGCGAATATGCCGATCTCGGCATCGACAGCTTCATCTTCTCGGGCTACCCCCATCTGGAGGAAGCCTACCGCGTGGCGGAACTGGTGCTGCCGCGCCTCAAGCTCAACCACCCCATCGTGCAGGGGAGCGGCAAGGTGAACACGGGTCCCTTCGGCGAGACCATCGCCAATGACTACAGGCCACCGGTCCGCGCGGCGCAATCGTGACGGCAACGGCGCCGGTCATTTCGGCGGAGGTGAGCGATACGCGGGTCGCCATCATCGGCGGCGGGTTCTCCGGGGGCGCTGTCGCCTGGCACCTGCTGCGCCGGCGGCCGGACCTTGCAGAGCTGGTGATTGTCGAGCCGCGCGACGAGATCGGCCGGGGCGTCGCCTATGGTGCCGGCGATCCCAACCACCGCATCAACGTGCCGGCGACGCGCATGTCGCTGCAGCCGGATGCGCCGGACCATTTCAACGAGTGGCTGGAGGCCTCGGGCGCGCTCGTCGAGGATCCCGCAGCCCGGCATGAGGGGCGCAACTTCCCCTCGCGTGCCGTGTTCGGCACCTATGTGGCAGAAGCGCTGGCGGGCTACGGGCCGCGCCTGCGTCACATCAAGGCGCTGGCGCAGGATATCGAGCGCGCGTCCGACGGGCGTTATCTCATCACCGCCTCGGACGGCACGCGCATCCGCGCGGAAATCGTCGTTCTGGCGGTCGCCCATGCCGCACCCACGCCACCGCGCGCGGTGGAGGCGGCGCTGGAGGGGCATCCGCGCTATGTGCCCGATCCCTGGCAGGCTGGCGCGTTCGATCGGCTGCGGCCGAGCGACCGGGTGCTCATCGTCGGCACCGGTCTCACCATGGCCGACATCGTGGCGAGCCTCGACGCGCGTGGCCACACCGGCGAGATCATCGCCGTCTCCCGGCGCGGCCTGCGCTCGCGCGGCCACCCTTCCGCGCAGCACGATCCGTTCGGCGATTTCACCAGCCCGCCCATTCTCACGGCGGGGGAACTTGTGCGCCGCATCCGCGCGGCGGTCACGGAAGCGGAGTGCGCGGGAAAGAGCTGGCACTGCGTGCTCGATCAGGTGCGGTTGCAGGGCAGCGCGATCTGGCGAGGCCTGCCGCTGGCCGAACGCGCCCACCTGCTGCGCCATCTGCGTCCCTTCTGGGACGTTCATCGCTTCCGCATTGCCCCGCAGGTGGAGGAGGTGCTGGACCGGCGCGCCGCCGCCGGCGCGCTGCGCATCCTCCCCGCCTCGCTGAAAACCGTCACGCGGGAGGCGGACGCCATCGCGGTCGAGCTGCGCCAGCGCAGGCAAGGCGCGACTATGCGCGAGAGCGTCGACGCGGTCATCATCGCCACCGGCCCGGCGCATGGGTCGGTCTTCGCCTCGAACCCGGTACTCGCCGCGCTGCAGGCGCACGGGCTTGCCCGGCCCGACCCGCTGCGGCTGGGCATCGATGTGACGCCGGAGGGACGCGCTCTCGCGGGGGATGGTACGGCGCAGCCGACACTTCTGGTCGCCGGGCCGCTGGCGCGCGGCACGATCGGCGAACTCATGGGCCTGCCGGATGTGACCAACCACGCCATTCGCATTGTCGATGCGGTCGAGCAGGCGCTGGGCGAGGTTCGTGCGGAGCCGGCGGCATAAGGCGTCGGGCGGCTCAGGCGCATTCATCGTCAGATTAATCTACTAAAGTTATATATTTATATTGACCGCTCCCGCCCGCTCTGGTCAGATGCCTCACCGACACTGAAGAGGGCGACCATGACCTGGACCTGTCGACGCCGCTGCGGGCCGCCCAGCCTCTCTGGGGGCCTGCTCGCTGGCGGTACGCTCGCCAGGCTGAGCTGACGCTTCTTCCTTTTCGTTCCCGAGCGTCGTGGATGGTGAGACCCGCGACGAACTTGAAGGCCCGGCATTCGGCCCGTCTCGACGGTGCCGGTGTCGGGCCCTTTTCTCACCGCTCTCGATCCGGTGGTCGAGTTCGTCCGGTCAATCCGTCGGGTGCCGGGGCGGCGCGCGCGCAGGCTCTGCGCCCCGTGGTGCTGCCCTCGACGCTGTGCGCGATCCCAAAAGGCACCTGCATTGCGCAGGGCGCCGGCTTGTCGAGGCCGGTTGCCGCCGCGCCGGTCACATGGCGCGGCGGTGGCCTCAGGCGAGGTGCGTCAGTTCTTCACCGTCTCTTCCAGGAAGAAGCGGCCGAGCGGGTTCTGGTGGAAGTTCTCGATGTTCTTGCGCGTCACGTTGATGTAGGGGCTGTAGTAAAGGTCGATCCAGTTGACGTCGCCCTTCGCCATCTTCTGCAGCGTGACATACATCGCCTCGCGCTTGGCCGGGTCGGTCTCCAGCCGCGCGGCTTCCACCAGGGCCTTGACCTCCTCGTTCTTGTAGCGGGTCATGTAGTTCAGGTTGGTGTCGTGGCCGAGGACGAAGGTGGTCTTCTGGTCCGGGTCGAGGATGTCGTTGGTCCAGTACATGACCGAGATGTCGTAATCGCCGTTCACCAGCATGTCCCAGCTCTGGCTGGGGTCGACCTTCTGCAGGTTGACGCTCACGCCCGCCTTGGAAAGCTGCTGCTGCACCAGCACCGCGATCTGCTCGTCGGTCTCCTTGCCGGCGTTGACGATGTAGTTGAGCTTGAGATCGGAGGCGCCGGCGTCCGCCAGCATCTTCTTGGCCTTCTCCGGGTCATAGGGACGCTGGAGATTGTCGGCGTAGTGATAGAGCGAGCCCTTCGGGATGTAGGAATAGGCGACCTCGCCAAGACCGAAGGTCGCCGCGTCGACGATGGCCTTCTTGTCGATCGCCATATCGAGCGCCTCGCGGACCTCCTTCTTGGCCAGCGCCCCATGCTCGTGATTGATGAGCATGTGGTCCTCGCGGGTGGAGGGATCGCTGATGACCTTCAGGTCCGGGCTGGCCTTCAGCTCCGCCACGCGCGAGAACGGCACGGTGATGGCGGCGTCGATCTCGCCGGCCTGGATCTTCAGCATGCGGGTGTTGTCGTCGGGCACGACGATCCACTCGACGCCGTCGAGGCTGACCTTGCCGGCGTCCCAGTAATTCGGGTTCTTCTTCAGGATGATGCGGTCACCGCGGCGCCATTCGACCAGGCTGAAGGCGCCCGAGCCGACCGGCTTCTCGGCGAAGCTGTCGGCGGCCGCGCCCTCGACCAGCTTCTTCGGCAGCACCGAGGCGTTGGGCAGCGCCATCATGGAGAGGAACGGCACCGACTTGCTCTTGAGCTTGACCACGAGGGTCTTGGCGTCGGAAGCGGTGGCGGTGTCGATGATCTTGAAGCTGTCCGACCAGAGCGAGCCCTTGTCGTCGCGGATGCGGGTCAGCGAATAGGCCGCGTCCTCGGCGGTCACCGGCGCGCCGTCGGAGAATTTCGCGTCGCGCAGCTTGAAGGTGTAGGTGAGCCCGTCATCGGACACCTTCCAGCTCTCGGCGAGGCCGGGCACCAGCTTGGTGCCGCTCGCGTCGACCCGCACCAGCACGTCGAACACGTTGGAGAACACCCAGTTGTCGACATTCTGCGCCGACTTGATGGGATCGAAGGTGGTCGAATCCTCGTTGCGGGCGATGGTGAGCACGCCGGCGGCATGGGCGTAGCTGGCGGAAAGCGAGAGAAGCGCGGCAAAAGCCGCGAGGCGCGATTTCCTGAAGGCGGTTTTCATGTCGTTCTTCCTCTGGTTCAGGCGTTGAGGGCGCTCGCCGGCGGCGCGTGGAGCGGCCGATCCGGGTCGATGTCGGGAATGGCGGCAATGAGGGCGGCGGTGTAGGCCTCGCGCGGATGGTCGAACACCTCGGCGCAGGCGCCTTCCTCGACGATCCGGCCGTGATGCATGACCACGACCCGCTCGCAGAGATGGCGGACGATCGCGAGATCATGGGCGATGAAGACGAGGGTCAGGTCCATGGTCTTCACCAGCCGGCGGAACAGATCGACGATCTGCGCCTGAATGGTGACGTCGAGCGCGGCGACGCATTCGTCCGCGACGATGAGCCGGGGTTCCACCGCCAGCGCCCGCGCGATGCCGGCACGCTGGCACTGGCCGCCGGAAAGCTGGCGGGGCCGGCGCTCGGCGAGCGCAGGATCGAGCTCGACCAGGCGCAGCAGTTCCTCCACGCGGGCGGGAATGGCGGCCGGTGCCACCTTGCCCTGCACGCGCAGCACCTCGGCCAGCGTCTCGCCGATGGTGAGGCGGGGATTGAGCGAGTTGAACGGGTCCTGGAACACCATGGCCGCCTCGCGCCGCAGCCGCGCGAGGGTGACGCCGGGCTTGAGCCGCAGGCTGTCGCCATCAAAGGTCACATGGCCGTCTGAGATCGGGGCGAGCCCCAGCATCGCCCGCGCCAGCGTCGACTTGCCCGAGCCGCTTTCGCCGACAATGCCGACCGTCTCGCCCGGCATGATCTGCAGCGACACGCCATCCACCGCGCTGAAGTGGCGCTTGCGGGTGAACAGGCCGCCACCGACGGGATAGCGCACATGCAGGTCGTCGATCTCGACGAGGGGGCGGGGAGCGGGATTTTCCGCCGCCGGGGCAGAGGGCGCTTGCGCCTCCTCCATCGAGGGATGGCTGGCGATCAG
The DNA here is from genome assembly GCA_003241485.1 of Ancylobacter novellus. GTDB lineage: Bacteria > Pseudomonadota > Alphaproteobacteria > Rhizobiales > Xanthobacteraceae > Ancylobacter > Ancylobacter novellum_A. The sequence goes on from QFQD01000016.1 coordinate 25,136, forward strand.
CGCCTGCGTGTAGGGATGCTGCGGCCGTGCGAGAATGTCCCGCTTCGCGCCCACCTCCACCAGCTGTCCCTGCCGCATCACCGCGATACGGTCGCAGGTCTGCGCGACGACGCCGAGATCGTGGGTGATGAGGATGATGGAGAGACCGCGCGTCTCCCGCAGGTCCAGCAGAAGCCGCAGGATCTGCGCCTGAATGGTGACGTCGAGCGCGGTGGTCGGCTCGTCGGCGATCAGGATCTCCGGGTCGCAGGCCAGCGCGACCGCGATCATGGCGCGCTGGCGCATGCCGCCGGAGAATTCGTGCGGATAGTTCGCGAACTGCCGGGCCGGATCGGTGAAGCCGACCTGCGCCATGATGGCAATGGCCTCGGCCCTTGCCGCCGCCCGGTCGAGCCTGCGGTGGAACATCAGCCCTTCGGCGATCTGGTCACCCACGCTCATGACCGGATCGAGATGGCTCGACGGGTTCTGGAAGATCATCCCGATCGCGGCGCCGCGCACCTGGCTCATCGCGCCCTCGCCGAGCGCGAGCAGATCGCGTCCCGCCAGCGTCACCGAGCCGCCGGTGATCTTGAGCGCGCGCGACGGCAGAAGCTGCACCAGCGAGCGGCACAGCAGGCTCTTGCCCGATCCGCTCTCGCCGACAAGGCCGAGAACCTCGCCCTTGCGCAGATCGAGGGACACGCCGTCCAGAAGCGTGCGTTCGCCCTCGGTGCCGCTGACGGTGACGGTCAGGTCGCGGACGCTAAGCAGGGGCGCGCTCATTCGTGCACCCCCATGATCTCGCCGAGCGCGTCGCCGATCATCGAGAAGCCGAAGGCGAGGAAGACGATGGAGAGGCCGGGAAACAGGGTGATCCACCACGCCTGCGAGAGGAAGGCCTGGCCTTCGGCGACCATGATGCCCCATTCCGCCGTCGGCGGCTGGACGCCGAGGCCGAGATAGGAGATCGCCGCGCCCGACAGCAGCACCAGCACGGCGTCGGACATGCAGAACACCAGCGAGCCCGCCACGGAATTGGGCAGGAGATGGCGGAACAGCACGCGCGGGCGCGAGAAGCCGAGGCTGACCGCCGCCACTGCGTAATCCGCGTTCTTCAGCACGAGGATCTGCGCCCGTATGAGGCGGGCATAGGAGACCCAGCCGACCAGCGCCATGGCGATGTAGAAGCTGGAGAGCCCCGGTCCCAGGATCGCGATGATCGACAGCATCAGCACGAGGAACGGAAAGGCGAGGATGATGTCGATCAGCCGCATCAGCACCGCGTCGACGAGGCCGCCGAAGAAGCCGGCCAGCGCGCCGATGATCGTGCCGATGACCAGCGGGAAGAACACCCCGATCAGCGCCATCTGCAGGTCGATGCGCCCGCCATGGATGATGCGCGAGAGGATGTCACGGCCGAAATTGTCGGTGCCGAACGGGTGGGCGAGGGACGGCGCCTGCAGGCGGGCCGTCGCGTCCTGATAGATCGGGTCATAGGGCGCGATCAGCGGCGCGGCCAGTGCGGCGAGCGCGAACAGGCCGACAATGGCGAGGCCGGCGACCAGCGTGCGATTCATGCGGCGGGCGGGGGCGGGGGCGCTCACAGCTTCACCCGCGGATCGACGAAGACGGTGGCGATGTCGGCGATGAGGTTCACCAGAACGGTCGCGCAGGCGAACACCATGGCGACGCCCTGCACCACCATGTAGTCGCGCGAGAAGATCGCCCGAACCAGCAACTGCCCCATGCCCGGCACGGCGAAGATGCTCTCGATGACCACCGTCCCGCCGATCAGCCAGCCAATGTTCACCGCGAGGAGGTTGATCGAGGGAGCGATGGAGTTGGGCAGGACATGGCGCCAGAACACGATGTGCTCGGGCATGCCGCGGGCCCGCGCGGCGGTGGCGACGTCCGATTTCAGCCAGTCGACCATGGCCGCGCGCAGCGAGCGCAGCAGCACGGTGGAGAGCGAGAGCGCAATGGTCAGCGAGGGCAGGGCGAGATGGGCCAGCTTCTCGCCCAGCGTGTCGCCATAGCCGGAGACCGGCAGCAGCGGAAACCGCACCGCCAGCAGCATGATGAGCATCAGGCCGAGCCAGAACGGGGGAAAGCCGATGCCGAAGGTGGAGACGATGCGCACAACATGGTCGACCGGCCGGCCCTGGTTGCGGGCGGCGAGCGCGGCGAGCGGCACGGCGATGAGGATGGACAGCAGCACGCTGCACAGCACGAGCGCGAAGGTGGGCTCGATGCGGGTCGCGATCAGCCGCAGCACGTCGATCTTGTAGACGATCGAGGTTCCCATCTCGCCATGGGCGAGATTGCGCAGGAAGTAGAAGTACTGCAGCCACAACGGCTCATCGAGCCCGTATTGGGCGCGGATATTGGCGATGGCGGTGGGGGTCGCCCGCGCGCCGAGCAGGACGCGGGCCGGATCGCCGGGGATCAGCCGCACAAGCACGAAGGTGATGAGGCTCACGCCGAAGACGACCGGCAGGAACTGCAGCGGGCGCGTGAGGATGAAGGAGTAGCGGTGCATCTCTATCGCGCTACGCTGGCGAGGAAGTCGAGCAGGGCAGGATAATAGCCCGACGGGTTCTCGTAGAACGGCATGTGGCTGGCATTGGCGACGACGTTGATGCGAACATCCGGCAGCGCGTTCTTCATGCGCATGGCGCAGGCGGGGGTGAGCTCGTCGCGCTCGCCCACCACGATGAGCGTGGGAACGGTGATCCGCGGCAGGTCCGGGATGCGATTCCAGTCCTTCAGGTTGCCGGTATAGAGGAACTCGTTGGGGCCCTGCATCGTCACATAGGGTCCCATGTTCCAGTCGGACAGGGAACGCTGCACCGGCGCCGGCCATTCCGGCAGGCGGCAGACATGCCGGTAGTTCAGGATCGTGATCGCGGCCTGATATTCGGGATGGTCGAAGGTGCCGGCAGCCTCGTGCTTCTGCATCATGGCGACGGTTTCGGGCCCGAGCGCGGCACGCAGCTTTTCCAGCTCGCTCACGAGGTGCGGCATGTCCGCGACGGTGTCGGCGAGGATCAGGCTTTTGAGCGCGTCGGGATAGGCCAGCGCATAGTCGATGGCGAGCCAGCCGCCCCAGCTATGGCCGAGCAGATGCACCTTGCCGAGCCCGAGCGCGGTGCGCACCGTCTCGGTTTCCTCGACATAGCGCTCGATGGTCCACAGCGCCGCATCGGTCGGCCGGTCGGAGGCACCGGTGCCCAGCTGGTCGAAGGTGACAACGCGGTAGCCCTGGTCGATCAGGCAGGAATGCGCCTCGCGCAGATAGTCGCAGGGCAGGCCGGGTCCACCATTGAGCAGGAGAACCGTCTCCTCGCCCGTGCCGAAGATGTAGGTGATGACGCGATGGTCGCCGACCGCCACCTCACGCCGCTCATGCGGCTCGATCTCCCGCCACATTGTCCCGGCTATCCCTGCTCAACAAAAAGGCATGCTCAATTCCTAGAGAAATCAGGAGTCCAAACCAGCTATCAGAAGTGATAGGTTCGCGCCGGCAGACCGGAGAAGGACGCGCGGCCATGGGTGCCGACATCGGGACGATCGAGCAGCGGCTCAGTGCAGCGTCCACGCTCGGCGCGCAGGTCGACCTGCTGTTCGAGGCGATGGGCGATTTCGGCTTCGACGCGCTGATCTACGACTACACCCCGTCGCGCTACGACCTTCAGGGCGTGCAGATGATGCCGTCCGTGCTGGAGCTGCGCAATGTCGACGAGACGATGCGCGACTACTGGGTGGAGCGCGGCTATTTCCGGCTCGATCCGGTGCAGAAGGTGGCGCTGGGCACCACGCGGCCCTTCGTGTGGAACTATGACGCCCGCGCCGAGACGCTGATCCGCGCCTTCATGAACGAGGACAGCGCGCCCGTGGCGGACTTCCTCGCCGCGCGTGGCCTGAGTGCCGGCGTCACCGTGCCGGTGCACATGCCGGGCGGCGACTACGCCACCGTGACCGGCATACGCTGCGGCGACCGCCGCTTTGCCGAGCGTGACGCGCAGGAGTGCCTCGGCAGTTTCGGCCTGCTCGCCCACACCTTCCAGCATGCGGCGGCGTCGGCGCTGCGGGAAGACCGCCGGCTCGATGGCCTGCCCCGGCTCACCGCCCGCGAGCGCGAATGCCTGCGCCACGCCGCCGAGGGCCTGTCCGCCAAGGAGATCTCCCGCGCGCTCGGCCGTTCCGTGCCGACCGTGGTGATGCATCTCAACGCCGCCATGCGCAAGCTGGAGGCGAAGAACCGCACCCAGGCGGCGGTGCGCGCCGCGCGGCTGCGCCTGCTCGACTGATCCGCCCCGGCCCTTCCGCCTATCACTTCTGATAGCTGCCGCGCCTGCACGCGACTGCCTATTTTCCCAGGCCATCCGATGATGGTCGCAAGGGAGAACCGGCATGAATGCCGTGGCGAGCGTGGAAGGGCGGATGCCTTTCCGGGGTTACGAGACCTGGTACCGCGTGACGGGCGATCTCGGCAGCGCGCGCCTGCCGCTGGTGGTGGCCCATGGCGGGCCCGGCTGCACCCATGACTATGTCGATTCCTTCAAGGGCATCGCCGGGCTCGATGGCCGCGCCGTCATCCATTACGACCAGCTCGGCAACGGCAAGTCGACGCATCTGCCGGAGAAGGGGCCTGATTTCTGGACCGTCGACCTCTTCCTTGCCGAGCTTGACGCGCTGCTGGCCCATCTCAACATCGCGCAGCGCTATGCCTTTCTCGGCCAGTCCTGGGGCGGCATGCTGGGGGCCGAGCACGCGGTGCGCCAGCCGGCCGGGCTCAAGGCGCTCGTCATCGCCAATTCGCCGGCTAACATGCACACCTGGGTCGCAGAGGCGAACCGGCTGCGCCGCGAATTGCCGGCCGAGGTGCAGGAAACCCTGCTTGCCCACGAGGCCGCCGGCACGCTGACCGATCCTGCCTATATCGCGGCCTCGCGCGTGTTCTACGACCGCCATGTCTGCCGCGTCAGCCCCTGGCCGGACGACGTTGCCCGCACCTTCGCCGCGATGGACGAGGACAACACCGTCTACCGCAACATGAACGGCCCGACCGAATTCCATGTCATCGGCACGATGAAGGACTGGACGATCGAGGACCGCCTTCACCGCATCGAAGCGCCGACGCTGCTGATCTCCGGCGCGCATGACGAGGCGACGCCGGAAGTCGTGCGGCCCTATCGCGAGAAGGTGGCGAACTGCACCTGGGTGCTGTTCCAGGATTCCAGCCACATGCCGCATGTGGAAGAGAAGGAAGCCTGCCTGAAGACGGTGTCGGACTTCCTCGTGACGTTCGACTGAGCGGGCGGCGCGGTCAGGTGATGCAGCCGCGCGCGGTCACCGGCCAGCGTTCGAGCCGGTCGCCGTCCCGTGTGTAGATCGCGTCCACCATGTTGGTGACCACGCAGGCGTGGTTGGGCACGATGCGCACCGTGTCGCCGACATGGAGGCCGATCGGCCCCGCGCTGACGAGGCGGCCATGCTCTTCCGAGAGCTGGTCGATGGCGATGTCGGGCCGCCCCAGCACATGGCCGTAGCCGGTGAGGCCGAGCAGGTCGGAGGTCAGCGTCTTCGAGCCCGCATCGATGACGGCACGGTCCGGCGCCGGCACCGAGACCACGGTGGCGAGGACGCTCAGCGCGCAGTCGTCCCAGCCGCACACGCCGCGTTCGACCAGCGAACGATCATTATAGACATAGGTGCCGGGCCGGTACTCCGTGGTCACGGGCGCCTCGGCGGCGTGCATCATGGACGGCGTGCCGCCGGAAGTGACGACCGGCACGGGGATGCCGCTCGCCTCGATCCGTGCCTTCGCCTCCTGCATGAACGCCTCGACCGCCGCCGCGCCGCCGACCGGTGGATAGGTCATCAGCCCGCCGAAGACGAGGCCGGGCGCGGCGGCAATGGTGCGGGCGAGGGCGGCGGCCTCCTCGGGCCCTGCGACCCCGCAGCGCCGGGCGCCGGTGTCGCATTCCACGAGCACCGCGAGCGGTTGCGGCGCGTCGGCGAAGGCGGCCGAAAGCCCGGCCACCACGGCCTCGCTGTCCGCGACCACCGAGACATTCACCTTGCGCGCCAAGGCGGCCAGGCGGGCGAGCTTGGTGGCGCCGACAATGTTGTAGGTAATCAGCACGTCGCGGATGTCCGGTGCGCCGGCGACCATGGCCTCGGCCTCCGACACCTTCTGACAGGTGATGCCGATGGCTCCCGCCGCGAGCTGCATCCGCGCGATGGCCGGCAGCTTGTGGGTCTTGATGTGCGGGCGGACCTTCAGCCCATGCGCATCGGCATAGGCCTGAAAGCGGGCGATGTTGCGCCGGACCACCGCGAGATCGACCAGCACCGCCGGCGTTTCGGGCAAGGCGAAGGGCGGGTTCTCACGCGGCGCGCTCATGCGGGTTCTCGTCAGGCTGCGGGTCGGCTGATGGCGTGCGGCGGAGCCTGCGTCCGGCGCGCCATCTTTGATCTTGACAAGCTATGAGGCAGCTGTGTGAATAGGTCAATCCAGTAATGCGGACGAATGTCCAATATATTGGACAATGCAAAATGCAACCACGGGGAACTGGTATGAGCGCGACTCTTCGCGCCGGCGTCATCGCGCTGGCATCGTCTCTTCTTCTGTCCGGCGCGGTGCTCGCGCAGGACGCCGGCAGCACGCTCGACAAGGTGCTGGCGCGCGGCCATCTGGTTATGGGTACCGGTTCGACCAATGCGCCCTGGCACTTCAAGGGCGCCGATGACACGCTGCAGGGCTTCGACGTGGACATGGGCCACATCATCGCCAAGGCGCTGTTCAACGACCCGAGCAAGGTCGAATACGTCAACCAGTCCTCGGATGCGCGCATTCCCAACATCACCACCGGCAAGGTGGACATCACCTGCCAGTTCATGACGGTGACCGGCGCGCGCGCCCAGCAGGTGGCCTTCACCATTCCCTATTACCGTGAAGGCGTCGGCCTGATGATGAAGGCCGGCGGTCCCTACAAGGACTATGAGGCGCTGAAGGCCGCCGGCTCCAAGGTCACCGTCGCCGTGCTGCAGAACGTCTATGCCGAGGACATGGTCCATGCGGCACTGCCGCAGGCGAAGGTCGACCAGTACGATGCGCAGGATCTCATCTATCAGGCGCTGAATTCCGGCCGCGCCGACGCGGTCGCCACCGACCAGTCCTCGATCGGCTGGTTCATGACGCAGAATCCCGATCGCTATGTCGATGCCGGCTATGGCTGGGGTCCGCAGACCTATGCCTGCGCGGTGAAGCGCGGCGATCAGGACTGGCTGAACTTCGTCAACACCGCCCTGCACGAGGCGATGACCGGCGTCGAATTCGACACCTATGCCAAGTCCTACAAGACCTGGTTCGGCAAGACCCTGCCGCCGCCGCAGATCGGCTTCCCGGTCGAATTCAAGTAGCCTGATCCCAAACGCCTTCCGGCGCGCGCTCACCGTGCGCGCCGTTCGGCCGCTTTTCGGAAATCCGTCATGGGCTACACGCTCAATTTCGCGGCCGTCTGGCGCAGCTTCGACCTGCTGCTCGGCGGGCTGCTGCTCAGCCTCGAACTGGCGGCGATGGCGCTGGCGATCGGCGCGGTCATCGGCCTTGCGGTCGCCTTCGCGCTGGCCGGCGGGCCGGCGTGGCTGCGTCGTCCCGCGGCGCTCTATGTGACGGTGATCCGCAATCTGCCGATCCTCGTGCTGATCCTGTTCACCTATTTCGCCCTGCCGCAGCTCGGCCTGCGGATCGACAAGATCGAGAGCTTCGTGCTCACGCTGGCGGTCTATTCCGGCGCCTACCTCGCCGAGGTGTTTCGCGCCGGTCTCATCTCGGTGCCGCGCGGGGTGAAGGAGGCCGGGCTCGCCATCGGCCTCACGCCGATGCAGATCCGCACCTCGCTCGTCATCCCGCTGATGCTGCGCAATGTGCTGCCCTCGTTGTCCTCGACGCTGATCTCGCTGTTCAAGGACACCTCGCTCGCCGCCGCCATCGCAGTGCCGGAGCTGACCTTTGAAGCGCGCAAGATCAATGTGGAGAGCTTCCGCGTGATCGAGGTGTGGATGGTCACCTCCGCGCTTTATGTGGCGACCTGTGCGGTGCTCGCCGCGCTCCTGCGCGTCGTCGAGCGCCGTCTGGCGATCCCCAAGTGAGGCCGCCGCGATGAACGACCTCATGCTCTTCCTCAACGAGATCTGGATCGCGCGCCTGCCCTTGCTCAAGGGGCTGGGCGTCACGATGTCGATTTCGCTGCTCGCCATTCTCGCCGGCTCCCTCGTGGGCGTCGGCGTGGCGCTCGGGCTGGTCTATGGTCACCGGGCGCTGCGCGTGCTGATCCGCGTCTATGTCGACATCGTGCGCGGCACGCCGGTGCTCGTGCTGGTGCTGGCGAGCTACTACATCTTCTCCACCGTCGGGCTCGATCTCGGCCCGTTCCAGGCCGGCGTGCTGGCCCTCGCCGTGTTCTGCTCCTCGCATATCGGCGAGATCGTGCGCGGCGCGCTGCAGGCGATCCCGGTCGGTCAGACCGAGGCGGCGAAGGCGATCGGTCTCACCTTCGGCCAGACCTTCACCTCGGTGCTGTGGCCTCAGGCGCTGCGGCAGATATTGCCGACCTGGGTGAATACCGCCGCCGAGATGGTGAAGGCCTCGACGCTGCTCTCCGTCATCGGCGTCGCCGAGCTGCTGCTGCGCACGCAGGAGATCATCTCGCGCAATTTCATGAGCCTCGAATTCTATTTCTTCGCCGGCTTCCTCTACTTCCTGATCAATTTCGGCATCGAGCGGCTCGGCAAGTTCGTCGAGCGCAAGACCGCCGTGCCGTCCTGAAGGCGCTCTTCCCATGACCAAGCCGCTTCTCGAAATACAGGGCCTGCGCAAGCAGTACGGCGCCGTCGAGGTGCTGAAGGGCGTCGACTGCACCATGCAGCAGGGCGAGGTGATCTCGATCATCGGCTCTTCCGGCTCCGGCAAGACCACCATGCTCCGCTGCATCAACATGCTCGAGGAGTTCCAGGGCGGGCGTATCCTCATCGATGGCGAGGCCATCGGCTATGAGGAGGCGGCCCATGGCCGGCGCCGCAAGAGCGAGAAAGAAATCGCCCGCCAGCGCGCGCTCACCGGCATGGCTTTCCAGCAGTTCAACCTGTTCCCGCACATGAGCGCGGCCCAGAACGTGATGCTCGGTCTGGTCAAGGTGAAGAAGATGAGCCGCGACGAGGCACGCGCGCTGGCCGAGAATTGGCTGGGGCGCGTCGGGCTGGCGGGGCGGGCGGACCACTATCCGGGCCAGCTCTCCGGCGGCCAGCAGCAGCGCGTCGCCATCGCCCGCGCCATCGCCATGAACCCCCGCCTCATGCTGTTCGACGAGGTGACCTCGGCGCTCGACCCCGAGCTGGTGGGCGAGGTGCTGCAGGTCATCAAGGCGCTGGCGAGCGAGGGCATGAGCATGCTGCTCGTGACCCACGAAATGCGCTTTGCCTATGAGGTCTCCTCGCGCGTCATCTTCATGAACAAGGGTGTGATCGCGGAAGAGGGCGATCCCAGGGAGATGTTCGTGCGGCCGAAGACCGAACGGCTGGCGGACTTCCTCAAATCCTCGAGTTTCCAGTAGAAAAGCAGGTACGCATGACCATTATCCGTTACGGCGCTGGCGAAGTCGGCGCAGGCGGCCAGAAGCTGCCCTTCGCCCGTGCGACGCAGGCCAATGGCTGGCTTTATGTCTCCGGCCAGGTGGCGATGGAGAAGGGCGAGATCGTTCGCGGTGGTATCGTTGCGGAAAGCCGCAAGGCCATCGAGAACATGATCGCCATCCTTCACGAAGCCGGCTACGGGATCGAGGATATCGTGCGCTGCGGCGTGTGGCTCGACGACCCGCGCGACTTCTGGAGTTTCAACGGCGTCTATGCCGAGTATTTCTCGGACAACCCGCCGGCGCGCGCTTGCGTCCAGTCCCGCATGATGGTCGATTGCAAGGTCGAAATCGACTGCGTCGCCTTCCGCGCAGACAAGATGTGAGGCCGGTCCGCGCGGGCGGGGGATGTGGCGATGAAGGGTGAGGAGCCGGTGACGCAGGACGGTGTGGCAAGGGAAGGCGCCAAGCGCAGCCGCGGGCTCGATCGCGCTTTCGAGATCCTCGAATTTCTGCGCACCCGCCGCCAGCCCATGCGCCCGAACGAGATCGCCGCGGAGATGGGGGGCCCGCGCTCCTCCGTCTACGAACTCGTCAACCTGCTGCTGCGCCACGGCATGCTGGAATATTCCGGCGGCGATGGGCGCGTGTTCCTCGGCCGCCGGCTCTATTTCCTCGGCATGGCCTATTCCGCGCAGTTCGACCTGATGCGCGAGGCCGCCGCGCTGCTGCAGCGCCTTGCCGAGGAGACGCGCGAAACCTCGCAGATGTGCATGCTCGACGGCAACAAATACACCGTCGCCATGATGCGCGAGGGGCTGCGCTCCTTCCGCATTTCCTCCGATGTCGGCGAGATCGTGCCGATTCCGTGGACCGCCTCGGGGCGCCTTCTGGTCGGCCATATGAGCGACGCGGAAATTCTCGCCCTCATCCCGCCCGAGGATTTCGTGCTGCCGAACGGCCGGCTGCTTGAGCCGGCGCAGTTCATCGCCGAGGCGCGCCGCGCCACGGCTGACGGGTTCTTCACCTTCAACAGCGCGGTGGAGAACTTCACCTATTGCTTCGCGGTGCCGGTGCATCAGGCCGATGGCGCCTGCATCGCCACGCTGTGCCTCGTCACCCCGCGCGAGGACGGGCTGCGAAACCGTGACGCCTATCTGGACCGCCTGCTCGCCGCGGCCGGCGAACTCTCCGAGCAGCTCGGCTACCTGCCGGGCGGCGCCGCGGCTCTTCCCGACCGCCGACGCCCCGGCAGCGCGCGGCCCTGACTCCCGCCAGCGCGCGCCGGCAGGCGTCGCGATGCGTAACCGAAAGGCCGGCGCCCGAGCGGGCGGTTGTGCATTGCGGGAACGGCGAGGTTCATGCTTACGTCCGCAAAGGGGGGAGTGGCATGGAACCGCATATGACCGAGAGCGAGAGGGTTCTCTTCGAGAGCATCCTCGCGCGCGCCCGTTCCTATATGGAATTCGGCGCCGGCGGCAGCACCATTCTGGCTGACCGGCTGGTGCGCGGACCGGTCTATTCCGTGGAGTCAGACCGCGACTGGATCGCCAAGGTGCGTTCGCTGGCGGTCGAGAGCGACTATGAGCGCCGCTTCATCTTCGCCGACATCGGCCCGACGGGGCGCTGGGGGCGTCCGCTGAAGGGTCACGGCGAAGTCGATTATCTGAACTACCACAACAACATATGGGTCGACATCGACCGTAGCTTCGATGTCTATCTCATCGACGGCCGTTTCCGCGTCGCCTGTTTCTGCCAGGCGCTGCTGCGGGCGGGGCCGGAGGCGCGGCTGATGATCCACGACTACCGCTCACGCCCGCATTACCACCCCATCGAGACGGTGGCGGTGCCGGTCGCGGAGACCGAGGACCTGACCGTGTTCACCCGCAGGCCCGGCGTCGAGGACGAGCGGATACGCGCCCTCATCGAGCGCTATCACGACGTTGTCGACTGAGCGGCCGTCAGCTCCCTCGCCCCTGCCGGCGCGAGGCAGTGACGAGATTGCGCTGAAAATCGCCCGGAACCGGGGCGCCCCCCTTTAGCTGACGCGCACGATCCCCGGCGGCTTCCAGCTGCCATGGCCGGGCGGCAGGATGGAGGGGGTGCCCTCCTTCGGCCAGTAGAGCCGCATGACCAGATAGATCGGCCCGTCCGGCGCGGGCAGCCAGTTCGCCTGCTTGTCGGCGCCCGGCGAATCCTTCTGCACATAGAGGGTCAGCGAGCCGTCCGGAGCTGTCTTCAAGCCCGGCAACATCGGCGAGTTGATGAGGTAGCGGTTGATCGGGTTGTCGACCAGCAGCTGGGTCTTGCCGTCATACATGGTCACCGACCAGAAGGCGTTGACCGGCGGCAGTCCGCCCTTGGGGAAGGTGATGGTGTAGCGGTGCTTCGACCCGTCAAGCGCCTGCCCGTCCGCATCGACGCGGGTCGCGGGGTAGACCGCTTCGGCGGCGTCATTGCCATAGATGCCGAGCTTGGCCCCGGCGGCGCGCAGCAGCCAGTCGCCGTGAAAGAAGTTGGCGTCGCCGAAAGCCGAGCCAACCCGCCAGCCATTGACGTCGGCGCCGACATTGGCCGCCGCCTCTTCCACCTTCTGCTCGCCATCCTTCAGCCCGGCCAGCACCTCCATCTGCTCGTCATAGCCGAGGTCCTGGATGCGGAAATTGCGGCCGGGGCCGACGCCGATGCGGGCGAGTTCCTGCCGGATCCAGCGCTCTTCCGGCAAGGCCGGCGCGAAGCGCAGCGCGAAGTCGAGATAGTCGAAGAACTCGGTGCTGTAGCGCTCGCGCGAGAAGGCGGGGAAGCGGAAATGCCGGACCGGCTGCGGCGCGCCCTTGCCGAGAAAGGTGGTGAGCGGCTGCGCCTTGTAGCCGGCCTGCACCTTCTTCACATTGTCCATGTCGGCGGCGTCGAACAGCTGGGTGCGGAAAAGCACCAGCGAGAAATAGGTGCTGGAGCGGAACACGCCGTCTATGCCGGCGGGGGCGGTGCCGGTCCAGCGCGGCGGCACCACGAGGTAGTTGCCCGCCTTGCTGCCGGTCGCCCGGCTGCCGACATAGCCGTAATTATAGGTGTTGCCGTCGCAGAACTGCACCGAATAGTAGCGCTTCGGGTCGACATCCGGCACCGAGATCACCATCGGCTCGGCCCTGAGGTCCAGCCACACCATGGAGTAGGGGGTGTCGCTGTTGGGGGTGGGGATCGCCGTGTCGCGCGGGGTGAAAACGCGTGCCGAGTTGACCAGCGTGTTGAACGGCGCCTTCCACTGGCCGGATTTCCGGTTCAGCACGAAGTCGTTCATCACGCCGTAATTCATCACCAGCGGCAGGCCGTAGATGTAGCCGGCTTCGGCGATCGCCCGGGCGCTGAAGAAGCCGGGCCGGTTGGCGCTGGCTGGCGTGGGGCTGCTCCCCGGCGCGCTGGTCTGGGCGAGCGCGGCGGTGCCGGCGAAGGCCGGCGCCAGGGCCGCCAGAGCGGAAGTGCGAAGCATAGCGCGACGAGTGAACACGGGCGGATCCTCAACCATTCTGCACCTCCCGGCGGGCAAGCGCCTTCCGGGATCGGGAGCGACAAGGGCAAGCTATCCGCAAACTTTGTGGCACGAAATCGCGAATGAGCGCATGGCCCGCAACTTTTTGCCGTCGGCCGGCCCTGCCGCTGCGGCAGGCTTTGCGCAGGGATGTTAGCCGGCGCATCCATTGCGCGCCGGCGTGTCCGTCTCCTGCCCCAGCGTCAGTCGATGACGGCGTAATGCGCGTCGGTCGGCAGGCCGCCATTGATCGGGGTGATGTCCTGCGGGCAGGCGGAGAACACCACGATGCAGTCGCGTGCCGCGCGCAGCACCACCTTGTCGCCCGGCTTGGAGGGCGGTGTGCCCTGCACCAGTCTGTAGTCGCCCTCGATCGGGATGTTCATGAACAGGTTCAGCGGCTGCGGGATGTGGCCGAAGTCGAGGCCGAGTTCCGCCAGCGCCTCGATCATGTTGTCCGCGCAGTTGCGGTGGTACTCGGTGCAGCCGAGATGCTCGTAGCGCCAGCGGTCGCAGGCGGCCATGATGGTGTCGTGGATGCCGGACGAGCTATCCGCCTCCATGACGAGGATCGGCTCGCGGCGATTGGTGTAGAGCGTCGAACCCACCGCCGGCATCAGCCGGCTGGTCTCCACCCGCGTGTGCATCATCGACATGTGGTGGTCGAGATCCTCGGGGCAGAAGGCCCAGGTGTCGACGACCTGCGTGCCGGAGGTATTGATCACCTCGATGGCCTGGCCGGCCTTCAGGTGCACGGCCTTGCCGTGGCGGGCGGGAATGGTTTCGATGGACATGGAAGGCACCTTTGTAATTGCGGGTGGTTTCCCTCTCTTCGGCAAGAGGGACTAAGTGGTGGGCGTCACGCCCTCGCGCGCCGCCGCGCGGCCCAGCGCGGCTGGTCGCAAATATGGGCGAGAAACTCGATGACGGTAACCGCGCCGAGATAGGCAGTGACGCCGGTGCCGACATCGAGCGGCGGATTCACCTCGACGAAATCGAAGGCGACGACCTCGTAATTCTCGGCGATGGCCTTCAGGCTGTCGCGCAGCTCGGCATAGCTCATGCCGTTTGGCTCGGCGGAGACGCAGCCGGGCACCAGCGACATGTCGAGCGCGTCCACGTCGATCGAGACATAGACCCTGGATTCCTTCGGCAGCAGCGTGCCGATGCCGGCCGGGCCGAGGGCGCGGAACTCGCCCATCGGGATGACGCGATTGCCGTCGTTCTCCACGTCTTCCATCGCCGGCCGCGCCGAGCGCAGGCTGCGGATGCCGATCTGGGTCAGGCTGAGCTTGGTCGGCAGGGCGTTGATGTGCCGGAAGGCGTGGCCATTGGTGTAGCGCAGCCCGTCGTCGAAATCGGCATAGTCGCTATGGGCATCGAAGTGCAGCACATGCACCGGCTCTTCCAGCGCGCGGAAAACGGGATAGGTGATCGAGTGATCGCCCCCCAGCACCACCGGCAGCGCACCGGAGGCGAGGATCGCCTTCACGTCGGCGGTGATGTTGTCGAAGGTGGCCTCGACATTGGTCGGCTGCACGTCGACGTCGCCGCAGTCCACGATGCGCCGGCCCGTCAGTTCCTCGACGAGATAGGAGCGCTTGGTCTCGGGATCGTAGATGCCGGTGGAGCCGAAGCGCAGCGAATGCTCGCGCAGCGCGCGCGGTGCCATGCGCGAGCCGGGCAGGAAGGGTGAGCCCTCGTCGAAGGGCACGCCGAGCACGGCGATGTCGGCGTCGATGCTGGAAAGGTCCTCGACGATCGGCCCGCGCAGGAAGCTCGGTATGCCGACATAGGGGCGATTGACGCGGGACATGGGCGGGCTCCGTCAGGAAGCGGATCGTGCGTCGCGGTGCGACAGCACAAGGTCGAGAAAACCCTTCAGGCGCGGGTCGCGCGGCGCGTCGATGATCTGCCGCGCCGGGCCTTCCTCGATGAGGCGGCCCCGGTCCATGAAGGCGATGCGGTCGGCGACGTTGGCGGCGAAGCCGATTTCATGGGTCACCACCAGCATGGTGGTGCCGGCCTCGGCGAGCTGGCGCAGCACGGCCAAAACCTCGCCGACCAGCTCCGGGTCGAGCGCCGAGGTCGGCTCGTCGAACAGCATCAGGGCCGGGTCCATGGCCAGCGCGCGGGCGATGGCGACGCGCTGCCTCTGCCCGCCGGACAGCGAATGGGGGTAGCGCTCGGCCTTGTCGCCGAGGCCGAGCCGGGTGAGCAGCTCGCGCCCGCGCCGGGCGGCTTCCTCGCGCGGGCGCTTCAGCACGACCACTTGCGGGCGCACCACATTTTCCAGCGCGGTGAGGTGCGGCCACAGGTTCAGCTGCTGGAAGACGAGGCCGATCTTCGGGCGGATGCGGTCGATCTCGCGGGGCGACTGGCGGCGCACCACCGCGCCCTCGCGCGTCCGGCCGAAGGGCTGGCCGGCGACCTCGATGAAGCCGTCATCGGGCTGCTCCAGCCAGGTGAGGCAGCGCAGGAAGGTGCTCTTGCCGCAGCCGGACGGGCCGATCAGCGCGACGATTTCGCCCTGCTGGATCTCCAGATAGACGGAATCGAGCGCGGTGGTGGTGCGGAAATTCTTGGTGAGGCCTTCGACCTTCAGGGCGGGAACACTCATCGCGCGGGTCTCCGCTCAAGCGACAGATAGCGGTCGGCGATCTTGTTGCGGGTGACATTCTCCGTCTGTGCGAGCCCCACACGCTTTTCCAGCCGGCGCGAGGCTTCCGCGATGGTGGCGGCGATCAGCCAGTAGATCAGCGTCACCGCGGCGAACACCTCGAAGGGGGCGAAGGTGTTCCCCTGCACGACGAGGCTCTGATAGGTCAGCTCCGGCACGGTGATGGAGGAGAGCACGGCGCTCTCCTTCATCATGGTCAGCGTCATGTTGGTCGAAGGCGGGATGATGGTGCGCATCACCTGCGGGCCGACGATGTGGCGCATCGCCTGCGCCGGCGACATGCCGATGGCGCGCGCGCTCTCGAACTGGCCGCGCGGCAGGGCGAGGATCGCCGCTCGCACGATCTCCGCATAATAGGCGCTGACGAACAGCGACAGCGCCAGCGTACCGGCGAACATGGCCGGCATGCGCAGCCCCGAGAAGGGCAGGCCGTAATAGACGAGGAACAGGATGATGATGAAAGGGATGTTGCGCAGCACCTCGACATAGGTGCCGGCGATCGCCCGTGCGATGCGCGAGGGCGCCATCGCCAGCAGCGCCACGGCGATGCCGAGGATATAGCCGAATACGAAGGCCATCGCCGTGACCTGCACGGTGAGCAGGGCGCCCTTCAGCAATATGTCCCAGTAATCGAGCAGCAGCAGCGGTTCAAAGCGCATGGGTCAGGCCCTCGCCAGGGAGAAGCGGGCCTCGGCCACCTTGCCGGCGAGGCTGATGACCAGATTGAGCAGCAGGAAGATCAGCGCCGCGCCGACCAGCGTCTCGAACGGGCGGAAGCTTGAGGCCGCGATCTGCTGGGCGGTGCGCAGCACCTCGATCACGGTGATGACCGACAAGAGCGCGGTGCCCTTCACCACGATGGTCGCCTCGTTGATAAGCACCGGCACCACGCGGCGGAACACCTGCGGCAGCACCACCTTGCGCCAGATGGCGCGCGGCGGCAGGCCGAGCGCGGTGGAGGCCTCGATCTGGCCGGGGTCGATGGTGGAGAGCCCGCCGCGCAGCGTCTCCGACACGAAGACCATGGAATTGAACGAGATGGCGGCGACGCCGGCCACCTGCGGCGACATGTCGAGGCCGATGGCGGGTAGGACGTAATAGGCGATGAAGATCTGGATCAGCAGCGGCGTGCCGCGCACGAAGCTGATGATGACGGCGATCACCGTGTTCACCACCGGCAGCTTGGCGGCGCGCAGCACGGTGAGGCTGGTGCCCAGGATCAGCGAGATCACCATGATGATCAGCGCCAGCTTGATGTTCACCAGCGAGGCGTCGATGAGACGCGGCAGGATGGAGAGGAGATAGTCGACATTGAACTTCAAGAGCGCACGTCTCCTCTCGTTCTGACAAGCCGCGGACGGGTTGCCCGGTCACAGGCATCCGCCGTGCCGCCGCCGCTGTGCTGGTGCCGTCATGGCCGGAGGGAGCCGGCCACCCGCGCCCTGGCGTTGTTCGGGCGCCCTACGGCGGACGCGGCTCTCCGGAGCGGTGCCCCGGAGAGGACGTTCGGGTGCGCGTCGCCTCACTCGGCGCCGGGCGGGAGGTAGCCGGAATCGGGAATCTTCATCTCGAAGCCGAACCACTTCTTCTGCAGCGTGGCGAGACGGCCGTCGTCGCGCATCTTCTTGATGACCGCGGAGATGGCGTCGCGCAGGTCCTTGTCGTCCGGGCGCGTCACCCAGGCGAGATAGGGGTAGCCGCCATCCTTCGGGGTGGCGACGGCGAGCTCGAACAGCTCCGGCTTTTCCTTCACCGCGACGGCCAGCGCCGGCAGCGACTGCATGACGGCGTCGACCTCGCCATTGGCGAGCGCGACATAGGATTCGGGGAAGGAGGTGAACAGCTTCAGTTCCTTGAAGCCGGTGCCGCCAGCCGCCTTCAGCTTCTCGTCGAGGGCGCGGGCCACCGGCTCGGTGGAGGAGGCGAGCTGCGTCGCCATCACCTTGCCGTTGAAGTCCTCGATCTTGTTGATCGCCTCGCCCTTGCGCTTCATCGTGTAGGGCATGCCGTCGGCGATCGGGAAGGTGTAGGCGTAGCGCTTGGCGCGCTCCTCGTTGATGCCCACCGTGGTGGCGACGAAATCGAACTTGCCGGCCAGCACGCCCGGCAGGATGCCCTGCCAGGGCAGGTCGAGCTGGTTCAGCTTCTTCACGCCGAGTTCCTGCACCACGACGGCGAGGATGTCGGAGCCGTAGCCGACGATCTTGCCGTCCTGCACGAATTCGAAGGGCGGGAAGGCGGCCTCGGTGCCGACCGTGAGCTCGCCGGTGCGCTTGATCTTCTCAAGCGTGGTCTCGGCGCGGGCGGGCAGGCTGAACGAGGCGACGCAGGCGGCGCCTGCGGCGAACATGAGCACTCTGCGGCACATCTGTGACATGGCACGACCCTCTGGTTATCGTCTCGTTGGCAAGGAATGTCCCGGAGTCGGGGGCAACTCCGGGACGCGGACGCGGCAAGGCTCCGCTCAGGGAGCCACGATGGTCGCGGGATCGACCTTCGGCGCGTCGAAATAGTCCGCCCGCACCGCCGCGCCGATCAGGTTCACGATCAGGCGGCCGGCGGTGATGCAGGTGATCATGTTGACGTCGGTCGAGGGGGTGATCTCGACGATGTCCATGCCCACGACGCGACCCTTGCCGACGAGGCCATGGATGAGCCTGCGCACCTGATGGAAGGTGAGCCCGCCGGGGGCGGGACCCTCGACCGCCGGCATCACGCTGGGGTCGAGGCCGTCCGCGTCGATGGTGATGTAGTATTTGCCGCCATCGGGAATGCGCGCGAGCACGGCGTCGATGCCGTTGTCGTGCACCTCGAAGGCCGGGATGATGTTGGCGCCATAGGCGGCCGCCGCCTCGAATTCCTCCGTGCGGCCCGAGCCCTGGGCGCGGATGCCGATCTGGAAGATATCGGTGATGTGGGCCATCTCGGAAGCGCGGCGGATCGGGCTGGAGAGGCCGTCGCGCACGCCGTTCACATGGTCGCGCCAGTCGATATGCGCATCGACCTGGATCAGCGTGATCGGGCCCTCATCCTCGAAGGCGCGCAGGATCGGGATCGGGATGCCGTGATCGCCGCCGATGGTGATCGGCATGGCGCCAGCCTTGAGGATCTTGCGCACCGCCTGCTCGGCGCGGACATAGTGGCTGGTCAGGTCGGTCATGTCGGCGGGCACATTGCCCACATCGACCGCCTTCACCGCACGCCGGTCATAGATCGGGCCGCCGACATCGACATCGTAGCGTTCGAGATGGCGCGAGATGCGGTCGGTCACCGCGCGCACCGCATCCGGCGCCTTGGTCTGGTCGTTGGTGATGGCACCGGCATGATAGGCGCTGCCATAGGGAATGCCGAGAAAGGCGATGTGCGCGTCGAGATTGTCGAGATCCGTCGAGATCGGCGCGAAGAGGAAGCTCTGGTGAGCCTTCGAGGGCTCGACGGTGAGCGGCAGGGCCATGTGACCTCCCAGGGGTCGGAGCGGCGCGGCGCCGGCAGGCGTCCACGCCGCAATGCGAAACCGAACGCAACCATCTGCGTGCCCTGACGCTAGGACCCCATGCGCGGATTAAAAATGTCGCAGTTGGAAACCATGCTTGTATAATGTGCAACATGGACGCCTCGCCCCATGCCTCCGTGCCGCCGCTCACCGAGAGCGACCTCCGGCTGCTGCGGATTTTCCGCAGTGTCGCCGAGGCCGGCGGGCTGACCGCGGCCGAGACCGCGCTGGGCATGGAGCGCTCCACCATCAGCCGGCATCTGCAGACGCTGGAGCTGCGGCTCGGCGGGCGGCTATGCCTGCGCGGGCCGGCCGGATTCGAGCTGACCGAGTTCGGGCGACGTGCGCTGGTCGCGGCAGTGTCGGCCTCGGAGGCGCTCGATGCCATCCGCCACGAGCTGAACCTCGCCCGCCATGTGATGACCGGCGAACTGCGCATCGGCATCGCCGACAACTGCCTGTCCAATCCACGTTCCGCTTTTGCCCGCGCGCTCGCCCGCTTTCGTGAGCTGGCGCCGGACGTGACGGTGAACCTCTCCATCAAGCTGCCGGGCGACATTCTCACCGGGCTGCAGGACAAGAATCTGCATCTGGGCGTCACCGGCGCCGCGCCGGGTGTGGACCGGCTGGTGTTCGAGCCGCTGTTTCTGGAGGATTTCCGCCTCTACACCTATGTACGCGAGGGAAGGGCACCCGCGCGCGCCGACCTCGCCCGGCAGGGCTACGGCCTCGTCACCCGCACCAACGACCAGCGCACGCAGATGGCCGCGCGCGAGCTGAAGCTGGAGCGAACCGCCATGGCCTTCGGTCTGGAGGCGGTGGCGACCCTGCTGGCGAGCGGCGGCTTCGTCGGCTTCCTGCCGGTGCATTATGTGGAGGCGTGGGCCTCGCTCTATCGCTTCGTCGAAGTGGAGGGCGCCGAGGACCTCGCCTATGACACCATCTTCTCGCTGGTCACGCTGAAGGACCGTCCGCTGCCCTCCAGCGCCGCGCTGCTGACGCGCATCCTGCGCGAGCTGCAAGGCGCGGAGAAACGTGCGCTCGGCCAGCGTTTCGCGCTGGTGTCGGGTAACGATGCCTGACCTGCGACCTGCCTAAAGGGAAGGTTTTGCGCATTCGATCATCGATTGCGTGGATTTGGCCAATCTTTTGGTCGCGCGCGAGGTAAACTGCCGTGGGCCGTCATAGAGGCAGGCGGCAAGCGCAGGAGAGAGCGATGGGCCGCTCCGCAGATCGGGCGAACCCGCCGGTAGCAGAAGCCGAGATTGCCAACGCCGAGATTGCCAACGCCGAGATTGCCAACGCAATGACGGCGATCCTTCTCCATTCCGAGGCGATCCGGCAGCACATGGCCCGCGGCACGGATGCGCCGCACCATGTCGACGATTCCACCCGCCACATCGTGTCCAATGCCCGGCGGATCTGGGCCCGGCTCGACGAAACCGACGCGCCGCCGCCGGCCGAAGGCGCATGAAAAAGCCCCCGGACGCGGGTCCGGGGGCGGGTTTCGGGCGCGGAGCGCAGAAGCGGATCAGTTGGTGGTGGTGCGGCTCTTCTTGATCTCGGCCTGAACCTCGTCCCACAGCGGCTGGCCGACATTGTTGATGACGGTCTGGGTCACCGGGGCGGCCTTCTCGCGCAGCTTGGCGACTTCCGGCTCGGGCATCACGGTGACGTCCATACCGGCGGCCTTGAGCTCATCGAGCGCCTTCTGGGCCTGGGCGCGGGTATCCACGCGCTCGAAATCGCGCGAGGCGACGGCGGCTTCCAACAGGATCTTCTGCTCGTCCTTCGAGAGCTTGTCCCACCACACCTTGCTCGCGGTCATGATCCACGGGCTGTACACGTGGTTGGTGACGGTCAGGTACTTCTGCACCTCGTAGAATTTCGACGAGACGATGGTGGTGTAGGGGTTCTCCTGGCCGTCGACCGCCTTGGTCTCCAGCGCGGTGAACAGTTCGGCGAAGGCGAGCGGCACGGCATTGGCGCCGGCGGCCTTGAAGGTGTCGATGAAGACCGGGTTCTGCATGACCCGCAGCTTCACGCCTTCGAGGTCTTCGGCCTTCTCGATCTTGTGGCGGCTGTTGGTGAGGTTGCGGAAGCCGTTCTCCCAGTAGACCAGGCCGACGAGGCCCTTGGCCTGCAGGCTGTCGAGCAGTTTCTGGCCGACCGGGCCGTCGAGCACGGCATCGGCCTCCTTCTCATTGGTGAACAGGAAGGGCACGTCCCACACCGCGAATTCCTTCACCGTGCCGACGAGGGTGGCGGTGGAGCCGACCATCATTTCCTGCGCGCCGCCGATGAGGGCGTTCTGCATCTGCGGGTCGGGGCCCAGCGTGGCGGCGCCGAAGGTGCGCACCTTCAGCTTGCCGTCGGAGCGCTTGGCGACTTCCTCGGCGAAGAAGCGGGCGGCGCGGCCCTGATTGCTGTCCTCGTTCAGGCCGTAGCCGAAGCGGATCAGCCGGGGCTTGATGTCCTGCGCATAGGCGCTGGCGCCGAACGAGAGGGCGAGAGCGGTGGCGGTGACCGTGAGCAGAAGTTTCTTCATGCGTGTTTCCTCCTCTTCCAGTTTTCTCCGGCGTGCCGCTCAGTGCAGCCAGCTCGCCGGGACGGTGATGATTTCCGGGAACACGACGAACAGCCCGATGAGCGCCGTATAGGCGACGACATAGGGCCAGACGCCGCGGATGATGCCTTCCATGCTGACCCGGCCCACGCCGCACACGACGTTGAGCACCGTGCCGACCGGCGGGGTGAGCAGGCCGACCGCGCCGACCATGACGAACATCACGCCGAAATAGACCGGGTCGATGCCCGCGCGGGTGATGAGCGGCACCAGCACCGGGCCGAGGATCAGGATGGTGGGGGTGAGGTCCATCGCGGTGCCGACCAGCGTCAGCAGCACCACGATCGCCGCCATCAGCCATTTGGGATGGTCGAGCATCGGCTCCAGCAGGGTGATGACCTGCCCCGGCAGCTCCGCCAGCGTGATCATGTAGGCGGTGACCATGGCGGCGGCGACGAGGAACATCACCACGGCGGTGGTCTTGGCGGCGGCGATGAACAGGCGCGGCAGGTCGGCGAGCGTGATCTCGCGATAGACGAACAGGCCGATCACCAGCGCATAGACCGCCGCCACCACGGCCGCCTCGGTCGGTGTGAAGATACCGAAGCGCATGCCGCCAATGATAATGACCGGCATGACCAACGCCCAAATCCCATCCACCGCCGCCCGCCCCCGCACGGACCAGGGCTGGCGCGGGCGCAGCGGCACGTTCTCCTTGCGGGCGACGCGCATCCAGATCAGCACCAGCGTCACGCCCATCAGCAGGCCCGGCACGATACCGGCCATGAACAGCTTGGTGATGGAGATGTTGGTCGCCACGCCGTAGATGATGAACGACATGCTCGGCGGGATGATGGGCGCAATGATGCCGCCGGCAGCGATGAGGCCGGAGGAGCGCTCCAGATTGTAGCCATTGTTGCGCATCATCGGGATGAGCAGCGCGGCGATCGCGGCGGTGTCGGCGATGGCCGAGCCGGACAGGCTGGCCAGCACCACCGAGGTGCCGATCGCGACATAGCCCAGCCCGCCCTTGATGTGGCCGAACAGGGTGACGGCGAGATCGACAATGCGCTTCGACAGGCCGCCCGCGTTCATCAGCTCGCCGGCGAGCAGGAAGAACGGCACCGCCATCAGCGGGAAATTATCGGCCCCGCCCAGCATGTTCTGCGCCAGCAGCTGGGCGTCGAAGAAGTCGAGATGATACATCAGCGCGACGCCGGTCAGCATCAGCGCGAAGGCGATCGGCATGCCGATGGTCATCAGGCCAAGAAGCGAGCCGAGGAAGATAGCGATGGTCATGACGGCTTCCCCGAACGGGCCGAACCCTGTGCCGCCGACGTTTCGGTGTCGGCGAAGTCATGCTGGTACTCGCGGATCTCCTCGCCATCGGCGCTCTCGCGCACCTGCACCAGTTCGTCCTCGCGCAGGCGACCGGTGACGAGCCGTACGAGATCAGCGGCGATCAGCAGGCCCATGGCGATGGCGGAGACAAGGCCGGCGGCGGCGAAGGCGGCGAGCGAGATGTCGGTGACCGGCAGCCGGCTGTTGAGGCCGACGTGGCGAGGTTGGTCACCAGCAGGCAGAGGCGTTGGCCCCAGCGCGGCAAGCGCTTCACGAGCATGTCCACGCCGACATGCGAGCGCTCACGCACCGCGAGGATGGCGCCGAGAAAGATCATCCATACGAAGGCGAGGCGCGCGATCTCCTCGGAGGCGGCAAGGCCGGTATTGAGTAGATAGCGGCCCGCCGCATTGGCGAAGACCAGCACGACCATCACCGCCAGCAGGGCGCCAATGGTCCACTCGATGAAGGTCTGCACGTAACCCAGCGACCGGTTCATGGCTGCGGCTCCTTCTGGCGCAGGCGTGCGAGGCCGCGTTCGGCCTCCTCCAGCAGCGCCTCGGGCGGTTGGTCGACGCTGACGCTCACCGCACGTTCGTCGGCGCCGGGCGGCTCCAGCGTGGCGAACTGGCTCTCGATCAGGCTGAGCGGCATGAAATGATTGGTGCGCGCGGCCATCCGCGCCTCGATCAATGTGCGGTCACCGGAAAGGTGCAGGAAGCGCACGTCCGTCCCGGCGGCATCGAGCCGCGTGCGATAACTGCGCTTGAGGGCGGAGCAGGCGACCACCAGCCCGGTGCCGGCACGGCCCGCTTCGGCGATATGCGCGCCGATGGCGTCCAGCCAGCCGAGGCGATCCTCGTCCGTGAGCGGCAGGCCCTGCGACATGCGCGCGACATTGGCGGGGGGATGGAGATCGTCGCCTTCGAGGAAGCGCCAGCCATGGCGGGCGGCCAGCGCCGCGCCGATGCTCGACTTGCCGCAGCCGCACACGCCCATCACCACGATGACGGGGGCGGCCGCGGGCGAAAAATCACGGGGCGTCGGCGCGTTCACGGCCGGGCGCTCGCTGTAAGGACAGCGCTAACAGACACGATCGTCCTCCCTTGAGGCCTGCCGAGCTTGAGGTTCGGCAAGTTGGCAGATGATCTGCTCTCATTATTGAATGCGATTATGGTAGCGCTATCATGCGGTCGTGTAAAGCACGCCCGCGCCGTTCGTCGCGGGGGCCGCGCGCTGCGTGCTGGGGCGGATCTGCAGCTCGACGCCGACATCGACGACGCGCTCGGCCGGCCGCTTTCCGGTGATGGCGGCGCGGGCCATCTCCACTGCCCGCTTGCCGATCTCGTAACGTGGCGTGCGCACGCTCGTGAGCGCCGGCCAGGCGGCGGCCATCATTTCCAGATCGTTGAAGCCGGCGATGCCGATGCGCTCCGGCACCGCGAGCGCGGCGCGCTGGCATTCGAACAGCGCGCCGATGGCGAGATCGTCATTGATGCAGAACACGGCGTCGGTGTCGGGCATGCGTGCCAGCAGGTCGCGCAGTAGGTCGCGGCCGAGCGTCACGCTGGAAGGCGTCGGTGTGGTGGTGACGCGCTGGGGATCATAGAGGTCCGCCTCCATCAGCGCGGCACGATAGCCTTCCAGCCGACGCTGGGTGCGCGGGTCCATGCGTGCCCCCAGAAAGCCGATGCGCCGATAGCCCGCCTCCAGCAGATGCGTCGTGACCAATTGCGCGGCGGCGCGGTGGGAGAAGCCGACCATCATGTCTATGGGGTCGTCGCCCAGCTCCATGATCTGCACGACCGGGCAGCCGGCGGCTTCCAGCAGCGTACGGCTGCGCGGCGTCTGATCGATGCCGGCCACGATCAGCGCCGCCGGCCGCTGGCTCAGGAAGGTGTCGAGCAGGCGCTCCTCTTCGATGGGCGAATAGCGACTATTGCCGAGCTGGACCTGGTGCGGGCTCTGCGCGACGCTGTCATAGATTCCGCGCAGTACGTCGGCGAAGACGTTATTGGTGAGAGACGGGATTATGACGCCAATGACGTCGGTGCGCGCCGAGGCCAGCGCCCGCGCGTTCTGGTCCGGCACGTAGTTCAGCGCGCGCACCGCCTGGTCGATCAGCTGGCGCAGTTCCGGCGAGACGCGCTCGGGGTCGCGCAGCGCACGCGAGACGGTGATCGAGCTCACGCCGGCGCGTTTGGCGACATCGGCAATGGTCGGCCGTCCGGCGTTTCGTCTTGTGCGCATTGTCGCGTCCTTCGTTTGCGATGCGGCGAACCATCCGCTTCGCGCACCATGATAGCGCTGACATCGACGGTCGTGCATTGATCCGTTCAGAAATTCCCGGATGCGAGCGGTTGGCCGTA
Source organism: Ancylobacter novellus (assembly GCA_003241485.1). Lineage (GTDB taxonomy): Bacteria > Pseudomonadota > Alphaproteobacteria > Rhizobiales > Xanthobacteraceae > Ancylobacter > Ancylobacter novellum_A. Next base: position 50,734 of record QFQD01000016.1, read on the forward strand.
TGAGCGAGACGCCTGCCGCGGATTGCTGCACGAGGATGATGGCAGCCCGTCAGTCATTATCGGTCAGGCTGGCACCCGCACCCGCCTGCCGGGAGTGGTCGGAGGCCGGCACTGCTGCATGGCCCAGCCGCTCGGCAGTGCCGTGCCATCTATCAACGCGTCGTTTTCGCGGCCGAGGTACAGCCGCGCGCCCGGCCATGTGAGTTCGGCCGTGCAGCCTTTCCGCGCGCAGACTGGCGCCAGTAGAGCGGCTACCCAGAGTGGTGGGCCGGTTAGCGTACGCTGAGACGGCCTGCCGATCAGGTCCGCCGCCTCGCTCGCCCGCGCCACCGCCTCCGCGCCGTGCTGTGACGCGAGGAGATCGAGCAGCGGAGGCGCCCAGTCCAATGCGTTCGCGGCGAGCCAACGCGCCGCGCGGCCGAGATCATCCGCCGCGCCCCAGTGCAGACCGGCTCCGCGCGCCGCCTTGGCCGCTAGAAGCTCAACCTCGTTGAGCGACAGATCCAGCCTCTCATCATGCATGCTGCGTGTCCCTTATGCCGCGAGACTGCCGCCGGAGGGGCGGCAAAGCTCGTCGGGAAAGGGTTCTCCCCGGAACAGTGCGATGCGCAGCCATAGATCCGAGCGCGGATCAAAACGGCTCGCGCCGAAGAAGGAGAGTTTGCACCGGAGCAGATCGATGGGCCGCAGATCGGCCGCCACCAGATTGTCGCGGATTTCCGCATAGGGATGACGCGCCACCAGTTGCACCCGCCGCACCACATGGCGCCATTCCGGTTCTCGCGCGACCAGTGCCGCGACTGGCGCATCGGGGGACTCCAGCCTCAGCCGCGCCGCCAGCCGTGCCGCGTCGCGCGCGAAGGTGAGCGGCAGTTCCCGTTCCTCTCCCGGCTCATCGGGGCGCAGGCCAAGCCGGGGCTCTAGCTTTTCTTCCGACACATACCAGAAGCGGGCGGCCGACCGCGCATCCGCATGATCGATGCCGATGGCCCAGTCGTAATCGCGCGCAAGCTGATCGGCCAGCGAGCCGCAGCTCATGGCGCCGTCGACCCCATGACCGACGGTCTCATCGGCTTGCATTCCGGCGGTGAGATCGTCGATCAACGAACCGTGCGGCTCCAGCAACAGCGAGACCGCCATCTCCTGCGCTTCCAGGCCGAGCTCGTCCTCGGCGAAGCGGTAGAGCCGATCCCAGGTGGGCCCCGCCGGATGAGTATCAGCCGCAAAGGCGGCCAGCCGGCCGAGATCCGCCCGCAACTCGAGAATGCGTGCGGCCTGAAGCGAATCCTGTGTCACCCAGCCCTCGACCTCGGCACGTCGGCGCGACAGATGCGCCTCGAACGCCTCCCAGGTTGATGCGCAGACGGGTGTCGCACGCACGCGGGCGAGCGCGGTCTCGCGCGCCAGCATCCAATTGTGCAGCAGAACCGGATGGCGCACGAGAAAGGGGGCCATGCCGAGGCCGGTGGAATTGCCGACCCCCAGGCGACGGCGCAAATCCGGCGCAAGGCGGACGGCTCTCTCGCTTTGCATCGCCGCGCAGTGGTCCACCAGATCGAGCGTGAAGCTGCGGATCAGCCAGACGGTGAGCATCTCGGCCTGGAACGGACCAGAAAGATCGGATCGACCAAGCAGGGCATCGCGGTCGGCGATGCCAAACTTGCCGTTGCCGTAAACGGCGGTGGTGCGCATGAGGTAGCCGACTTCCTCAAGCATAGCTGCCGCGGGCTGCTCGCCCCGCGCCAGCGCCTCGACCACGGACGCGAACAGCCGCACGCTTTTGTTGGCGCGCGAGAGCACGAGTTCGCGGGCAGTGAAGCGCCCGGCCTCCTGCCTTGGGGCCTGGGCAGCCAGACGCGCGATCTCGTCGGCGTTCGGCACGCCGTCATAGAGAACGTAGCTGGTGTCCCATGCCTCGGCGATCACCCGGTCGGTGCGTTGCTCCGGCGGCAGATCGCGCGAAAAGGCGACCAGGCTGTAGCGATGCCGAGGCGTGGTGACAGTGTACACCGCATGGCCAAATCCCTCCCGGTCGAGCGCCCAGACCGGCCGGTCGAACCGCCAGCTTTCGCAGGCGGCACGGCGCAGCAAGGTCGGCGCGAAGCTGAGGCGGCTCGCATGCATCGCCCCCATGCGGGCGAGGCGCATGACCTGCTCCGGCGGACGGAGCGCCACCATTTCCGGCGTGGCGAGATCGCTCATCCCCGGCCCTCCGACGCGCCCTCGCGCGCGGGTGTGAAGGCTTCGCGCATGAAGCGATACCAGTTGCCGCCGAGCACCCCGGCTGCTTCGCTGGCGGTGAAGCCCGCACCGATGAGGCCATCGGCCAGCCGGGGAAAGTCCCGATTGTCGCGAAACCAAGGGGGCTGCGGCGGAAAGCTCACGGGAGAGGCCTCCGGCCGGCTCCAGCGGCCCGAGCGCATCCAGCGCACCACGTCGTCGGGCTGATCCTGGCAGAGGTCGGAACCGATGCCGAGGCGGTCCACACCCATTACGTCAGCCACCTCGCGCGCCATGGCGCAGAAACTCTCCAGTCGCGTCTCCGGCCCGCCCGCCATGTGGTGGGGATACAGCGAGAGGCCGAGCATGCCGCCGCTCTCTCCCAGCCGACGCAGAACCTGACGCGACTTGTTGCGTCCCGTCGGATGCCACCAGGAAGGATTGGCATGCGTGATGGCCACCGGCCGCTGCGACAGTTCTATCGCCTCCAGCGTGGTGCGCTCGCCGGCGTGCGACATGTCCACCACCATGCCGAGCCGGTTCATCTGCGCGATCACCTCCCGACCCATGCGGGTGATGCCGCCATCCTGTGGCTCCATCCAGCCGCTGCCGAGCAGGGACTGATTGTTGTAAGTGAGCTGCAGGAACCGGATGCCGAGCGTGTGCAGGATCTCGACAAGGCCGAGATCGTCCTCGATGGGCATCGGCGTCTGCAGGCCGAACAAGATGGCTGTACGGCCGCTCGCGCGGGCGCGGTCGACGTCCTCCATCGTGCGGGCGTGGAGAATGAGGTCGCGATGCTCCTCGAAACGCCAGTTCCAGTCGACGAGATGCTCGACCGTCTTCCGGAAGTTCTCGTGATAAGCAACGGTCACGTGCACCGCCGACATGCGGGCCTCGCGCATCTGCTCGAAGACGCGGCGCGACCACTGGCAGAACTGTACCCCGTCGATCAACATGGGGGAGCCGACCCCACCCATCACACCGCATCCCCCGAATGGACGTAGGCCGTCTTGATCTGGGTATAGAACTCGGCCGCATGGCGCCCCTGCTCGCGCGGGCCGAAGCTCGACCCGCGCACACCACCGAAAGGCACGTGATAGTCCGTGCCGGCGGTAGGGAGATTCACCATCACGCAGCCGGAGCGCGATGCACGGCGGAAGCGCGCGGCACGGGCCAGTGAACGGGTGGCAATGCCTGCCGTGAGGCCGAAGCGCGTCGCATTGGCCAGCGCAATGGCGTGGTCAAGATCGTCAGCCTCAATCACGCACGCGATGGGCGCGAACATCTCTTCCTGATTCACCCGCATGTCGTTGCGGGTGCCCAGCACTAGGGCAGGCGCCATGTAGAAGCCTTCAGCTGGCCCCTCCAGCCGGATGCCGCCACAGGCGACCTCTCCGCCTTCCGATTTCGCCAGTTCAACATAAGCGAGGTTGGCGGAGAGCTGTTCGGCGCTGACCACCGGTCCGATCTGCGTTCCCTCATGCAGGGCGTGACCGACCTTGAGCGCCCGCGTGCGTGCGACCAGACGCTCGACGAAGGCGTCATGAATCGGGCGGTGCAGGATGAGCCGGGAGGAGGCGGTGCATTTCTGTCCGGTGCCGCCGAATGCGCCATTGATGGCGATCTCGACAGCCCGGTCCAGATCGGCATCGTCCATCACCACGAGCGGGTTCTTGGACCCCATCTCCATCTGCAACTTCACAAGACGCGGCGCGGCGGCCGCCGCGATCTCGCGGCCGACCTCACAGGATCCCGTAAAACTGAGGCCCTGAATATCGGCGTCGCCCGCAAGCGCCCGACCGATGCCATGGCCCGGTCCCATCACCAGATTGAACAGTCCGGCCGGGATCGGCTGGCGCACGATGATCTCGGTGAGCGCATGGGCGCTGGCCGGCGTGAGATTGGCCGGCTTCCATATCACCGCATTGCCGAAAGCAAGCGCCGGGGCGATCTTCCACGCGGCCGTCGCCATCGGGAAATTCCACGGGGAGATGATCGCGACCGTGCCCAGCGGCTCCCGCGTGACGGCAATCTCAATGCCGGGGCGCACGGAATCGGCCGTCTCGCCCAGCTGGCGGAGAACCTCGGCGGCGAAATAGGTGAAGAACTGGCCCGCCCGATAGACCTCGCCTACCCCTTCAGCGAGCGGTTTACCCTCCTCCCGCGACAGCAGCCGGCCAAGTTCGGCGCTGCGGCTCATGAGTTCGCGGCCGATCGAGTCGAGCACGGCGGCTCGTGCTTCCAGACCGGTGGCGGCCCAGATTGGCTGCGCGCCCCGCGCGGCGGCCGCGGCTTCATGCAGCTGCGTGACGCTGGCCTGTGCGTACAAGCCGATCAGGTCGGAGACATCCGAAGGATTGCGGTTTTCGACCGTCTTCTCGCCCGCCACCCACCCGCCGGCAATATGGTTCATCACGACTGACATGCGACATCCGAAATGCTGCTATGGCGAGCATGCTTCCGTTCGTGCTCATTTCAGTCAATCGCGAAATAATGCATAGATGTTCAGCTAAGCTGAACAGAGAGCCGCGATGATTAGCATGACGGGACTTCGGACCTTTGTGGCGGTCGTGGAGACCGGAGGTATCCGGCAGGCGGCGGATCGCCTTCGTCGCACGCCATCGGCGGTCTCCATGACGCTGAAGCAGCTTGAGCAGGAAATTGGCGGCCCGCTGTTCGTGAGCGAGCGCAAGAGCGGCCTCTCCGCGCTGGGCTATCGCGCGCTCGACGAAGCGCAGGCGTTGCTGGCCCATTATGACCGTTCCAGCGCCGCCCTGCGCGCCTTCGTCACCAATCAGGTCGGCCGCTGCGACGTCGCCAGCGTGCCCTCCGTCGCCACCATGTTTCTGCCAGAGGCGATTGCCACGCTGCGCGCCACAGCGCCGCTGCTCGACATCAGCGTTCGCGACATGGATTCCGCCTCCGTGATCGAGGCGGTGGACAATGGCATGGTGGAGATCGGCTTCTGTGTCCTCAACCAGCCTCGGCAGGGGATCGCCTTCGAGCCGTTGATGCGCGAACCGTTGGAGCTTGTCTGCCGCGCCGACCATCCACTGTCGAGCCTTGAACGGCCGGTGGAGTGGGCGGAAATCGCGCCGCACAGCTTCATCACCAATGGCAGCATCGGTCTGCCACGGTTGATGGAAGCTCGCCAACTTGCCAGTCGCAGCCATCTCGAAGCGCGCAATGTGGCTTCCATATTGGCGATGATCCGCGCCGGCCTCGGCATATCCGTGTTGCCGCGGCTGTGCCGAACGACGGATCCAGATATCCGCTTCTTGCCGCTTGCCGATCCTCTGGCAGAGCGGACCCTTGGATGGATCGCCCCCGCCGAACGCAAACTGCAGCCGGCGGCGAGCCAACTGCTGGAGGCGGTCAAGGCGACCATCTCTGCCCGCTCAGCCAATGCGGGAATTGCGAGCAATCCGGGTTAACAGGAGACGCGGGGCTATGACGGCGCACTGGCGATGTGCCCCGCCGATGGGCTATTGCAGGATAACGCCCCGCCACTTGCGACAGGAACCTCCAGCACCGTGCCCGATATCGACCTCATCGTCCGCGAAATAGCCGAGGAAATGCGCGCGCGCCCGGATCGCGGCGAGGTGGCCACCTACATACCGGAACTGGCCAGCGCGGATGCGGGCGCCTTCGCTATCGCCGTGGCCGATGCGGACGGGCATGTCGCGGTTGGCGGCGACGCGGACGTGCCGTTCTCGATCCAGAGCATCTCCAAGGTTTTCACCTTGACGCTGGCGCTGGGCAAGGTGGGCGACCGGCTGTGGAAGCGGGTAGGGCGCGAGCCCTCGGGAAGCGCGTTCAACTCGATCGTGCAGCTGGAGGCCGAGAACGGCATTCCGCGCAATCCTTTCATCAATGCCGGCGCCATCGCCGTCACGGACGTGATCCTCTCCGGCCACCAGCCGAAGGAGGTACTCGGCGAGATCCTGCGCTTCATGCGGTTCCTCGCCGACGATCCGAGCATCACCATTGATGAGGCCGTCGCCGCTTCCGAGCAGCGCACGGGCTTCCGCAACCGCTCGCTCGCCAATTACATGAAGGCGTTCGACGTGCTGGAAAACCCGGTCGACTACACGCTGGGGGTCTATTTCCACCATTGCGCGCTCGCCATGTCATGCCGCCAGCTGGCGATGGCGGGGCGCTATCTCGCCTATGGCGGGCGCAATCCGGCAACCGGGCTGTCGGTGGTGTCACCGGAGCGGGCGCGCCGTATCAACGCGATCATGATGACCTGCGGTCATTACGACGGTTCGGGCGAGTTTGCCTATCGCGTGGGTCTGCCGGGCAAGAGCGGGGTCGGTGGGGGGATTCTGGCGATTGCGCCGCGCAAGGCCTCGATCGCGGTGTGGTCGCCGGGGCTGGACGCCAGTGGCAACTCGCATCTGGGCCGCATCGCGCTGGAACAGCTCACCCAGCGGCTCGGCTGGTCGGTGTTCGGCTGACCCAGCCATTGGGAGCCTAAACGAATGAGGACCAGACGCCGGAACGCTGGTCCTCAATGCAGATCATCGGAAGTCCGTATGGCGCGTTTTCTGCCGCGTACTGGGGTCATCGTCGTGCGATGTCAGTTCTTGCGGTTGCGATCGCCCTCGCGGTCTTCCCGAACGGCTTCCTCGTGATACCAGCTGCCGAAGGCGATGTTCGCCACATTGGCCGGCATCTCCGCCGTCTGGCGGGCCGCGGCGGTACGGGCGGAAAGGCCGGCGCGGCCGCCGGTGGGAAACTGGAAAATCTCGGCGCTTTCGCGCGGTGCAGTCGTTGCCATGCTTTTCTCTCCTCGCGTGGCTGCGCGTTCCTGCGTCAGCCCTTCATTTCAATATAGCATCTTATGCGTGGCGTTTGCGCAATATGCTCATTTTAAGATCACAAAGAGATCAAAAATTGTGCAGCGCCAGATCGGAATGTGAACGGCTCTGTTCCAACGGAATTGACAACGATTTAGTTGCATCACGCTGTGCGGTGCAGCGAGATCCGTCCCGCCCTTCACCGCTGCCAAGAGCCCGCAGAGGCTGGCGAATCGCGCGTGGCTGCCTCCCGCTATGCCCTGAGCGGGCGCGTGGGCGACTAACGCACGCGCCCGCCAGGCGCGCGGCCCGTCCGGCCGACTGGCACGCTGCATGCATGTGTCAATTTAGCCGTTGGCGGTCGGACCACCTCGCGCGGCCGGCAAAGCGATCTGGGGCCTCGGGCTCCGGGTCACAAGCTATGAGAGACACGCAATGACGAAGTACAAACTCGAGTACATCTGGCTCGACGGTTACAAGCCGACCCCGAACCTGCGCGGCAAAACGCAGATCAAGGAATTCGACCACTTCCCTTCGCTCGAGGAACTCCCGCTGTGGGGCTTCGACGGTTCGTCGACCATGCAGGCCGAAGGCCGCAGCTCCGACTGCGTGCTGAAGCCCGTCGCGGTCTATCCGGATCCGGCCCGCAAGAACGGCGCCCTGGTGATGTGCGAAGTGATGATGCCCGATGGCGTCACCCCGCACGAGACCAATGCTCGCGCCACCATCCTCGACGATGAAGGCGCCTGGTTCGGCTTCGAGCAGGAGTACTTCTTCTACAAGGACGGCCGTCCGCTCGGCTTCCCCGAGCATGGCTATCCCGCGCCGCAGGGCCCGTACTACACCGGCGTCGGCTTCAAGAATGTCGGCGACGTCGCCCGCGAGATCGTCGAGGAGCATCTTGAGCTCTGCCTCGAAGCTGGCATCAACCACGAAGGCATCAACGCGGAAGTCGCGAAGGGCCAGTGGGAATTCCAGATTTTCGGCAAGGGCTCCAAGAAGGCGGCCGACGAAGTGTGGATGGCCCGCTACCTGCTGCTCCGCCTGACCGAACAGTACGGCGTGGACATCGAGTTCCACTGCAAGCCGCTCGGCGACACCGACTGGAACGGCTCGGGCATGCACTGCAACTTCTCCACGAAGTACATGCGCGAAGTGGGCGGCAAGGAGTATTTCGAGCAGCTCATGGCGGCCTTCGAGAAGAACCTCGACGACCACATCGCCGTGTACGGCCCGGACAACCACCTGCGCCTGACCGGCAAGCACGAGACGGCGCCGTGGAACAAGTTCTCCTATGGCGTCGCCGACCGTGGCGCCTCGATCCGCGTGCCGCACTCGTTCATCAAGAACGACTATAAGGGCTATCTCGAGGATCGCCGCCCGAACTCCCAGGGCGACCCCTACGCCATCGCTTCCCAGGTCCTCAAGACCATTTCGGAAGTGCCGACCAAGGCTGTCGCCGCCGCGTGATATCGACCGGGCGGATGGCGCCCTGAGCGCCGCCGCCCGCGAGCTCCCGAGACGGACTTACCGTCTCCCTCAAGCCAGTCCCGGCAACGGGGCTGGCTTTTGTTTGTCCAGCAAGCATGCCGACCCTCTCAGAGATAGGGCGAGGCGAGCCAGATGGCGCGGTTGCGCAGCTTCTTGAGGAAGGGGCGAGCCTTCAGCGTCTCCAGCGTCTCGGCCTGCGCATGGGCGATCATCGCGCCGATACGTGCCTCGACCGCACCGGCAAGCGCCGGATCATAGATTTCCAGATCCAGCTCGAAATTGAGCCGGAGGCTGCGCGGGTCGAGATTGGACGAGCCGACATAGGCCCAGCAGCCATCGACCGCCAGCAGCTTGGAGTGGTCGAACATGCCGCCAGCGCGCCAGACACGGCAATCGCCCTCCAGTACCTGGTCGAGCTGCGCCGTCATCGCATAGTCGACCAGCTTCAGATTATTGGCAGAGGGGATGACGGCATCCACCTCGACGCCGCGGCGCCCGGCGACCTGCAGCGCGGCGATGAGCTGCTGGTCCGGCAGGAAATAGGGCGAGCACAGACGCACGCGGCTCTGCGCCATGGCGAGTGCGCCCATGATGACACTGTGCGCGGAGGCGAGGTTGCGGTCGGGGCCGGAGGGCACCACCCGCACCGCTGCCGGACCATGTGCCTCCGCCGGGGCTTCCTCCCACGCGGGCCCGTCGAGAAACTCGTCGGTGGTGAACGACCAGTCCTGGCTGAACACGGTGAGCAGCTGTTCGACCGCCGGCCCTTCGACGCGGAAATGCGTGTCGCGCGCCTGGTCGGCGCCGCCGAAGCGGGTGGTGAACTGGGCGCGGATATTCATGCCGCCCGTGAAGGCAAGCGCACCGTCGACGATCAGCATCTTCCGGTGGCTGCGCAGATTGGCATAGGGCAGGCGCAGGCCGATGAGGTTGCCCATGAACAGGTCGGTGATCACGCCGCCATCCATGAGCCGTCCGACGATGGAGGGGCGCGAATAGCGTGCGCCGATGGCGTCGATCAGCACCCGCACCGCAACGCCGCGCTGGTGCGCCGCGATAAGCGCATCGGCGAATTCGACGCCCACGGCATCATTGTCGAAGATATAGCTCGACAGCGCGACATGCCGCTTCGCCCCGTTTATCGCGGCGAGCATCTCAGGATAGGCCTCGTCGCCGCTGTCGAGCAGGCGCACCTTGTTGCCGGTGGTCAGCGGAAAGGCGCTCACGCGGTCGCCGAGCCGCTTCATCGCCGAGAGGCTGGGCGACAGGGAGATGGCGATGGGCGCGCGCTCATGGTGGCGCCGCCGCTCCTGGCTGGCGCGTCGCCGTTTGGCGGCGCTGCGGCGAATGCGGTTGATGCCGGCCACCAGATAGAGCCCCGCGCCAAGCACAGGCGAGAGAAGGATGACGCCGACCCAGCCGATGGCGGCGCGCACATCGTCCTTGGTCATGGCGGCATGAATGGCCGCGACGACGCCGGTCACCGTCGAGATCGCCAGGAAAATATGCGGCCAGTATTGCGACCAGAAGCTGATCATCGCGGCGTCCCGGAAGCGACAAAGCGGAGTACTCTCCGCACAAGCCTCTAGCCGGTATTGGCTGTCGCGTCATCCGGCCGGCGCGGCGCCCCACCCATGCGAAAAGCCCCGAGACACTTGCCCGGGGCTCTCCTCACGTCGTTCACACCGCCGCGCGCAGCGGCGGGGCCTGTTCGCCGGGTGCGTCGGCCGGCTCCAGCGCATTGGCGATGGCGTCGTCCACCCGCTCCAGCCAGACGAACTCCAGCCGGTCCCGCGCGTCCTGAGGAATGTCCTCATAGTCGCGCCGGTTGCGCGCGGGCAGCATCACCCGGGTCAGTCCCGCGCGGGCCGCCGCGACCACCTTCTCCTTGATACCGCCCACGGGTAGCACCAGGCCGCGCAGCGAGATTTCACCGGTCATCGCCGTGTCCTTGCGCACGGTGCGGCCGGAGAGCAGCGAGACCAGTGCGGTGAACATGGCGACGCCCGCGCTCGGCCCGTCCTTGGGGGTCGCGCCGGCGGGCACATGGACGTGCACGTCGTTCGAGGCGAACACCGCCGGGTCGATGCCGAACTCGGCGGCACGGCTCTTCACCAGGCTCATCGCCGCCTGCGCGCTTTCCTTCATCACGTCGCCGAGCTGGCCTGTAAGGATCAACCCACCACGCCCGGGCACCTTGGTCGCCTCGATGAACAGGATGTCGCCACCGACCGACGTCCAGGCAAGGCCGGTGGCCACGCCGGGCATCGCGACGCGCAAGGCGACCTCGTCCTCGAAGATGGGCGGGCCGAGCAGATCCGCGACGCCGTCGGCGGTGATGTGCGCATGGGTGGTGTTGCCCTCGGCGATGCCGACCGCGACATGGCGGACGGCGCGCCCGACCTCGCGCTCCAGATTGCGGACGCCGGCCTCCCGCGTGTAGGCGCGGATGATGGTCTGCAGCGCGTCGTCATCCACCTCGACCTGCGCCGGCGTGACGCCATTGGCCTCAAGCTGGCGGCGGACGAGATAGCGCTTGGCAATCTGCAGCTTCTCACTGTCGGTGTAGCCAGAGAGCGTGATGATCTCCATGCGGTCGCGCAGCGGTCCCGGTATGGTGTCGAGCATGTTGGCGGTGGCGATGAACACCACGCGCGACAGGTCGAACGGCACACCGAGATAATTGTCGCGGAACGTGCCGTTCTGCTCGGGGTCAAGCACCTCCAGCATGGCGGCGGAAGGATCGCCCTGGATCCCCGAGCCCATCTTGTCGATCTCGTCCAGCATCATCACGCAGTCGCGGGTGCCCGCCTTGCGGATGCCCTGGATGATATTGCCGGGCAGCGCGCCGATATAGGTGCGCCGGTGGCCGCGGATCTCCGCTTCGTCATGCACGCCGCCGAGCGAGACGCGGATGAACTTACGCCCCAAGGCACGGGCGATCGACTGGCCGAGCGAGGTCTTGCCGACGCCGGGAGGGCCGGCGAAGCACAGGATCGGCGCCTTGCCGTTCGGCGCGAGCTTGCGCACGGCGAGATACTCGATGATGCGCTGCTTGATCTTGGGCAGCCCGAAATGGTCCTCGTCGAGGATGCGCCGCGCTTCGGCGATATCGATCGGCGCTTCCTCGGGCAACTTCCACGGCAGGGCGAGAAGCCAGTCGATATAGGTGCGGATCATGCCGTATTCGGGCCCGGCATCGGACATGCGGCGCAGCCGGCCCAGCTCCTTGCGGGCCATCTGCTCCACTTCGTCCGGCATGCCGGCTTCCGCGACCTGCTTCTCCAGCTCGGCGATCTCCTGGCTGTTGCCATTGTCCTCGCCGAGCTGCTTCTGGATCGCGGCCATCTGCTCGCGCAGCAGCACCTCGCGCTGGCGCTCGTCCAGCGAGGCCTTCGTCTGCCGTCCGATCTCCTGCGACAGGCGCAGCACCTCGATGCGGTGCGCCAGCAGGCGGGCGACCTTGTTCATGCGCGCGACGATATCGACCGTCTCCAGAAGCTCCTGCTTCTCGTCGGCCGAGATGTCGATATAGGCGGCGACGAGGTCGGCCAGCACGGAGGGCGAGTCCGCCCCGCGCACGGCGGCCATCAACTCGCCCGGCACCTGCGGCAGCAGCTCCAGCACCTCGCTCGCCTGACCCTGGAGATGGACGAAGCGAGCCTCAATGTCAGAAGTGCGCTCGTCATTCTCCTCGATCCGCCGCACGCGGGCGGTGATGAACGGCTTCTCTTTAACGAAGTCCTCGACATGGAAGCGCTGCTCGCCCTGGCAGACGAGATGATGCGTGCCGTCCTGCGCGGTGACATAGCGCAGGATATTGGCGACGACGCCCTGCAGGTCGGTGACGCCGGGCTCTTCCTGCTGCGCGTCGCGCTGCATCAGGATGCCGACCGGCCGGCCCTCGCGGATCGCCTGCTGGACGGCGGCGATGGACGAGGGGCGAACGACCGCGACCGGCATGACGACGCCGGGGAACAGGACGAAATTGCGCACCGGCAGGATGATCAGCTGATCGGCCGGGATGCTGCCATTGGCGCTCCCATTGCCGCCGGTATCGGCCGCGCGGGTGGGGACGATATGGGTGTAAACGGGGTGTGTCATGGTTCAGTCCCCCTCTCAAACCTTGCGCAGGACAACGGCGAGGCAGCCATTGACCACGCGCGGATGCGCGACCTCGTAGCGGCCGGGCGGCAATGCCAGCTGGCGCTCGAAACGCCCCTGCGGCAGTTCCATGCGGTGGATCGTGGCGCGGCGCAGTTCAGGCGGCAGCACACGCTCACCGGCGATGGTCAGCACGCCGCTGTTGATCGCGACGGAAATATGGTCCGGATCGACGCCGGGCAGCGCCGCCAGCACGAGCAGTTCGCGTTCGGTCTCCAGCACGTCCACCGGCGGCTCCCAGCACAGCGGGCCGGGGCGTCGGCGCGTCTCGGATACCGGTACGGGCTGGAACATCTGCCGGTGCATGCGCTCGGCGCGGTTGAGCATGTCGAGCGCTTCCGACCACATCCAGGCGTGGGGGTCAGTCTTCTTCATCGGGTTCTCCTGGCAGGCCGGGCGTCACCTCCGGTCCGCGTCGCTCATATGGTGACGCGGCGACAGCGCGCTAGAGAGACCCGAACCGCAGCACACTCCGGGCGGGCGGACTCGAAACGCGGCGGCCGTGCGGGCCGTGCGTTCACCTATCCACCGGCGAAACCGGGGTGGGGGTGGCTAGCGCGCGCAGCACGTTGAGGATGGCTGCGACGTCGATGAACTCCTGGAACAGGGCGCCCTGCACGGGCGACAAATAGCCGAAGGCGGCCGCCAGCATGCCGGCGCAGGACAGGCCGATGCCGACATAGACGCTCTGCAAAGCGATGGCGCGGGCGCGGTCGGCAATCCGCCGCGCATCGACCAGCCGGCCGAGATCGTCGACCAGTATGACGATATCCGCCGCCTGCGCCGAGGCGGCGGCCCCGCGCGCGCCCATGGCGACACCAATATCGGCACTGGCGAGCGCGGGTGCGTCGTTCACACCGTCACCCACCATCATCACCGGCGCGCTCGCCCGCTCCGCCGCCACCAACGCCGCTTTCGAGGTCGGGTTCATGCTGGCGTGGATCTGGTCGACGCCGATCTGTTCGCCGATCTGTTGGGCACGGCCGGCGCTGTCGCCGGTGGCAAGGATGACACGGGTGACGCCAGCGGCGCGCAGCTGCTGGACGATGGAGGGGGCGCCTTCGCGCAAACGGTCGGCGAGCAGCAGGGCGCCGGCCAGTTCGCCATTGACGGCCACCGCCACAGCGACGGTGCCGGGCCGCGCGATCCATGCCTCGAGTTCGTCCATGAAGGCGCTGGCTGGCACCTGCGCCCGGATGAAGTCCCATCCACCGACGGCGACCTCCTGCGTACCGAGACGGCCGACCACGCCATCTCCCGGCGTCTCGCGCAGTTCGAGTGGCGTTTCCAGCGCGAGCCCCGCCTCGCGCGCTGCCGCCACCAGCGCGTGGGCGACCACATGCGCCGAGCCCTGGTCGAGCGAGGCAGCGAAGCGCAGCACCTCGTCCGGAGGGAGATCCGGCCGGGCGCGGATGTCGACGAGGTGGGGGCGGCCGTCGGTGATCGTGCCGGTCTTGTCGATGATGACGGTTCGGATGCGCGACAGCATCTCCAGCGCGCCGCCGCTCTTGACCAGAACGCCCCGGCCGGCACAGCGGGAAATGCCGGAAATGATGGCGACCGGCACGGCGAGGATGAGCGGGCAGGGAGTCGCGACCACCAGCACGGCGAGCGCACGCACCGGATTTCCCGTGATGAGCCAGGCACTTCCGGCGATGGCCAGGGTGAGGGCGAGGAAGCCCAGCGCGAAGCGGTCGGCCAGCCGGGCCATCGGCGCCTTGGACTGCTCGGCGGCGGCGACGAGACGCACAATGCCGGCATAGGTGCTGTCGGCGGCAGCGTGGGCGGCGACCAGATCGAAGGCGTCGCCGGCGTTGGTCGTGCCGCTCATGACGGTGTCACCGGCTTCCCGGCGCACCGGCAGCGGCTCGCCGGTGAGCGCGGATTCGTCCAGCACCGCCAGCGTGCCGGCCACCTGCCCGTCGACCGGCACCACCTCGCCGCGGCGGATCAGCAGCCGGTCGCCGGGGCTGAGCGCGTCGAGCGCGACCTCCTCCAGCCGGCCGTCGCGATAGCGCGCGGCGTGGCGCGGCAGGCGGTTGAGCAGAGCGGTCATCTCGCGGCGGGCGCGGCCCTGCGCGAAGGCTTCCAGCGCCTCGCCGCCGGTGAACATGAGCGCGATGATGGCGCCCGCCAGATGTTCGCCCAGCGCGAGCGCGCCGCCCATGGCGAGCGCGGCGATGAGATCGAGGCCGAAATCGCCGCGCCGCAGCCGGGTCGCCATGTCGGCGAGCAAGATGGTGAGGACCACTGCCGTGACGGCGCTCCACAGCCCTGCGGCCAGGGTCGGCGCCGCTGCCAGCCACGCCACCGCGCCGCCGGCAAGGCCGGCGAGCGCCAGCGGCAGCAGGCCGCGCTTGAGGAGCGGCATTACGCCGCCCGGCATAGGCGCTTCGTTGACGGGACCCGGCACGCCATGCTCCCTGCGCTGAACGATGTGGTCGGGCCGAAGGTGTGCCCGCAGTCGCTCCGGCGGAAGATAGGGATCAACCCGCATCGCCACGACGGTACTCGTGCGGGCATTGTCCTTGCGGCATTAATGAAATATTACCTAAACAATTCTAGGGTCGACGCGATCAGCGCCGCCAACCGGCCGCAAGAGCCGGAGCTTGGGGGACTGTTCGAATGCGAGGACTGCCGATAGGGTCCGGGTCTTGGCTCGGGCCGACGACGCTTTCGCCTGATTCGCCACCTGAGTAGAGACGTTTATGCGCAACGCCGCGCCTCGATTTGTCGGAACGTTCCTGATCGGCTCCGTGAGCTTCGTCGCCATGGCGGTGGCCGTGGCGTGGGTGTCGAACGCGTTCGTCCCGACGCCGGCCGATGCCGCGCGGGTCGATCCCGAATTGCGGCTGGTGACCAGCTCCATGGCGCCGGTGGATGCCGCCACGGCGCCCTTCAACGCCGCCCCGCTGCCTTTCGACACCAAAATGACCGACGTGCCCGCCGCCGAGCCGGTGCGCACGGTGCTGGACGTGCGCAATTTCCATGCGTCCGGCGAGCTGGCGCAGGCGGAAGGCTGGCTGTTCGATCCCGCCATCATGCCGGTGCGCCCCGCCGTGCTGGCCGCCCTGCCGCCGCACCCGCCGGTGAGCGAGCCCACCGTCGAGGTGGCGAGCGTGGTGCCGCTGCCCGTGGCCAACCCGCTGTTTGCCGGCCGCGTGATGTCCGGCAACGAACCCGATGACGAGCTGACCCTGGCGCCGCTGCCGCCGAAGAAGCCGGGCATTCCCACGCAGGCCGCGCAGGCGGAAGTCGCCATGCTGCCGCCGCCGATGGAAGAGGACATGGCGCCGGCCACCGCCGAGCCGCCGGCCGCGACCGTGCCGCAGGCCAAGGACGAGCTGCGCTACCCCACGGCGGAAGACAAGTTCGCCATTTACGACATCCGCGCCAAGAAGCTCTATCTGCCGAACGGCAAGAAGCTCGAAGCCCATTCCGGCTATGGCGACAAGTTCGACGACGTGCGCTACGTCCATGTGAAGATGTACGGCCCGACGCCGCCGAACCGCTACAAGCTGAAGATGCGCGAAGCGCTGTTCCACGGCACCGAGGCCGTGCGCATGACGCCGGTCGGCGACGGCAAGATGTATGGCCGCAACGGGATCCTGCTGCATCCCTATCTGCTCGGCCCGCGCGGCGATTCCAATGGCTGCGTCTCGGTGGCCGATTACGACGCCTTCCTCGCCAGCTTCAAGCGCGGCGAAGTGGAAGAGGTGATCGTGGTCGAATCCATGCCGAAGACGGCCGACCCGGCAAATCCGCTCATCTCCTGGCTGACCGGCAAGCGCAGCTGACGCGCCGGCCCCATCCGCACCCGCTGACGCCCTTACCGGGCCAGATTCCGCGACGGTGACGCGGGCCAGCCGCACCTAAGCGGCGTCGCACGCGCCCGGCGCCGGCGGCCGCTTTGCCCGTGGCCGGGCCGAAACGGGCGGATATCGCGCAAGCCGGTGGGGATGGCGTCGATCGGTATGGCCGGGCCGCCCCCGGCCATGCAGAATGCGGGACCCTCCGGCCGAACAACGAGACACGTCGCGATGTCCACCCTCCATGACGGTTACTTCACCGCCGGCCTCGATGCCGACCCGGAACTCGCCGCCGCCATTCGCGGCGAGCAGGCCCGCCAGCAGGACGGCATCGAGCTGATCGCCTCCGAGAACATCGTCTCGCGCCTCGTGCTGGAGGCGCAGGGCTCGGTGCTCACCAACAAGACCGTCGAGGGCCTGCCCTATGCCCGCTATTATGGCGGGGCGGAATTCGCCGACGCCATCGAGGCGCTGGCGGTGGCGCGGGCGAAGCGGCTTTTCGGCTGCCAGTTCGCCAATGTGCAGCCCCATTCCGGCTCCAACGCCAATGCCGGCGTGTTTCTCGGCCTGTTGAAGCTCGGCGACACCATCCTCTCCATGGACACGGCGGCCGGCGGGCATATCAGCCACGGCCACCCTGCCACGCTGACCGGGCGCGACTACAACATCGTGCGCTACGGCGTGAGCCGCGAGAGCGAGCGCATCGAGCTGGACGAACTGCGCGCGCTGGCGCGAACGCACGAACCCCGGCTGATCGTCGCCGGCGGCTCGGCCTATCCGCCCGCGCTGGACTTTGCCGGCATGCGCGAGATCGCCGACGAGGTCGGCGCGCTGTTGATGGTCGACATGGCGCATTTCGCCGGGCTGGTGGCGAGCGGGCTCTACCCGCATCCCTTCCCGCACGCGCATGTGGTGACCTCCACCACCTACAAGTCGCTGCGCGGGGCGCGCGGCGGCCTCGTGCTGTGGAACGATGCCTCGCTGTCCGACCGCATCAATTACGGCATCTTCCCCGGCGTGCAGGGCTCGGTGATGATGCACATCGTCGCCGGCAAGGCCGCCTGTTTCGGCGAGGCGCTGCGGCCGGAATTCACCGCCTATAATCTCGCCGTGCTGGAGAATGCGCGCGTGCTGGCCGACACGCTGTCGGAGGAGGGCGTGCGCATCGTCGGCGGCGGCACCGATTGCGGGCTGATGCTGGTCGATCTCGGCGGCATCGGCACCACGGGCGACGTGGCCGCCAAGGCGCTGGAAAAGGCCGGACTGGCGGTGAACAAGAACCTCATCCCGTTCGATACCCGCCCGCCGGAGGCGCCTTCGGGGCTGCGGCTGTCCTCCAATGCCGGCACGGCGCGCGGCTTCGGTACCGCCGAATTCGCCACCATCGGCGGCTGGATCGCCCGCATCGTCAAGGCGCCGGAAGATGCCGGCGTCATCGCCGAGGTGGGCGAGGCGGTGCGCGCCCTGTGCGCCCGCTTCCCGATCTACCGCTGAGACGGCGTCAGAACTTCACCACCAGCTCGGCCAGGAGGGTGTTCTGGTTGGCGCCGCTGGCGAGCTGGCCGGCATATTTCAACGCCAGCCGCGTGGTGTCGGAGGGGGCATAGGCCAGCTCCAGCCCGAGCAGCGCGGCATTCTCGGCAATGGGCACGCCGCCGAGCGCGACCGCCGTCGAGCCTGTCGCGAACGCGACGGTCGCGGACGGCGTCACGTCGCCGAAGGCGTGCTGCCAGCCCAGCGTGCCGCCGAGCCACATCTCGTGGCCGTTGAAGGCGAAGGGCACGGCGAAGCGCAGGCCGAGCGCGGAATAGAGCGTGTCCATGTCCGCCGTGGCGACATCGAGCGCCGCGCCGGTGCCGCTCTCCGCGAGGTCGGCGCCATCGACCCCGACATAGGCGAGGCCGGCGAAGGGCGTGAGGGTGAGGCGCTCCAGGACGACGTCGTAGCTGAGCTCGCCGAACGCCTGGAAGCTGTTGGCGTCGTAGTCTCCCGCCGTGCCTGACATATAGCCGGAAAAGCCGACGCTGCGGCTCACCGCGACATCGTGCCAGCCATAGGCGGCGCCGAGGGCGAGGCGGGCGGCGCCGACAGTGCCGCCGGCATAGAGGCCGACGTCGTAATTGTCGGCGTTGCCCCAGCCATTGTCCTGCGAGAAGGAGGAGCGGCTGTAGCCGCCGACAAGGCCGGCGCGCCAGTCATTGCCGATCGGCGTATCGAGCCCGAACACCGCGCCGCCGATGGAGTTCGACACCGAGGCGGCATTGCCGTTCGAGGAGGTCTCGCCCCAGCCGCCGAAGCCCTGCACCCAGAAGGACAGCGGCAGTCCCGCGGCCGTGGCGGTGGTCGGGCCGATGGCACCGGGCTCGCCCGCGGCCTGGCGCAGGCGCGCCCCGACCGCGTCGCGCAGATAGGCCGACTGCTGCTGGATCACGCTCTGTGCCGAGGCGTAGATCTCGCCCGACAGCGCCTGCAGCGCCGGTGTCGCGGTGATCGTGTTCAGCCCGGCAAGCGCGACCACGGCATCGCTCGCATCGGTGGCGCTGTCGGCGGCGCGCGCCATGGCGAACTGGTTGGGCGTCAACGCGGCGGTGGTGAAGCTCACCGCGCTGCGGCCCATGGTGAGGTCCACCGTCGTAGCGGAATAGCTGACCTCAGGCGCGAGATAGGGGAAGGCGGTACCGATGGCGCCGAAATCCGCCGCCTGCACCGTCTGGAACTGGCCATTGAGGCCGCCGGCAGCGCTCAGCAGCGTGTAGCGGCTGCCGAGCACCGGGGTGCCCGGTCCGTAGAGCGCGATGTCGAGAGTGCCGGCGAGGGAGGCGGTGCCGCCGACGGCGATGAGATCGCTGCTGCCGGAGGCGCCGATCTCGGCGGTGTAGGTCGCGCCCGGGGCGAAGACGGCATTGCCGAGCACGGTGAGCGTGCCGATGGAATTGCCCGGCGCGAGGGTGCTGCCGTTTGCAGCCGCCACGGCGCCGATGGTGCCCGAGCCGGACAGCACGGTGCCGTCCAGCAGAAGCGTTGCCGGCAGCACGCCGTTCACGATGAGGGCGCCGCCGGACACCGTCATCACGCCGGAATAGAGGCTCACGCCCGGCAGCGCGAGGGCGCCGCCCGGCGCGATGGTGACGTCCATGTTGACGCTGCCGGACAGCGTGCCGGCAAAGGTGGCATTGCCGAACACCGACAGGCCGGCATTGGTGCCGAAGGCGATGGGGCGGTCGCTGGTGAAACCGGGGGCGGTGACCAGCTCGCCGGCGAGCAGCACGCCGCTGCCCGGCACGCCGAGATCGGCATCGTTCGCCGCATAGATGGTGCCGAGCAGAACGTTCTGCAGCGGGGCGAAGCCGATGCGTCCATAAATCCCGTCATAGGCGACGACGTAATAGCGAAACACGCCGGCACCCGAATTATAGCCCGACGTGCCGCCATGGGCGGGCTCGTAGACGTAGAAATTGTCGTTGACGCTCGTGCCCGCGACATTGGTGAAGGACATCACCCCCGGCACGGTGATGGTGACGGCGGAGCCCGCAGTGACCTGGCCATAGGACTGGCCGGAGGTGCCGGTCTCGAAGGAGCCGAGCTGTGCGCCGGTGTCGAACACGGTGACGAAGCACCCCGGTGCGCCGTTGTTCACGGCAAAGCACGTGTTGATCGACTTGGTGTTCCAGGCATTCAGCCCGGCCGGCTGCGTGCCCGTGTTGTCGCCCGCAAATTGCGACCAGAGGACGCCGGCCGTGTTCTGGGCGGTGAGGCCGACAATGACGTGCGGGGACACGCCGGGATTGCCGAGATCGTTGGAGACGACAATGAAGCCGTTGCCGTAATTGCCCAAAAGCTGCGCCAGCGGGTTGAACATCGCCGAGGGCAGGGCGGAATAGGCGACGCCCATCACCCCGCTCTGGCCGGTCGGCCAGCCCGGGCAGTAATTGCCGCCGCCCTTGCACACGAGCGAGGTGACCGCGCCGACGGTGATCGCCCCGGTCGACAGTGCCGTGCTGGCGTCGGGAAATGTCACCGGCGTCGAGACATAATAGCCGTGCAGTTCGTTGCCGCTGGAATAGCCGTACTGGAAGGGGATCGGCGAGCCGCCCGAGGTGAGGGGCGTGCTGTTGGGGCCAATCAGGCTCTCATAGACATAAAGGCCGGTGGAACCGGTATCCATCAGCACCGAGAGCGGCGCGCCGCCGCCGACCGCGACCGTGAGGTGGTTGCTGAAGCCGTTGGTGGCCGAGCCGGGATAGAGCGGTATCGTCGCGCTTTCCTGCGCCCGCGCGCCGACGGGAAGCGCGAGCAGTGCCAGACCGGCAAGGCCGCACAGCGCGCTCGTGCGCAGCAACGAGGCCGCGCGCAAGGCGGCGCCCCGCCCCGCCTCTCGTGACGAAACGACAGGAATGCTCATGGCCCCGGCCCCCGGTCGGTCCCGCCACCCCTGCGTCACCGACCGGAAAAAAGTACCGGCGAGAGGGCGCCGGCCGCAAGTGGGGGCGCCGCAGAATTCCATGCGTCGCGCCGGTATTGCGCATGAGCCCGCCGCTTTCGCGCCAGCGCCGTTGTCTGCGTGCCGGGAGACAGCTAGATCACTGCCCTAGCTTACTTCGCCCACCCCTTGCGCCATCCCTGCGCTACCGTCGAGCCGCGAGCCGCCGCATGACCGAGAACACAACCGTCGACAGCCCCGAGGCGGAGCTTTCTGCCCGTTTGGCTGACCGCAGCGCGACCATCGGCGTGATCGGGCTCGGCTATGTCGGCCTGCCGCTGGCGCTGGTGGCGGTGGAGGCGGGCTTCCCGGTGATCGGCCTCGACATCAATCCGCGCCGTGTGGCGGAGATCGCCGGCGGCCGGCAGGTCATCAAGTACATTCCGCAGGAGCGCATGGCGGCCGCGCTGGCGACGGGGCGCTTTGAGGCGACCACCGATTTCGCCCGGCTGGCCGACTGCGACGCCATCATCATCTGCGTGCCGACACCGCTGACCCGCCAGCGCGAGCCGGACCTGTCCTTCATCGTCGACACCGCGCGCGCCATTGCCCGCACGCTGCGCCCCGGCCAGATCGTCGTATTGGAATCCACCACCTGGCCGGGCACCACGGTGGAGGTGGTGAAGCCGATCCTGGAGGAAGGCGGGCTGGTGAGCGGGCGCGACTTCTTCCTCGCCTTCTCGCCGGAGCGCGAGGACCCCGGCAATGCCAGCTTCTCCACCGCCACCATCCCCAAGGTGGTGGGCGGCGACGGGGCGGCGGCGGGCGCGCTGGCCGAGGCGCTGTACCGCCCGCTGGTGACGAAGGTCGTGCCGGTGTCCTCGACGCAGGTGGCGGAGGCGGCCAAGCTGACGGAGAACATCTTCCGCTCGGTGAACATCGCCCTCGTCAACGAGCTGAAGAGCGTCTACGGCGCCATGGGTATCGATGTGTGGGAGGTGCTGGAGGCGGCGGCGACCAAGCCGTTCGGCTTCATGCCGTTCTATCCCGGTCCCGGCCTTGGCGGGCACTGCATCCCGATCGACCCGTTCTACCTCACCTGGAAGGCGCGCGAATTCGACATCGAGACGCGCTTCATCGAGCTGGCCGGCCAGATCAACACCCGCATGCCCTATCTCGTGGTCGACAGGCTGGCCGAGGCGCTGGACCAGAAGGCGGGACGGGGGCTTGCCGGCGCGCGCATTCTCGTGCTGGGCGCGGCCTACAAGAAGAATGTCGACGATGTGCGCGAGAGCCCGGCGCTGAAGCTGATGGAGCTGATCGACGAGCGCGGCGGCCTGTGCGAGTTCCACGACCCCTTCGTGCCGGCGCTGCCGCCGACCCGGCGCCACCAGCGGCTCAGCGGCAAGCAATCTGTGGCGCTGACCGCGCAGACCCTTGCCGGCGTCGATGCGGTGCTGGTGGCGACCGACCATGACGAGGTGGACTACGCCCTCGTCGCCGCCCATGCCCGCGTGCTGGTCGACACGCGCAACGTGTTCGCCCGGAAGGGGCTGGCGCCGGCGGGACTGGTGAAGGCGTGAGCCGTTTTCGTCCTCCCGGACGGCTTCGGCCGGGATGACGATTGGGGGACGGGCCAGTAGGTAGCGCCTGGCCCTATGGCGTCGACGTCACCGTGGGCTGCAGCTTGCGGCAGACCTCCGCCGGCGCGACGTCGGTGCAGGTCGGCCCGCGGCGGAACTGGTCGTACCAGAGCGTCCAGACGCCGTCGCGCCCGGCGCGGTAGGGGCCGAACTTGAAGTACATGTTATCGCCGAGGCCGTCGCCCTCATGGCCGATCTTGCCCTCGACGGTCACGACCCACTGGCCGTTGGCGACGATGTCGATCCGCCCGTCGCCGCTCGGGCCGGGTTTCACCTGAAACACGAAGTCGATCCAGCCGGACTCGAGCGCCGGCAGCGTGCCCCCGCGCGGGGTGACGATGAGATCCGGCGTGCAGCCGGGAAAGCCGATCTGCGAGGGCTGGAACTCGCCCGCGGCCGAGGCGACCAGGTTGCGGAACTGGTTGAACTCGTCGGGCGTGCCGGCCGCGGCCTCGCCCGGCAGGCAGCCATTCGGGCGCGCCGGGGTGCCGATGGGGGCGAAGCTGCCGGTGTCGGTGTCGACGGTGGCGACGAGGCGCCCATCCACGAGGCGCAGCGCCAGCAGCGGCGAGTAGTCGCCATGGGCGCCGGGGATGATCTCCCGCTTCCACTGCGCCATGACATAGCGGTGCGGCTCGGTGGGGATCGGCGTCGCCATCCGCATGGAGAAGGCGTACCAGACCGCCTGGCCGTAAGGCACCAGCACTTCCGGCTTCTCCCACACCTCGGCCCGCTCGCTGCACAGGCCGTTCTGGTGCTTGCACTGCGAGCGCACCGAGAGTTCGATCGACTGCTTGCCCTCGCGCGCGACCTGCGACTGGAAGACGTAGCTGCCGGCTTCCTGCTCGTGATTGTCCTTGTAGTAGAGCCCGCCGCCGGGCGCGAAATCGGTGCCCTCGAAGCCATCATAGAGCACGAGGTCGCGCGCGCCTTCTGCTGCGACAGCGCTAAAGGGGGCGAGGGCGAGCACCAGCCCGAACATCAGGCGGGGCAAGGCGCGAGGGCGCGGATTCAGCTCGTTCATGCTACCATCGTCATGATTTTGTGATCGCAGATGCGTGCGCGCCGGCGGCTGCCTATCTAGAACGATCAAAATCTTAAGCTCGGGACAAGAAGGGCGTAAAGGCCTTGGCCGTTAACTTCTTCCGTTACGTCTGGCGGCACAGCCGGCGCGAGCAGCTGATCGTGCTGTGCTTCGTCGTGGCGTCGCTGCCCTTCTACTGGTGGTCGCTGGATGTGCCCAAGCGCATCGTCAACGAAGCCATCCAGGGCAGCGTGTTCGCCCATGGCGAGGCCACCGCCCGCCTGTTCGACTATTCGATCTCGCTGCCTTCCTTCCTCGGCGGCGCGAGTTTCCAGCTGAGCGACGGCGTGATGCTGCACCAGGTGCCGTATCTGTTCGCGCTGAGCATGGTGTTCCTCGTGCTCACGCTGATCAATGGCTGGTTCAAATACGTCATCAACATCCGCAAGGGCGTGCTGGGCGAGCGCATGCTGCGGCGGCTGCGTTTCGAGTTGTTCGCGCTGGTGATGCGCTTCCGGCCGGAGGATGTGCGCACCACCAAGTCGGCCGAAGTCACCTCGATGATCAAGGACGAGGTGGAGCCCATTGGCGGCTTCTTCGGCGAGGCCTTCATCACGCCGGCCTTCCTCGGCACCCAGGCGCTGACCGCCATGGCGTTCATCCTGGCGCAGAACATGTGGCTGGGCACGCTGTCGCTGTCGCTGATCGCGGTGCAGGGCGTGGTCATCCCCTATCTGCGCCGCGAGCAGATCCGCCTCGGGCGGATGCGGCAGATCGAATCCCGCGTGCTGGCGGGGCGCATCGGCGAGATGGTCGAGGCAGCGCCCGTGCTGCACATCTTCGGCGTGACGCGCTTCACCGGCTCGGAGATCGGCAAGCGCCTCGGCACGCTGTTCGACATCCGCCTGCGGCTCTACCGCCGCAAATTCGCGGTGAAGTATCTCAACAACCTGCTGGCGCAGCTGACCCCGTTCATCTTCTACACGGTGGGCGGCTATCTCGCGCTGCAGGGCCGGCTCGACATCGGCCAGCTGGTCGCCGTCATCGCCGCCTATCGCGACCTGCCCGGCCCGATCAAGGAACTGATCGACTGGGACCAGCAGCGCGCCGACGTCACGGTGAAGTACGAGCAGGTGGTGGGGGCCTTTTCCAAGGAACTCATGCTCCCGCTGGACCCGGAGACGCCGCCCGAGCCTATTCCGCAGGACGCGCCGATCACCATTGTGGGCCTGCGTGTCTTGAGCACGCGCGGACTTGTGCAGGTGGACCGCATGTCGGCGGCGATCGGCCGGCCGGGGCGGGTCGCGCTGGTCGGCCCGTCGGGAAGCGCGCGCGACATCCTGCCGAAGGTGCTGGGGCGGCAGATCACCGACTATCAGGGCAGCGTCACCATTGGCGGCCACGAGGTCGGCGCCATGTCCGACCGCGAGGCGAGCGGGGTGATGCTCTATGTGTCGAGCGAGCCCTACATCATGTCGGGCACGATCCGCGACAATCTCGGCCTTGCCGTGCGCCGCGCCATGCCCAAGCCCGACGAGCCGGCGGATGCGATGGCCCGCTACTGGCGTGACGAAGCGCTGATGACGGACAATCCCACCGTGTCGCCCGACGCGGAATGGATCGACTATGCGGGCCTTGGCCTTTCCGGGCCGGACGATCTGAACGCCGCGATCATCGCCGCGCTGCGCACCGTGCGCGGCTATGACGACATTTTCCGCGTCGGCATGTCGAGCCAGCTCGGCGCCGATCTCGAACCTGCCCTCGCCGAGCGTCTGCTCTCGGCGCGTTCCGCTATTCTGGAGCGCTACGAGAAGCTGGGGCTGGCGGGCTATGTCGAAATCTTCGAGCCCGACCGTTTCAACACCAGCGCCTCGATCGGCGAGAACCTGCTGTTCGGCGTCTCCATCGGCAGCCGCTTCGCGCCGGAGAACCTCGCGCACGACCCCTTCGTGCGTTCGATCATCGCCGCGGAAGCGCTGATCGGCCCGCTCACCGCCATCGGTCTGAAGATGGTGGAGACGGTGGCGGAAGTCTTCCACGGCCTCGCCCCCGACAATCCGCTGCGCGAGCGTTATTCCTTCATCGACGAGGCGGAGCTGAGCGAATTGTGGTCGCAGGTGCAGGTCGCCTGGCAGCGCGGCCAGCGCCGGCAGTTCTCGCCGGAGCTGCGCGACAGGTTGATCAGCTATGCGCTGATGTATGTCGAGCCGCGCCACCGGCTCAATCTGGTCGACGAGCAGCTGATCGCGCGCGTGCTGCGGGCGCGGGCCAGCTTCCGCGAATTCCTGCCGGCCAAGGATGCCGGGCAGATCGAATTCTACGACACGGTCCGGCTGATGCCGGCAGCTTCGATCCGCGACAACCTGCTTTTCGGCAGGATCCGTTACGGAAAGGCGTATGCGCGCGAGAAGCTGCTGGCCGCCGCCGCGCAGGTGCTGGACGAGATGGGGCTGGAGAGCTTCGTCGTCTCCAAGGGCCTCGACCAGGAGGCCGGGCCGGGCGGACGCCTGCTCTCGCCGCAGCAGCGCGTGACGATCCATCTGGCCCGCGCCATGCTGCGCCGGCCGGACATTCTCATTCTCGACGATGCGCTCTCTAGCTTCGGAGCCGCGGAGGCGCATATGATCATGCAGAACATCTTTGCGGCGATGGAAAATCGAACTGTCATTGCCGCGCAGTCGAACGATGATGATCTTGGTGCGTTCGATCTGGTACTGACGTTTGAGGGAGCCAAGCTGGTGGGTACCGAGCGGCATGGGGCGCAAGGTTCCCCGGAACAGAGGGTGGAGCCGTCGGCAGCTGCCGAGCGGTCACCCGAGGAGGTCGTGAAATGACCATCGAGGACGAAGTCCGTTCGCTGCAGAAGTTCCGCATGTTCAAGAATGTGGAAAGCGCGAAGTTGAAGCTCCTTGCGATGATCAGCGATCGCGTGGTGTTCCAGCCCAACGAGGTCATCTACGCTCAGGGCGACACGTCGGACGCGGTCTACATCGTGCTGGAGGGACAGTTCAAAGTCTCGCTCAACACGGTGAACGGCGTGATCGACTTCGCCGAGCATGTGCGCGGTGCCCTGCTTGGGGAAGCCGGCGTGCTGTGCGACCAGAACCGCATGGCGACCATCACTGCGGAAACCGCCGTGGTGGCGCTGCGGCTCGACCGCCAGCCCTTCCTTGAACTGCTGAAGGAATCCCCGCCCTTCAACCACGCGGTGATGCGCGAGCTTGGCCGGCAGATCATGGAGCTGAACAATATCTGCGCCCAGCTGGTCCAGCGCTTGCCCAAGGGCACGCCGGCGGTCGACGCCGGGCGCAGGATCGCGGTGCCCGTGGCCGAGACGGCGCACTGACGGCACGCCATGTCCCTGACCTCGTCAAATCAGCTGCGTGACGGAGCGGAGGCCTCCGGCACGCAGCTGCGTGAAATGCCGTGGGGCTGCCTCGCGCGGCAATGGTCCGGCATCATCCTGTTCGCTTTCGTGCTGACCCACCTGCTGAACCATGCTGTCGGCGTGTTCGGCGTCAATGCCATGCAGTATGTCCAGCAATGGCGCTGGCTCATCTGGCAGTCCTGGCCGGGCACGGTGCTGCTCTATGGCGCGGTGGCCACGCATATGTGCCTGTCCGCCTATCGCATCACCCGCCGCCACACCTGGCGCATGCCGCGCGACGAGGCGTGGCAGATCCTCTCCGGTCTCGCCATCCCGCTGCTGGCGATCAGCCATGTGATGGGGACGCGGATCGCCTATTCCTGGTTCGGCCTCGACACCAGCTACCAGGCGGTTCTGTACCGGCTGTGGCCGGCGGCGGTGGGCTCGCAGATCCTGCTGCTGCTGGTGGCATGGAGCCATGGCGTGATCGGCATGCACCATGCCATGCGCTACCAGACCTGGTACAATTCCACCTGGCGGATGAGCGGCCTCGTGCTGGCGGTGCTGATCCCGAGCGCGGCGCTGATGGGCTTCGTGGCCGGCGGGCGCGAGGCGTCGATGGGGGTGGCCCCGCAGGCGCTGTCGCCGGAGGACGCCTGGCGGCTGAAGGAAATCGGCGACGTCATCTACTGGGGCATCGCCGCCTTCGCGCTGAGCTTTGTCGGCGTTATCGGCGTGTTCTATCTGCGCCGGCGGGCGGGCAACACCGTTACGGTCACCTATCGCGGCTTCGGCAAGGTGCAGGTACCGATCGGCACGTCGATCCTGGAGGCGAGCCGCGTCAATCACATTCCCCACCCGTCCTCATGCCGCGGGCGCGGGCGCTGCGCCACCTGCCGGGTGCAGATCCTGAACGGGGCGGAGGGCATTTCCGAGCCGTTCGGTGCCGAGCGCATGGTGCTCTCCAGCATCGGCGCGCAGGGCGATGTGCGCCTCGCCTGCCAGCTGCGGCCGCTGCAGGACATCAGCGTGCGCATCCTCATGCCGGTGCTGGGACGCAGTGGCGTGGGCGTCGACCATGATATCGAGGCGCAGGAATGGGCGATGGAGAGCCTCGCCACCGTGCTCGTCCTCGATGTTCGTGCCTTCACGACCTTGACGCACAACCGGCTTCCCTATGAGATCGCGGTGCTGATCAACCGTTTCGCTTCCGAAATGCGGCAGGCGGTGGAGAGTCATGGCGGGCGTATCGATCAGATGTATGGCGACGGCTTGATGGCGGTGTTCGAGGCGCCGGAAAAGAAGGGCAACGGCGCGC
The DNA here is from genome assembly GCA_003241485.1 of Ancylobacter novellus. Classification (GTDB taxonomy): domain Bacteria; phylum Pseudomonadota; class Alphaproteobacteria; order Rhizobiales; family Xanthobacteraceae; genus Ancylobacter; species Ancylobacter novellum_A. Next base: position 78,995 of record QFQD01000016.1, read on the forward strand.
GCGAGGCGTTGCGCGCGGCGCGCGACATGTCGCGCGTGCTGGAGCTGCTGAATGCGGAGATGCGCGGCGCGCTGCCCATTCCGATCCGTGCCGGCATCGGCATCCATACGGGCAATATCGTGCTGGCGCGCGTCGGCGACGGGCTGAGTGCCAATGAGGTGCGCGCCATTGGCGAGACCGTGGCGGTGGCGGCGACGCTGGAGAACGCGACCAAGGAATTCATCGCCGACTATGTGATCTCGCAGGAGAGCGCCGAGGCCAGCGGCTTCGACTTCTCCAGCTTCGGCCGCCGCGAGGTGATGATGGACGTCAGCGGCGCCGGCATTTCCTGCTACGCCGTGCCGGATGCGGCGGCACTCGACCGGGCGATGTCGAGCCCGGCCGTGCTCGGCGCGCTGCATCTGGCGAGGGCCTAGGGCGTGGGGGGGCAGGAGCCGGCAGCCGGCGGCGACGTTCTGCGTATCGAGGACCTGCACATCTCGTTCCTGTCGCACGGGCAGGCGAATGAGGTCGTCAAGGGTATCTCGCTGCGGGTGCCGGCCGGGCGCACCGTGGCGCTGGTGGGCGAGAGCGGCTCCGGCAAGACGGTGATCTCGCAGGCGGTGATGGGCCTGCTGCCGCGCAACGGCCTCATCACCGGGGGGCGCATCCTGTTCGCCGACCCGGCCAAGAATGTGGGGCAGGACCCCGCCACACCCGCCCATGTCATCGACATCGCCGGGCTGGAGCGCGACGGCAGGAAGATCCGCAAGCTGCGCGGCGGGCGCATCGGCATGATCTTCCAGGAGCCGATGTCCTCGCTCTCGCCGGTGCACACCATCGGCAACCAGATCCAGGAAGCGCTGCAGCTGCACCGGCCGCATCCGCGCGGGGAAGCGCGCGCGGTGACCGAGCGCATGCTCGGCCTCGTCGGTTTCCGCGACCCGCACCGCTCCTACGACCAGTATCCGTTTGAACTCTCCGGTGGGCTGCGCCAGCGCGCCATGCTGGCCATGGCGCTGATCTGCCGGCCCGCCCTACTGATCGCCGACGAGCCGACCACCGCGCTCGACGTGACCATCCAGGCGCAGGTGCTGAAGCTGATGAAGGAGCTTCAGCAAGAGATCGGCATGGCGATCCTGCTCATCACCCACGATCTCGGCGTGGTCGCCAACATGGCCGACGAGGTGGTGGTGGTCTATCGCGGGCAGGTGATGGAAGCCGGTCCCGTCGAGGACATCTTCCGCCGGCCCTCGCACCCCTATCTCAAGGCGCTGCTCAAGGCCTCGCCGGATTTCGACATGAAGCCGGGCGAGCGGCTGGTGGCGCTGCGCGAGGTGGCCCCTGTGCCGCCGGCCGATTTCGTGCGCCGCGACGCCGCGCGGGCCGCCGGGCCGACGCCGCTGCTGAGCGTGCGCAACCTGCGTAAATCCTATGGCGGCAAGAAGAGCGGCAGCGTCCTCGCGGTGGACGATGTCAGCTTCGACGTGCTGCGCGGCCAGTGCCTCGGCCTGGTGGGCGAGAGCGGCTCGGGCAAGACCACGGTCGGCCACATGATCATGCGCTCGCGCACCGCCGATGCCGGCACGATCACCTATCATGACCCCTCCGGCCCGATCGACATACGCGCGCTGAACGAGGCGCAGCTGCGTGCCTTCCGCCCGCGCATGCAGATGATCTTCCAGGACCCGGTGTCCTCGCTGTCGCCGCGCATGACCGTGCTCGACATCATCCGCGAGCCGATGATCGTGCAGAACCGCGGCGACGATGCCGAGCAGAAGCGCCGCGCGGTGGAGCTGATGGAATGCGTCGGCCTCGACCCGCGCTTCCTCTCGCGCTACCCGCACAGCTTCTCCGGCGGCCAGCGCCAGCGCATCGGCATCGCCCGCGCCCTCGCGCTGAACCCTGACCTCATCATCTGCGACGAACCGGTCTCCGCGCTCGACGTCTCGGTGCAGGCGCAGGTGCTGAACCTCTTGAAGGACCTGCAGGCCTCGCTCGGCCTGACCTATCTGTTCATTTCGCACAATCTCGCGGTCGTTCACTACATGGCGGAGCGGATCGCGGTGATGGCGCGCGGGCGCATCGTCGAGGTGGGGCCGCGCGACATCATCTTCCGCAAGCCGGCCCATCCCTACACGCAGGCGCTGCTGAAGGCGGTGCCGCAGCCCGATCTCGACCGGCGGCTGGATTTTGCCAGCTGCGTGCCGACCACCAGCGTCTCCGATCCGGCAACCTGGCCGGAGTGCTTCCGCACCGGGCCCGGCGGACGGCTGGGCATGCTCGACCTCGGCGGCGGGCACGCCGTGCTGGTCGACGTCGCGTGCACCGCGCGCGACCTCACGGCGGCATGAGGGCAACGCCATGCTGAAAGCCACCATGAGGGCGCGTCTGCTGCTTCCCGCCCTGGCGCTGCTGCTGGGAGTGCTCGCCGCGCCGCGCCTCGCGCAGGCCGAGGCGCGCGATCTGTCGCTGGAGCCGCCCTCCTTCGTGCGCCAGATACTGGAGGGCGATCTTCCCCCGCTCGCCCAGCGCCTGCCGAGCGAGCCCCGCGTCTTCGACCTGCCGGCCATGGGCCGTGAGCCCGGCCGCTATGGCGGGACCCTGCGCATGCTGATGGGCGATCAGCGCGACATCCGCATGATCTCCGTCTACTCCTATGCCCGCCTCGTCGTGTTTAACGAGCAGGGCGAGATCGTTCCCGACATCCTGCTCAAGGTCGATGTCGAGCAGGGCCGCATCTTCACCCTGCATCTGCGCCCGGGGCATCGCTGGTCGGACGGGCACCCCTTCACCTCCGAGGATTTCCGCTACTGGTGGGACGACTTCGCCAATAATGAGCGGCTCAGCCCCGGCGGCCCGCCGCTGCAGATGATGGTGGAAGGCGAGGCGCCGAAATTCGAGGTGCTGGACGAGACCACGGTGCGCTTCAGCTGGTCGAAGCCCAATCCGGGCTTCCTGCCGGCGCTCGCGGCCGCGCAGCCTTTGGTGATCGCGCTGCCCGCCCATTACATGAAGCAGTTCCACCAGCGCTATGCCGATCCGCTGAAGCTCTCCAGCCTCATCAAGCAGGTGCGGGTGAAGGACTGGTCGGCGCTGCACGACCGCATGGCGCGCTCCTACCGACCGGAGAACCCGGAGCTGCCGCAGCTGGGGCCGTGGATTCCGCACACCGCGCCGCCGGCCGAGCTGTTCGTGTTCCGCCGCAACCCGTTCTACCACCGGGTCGACGAACTGGGGCGGCAACTGCCCTATATTGACGAGGTCACCATCTCGATCGGCACCTCCTCGCTGATTCCGGCCAAGGTCGCGGCGGGCGGCGCGGACCTGCAGGCGCGCTATATCGCCTTCTCCGACTACACCTTCCTGAAGGAAGCCGAGGCGCGCGGCAATTACCAGGTCCGGCTGTGGGAGCGAGGCGAGGGCGCCTATGTGACGCTGGTGCCCAATCTCAACGTGAAAGACCCCGGCTGGCGCGCCCTGCTGCGCGACGTCAATGTGCGCCGGGCGCTCTCCATCGCCATCAACCGCCGCGACATCAACCAGGTGATCTTCTTCGGGCTGGGCCACGAGGGCGCCAATACGGTGATCCCCGGCAGCCCGCTCTACGATTCGAAATATGACCGCGCCTGGTCGCAATACGATCCCGCCCTCGCCAACAAGCTGCTGGACGCGGCCGGCCTCGACAAGCGCGACCATGACGGCTTCCGCCTGCTGCCCGACGGGCGGCGCGCGGAAATCACCGTCGAGACCGCCGGCACGAGCACAGAGGAGACGGATATTCTCGAACTGGTCGCCTATGACTGGTTCAAGATCGGCATCCGGCTGTTCGTCCACAGCGCGCAGACCAATTTGATGCGGCGCTCCGTCATCGCCGGCAATGTCATGATGTCGATGTGGCCGGGGCTGGACAACGGCACCTCGGGCCCCGACATGCCGCCCGACGCGCTGGCGCCGACCAACTCCATGCAACTGCAGTGGCCGCTCTGGGGCCAGTATGTCGATACGGGCGGGCGCGAGGGCGAGAAGCCGGAGATCCCGGCCGCGGCGGAACTTGCCGACCTCGCTTTGCAATGGCGGCGTTCGGTCGACACGGCGGAGCGCCGCGCCATCTGGAAACGCATGCTGGAGATAAATGCCGACGAGGTATTCACCATCGGCATTCTCAACCGCACCAAACAGCCCGTGGTGGTGAGCAACAAGCTGCGCAACGTGCCGAAGGAGGGCATCTACGCCTTCGAGCCGGGCGCCTATTTCGGCATCTACCTGCCGGATACGTTCTGGTTCGACGACGGCACGTCGGGCCTGGAAGTGACGAGGGACTGAGCATGCTGCGCTATATCCTCCGCCGCATTCTCATCATGATCCCCACGCTGCTGGTGACCAGCGCGCTGATCTTCACCGTGATGGAGCTCCCGCCAAGCGACTATTTCGAGACCTATGTCGCGGAAATGGCGGCGCAGGGCGAGAAGGCCGACACCAGCCGCATCGAGTTCCTCAAAGCCGAGTACGGCTTCGACCGCCCGCCCATCGAGCGCTATTTCTACTGGGTCGCCAATTTCGTGCGCGGCGATTTCGGGTACTCGTTTGAATATGAAATGCCGGTGCGCGACCTCGTCGGCGACCGCCTGGCGCTGACCATACTGGTGTCGTTCTGCACGATCCTCATGACCTGGATCGTGGCCTTCCCGATCGGCATCTATTCCGCGACGCATCAGTACAGCTGGGGCGATTACGGCCTGACCTTCATCGGCCTGATCGGCATCGCCGTGCCGCACTTCCTGCTGGCGCTGATCTTCATGTATTTCGCCAATGTCTGGTTCGGCCTGTCGATCGGCGGGTTGATGGACCCGGTCTATTTCAACCAGCCGATGAGCTGGGCGAAGGCGCAGTCGATCCTCGCCCATCTGTGGATCCCGGTGCTCATCATCGGGGCGGGCGGCACCGGCTCCATGGTGCGCGCCATCCGCGCCAACCTGCTCGACGAGCTGCAGAAGCAGTACTACATCACCGCAAAGGCCAAGGGGCTGCCGCCCGGCCGCGCGCTGGTGAAATACCCGCTGCGCATGTCGCTGAACTTTTTCGTGTCCTCGATCGGCGACATCCTGCCGACCATCGTCTCCGGCTCGGAACTGACCGCCGTGGTGCTCTCGCTGCAGACCACCGGCCCGCTGCTGCTGCGGGCGCTGCAGAGCCAGGACATGTATCTGGCCGGCTCGTTCCTGCTGTTCCTCTCCTGTCTCACCGTGGTCGGCGTGCTGATCTCCGACATCGTGCTGGCGCTGCTCGATCCGCGCATCCGGCTTCAGGGAGGCAGCACGAAATGAGCACCGCCGACACCCTGCACGCCCCGGCCACCCAGGGGCAGACGCTGCCGCCGCCCGGCGCGCCGCTGCCGCATTACGTCGCCACCGGCCCGTTCGACCCCACCGCCACCGAGCCGATGACCAAGGCGCAGGAGCGCGTCTATCTCGCCTCGCAGCTGACGCTGATGTGGTGGAAGTTCAAGCGCCACAAGCTGGCGCTGATCTCCGGCATTTTCCTCGCGGGGCTCTATGCCTCGATCCTGATCTGCGAGTTCCTGGCGCCCTATAATTACCAGGTCCGCCACACCGACTTCATCCGTTCGCCACCGCAGGGCATCCACCTGTTCCACGAGGGCAGCTTCGTCGGTCCGTTCACCTATGGGCTGAACTACCAGCTCGACATGACGACGCTGCGGCGCACCTATACCGAGGACACCAGCCGCATCTATCCCGTGCGCTTCTTCTGCCGCGGCGATAGCTATGATTTCTGGGGGCTCATCGAGGGCGATGTCCACCTGATGTGTCCGGGCGAGGGGGGCACGCTGTTCCTGCTCGGCACTGACCGGCTGGGGCGCGACATGCTCTCGCGCATGATCTTCGGCGCGCGCATCTCGCTCACCATCGGCCTGATCGGCGTCGCCGTCAGCTTCACGCTTGGCATCATCATCGGCGGGCTGGCTGGCTATTATGGCGGCATCTTCGACATGCTCACCCAGCGCGCCATCGAGGTGGTGCAGTCGCTGCCGCATATCCCGCTCTGGCTCGCTCTCTCGGCGATCATGCCGCCAAGCTGGAGCCCGATCCTGGTCTATTTCGGCATCACCGTGATCCTCGGCCTGATGGACTGGACCGGACTGGCGCGCGCGGTGCGCTCCAAGCTGCTGGCGCTGCGCGAGGACGACTATGTGGTCGCCGCCCAGCTGATGGGCGCGCGCACGCCGCGCATCGTGTTCCGCCACCTCGTGCCGGGCTTCATGAGCCATCTCATCGCCATGGCCACCATCGCCATTCCCTCGATGATTCTCGGCGAGACGGCGCTGTCCTTCCTCGGCCTCGGCCTGCGCCCGCCCATCACCTCCTGGGGCGTGATGCTGAACGAGGCGCAGAACATCAACATCGTGGTGCTCTATCCCTGGCTGATCCTGCCCGTCGTGCCGGTGATCGTGGTCATTCTCGCCTTCAACTTCCTCGGCGACGGCCTGCGCGACGCGGCCGACCCCTATCGTTGAGCGCCGTGATGGCCGCGCTGTCCCGTCTGGAAAAGACGCTCTACCGCCTGCAGGCGCAGCAGGCGTGCCTCGCATGGGCGTTCGATGAGATCGCGGGAAAGCCCGGGCCGGTGGTTGAACTCGGCCTCGGGCTCGGGCGAACCTTCGACCATCTGCGCCGGCATTTGCCGGAGCGCGAGATCCATGTGTTCGACCGCGTCAACGGCGCCTATGCCGACTGCCAGCCCGCACCGGGCCTGCTGCATCTCGGCGAGATCGAGCAAACGCTGCCCCCGCTCGCGCCCCGGCTGGCGGGGCAGGTGGTGCTGGCCAATTCGGACCTCGGCTCGCATGACAAGGCGACCAACCGCGTGGTCGCGGAGCTGTCGGCGCGGCTGCTGCCGCCGCTGATGGCGCCGCGCGGCATCATCATGTCCGACCTGCCGCTGGAGCTGGACGGGTTCGACACCGTGCCGCTGCCGGCGGGCGTGCGCGAGGGGTGTTATTACCTTTATCGGCGGAGCGTCTAGCTCGGCAGATACTGCCGCAGGCTGACGAACCTTGCCGCGCCGGAGGCGAGAAGCCGCGCGACCAGCGCCTCCATGAAGCGCTCGATCCACGCATCGTGCACGAGATGGTGGGTGAGCAGGCCGATGGGCTCCAGCGCGCCGGGTTCGCTTGCCAGTTCCTGCTCGATCAGCCGCACCAGCTGGTCGAGAAGCGTCGCTTCATCGGCGAGACCCCCGCCACCGCGCCAGTCGATCGGGTCCCAATGGGTGTTGAGCCGCAGCGGCGCGTCGTCCGGCGCGCGGCGCTTATAGGTCGACAGCGCGGCATAGCCCGCACGCGGCAGCGCCTGCGCGAGTTCTTCCGCGATGCGGTTCCAGGGCGGGACGAAGACGGGAAGCGCTTTGCCGGCAAATAGGTTGTCGAGCCGCGCCTTGCCGGCCCGCGCCTCATCAAGCATGGCGTCCAGTGGTCGGTGAGCGCCGAACTCGGCTTTCTTCTCACCTGGGGGGGCGTGGTTGGCATGCGCCCAGCCATGCACCAGTACCTCGATCCCCGGCTCAATCGCGAGCCGTTCCGCCAGCGCCTGTGTGGCGCGCTGCGGGATCACCGCGAGATGCAGCGGCACATCCCAGCGCGCGCGGGCGGCCAGCAGGGCGTCCAGCGCGGGCGTCGGCGCGACGGCATCATCGTCGCGCCACCAGAAATCGAGCGTCCGGCCGGCTTCGCCGGCGCGGGCCAGCGCCGCGTCGAGCCGCTCCCAGGCGGTGCCGGCTCCCCGGTGCCGGGCGAGCGCCGCGTCCACGCGCCGGGCGGTCTCAAGGGCGCCGTCGCGGCCGATGGCGGACCAGTCCGGGCGCGGCGCGTCGAGCGCGGTGCGCACCGCCTGCGCCAGCGCGTTGGCCGTCAGGGTCGCGGCGTCGAGCGTAACAGCGAGGCCGCGCCGGGCGAGTTCGCCGGCGCGCAGGGTCTGCTCCTGCTCGGCGCCTTCCGCGAAGGGCACGAGGATGGCGCGCGCATGGGCGGCGGCGAGGTCGAGCACGGTGTTGTAGCCGGCCTGGCTGACCGACAGCGCCGCGCGGGCGAGCAGGGCCGGAAAGTCCGGCCGCGCGCGCTCGACGATCATATGGGCGGGCGCATCCGCCTTCAGCGCCTCGAAGGCCTCCGTCGGCACGCCGGCACCGATCAGCAGCCGCCAGCGACGCTCCGGGACAAGCCGCGCGGCCTCCACGGCGCGGCGGGCCAGCGGCAGGCCGGCGGCCGAGCCGCCGCCGGAGACGATGATCTCGTCCTGCCCCTCCGCGCCGGCCTCGCCCGCCAGACGCGCACCGTCATGCACATAGCCGGTCTCGATCAGCCGGCGCGCCAGCGCGGGCGGCGTTGGCCATGAGGCGGCGAGCGGCACGACCTCCCTCGCGCCATGGAACAGCACGCCATCATAAAATGCGCCGAGCGTCGCCAGCGCGCCCTCCGCCCGCTCTGGCCGCGAGGGCGGGTTCAGCACGTCGCGGATGGAGGAGAGGAGCAGCGGGCGGGGGCGGGCCGCCTGCGCATGCGCGAGCAGCGCGTCGAACTCGCCGCGCAGCGAGCGCCGGCCAAAGGGGTAAAGCTCGGTGACCAGCACGTCGGGACGCATTGCGTCGAAGGCCGCGATCAGCGCGTCGCGCCGCGTCGTCAGATAGGCGACATCCGCCACCACGCCGGGCGCGGCGTAGAGGGTGCGGAAATCCGTGCCGACGCAATGCACCGGCGGCAGCTGGACGAGGCCGCAGCCCTGCGTGTTCACCGTGGCTGCCGGCCGGCCGCCCGAGGCGAGGGTGACCTCGAAGCCCTGCGCCGCCATGGCCCGCCCGACCGCCGCCATGCGTGCGAGATGGCCGACGCCGAGCAGATGGGTGACGACGATGAGCGCCTTCATGCCGCCCTCGCGGGGCGCGCGATGCCCGCCCGGTCGAACGCATCCGCGACATGCGCGGCGGCAATGGGCAGCGTGCGCTCGGTGGCGATGAAGCGGGCGGCGGCCTGCGCCATGGCTTGGCGCCGCGCCGGGGCGGCCATCAGCGCGGCGATCGCCGCGCGCAGCGCGCCCGTGTCGCCCGGGGGCGTGAGCAGCGCGGTCTCGCCCTCGCGCACCGCGTCGGCAATGCCGCCATAGGCGCCCGCGACACAGGGCAGGCCATGCGCTTGCGCTTCCAGATACACCGCCCCGAACGCCTCGTTGACGCCGGGCCAGACGAAGAGATCGGCCGCGGCCAAGGCCGCGCCGAGTGCGGCATGAGAGGTGAGCGCGCCGCGATAGCGCACGCGGACGCCCAACGGGGCGAGCGCCGCCTCGACATCCGGCCGCGCCGCGCCGTCGCCGACCACATCGAGCGTCCAGTCGCCGGCGAGGCCGGCCAGCGCCTGCCCGAGCTGGCGATAGGAGGCGAGCTTGTCGCCATGGCGCATCATGGCGACAGTGACGAGGCGGGTGGTCGATGCGTCCGTCATCGTCCGCTGCACCGGCACGCACGGCCATTGCGCGAGGTCGAGGAAGGGCTTCAGGTCGACGATGCGCTGCGGGGCCGGCCGATGCAGCTCCAGCATCTCGCGGTCGGCGGCCGTGGGGGTGAGCAGCAGCGTGGCGGCGTCGATGGCGGCTTCGGCCAGCGCGTGGCCTTGCGCGAAGGGGCCTGTCGCTCGCTTGGGCGCGCGCGAGGGCTCGGCGATGACATAGGGCACGCCCAGCGCGCGGGCGAGCGCGGGGCCGATGAGGTCCGGCGCCTTGTAATAGACGTGATAGGTGAAGACGCAGGCGACCGCCGGCCCAGCGCGCAGCTCGGCAAGGAGGCGCGCGACCTCTTCATCGGCCGCCGCGCGCATCCCGTCCCAGTGCGCCGGGCCCGGCTCGGCGCAGAAGCTGCGCAATGTGGAGGCGAGAACCACCTCATAGCCGAGGCTGGCGAGAAGCCGCATGAACAGCCGCGCCATGGTGCGCTCGCCCGAGGGAACGGGATGGTCCGGCGCCTTCAGCGGCGCGAGAAACAGGCAGCGCATGTCACTGTCCGGGCGCGAGGCGGCCGGCCGCCCCGGCGGTGGCCTCGTCGGAGCCAGGGACGGGGTGGTGTCCGCGGGCGCTGGCGCCCAGCCGGGCTTCCAGCCGGTCAATGCCGGCATCGAAGGTGAAGTCCGCCTTCAGCCGCGTCAGCACCGCCGTGCCGAGGCGCAGCCGCCGCGCCGGGTCGGCGATCAGGCCGGCGAGGGCTTCCGCCAGCGCGGGGGCGTCGCCCGGTGGCACCAGCACGCCATGGACGTCATCGTCGATGAATTCCGGCACGCCGGCGAAGCGGGTGGAAAGGGCGGGCAGCGCCTGCGTCGCCGCCTCCATCAGCACGTTGGGCAGGCCGTCGCGGTCGCCATCCTCGCCGGGCTGGCTGGGCAGCACGAAGAGATCGGCCTCGCGCAGCGCCTCGACGACCGCCTTCTGCGCCTGGCTGCCGCGCCATTCGATGCGATCCGACAGGCCGAGCCGTTCCGCCTGCTGCTTCAGCCCGGCGAGCTTCTCGCCCGAGCCGACATGCACCAGACGCCAGTGGAGGGAGGCGGGCAGCCGAGCGAGGGCATCCAGCAGCGTGTCGAAGCCCTTCTTGGCCACGGCGCGCCCGACCGCAACGAGGCGCACGGGATCGGCGGGGTCGCGCCCATCGGCAAGGCGCGTGCGCGGCGGCGGCGCGGGAAAGCGGGCGAGGTCGAGGCCGTGATAGACCAGCTCCACCTTGCCGCCCGCCGGGCCGGCGACGCGGCGCAACTCCTGCCAGCCATCGGCCGTGCAGGTGACGCCCCAGCGGGCGTCAGTGATCTTCTCCGCCCGCTCCCATTCCGGCGTGGTCCAGATGTCCTTGGCATGCGCGGAGAAGGAATAGCTGCGGCCGGTGAGAAGGGCGGCGTAGCGCGTGACCGAGCCGGGTGTGTGCAGGAAATGCACGTGCAGGTGGCCGATCGCGGGGTCGAGTTCGCGCGCCAGCACCAGCGCCTGGCCGAGCCGGCGCAGGCGCCCCGCGCTGGGATCGCGCCGCAGGTCGCGCAGGAAGGCGCGCAGCGTCGGCGCGAAGGCGAGGTGGCGCACGGCGTGAACGAGGCCCCGCCAGACGCGGCGCGGTTCGTCCTTGAGATATTCCGGGAGATAGAGGAGCCGCGCGGCGATCTCCTCATGCATGGGGTGGCGGTAGCGGTCGGTCGGGCGGCGCAGCGACCAGATGTCGAAGACGAAGCCGCGCCGCTCGAGCTCCAGTATCTCCTGCGCGATGAAGGTTTCCGACAGGCGCGGATAGCCCTTCAGCACCAGCGCGACGCGCGGGGCGCCGTCGCGGGGCGTCGCGCGCGACGACGGGGATGCGGGCACGTCAGCCTCCGACGCTGAGCGACGCACTGAGCGCGCCCGGTCCGTCAATATAGGGCGCGAGGTGATTGGAGATGCTGGCAAGGCCCTCCAGCATGCCCGGCGAGGCGGATTTGGAAGGTGGCGCCTGCTCGCACAGCGCGGCGAGCGCGCGCGCCATGACCGCCGGGTCGCGCGAGGTCGCGCCATCCTCGACCGGGTCGAGCAACATGCGCATCAGGCCGAGCTGCTCGGCCCGCGTGGCGCGGATCAGCTGTTCCTGGCGCGGGCGCGAGCGTGGCACCAGCAGGGCCGGCTTGTCGAAGGACAGGATCTCGCAGAAGGTGTTGTAGCCGCCCATGGCGACCACGGCGCTGGCGCGGCTCATCAGTCGTTCGATCTTGGGGTCGAAGACGATGGAATCGACCTTCGCCAGCCGGTCGATGCGCTCCTGGAATTGGCTGCGCTGGGTGTTGGACAGGAACGGCCCGAAGGCGATGACCGCCGGCAGCGGTATGCCGGGGTCGGCCTCATACGCCGAGATCACCCAGTCGATCAGCCCGGCCCCGTCGGCGCCGCCGCCCGTGGTCACCAGGATGAACGGGCCCTTCGTGCTGCGCGGATAGCGCACGCCGGAATTGCCCGAGGGCACGGAACGGCGCAGATAGCCGGTATAGACGATGCGCGAATGCAGGTCCGCCGGCATCGGCATGGCGTCGAGCGGGCGGTAGAACTCTTCCGAGCCATAAACCAGCACGTCGTCATAATAGTCCGTCATGGCGCGGACGGCGCCCTTGTCGTGCCATTCGGCGCGGATGATCTCCGGGCTGTCGAGGACGTCGCGGACGCCGATGATGCGGCGCGTGCCCATCGTGCCCATCAGCTTCAGGCTCGGCACCAATTCGCCGCGAAAGCCCGCCGGCTCCTTGTCGGCGATGAAGATGTCGGGGCGGAAGGCTTCCGCGGTCTGCCGGATCAGCGATTCACGGATCGCGGTGACTTCGTGCAGGTCGAGGCGCAGATTGGCGCTGGCGTAGCTGCCATTCTCGCTCTTGGCGATGCCCGGCACGTGGACGAAATCGATGCCCGGGGCGAAATTGAAGCTGCCGGCAAGCGAGGAGCCGGAGATGATGAGCACCGACACGTCGCCATGGGCGGCCACCAGCGAGTTGGCGATGGCGCGCGAGCGGCGGATATGCCCCAGCCCATAGGTGTCGTGGCTGTACATCAGGATACGCGGCATCCTCTTGCCCGGCCGGGAAGAGTCAGGCTGGGAGGCAGGGCTGGGAACGCGTTCCATCAATATATCCGATAGGTGGCCTGTGCCGCGCCGCGGCATTCCACAGAAGAAACCAGCAAATATTGCATAGGCGTGACAAATGATCGTAGGACGAGGCGATGGGCCGTGTCGAGCCTGTGCGGGATAACGCGTAGGTCGGTTTCGATAAACCACTCGCCGCGCGTGCCCGGGGGAAAACCTCGCGTTGCGGCATATTTGTCGCGCCACCGCTCATTCCGCCTGCGCCGGAGCCTCCACGTCAACGGCCGATCGCCCCATCGAGCGCAGCACGTCGATGAAGTCGGCGGCGTTGGCCGAAGGGGTCTCGCCCTTGCGGGTGATGATGCCGAGCCGACCGAGCTGGTTTGGCAGGGCGACCGGCAGGCGCGTGAAGGTGCCGCTCGCCACGCCCTCCACCAGAATGGATTTCGGCAGGCACGCCACCATGCCGGCCTCGCGCACCAGATGCAGCGTGGCGAAGATCGAGGTGGTCTCGACGCAATTGTCCAGCGAGGCGACGCCCTGCGCGGCGAAGGTGCGGTCGATCAGCTGGCGCATCGGGCTGCTCTTGGGCTGCAGCACCCAGGGCAAGCGTGCCATTTCGACAAGCGTGAGAGCCGCCCGGCCGGCGAGCGGGTGCGTGGTCGAGGCGAAGATCCACAATTCCTCATGCGCCAGCGGCTCGATATCGAAGGCCAGCGCGTCCTCCGGCGCGGTGAAGCGGCCAATGGCGAGCGCGATCTCGTTGCGGCTGAGCGCGTCGAGCAGGATGTCGCTGGTGGCGGCGAGCAGGCGGATGGTCATCAGCGGGCGGCGCTGCTTCAGCTCGGCGATGGCGCGCGGCAGCAGGCCCGGCGTCGTCGCCATGATGGCGCCCACCGCCAGCGCGCCGAAGCCGCCGGCCTTCAGATTGTCCAGGCCCTCGGCGAAACTGTCGGTCTCGCGCAAAAGGCGCGCGGCATAATCGGCAACGAAGCCGCCGATCTCGGTCAGCGCCATGCCGCGCGGGCGGCGCTCGAACAGCGCGGCGCCGAGAATCTGCTCGGCGTCCTGCAGCATCTTGGTGGCCGCCGGCTGCGTCACATGCATTTCCACCGCGACACGGTGGAGATTGCCATTGCGCGCCAGCGCGTCCACGAGGCGCAGGTGCCGGAGGCGTAGCCGTGCGATGAGATGGGTGGCGAGAGGCGAGGCCATGGGAGGGTGCCGTCAGGTGTAAGAGCTGCCGATAACCGCAAGGAATTATCCAAGTCAGAATTTTCATTATTCAGTTATCGGGGCTGCCGCTAGTGGAAGGGCAATCAATGAGCTGCCCGCCAGAAGGCCGCCGCGAGGAAACGTCAGGAGGAATGTGGGATGAAACTCGTCCGCTATGGGTCTTTCGGCGCCGAGAAGCCGGGTCTGCTGGATGAGCAGGGCGTGCTGCGCGATCTGTCGTCGATCGTCTCCGACATCGCCGGGGCGGCGCTGCTGCCGGAAAATCTCGCGCGCATCCGCGCGGTCGATCCTGCCGTGCTGCCGGCGGTCGAGGGCACGCCGCGCATCGGCGCCTGCGTCGGGCAGGTCGGCAAGTTCGTCTGCGTCGGCCTGAACTACACCGACCACGCC
>QFQD01000093.1 GCA_003241485.1 Ancylobacter novellus
GATCGGGCCTGTCGCCTTCGCGGCGAGCCCCGCGCCGCTGCGCCTGTTCTCCACCGGCCATCCGCTGGATGCGAAGCTGGTGGAGCGCATCGTCGGCCGCAGCAGCCGTGCCGGCGAGTTGGTGCCGATGGCGTTGCCGGCCGCCTGATCGCCCAAAGGCGGCCCGCCGCGCGGCGGCGGGAGGTCGGCAACGCCTTGCAGACGACATGATCCGAACCCACCATGCCCCAGCGGCATTCCGGGCCGCGGGAGATTCGTCTGTGACGCTCGACGCCTTCGCACGCCCTTCCGGCCGTCGGCCGGCGCTCGCGCCGTCCCGCCGGGCCTTCCTCATCGGTGCGGGCGCGCTGGTGCTGGGGGGCGGCGCGGCGCGACCGCGGCGCAGCCATTCGATGCGTGGGTGGTGGCATTCCGCGCCCGCGCCCGGGCGAAGGGCATTTCCGACGCCGTCTATGACCGTGTGACGCGCGGGCTGGAGCCCGACACCTCGGTCTATGCCAAGGACAGCGCGCAGCCTGAGTTCAACGAGCAGCTCTGGCAATATCTCAACCGCCGCATCTCCGAATGGCGGCTGGTGACGGGGCAGGCCGCCGCCAAGAAGAACGCCGCGCTGATGAAGCGGCTGCACGCGGATTTTGGCATCGAGCCGGATGTGCTGCTGGGCCTGTGGGGCATGGAGAGCGCGTTCGGCGAACTGGTCGACGATCCCGACCATATGAAGCCTGTCTTCCCCGCGCTCGCGGCGCTGGCCTGGGGCGAGCCGCGGCGACGCACATACTGGGAGACCGAGTTCGTTAACGCACTCGCCATCGTCCAGCGCGGCTGGGGCGAGCCGGACGGCATGCTCGGCTCCTGGGCCGGCGCCATGGGCCACACCCAATGGATGCCGGAGGTGTGGCTCAATCTCGGCGTCGACTATGATGGTGACGGCCATCCCTCGCCCTATTCGATACCGGACGCGCTCGCGGGCTCGTCGCGCTATCTGATCAAGCGCGGAAGCTACCAGCGCGGCGTGCCCTGGGGCTTCGAGGTGCGTATGGACGGCCTCCCGGAGGCTGCCGCCGACGCCAAGACGTGGCGTACGGTGGAGGAATGGGCGAAGCGCGGCGTCACGCCGGCCGGTGGCGGGCGCTTCGCCCTTCCCAAGGCGCGCACGCGGCTGTGGGCTCCTGTCGGGCCCGAGGGGCCGTGCTTCCTGCTCACGCAGAACTTCTATGCCGTGCGCAGCTACAACCCGTCGATGAACTATGCCCTCGCGGTCTGCCATCTCGGCGACCGGGTACTGGGTGGCGAACCCTTCATCACCGCCTTTCCCGGTGGCGAGCGCCCGTTGACGCTGGCGGAAATCCAGGAGGTTCAGCGACGCCTGACGCGGTCCGGATTCGACACGGGCGGTGTCGACGGGCGCGTGGGCAATATGACGATGCGCGCGGTTGCCGGCTTCCAGCGTAAGATCGGGCTGCAGCCGGACGGCTATGCCAGCCTCGACGTGCTGGCACAGCTGCGCAAGGGGCGGTAGAGCCCCGCACCGCTTGACCTTCCGGCCTTTTCCGCCTATTCACCCGCCCACGCACGGGGTCGGCAACGGCCCCGTGCAACGTTTCACGCACCCATGGATGTCTTCGGCGCGTTCGAAGACATCCTGTCGCCTTCCATTCGGGAGGAGAGGAGGGGGCGCGATCCAAACCGCAACTTGCGAGAGGACCAGCGCATGAGCAAGCGCGTAGCAGCCAAGCATAAGCTTGACCGCCGTATGGGCGAGAATATCTGGGGTCGCCCGAAGAGCCCCATCAACAAGCGTGAATACGGCCCGGGCCAGCATGGCCAGCGCCGCAAGGGCAAGCTTTCCGACTTCGGCGTGCAGCTGCGCGCCAAGCAGAAGCTCAAGGGCTATTACGGCTCGATCGGCGAGAAGCAGTTCTACGCCATCTATGTCGAAGCCTCGCGCCTCAAGGGCGATACCGGCGCCAACCTGATCGGCCTCCTCGAGCGCCGTCTGGATGCCGTGATCTACCGCGCCAAGTTCGTTCCCACCGTCTTCGCCGCTCGCCAGTTTGTGAGCCACGGCCACATCAAGGTGAACGGCCGTCGCGTCAACATCCCGAGCTATCAGGTGAAGGTTGGCGACGTGATCGAGGTGAAGGAAGCCTCCAAGCAGCTCGCGCTGGTCATGGAAGCGGCCGCCTCGGGCGAGCGTGACGTGCCGGATTACCTCGAAGTCGACGGCAACAAGGTGACGGCCAAGTTCGTCCGCGTGCCCGAGCTCAACGAGGTGCCCTATCCGGTCGTGATGGAGCCGAACCTCGTGGTCGAGTATTACTCGCGCTGATCCGGTCTTCCGACCGAACGAAAAAGCCGCCCGCGAGGGCGGCTTTTTTATTGCCGCCGCCCGTTTGGCGCGTGCACCGGAGATACTCATGAAAAAGGCCGCCCGAGGGCGGCCTTTTCAGCTTCGGAGTCTGGCAAAAGCGTCAGGCGGTAGCGCGGCCCATCATAGGCACGCCCTTCTCTTCCAGAAGCGCCTGCAGCTCACCGGCCTGATACATCTCGCGTACGATGTCGCAACCGCCGACGAACTCGCCCTTCACGAAGACCTGCGGAATGGTCGGCCAGTTGGTGTATTCCTTGATGCCCTGACGCATCTCGTCGGAATCGAGGACGTTGACGCCCTTGTAGTCCACGCCGAGCAGCCCGAAGATCTGGGCAACCTGGCCGGAGAAGCCGCACATCGGGAACTGCGGAGTACCCTTCATGAAGACGACGACGTCGTTGCTCTTGACCTGGCCGTCGATGAAATCGTGGATGCTCATGGCTGCGCTCAATCTAGGTGAACCTGTCAGGTTCGATGGGTGCATGTTGCGTTGAGATGATAGCGCGGCGAGCGCTTTTCAATCCCTTTTCAGGGCTTGTTGTAGCCCAATGTGGCGAGCCTGTCGCTCACCCTGTCGAGAAAAGCCTGGCAGTCGCCAAGCGTCGGGATACGTTCCGACGGTTCGACAATCTGCGCCATGCGCTGCGTTGCCTTGCAGGCCTTCACCGTGACGCCCCAGCCGCGCGTGGGCTCGACCACGAGGTCGATCGTCTTGTCCTTGCCGGGCTCGACCACGACCGGAATTTCAAGCCGCGGGTTCTTTACGTTGACGCCGTAGCGATGGGCCGAAGCGCCGCCGAACTGCGTGAGCACCTGTTCCTGTCCCTCATCGACCATGAGTATCGGCCGTGAGAGGCGATCCATGAGGCCTGCATCGACACGCCGTACCTCCTGATCGGCAGAAAGGACAACCCAGGTGGGCTCCCTGAGATCCGGCACGCTGACGGTCAGTGCGACGTCGCGCGGACCTTTCTGCTCGATCGTGCAGGTCGGTTCGGAAAGTGCGTCGGCTGGGGCAGACGTCGTGCCAACTGCCGCCTTGCGGAGCCAGACGACATGCTGTTCGGAGCGAAAGACAGGTTCGTAATTGGCGTACACATACTCGAAGAAGGGCCAGATTGTCCTTTCGTTCCAGCGCTCCCAGGGGGAGTAGGAATAGGCGATGGTGGTGAAAAGGAGCGGCTTCGCCGACTGCAGCATCGCCAGATTCCGAGCGCGGAAATCATCGCCGAGAAGATGGATGACCGCATCGACCTGAAAGGGCTGATCGGCCCGGGCGGCAAGGTTGAGCGCGGACAGGTAGCTGGAGGCCATGCGGCGATCCGAGGGTATGCCGGCACGGTCCAGCAGGTCGCCCAGCCTCGAGAAGCAGGCAATCTCGCGCGCGTCATTTCGAGGAAAGCCGCCGAGCCTGTCGCGTGCGGTCTGGGCATCGGGCGAGGTATCGCTGTGCTGTGCCGCCCTGACAGAAGCCCCCGCGGAGGGCAGGACCAACGTCAGGCACGCTAGCCCAACGAGAAGGTCCATCGGTTTCAGCTTGAAGAGGTGACCGTCCCAGATACGCTCCTGCACCCGCGCAAGCATGCTGGCCAGCACGGGAAACGAGGCGGTCCACTTGTAGGCCTCGATAACCAGTATGGCCCCGCTGGCCAGCCGCGAAGCGTGCCAGTATTCGAACGTTATGTGCCCGCCGACCTGGGCGGCAAGGCACCCACCGAGGGACGAGATGGCGATCGCGAAAGAAAGCCGGTCGCCCACGCTTTGTCGCGATGAAATTTGCCGCGCAGTGATCGACAGAACGCTCAGGATCGAGATCGCGGCCGATAGAATTATCGTGCCGCTTGGCATGAACAGCAGATATTTCAGGTCGTGTATGCCGAGGAGTTGTTTCGTCTCGCCCCAGGCGCCGAAATACCAGAACTGATAATCTGCAGCGCCTGGCAAGAACCCCCACCAGTTCGGCACCGAAGACACCATCGCAAGGATAAGCACCGATCCGGCGGCGGCGACCGCCAGCATCAGCATGAGCGCACCGGCCGAGCGGAACGGGTGCTTCTTCCAATCTGCGATGAGAAGTGTCCAGGCCAGCGCAAAGCCGATTACCGTCGCCACGCCGAAATCGTTCGACCACAGCGGCGCGAAGGAGAGGCACAGTCCCCAGACGAGCGCTTCCCGCAACGAACTGCGCCGGTTTGTGAGCCTGTCGGGATCGAACAGAAAATAAATCAGTGCCGCGGCTACGAAGGGCAGGAGGGCCCTCAGTTGCCGGATGCTGTTGCCCGGATCGAGAAGCATGAACCGTGTTGAGGCATAGATAATAGGTAGTGTAATTATGGCATAGACGATGCTTATTCTGTTCATTCTGAAAATGAACAGGGTTGCGAATGCGCATGAGACGGTGATCGTTGCATAGGATGACAACGTAGAGGCGAAAAGCGTTGTGCCGCCTCCCAATACGTAGCCAGGGTAAGGCAATGCTGAAGCGATTAGCCCCAGATAGGGAAAGAAGTCGACAAAAGGCGTCTGCCCGGCACTCAGGCGTCTGAGTGTCGATATCGTCTGGAACGCCCCGTCAATCGAATGGACGTTAAGATAATAATGAAGGCTGATACCTCTGAGCGCTATAATCGCGATCAGGGTGCTGATAAATAGTACGAAATAAAGCCAGGTTCGTCTTCTATGAGCTTCGCCTACAGCCTGACGCATGCTTGTTCCAATGAATAAACATCTGGGGACGCAAGCTGTGGAAGGCACGGCAGATCGTTGGGCGGTCAGGCTAGGCTTTACTCGGGTACGTTAGTCTGAAGCGCGAGGGCGTGCAATATGCCGCCCATCTGCCCCTTCAGCGTCGCATAGACCATCTGGTGCTGCTGCACGCGGCTTTTGCCGCGGAAGCTCGGGCTGATAACGGTGGCCGCGTAGTGGTTGCCATCGCCCGCCAGGTCGCGAATCTCGACCGTGGCATCCGGCAGACCTTCCTTGATCAGGCGTTCGATCTCGGCAGCTTCCATGGCCATGCGTCGTGCTCCCTCACATCAGGCCCGCGCCCATATAGATGGGCAGCCAGGCTTCGTTCCGCTCCCGCAGCGCGTCCACCACAAGCGGGCGCTCGCCGGGAATGTTCAGTCTGTCGCCGCCCGTAACGCCGACCTTGGCGAGGCTCACGCCGGCGAGTTCCGCCTCGCGGATCACCTGCGCCTTGTCGCCAGAGGCGACGGTGATGACATAGCGCGCCTGATCCTCGCCGAACCAGTAGGCGTACGGGTTGACGTCCTCCGGCGCGACAAGGTTGGCGCCGATGCTGGAGGCCATCGCCATCTCGGTGACCGCGACCAGCAGGCCGCCGTCGGAAATGTCGTGCACGGCCGTCACCAGCCCGGCCTGAATCAGCGAGCGGATGAAGTCGCCATTCTTGCGCTCAAGCTCCAGGTCGACCGGGGGCGGGGCGCCGTCTTCGCGGTCGAGAATCTCGGAGAGGAAGGCGGACTGGCCGAGCCAGCCGCTGGTCTCGCCGACCACGAGGATGAGTTCGCCGCTTGCCTTGAAGGCGAGCGTCGCCGTCTTCTCGATGTCGTCCACCACGCCGACACCGCCAATGGTCGGGGTAGGCAGGATGCCGCGGCCATTGGTTTCATTGTAGAGGCTGACATTGCCCGAAACGACGGGGAAATCGAGCGCCAGCGCCGCCGCGCCGATGCCACGCAGGCAGCCGACAAGCTGGCCCATGATTTCCGGCTTCTCGGGGTTGCCGAAGTTCAGATTGTCGGTGAGCGCCAGCGGCCGGCCGCCGACGGCGGTGATGTTGCGCCAGGCTTCCGCCACGGCCTGCTTGCCGCCCTCGAACGGGTCGGCCTCGCAGTAGCGCGGGGTAACGTCGCAGCTCATGGCAAGGCCCTTGGGCCCGTCGCCGACGCGGACCACGGCGGCATCGCCGCCCGGGCGCTGCACCGTGTTGTTGAGGATCAGGTGGTCATACTGTTCCCAGATCCAGCGCTTGGAGGCGAAGTCCGGCGAGCCGATCAACCGCTCCAGCGCGCCGGGAATGGTGGCGCTGATTTCCAGCGACGCGGGGTCGATGCGTTGCTGCTTGGGCGTCTCCACCCAGGGGCGATCATAGAGCGGGGCCTCGTCGCCGAGTTCCTTGATCGGCAGGTCGGCTTTGATCTCGCCCTTGTGCTTGACGACGAAGCGCAGCGTGTCGGTCGTGTAGCCGACAATGGCGAAGTCGAGACCCCATTTCAGGAAGATCGCCTCGGCCTGCTCTTCCTTGCCCGGCGCGATGACCATGAGCATGCGCTCCTGGCTCTCGGACAGCATCATCTCATAGGCGCTCATGCCCTCTTCGCGGCAGGGCAGCTTGTCGAGGTCGAGCTCGATGCCGAG
Organism: Ancylobacter novellus; assembly: GCA_003241485.1. Taxonomy (GTDB): domain Bacteria; phylum Pseudomonadota; class Alphaproteobacteria; order Rhizobiales; family Xanthobacteraceae; genus Ancylobacter; species Ancylobacter novellum_A. The sequence continues at coordinate 6,755 of QFQD01000093.1, forward strand.
GTCGCCCTTGGCGCCCATTTCGACCGCCGAGCAGGTGAGGCCCGCCGCGCCCATGTCCTGAATCGCGACGACGCAGCCGGCTTCCATGATCTCAAGGCAGGCTTCCAGCAGCAGCTTCTCGGCGAAGGGGTCACCGACCTGCACGGTCGGGCGCTTCTCCTCCGCGCCCTCGCCAAATTCCGCCGAGGCCATGGTGGCGCCGTGAATGCCGTCGCGGCCGGTCTTGGAGCCGAGATAGACCACGGGCAGGCCGACGCCGGTTGCCTTGGCGTAGAAGATCTTGTCGGCGTCGGCGAGGCCGACCGCCATGGCGTTGACGAGGTTGTTGCCGTCATAGCGGGTGTGGAAGCCGACAAGACCGCCAACCGTGGGCACGCCGAAGGAATTGCCATAGCCGCCGATGCCGGCGACGACGCCCGCCACGAGGTGGCGGGTGCGCGGATGCTTGGGGTCGCCGAAGCGCAGCGCGTTCAGCGTGGCGATGGGGCGCGCGCCCATGGTGAAGACATCGCGCAGGATGCCGCCGACCCCGGTGCCCGCGCCCTGATAGGGCTCGATATAGGAGGGGTGGTTGTGGCTCTCCATCTTGAAGACGGCCGCCTGACCGTCGCCGATGTCGATGACGCCGGCATTCTCGCCCGGACCCTGGATGACCCAGGGCGCCTTGGTCGGCAGGCCCTTCAAATGCAGGCGCGAGGACTTGTACGAGCAGTGCTCGTTCCACATGGCCGAGAAGATGCCCAGCTCGGTGAAGCTCGGCTCGCGGCCGATGAGCTTAAGGATGCGCTCATACTCATCGGGCTTGAGGCCGTGGTCAGCGACGAGTTGCGGAGTGATCTTCGGTTCGGAGGAGGTCATGCGGGGGCCATTGCGTTACGCGGGCGCGGCTTTAAGAGCCAGGCGATCTGCGGACAGGGGCGGGAGCCGGGCTCACGCCCGCTCCAGCACGCCGGCGATACTCTCGAAGAGGGCACGTCCATCGGTCGATCCGAGCAGCGGATCGACGTGGTTCTCGGGATGCGGCATCAGGCCGAGCACGTTGAGCTTCTCGGAGACGATGCCGGCGATGGAGTTGGCGGCGCCATTCAGCACCTGCGTGTCGTCACGCTTGCCGTCCGAGGTCGTGTAGCGGAACACCACCCGGCCTTCGCCTTCCAGCCGCTTCAGCGTTTCCGTATCGGCGGTGTAGTTGCCCTCGCCATGGGCGACGGGGAAGCGCACGATGGCGCCCTTGGCGTAGCGGCGGGTGAACGGCGTGTCGTTGCGTTCCACCTTGAGCAGCGCCTCGCGGCAGATGAAGCGCAGGCGCGCGTTGCGAACGAGCACGCCAGGAAGCAGGCCGCTTTCGCACAGGATCTGGAAGCCGTTGCAGATGCCGAGCACCAGTCCGCCGCGCGCGGCATGTGCGCCGACCGCGCCCATAATGGCGGCGCGGGCGGCAATGGCGCCGCAGCGCAGATAATCGCCATAGGAGAAGCCGCCGGGCAGCACGACGAGGTCGGTGCCGGCGGGCAACTCGGTCTCGGCGTGCCAGACGATGCTGGGCGTGACGCCGGTGACCTGTTTCAGGGCGTGCGCGACATCGCCCTCGCGGTTGGAACCGGGGAAGAGGATTACGGCGGCTTTCATCGTGCTCAGCCCACGAACTCGATGCGGTAGGATTCGATGACCGTATTGGCGAGCAGCTTCTCGCAGGCATCCTTCAGCGTCGACTCGGCCTTGGCCGGGTCACTGCCGTCGAGTTCGACATCGAACACCTTGCCCTGACGGACACTGGCTATGCCCGGCACGCCGAGCGAGCGCAGCGCGCCCTCGATGGCCTTGCCCTGAGGGTCGAGCACAGCGGATTTCAGGGTAACGAGAACGCGCGCCTTCATGGGATAACTCTCGAGGACGTTCTTGAGAAAAACAGAAACGGGGGCTTTGCGGGCCCCCGCCTATCATCTGGCCGCGAACGGCTCAACGTTCGAATGTGGATGGCAGCCCCGTCCGCGACGCAGCCGGAGCCGCCGTTCTCACGTTTCGGGCTGTTCCGTCGGCTCGGTCTTGACCAGCACCGGGCCGCCCTGGACCCGCTCGTTCTCGGCGATGATGCCGAGACGACGCGCCACTTCCGAGTAAGCCTCGACGAGGCCGCCCATGTCGCGACGGAAGCGGTCCTTGTCGAGCTTGTCGTTCGACTTGATGTCCCACAGCCGGCAGGAATCAGGGCTGATCTCATCGGCGACGACGATCCGCATCAGATCGTTTTCCCACAGCCGGCCGCATTCCATCTTGAAGTCGACGAGGCGGATGCCGACGCCGAGGAAGAGGCCGGAGAGGAAGTCGTTCACGCGGATGGCGAGCGCGATGATGTCGTCGATTTCCTGGGTGGTCGCCCAGCCGAACGCCGTGATGTGCTCTTCCGACACCATCGGGTCGTTGAGCTGGTCGTTCTTGTAATAGAACTCGATGATCGAGCGCGGCAGCTGCGTGCCTTCCTCGATGCCGAGGCGGGTCGACAGCGAGCCGGCGGCGACGTTGCGCACGACGACTTCGAGCGGAATGATCTCGACTTCGCGGATGAGCTGCTCGCGCATGTTCAGCCGCTTGATGAAATGCGTGGGGACGCCGATCTCGTTCAGCTTCAGGAAGATGTATTCCGAGATTCGGTTGTTCAGCACGCCTTTGCCGTCGATGACGTCGTGCTTCTTGGCGTTGAAGGCGGTCGCGTCGTCCTTGAAGTGCTGGATCAGCGTGCCGGGCTCAGGACCTTCGTAAAGGACCTTCGCCTTACCTTCGTAAATGCGGCGGCGGCGGCTCATGGGTGGGTACCGTCGGTTGAGGAAGTCCATTAGGGTGCCGAGGCTCCGGTTCCGGGGTTCACGGCTTGGGCGCCGGACTTGTATGCGACCTGACGCGCTGTGGCGACTCGTATCGCTTGGAGCCAGCGCCCACGGCCCGAACACTAGCCGATCGGGGGGCGGGATACAAACGCGACCGCATGCACGTTTTGTGCATGAGCCCTGACACGAGCACATGCAACTCCTGTCGTCCCCCCTGTGCCGCCAAGCGTCACATTGCCATAGGTAGCGATACGGGGGCGTCGACGGCGTTGATTTGGGGACGGGGGCAGGATAATCAAGCCCGCGACTGACCTAGAGATAAGGGGCGAGGCCATGAGCACGTTCGACAAACGCGAAGATGGGTTCGAAGCCAAGTACGCCCACGACGAGAACCTCAAGTTCAAGGCCCATGCGCGCCGCAACCGTGCGCTCGGGGTGTGGGCGGCCGGCAAGCTGGGCCTGTCCGGCGACGAGGCGGATGCCTATGCGCGTTCTCTCGTCGAGGCGGATCTGGAAGAAGCGGGCGACGAGGACGTCTACCGCAAGATCAAGGCTGACTTCGATGCGAAGTCGCTGGACATTTCCGAGCACCGCATTCGCCGCACCATGGACGAATTGCTCGAAGAGGCGATCAAGTCGCTGAAGACCGCCGGCTGACCATCCCGCGGTGGCGAAGTGTCACCGGTGTCGCCCGATTCGCGTCGACGCGCGCGGTGCAGTCCATAATGGTTGCAGCTTGGCAACCATCTTCTCGCGATTTCGTTGCGGGAGGGGCTGATTCCGGGCAAGCCTGATCCTGGCCGTTGCTGCTCGTGAGGAGCGGCGGCGGCGTGGGAGGGCTCGATGCGGTTCACGACTTCCTTCGCGCTTGCGTCCGGCATGCTCGTCGCCGGTTCGCTGGCGGCTGCGGCGTGGCCGGCGGTCACGCGAAGCAACACCAATGTCCGTGGCGGCCCCGGCGTCGGCTACAACGTTGTCGGTACGCTGCCGGCAGGATCTCCGGTCGAGGTGGTTTCCTGCGCGGGCGCGTGGTGCCAGACCCAATATGGCTATGTGAGCACCAGCTTGCTCGCGCAGGCGACGGCAGGCTCCCCATTGGCCTATCGTGCGGCCACACCTGGCATTTCCGGCGCGGCGGCGCTGGGTTATGGCGGGGCGACGGGAACCAACTACCGGCTTCCCTACAATACGAGCGGCGTGGTGGCGCCGACCTATGCGGCCCCCGCGGCCGCTCTTGCGCCCTCGCATAGCCTTGAAGACTACAATGCGGTGTCCGCCGCCGGCGGCACCGGGGCGGTGGCCAGCGCGATGGCGGGTGAGGCGGGAACAGCGCATCCCGGCGAGAACACCACCATGGCCGGCTCGCGCACCACCATCGGCACCACCAATGTGCGCTCGGGACCGGGCACCGAATACAATGTGGTCAAGACGCTGCCGGACTTCACCAAGGTGGAGGTGACGGGCTGCAACAACGGCTGGTGCCAGACCAACGAAGGTTACATCAGCATTTATCTGCTCTCGCGCGGACCCGTGCAGCAGGTGCTGACGCCGCAGGCGGAACCGCGCCTGCCG
>QFQD01000094.1 GCA_003241485.1 Ancylobacter novellus
AGCTGGGCACGCAGGGTGGATTTCAGGGGCGTCGGCATGGCCATCAGCACCGGGATCGACCATTGCCCGCCCGCATAGCGCGCCCGTACCCAATAGGCCCCATCGGCGAGGAACGGCGTGTCGACCACGAACGCCCCGCCCGCCGCCACCACCGAGCGCGTGGCCGCCCCGCCGAAGTCGATCTCGATCGTCTGGCCGCTCGTGCCGGTGCCCACCACCTGGTCACCCGTGCCGGTGATCACCGGCACCGCCGGCGTCAGGGCGGCGGGGAACACGTAGTGCGAGAAAGACACCAGCGTCTCGGCCCCGAGCGAGGCGTAGCGCAGGCCGCCCTTTCCGCCCTTGATCTGCACCACGCGCAGCTCATAGGCCTGCCCGTTCAGCGTCACCGGCATGAGGAAGCGGGCGGCACCGCCGGCGATGGTGGCGAGGAAGGCTTCCCATGAAGCCATCTGCGCCGCCGTCAGTCCGTGCCCCCATTGCAGGGTGGCAAGGTCATCGCCCGGCTGCCAGCGCTGCCGCACATCGCCGCCCTGCATGTCGGTCGCAAGCGCCTCTCGGCCGGGCACGCCGTTCCAGTTGTCCCGCTCCGGACGGAACGGCACACCGGCAGGCCAGTCCACGTAGGCCATTACATTTGCCTCCGCCAGCCGAAGCGCCGGGCGCCAATCTGGTCGACATGCCCTTCGTCGATCGCCTTCGTCAGCTCGCCACGCACCAGCTTGCGCATCCGCGCTTCGATATCCACGGTGCCGTCAGCGCCCACCGTCTGCGTCACATCGGCCGTCTCGCCCGAGGTGGGGATGATCCGCACATTGATGTTCGGCGCGGAGATCACTGGCGCCGCAGCCTGCGCCAAGGCAGCGCGAGCCGCCTCCTCCCCTCCCACCGAGCGCATCAGCCGGCGCGTCTCATGCAGGCCGATCACGCCGCCGCCAGCGAAAGCCGGGAGGCGAGCATTGTCATTGATCGCCTCCAGCAGCGGCCGGTTGCGCGCCGTCGCCTCGGCATTCACCACGAACTCGCCATTGCTGACCCGGGCAAGGATGCTGTCCGAGGTGCCGCACCGCGCCACGGTCGGTGACCGCACCGCCACCGGCCAGCGGGCCGGCGTAGCGCCCGGTCGAGGTCGCGCCACCCGTGGACGCGCCCCCGAAATTGAGGAAGCTCCCGACAATGCCCGTCAGCCAGTCGGCCGCGCCGCCCGTTCCGGCATTGCCGAACATCCCGGCGATGACATTCTGCGCGGCCAGATCCACCAAAGTGCCCAGCAACCGCTTGGCCGCATTTTGCAGGGAGTCCATCGCGTTTTCGCCGTCGATCAGATCGGCGCTGGTCGCTATGTCCTTGGTAAGAGCGAGCGTCGCATTCAGCCGCAGGGCGGCGGCATTGGCGCCGGACAGATCCACCTCCAGCCCCGCGCCGCGCAGGGTGGAAGCAATCTGCTGTTCCATCGGGCTACGGCCGAGCTGGTCGCGCTCGAACTGGATATCGGCTTGCAGGCGCGCCTGGTTGGCGAGGTCGACCGAGCGGCCAAGCTCGGCATTCTTGGCGCGCAGGGCGGCAAGCTCTTGCTCGCTCGCCTGCACGCCGGTTTCTGCCGCCTGCCGGCGAAGATCCGCCTCGGCCTCATAATTGGCGCGCAGCTCGGCCACCTGTCCGGCGGTCTTGCCGATCAGCTGGATTTCCAGCTGCTGCGCGCGGATCGATTCATCCGCCGCCATCAGCCGGTCGCGCGTGGCGCGGGTCAGCTGCACCTGCGCCTGCACCATCTCCTGCGTCGCCGCAGCATTGGCACGGGCCGACACGGTCGCGTCGTCGGCACCCTCGGCCTCGGCGCGGTAGCGCTCCAGCCTGGCCTGCGCCGCCGCGCGATCGGCAGGCGTTTGCGCGAGGGTGACGGCGTTCTGCAGCTCCTGCTCGCGGCGCACGATTTCGGCCTGCGGCAGCAGCTTGCCATAGGCGTCCGTCATCGCGCCTATCTGGTTGGTGACACCCTGCAGGGCGGCCTCTTGCGCCTGAATGTCACCCGTCCCGGCCTTCAGCGCCGCCTGAAAGGCGGCCTGCTCGCCACCGGCCACCGAGACGCGGTTTCGCTGCGCGTCATTCTGGGCGACGACGGACTGCCTTCGCGCTGTTTCAAGCTCGTCACTCAGGCGATCAATTTCCGCCTGCGCGTTGCGGCGCGGGATCGCCGTCAAGGCGCCGAGGTCCGGTATGCTGTCGAGCACTTGCTGCGCCTGTGCGAGGGCACGCGCGCCGCTCGACACACTCAGGCTGTCATTGACGCCTTGACCGATGGCCGCCCAGGCGTCGGATGCGCTATTGGCGACGGCCTTCCATGCCCGCCCGATCGCGTTGAGCCGCTGCTCGGCGCTCGGCAACACGGCGGTAAGCCGCTGGAGCAGCAGAGCCTGCGCCTCGCTCTGGCGGTTCGCGGCCGACAGCTGCCGGATATATTGCAGCGTGGTGTCGTCGAGAAAATTGAGCTTGCGGTTGAGATCCTCGGCGCCCTTGGCAGGATCGGCAAACGATTCCGCGAGATCCTGTCCGGCCTGCACCACATCGCCCGAAGTGATGCTGGCATAGTTCGCCGCCGCCGTTGTCAGATCGACAAAAAGCCCGGTGCCGACACGGCCGGTCGCGGCGAAGGCCGCGGCAATATCACGAGCGGCGCCCTGCGAAATATCGGCAGCATCGGCAGCCGCCGCCGCGATCGACATCAGCTCGGCAGCCGTGGCGCCAGTCTCGCGGCCGCGCCCCTGCACGGCCGCCTGCAGCTGCTTCTCGCCAGCAATCCAGCTGGCATAGGCCGCCGTGGCCGCCACGCCGACACCAACCAGAGCGGCGGCCGACAGCGTGGCCGGACTCACCAGCCCGCCAATGGTGGCGCCGAGGGCCTTGAAGCCGCCAACCACGCCGCCCTGCTGTGAGGCGAGGATCTGGTAAATCTGGCCGAGCTGCGACGCCACGATCTGGAGCGGCGGGGCTCCCATCGCCAGCATCGTGAAAACGTCGTTCAGCTGGTACGACAGGTTCGCTAGGTCGTGTGCGGCAAATCCTACCCTGCCGCCGGCTTCCTGCACCGCGCGGATCGCCACCACCTGGTCAGCAAACACCGCCTTGGTACGCGCAACCGCTTCGGCACGCTGCGCCTCGGTCAGAATACCGACCTTGGCACTCTGGTTGATCTCGTCGAGAGCTTCCTTGTACTGCCGCTGCAAGGCCAGCAGCGGCACATATTTCTCGCGGATGGCCTGGATCTGGTCGCCCACGGCGGAGATGTCCGCCGCCCGCGCATCCGTGCCGAAATCATCGCGCACGCCGAGCTGCTGGTTGATACGGCCCTGTGCCGTCGCCGCCCGCGCGCGGGCAAGATCATCCTGCGCTTGGCGCGCCCGCACCAGCTCGCCGATATAGCGCTCATACTCCCGCGCCACGGCCGCCACTGCGGCAGCTTCCGCGCGCGCACTCGCCTCGCCCATATTGCGCAGCTGGCCATTCGCCCGCTCGTTCAATACCGGGCTGGCGGCCATTTTGCCGAGGCTTCGCAGCGCACGCTCGGCCTGTGCGTTCAGCTGCTCATACTGTTGGGCAACGGCAGCAACGGCAGCCGCCTCATTGCGCGCAACTGTGGCGCCCAGGTTCCGCAGACGGTCATTTGCGCTCTCGTTCAGAGCCGGCGTAACGGTGGCGCGCCCCATCGAGGTCAGCGCACGTTCGGCCTGTGCGACACGCGTCCGGAGGGTCACCTCCTGTTCGAGCTGGCGGTTCATCGCCGCCTGCGCATCGGTGACGATGCCATACTTGGCATGCATCAGCTCAAGCGTGTGCACATAGTCGGCCGAACTCATGCGGCCGGCATCGACGGCGGCGGCCAGCGACCGGTGCTCGCGCGCCAGCAGCTGCGTCAGCTTGTGCTGCTCATCATATTTCTGGCGCACACGATCCGCCGCGGTGCCGGCGTCGAGCTGCCGCTTGGTCGAGCGGTCAGTGACCGTCGCCATGTTCTCGGCGGCCCGCGCGACATTGCCTTCGGCCGCCGCGATAGCAGCGAGATCCGCAGCAGCCTTGTCGGCGCCACGGCTCTCATACTGCGTAACGACGCGCCGAATCTGTTCGACGGTAATTGTCGCCATGGAGCACCATCAATGTCGGGAGGGAGGCGCAGGCGCCCGCGACGCCAGCACCTCCGAGAAGGTGGCGTTCATCGCGGACATCAGTCGGTGGAAGCGGTCGAAGCCGTCAGGGTCATCGATGCCGTAGCGCGCGGCGTAGCGGTCGATCGACGCAAAGGGGATCGCGGCGTGAAGGCTGGGGCCACGATCCGTGACCAGCGCGTGGAAGGCGCGCCACTCGAAGCTGAGATGATCGGGAAGATCAGGCCGCTCGCGAAGGGGCTTCGGCGGCACCCCATCTTCCCGCTCCATATTCAACAGCCATTCAAGGCTGTCGCCCCACGCCAGCCACCAGCGCAGGGTATCGGTCAGTTTTTTTCGTCGGCCTCGATCGCATGGCGCCGCGCAGATACACGCCGATCTCCGGATCGGTCAGCAGCTCCACCGTGCAGGGCTCATCGAGACTCCAGTCGACGACCACGGCACCGACCAGCGCTTCGGCGAGGATGCGCTCGCCCACGTCATCCGGCAGCTTCTCCTGATGCTCGGGCGGCAGCGCCCGCACCAGCTCACCGCGCAGCTTCTCGAAGTCGGCATTGCGGAGGCTGCGCGCCTTCACATCGATGCTGGTTTCCAGTTCGCCGAGGGCAATGTCCTTCACCCAGGCGCCGCCACGGGCCTTCGCGCGGGCGGCCTTCAGTTCCAGTACGTTCAAGACACCTTCTCCTGCTTGGCGGCGGGCTTCGCCCAGCGCGCGAAATCGGCAGGCACATCGTCCGGCACGGACAGGGTTTCGCCGGCGGCGAATCCGCGCTTGCGGCCCTCGGGGTAGCCCGTGAAGGACTCCACGATCTCGATCTGTTTCGACATGGCGGCAGGGTTCCGGTGAGCGGTGCGGCGGGCTATGCGACGGCGCGGGTGATCTGGATCGAGCACGCGGCCGTGCTGTCATAGACAGCGCGGAACGGCACGCTCAGGATCACGTCATCCGCATTGCCGCCGACCTGGCGCACACCGTCGAGCAGGATGATTTTCGGCAGCGACACCGTGTATTTTTTGGTGGTGGCCGCGCCCATGGTGAAGGCGAGCGCGCCGGAAGCGTGGTCGAGCACCGCCTGATACTGGCCGCCACCTTCGAGATAGGCCTCGAAGGTGCCCGTCACGTCGAGCCGCCCGGCGCCGAACTCTTCGGAGAACAGCGAGCCAAGCACGGGGCGTTCGCGCAGGTTGTTATTGATCTCCAGATTGAGCTGCCGGAGCTTCAGCGCCGGCGAGATGCCGGTGAGCGACAGCGCAGCGAAGTGCGAGGAGGAATTCACCACCGGCTCGGTGCTGGCGGCGGCATAGGTGGCGCCGGAGATGATCGCCGAGGCGAGCGTTTCCTTCTGCGCCATCAAGCCGAGCGATCCGGTGATCTTGCCCTGGGCGGGAATGGACAGCGACAGGGTGTTGACCGTCGATCCGGTGAAGCGGCTGAAGCTGTCCGTGGCGCCCAGCTCGATCGTCTCTTCGATCGTGAAATAGGAGGGCGTCACGCCATTTTTCAGCACATTGGTGGCCCAGGCACCGCGCAGGGCGGAGGCGAGGAACGGATCGAGCGAGCCATAGGACAGCTCGAAGGGATAGGCCCCGCCGGCGCCCAGGCCGACAAGCACTTCGTCGATCACGTTGCGGTCGGCGCGCAGCTCGTCAGAGACGACAGTGCGCTTATTGGTGCGGACACCGCCGCCCGTGGTGCGCAGCGCGGCGAAGGTGGGCGTTGCGGGGGTGACACCGAAAGAGGCCTCGGCGACATACGCAATGCGGGTCTCGCTCGAATTACCGAACGGCATGGTCGTGCTCCAGATTGTGAAGGGAGGAGATCAGCCGAAGAAATCGGCTTCGAACTCGACGGCCGCGCTCAGCGCGTAATAGCCGCCATTGTCGGCCCGATCGTCGAGGACGCCGGGAGAGGCACTGAAGGTACGAACCGGCCCGAAGGTTTCGTGCCGGAAATGCGTGCGCAGATCGTCGAGCCATACCGCGAAGGCGATGACATCGGCGCCGCTGCGGATATTCAGCACGAAACGGATCGTGCCCGTCTCGCGCTGCACATTCGCGCCGGGCGCGCCCATGCTCGCCGCATGCTCACCGCCGACGGGATATTGCACCGCGAGGAAGGCCGAGCCGTCCTGCGGCGGCTCGGTCCCCTCGTTCGGGTAGAGGATCGGCGTGCGGGTCCAAAAGGCGTCGAGGCGGGCTTTCACCGCCGACATCACAGCTGCAGAGGCCATCAGCGCACCGCTATCACGATGGCGGGTTGGCGGGTGTCACGCTCGCGCAGGCGCACCGCGCGATCAGCACCGGCCGCCGCCTTGTAGCGCCCCCTGCTGTCTCGGGAGACAGAGGCGGTGCCGGCATAAGGCACAATCCCGCCCTCCTGAAACGAGCGGAAGCTAAAACGGATGCTGGCGACATTGCCGAACCGCCGGCGCGCCATGAGGGCGACGCTCTCATAGACGCCATCCGGCGCCTGCGGCGACAGCCCGCGCTCGATCTTCCGCGCATAGGGCTGCACGTTGAGGAACACATATTCCTCCGCCGCCGGCACAGTGCCGCCCGCGTCGACCGCCACGCCATCGGCGAAGAACGCGTGGCTCGCGGCATAGTCGCCGGTCAGCACGGGCGAGTTATTCACCAGCATCTCGCCGATCCACGCGAACAGCTCGCCGAGCAGCTCGAACTCGGCGACGATCACGCCATCGGGCCGTACGCTTTCCAGCGGCGCGCCCTGCCGACCATCGACAAAAGTTTCATGCGGCGGCACGCGGCCGATCGCACGCCGGTTTACTTCCTGCGCCTCGGCAATCGCCTGCCGGGCGTAGCTGGCCAGTCGAGGGCCACGCTCGGCTGCCGGCTCGCCGTCGCGGATCGCCAGCAGGATGCTGCGCTCTATCGGCTCGATCTTGGTGGTGACGTGTGCCATCAGCCGCGCACCTGCAATTCGATCCGCACCACGACGCCGCTCACCCGGATCTCGGGCGCCGCCTCAATCTTGCAGCTGCGTCCCGCGATCAGAACGAAATCCCCACGCTTCGGCAGATCGCCGCCGAGGCCAGTCGGCGACAGGATCACCCGACGATCGCCCTGCGCAATGTTGCCCACCAGCTCATCAGGCCGATAGCCCCGCACATGCGCCCGGACGCCCGGCCGGTCGGCCGGGGTCGACGTGGTGCCGGCATGCGTCATGCGCCGCAGCACGATATCCTCGCCGTTGGCGGCGAGTGCGCGATCCAGCGCGGCAATACAGGCTGCCGGCATCATCAGACGTAAACTCGATAGGGCTGCAGCAGACGATCGGCAGCTTCCCGCACCAGGCGTTCGGCCTGAGGATTCACGGCCCATTCTTTTTCCGCGACGCCCTCGACCCGCTCGCGCCGGAGAAACAGGTCCTCGCGATTAACAGCGCGGAGAGCTTGGACACCCAGCGACACGGCCTGCTTCGCAGGGAGCAACTTCGGATCTTCCGGAGTGAACCCCGCAACGAACCGAATCCTGACGGCGCCGAAGCCCCAGGAAGAGCGCGGCCACTCACAACCCGCCGCCGGGCGCACGCCGCAGATCTTATCGGAGAGTTCTGCCCGGTACCTTTCTGCAGGAATTTCCTGCTCGCTACCATCCCGGTCGAGATAGCGGACAGAGACCACAGATGTGACAGGCGGATAGGGAAGAGGCAGATAGTCCGCAGGGAACATCTCCTCCAGAAGCTCCAGCGTTTGCCGGCCGAAAGAGCGACCGGGCCAACCGAGATCCGGCTCAATCGTGCTCTGCACAACACCGATGAGCATGGCGAGATGATCGTCATCGAGCGCGTCGAGCCCAGGAGTGAGCCGGCGAAGGCTCTGCACGTCGAGGATGGGCTGCGGCGGAACGATGACGATCACAGGCATGATTCAGCCCTTCGCCTTCTCGATAGCCGCGATGATGTCGGCTTTCTTGGTGGTCTCGGCAGTCAGTTCGATGCCGTTTTCCTCGGCATACTTGCGAAGCTCGGCCACGGTCTTCGTATCGAGGCCGCCTTCGTCGCCGTCCTCGGCACGCCGACGCGCCGCAGTGACGGCAGCCATGAGGTCGTCGCGGGAGCGGCCCGTCAGCTCGGCGCGGCCGTGCTCAAGCAGCTCGCCGATCAGAGCGGCGTTCGACATCTTGTCGACGGGCAACGTCTCGTCGCTTTCCTCGACGCAACCAGCCTTCTGCAGGCGCTTGGCCTGCGCGGGGCTGGGAGGCGGATCGAAGTTCTCTCCCGCTTTGTAGCGGCGGCCGGTGCGATCATCGACGCACTCGGCGATCACCTTGTACATGCTGCTCTCCTATGAGCGAGGGGTTGAGGGCGCGCGGTCAGACCGGGGGATTCGGCGTCGGCGCGTAGCGAGGGCCGAACAGCAGCGCGAGGGCATCGACGAAGATGTTGCCAGCGTCATTGCCGGTCGGCGTGATCGTCAGGCGCACATACTGCTTGGGGCCGACGTACCCGATCTTGCGCACCTTGTTGTCGTCATCGGCCGCCGTGAAGCTCGCCAGCACCTCGGTGCCGCTCAGCTGCGCGTCCGGAACGGCGACGGCGTCCGACAGGTTCGCCTGGTCGCCATGCTCCACAAGCACCGCGAAGGTGGCATTGGTGTCGGTGTTGGCGCCGATGTTGATGGCGAACACCAGACCATTGTAGCCAGCGGCGTTGATGATCTGGCTCACGATGGCGGTGTTGTCGGTGCGCGCCGCCTGCGGGCTGATGGCACGCGCGACGTGCATACGGCTCAGATAGTCCTGCATCTGCGGACCCTTTCAGGATGATGGAGGGGAGATGGAGGCAGCCCGGCTGGTCGCCGGGCTGCGAGCCGGCATCACGCCGGGACGTCGAGGCCGACGAAGGGCGAGACCTGATAGCCATTCTCTTCCTTGATCGGCGCGGTGAGCCAAGGCGCACCGTCGACATTCCAGAAGATCTTGATCACCGTCTTATTGGCGGTGAATTTGACGTGCTCGGAGGTGGCCACGAACGGGCCGGAGCCATCCTTGATCAGGTAGTACGACCAGTCGGCGAGTAGGATATCGCCCTTGCTGCCGAGACCCGGCGAGCGATTATTCCAGCGCACCGGATAACCGAGCAGCGTGCCGGCGAAGCCGTCGCGAGCACTGGCCTGCCAAATGAAGTTGTTGTTGTCGTCCTTCAGCGTCGCAATCTGGAGCAGCGCCGACTGCGGCATCGACCAGACGGGCGAAGTGCCACCACGCATCAGAAGGCGCGCCACCATGCCCGCCAGATCGCGATAAGATACCTGGTTGGAGACCGCGCGATTGAGGAAGAAGGTCGCGCCAGAGTTCAGGGCGCCGAGCGGCTGGGTGATACCGTTGCCGCGGAGGAAAGCCCAATCCTCGGCCTGTGTCACCGCGCCACGAAGCAGCCCTTCGATGAAGGCACTCGACGCCCGCCAGTTGCGCAGCAGCTTGTCGGTGATGGTCGTGAAGCCGGCCACCTCGTGCGGGGTGAGGGTGATCTCGCGCAGCTTGGCGTCGGTTTCCGGCTTCTCGTCGCCTTCACCGATCCACTTCACCTCGACACCGCCATACATGTTGCCGGGGTTGGCGCCGGTCTGGTCGAGAGCGGGGAAGGTCACGCCAGCGTCCGGAGGGTCGCCGGCCTCGATCACCTGCGCGCGAGGACGCACCAGGGCATCCTGCGCCGGGACGGAAAGCAGCGTGGTACGCAGCTGGGGCGGGATCATGAAGCCGCCCTGCGCGTTGCTGTCCATCCGCATCTCGGCGGACAGATCGTCGGCATTCGCGCCGGCCGATTCCACGAAGCTCAGGCGCTGATCGTTCGGGTTGAACCGAACCGCGTGCATGAACTGGCCGATATTCTCGAACTCGCGGGAGGCCTCGGGGCCGCCAGGACGGACGACGCCGTTGCCACGGGCGGCCGCCGGACGGATCTGCTCCAGATGGGCTTCCTCCTGCGCCAGGCGCTCGGCTCGCTCGATTTGCGGCTTGAGCTTTTCGAGGTCCGCCTCAAGGGCGTCATACGCCGAGATCTCTTCGGCCGTGAGATCGCGGCCGTTGTCGTTCTCAGCGCTGGTGAGGATCGCGCGCATATCCGCGACCAGCTTCGCGCGCTTTTCGCGCAGGGCCTTCAGCATGTTTCTCTCCAGATGCTGATGCCGGGCATAAAAAAACCCACGCAACGCCCCGGCGCGTGCGTGGGTGATAGCCGCCGGTCGGCGGGTAGCGGGAAGGGCTCGGCCTAGAAGCTGTGAAGCGCCAGAGCGCGTTTCTCGCGCTGCAGCGGACGGCGAGCGACGGCGGCCGAAGTGGCCCCGAACCGATTCAGGGTGTCTTCGAGGGTGGCAATGGAATCGGCCATCTTCTCGCCGACCGCGGCTTGCGCGGTGACGGTACGGCCCAAGCCGAATCCTTCACGCACAGTCGCGAGCGAAACGCCACGATTGGCAGCAACGCGACGCACGAAGACATCATAATAGTGATCGACGCGGCCCTGCCGGTGCGCAATGGCCTCTTCGCTCATCGGAGCGAAGGGCGCCCCCTCGGCCTTATACTTGCCGGCCGAAATGATCGTCTTGCGGATACCTGCTTTTTCCAAGGCGGCACTGACATCCTCATACACGCCGAGCACGCCGATCGAGCCAACCTCGGCGGACGGGCTCAGCACGATCTCGTCGGCGGCCGACGTGATCCAGTAGCCCGCGCTCGCATTGGTCGCGTTGACGTGAGCAATGATTGGCTTGGTACCGCGAGCGGCGAAGATCTTCGACGAAAGTTCGTCGGCGCCGGATACCACACCACCTGGCGTGTCCGTGTCGATGATGATCGCCTTCACCGAGCTATCGGCAACTGCCGCGTCGAAGGCTCGCCCGAACCCTTCGGAGCTGGTGCCACCGGAGATGTCGCTCATCATGCTCATGCGATTGGCGATGACGCCGCGCAAAGAAAGCACCGCCACCGATCCCTCGCTGCGCGCGACATCGCGTTCCGCCTGCTTCGAGATACGCGCCTCGATCTCCTCGGCCGACAACTTGTCGCCAGCAGCCTGCAAGGAGAGAAAGGCAACGATCTGCTCGAGCTTTTCCGGCTGGATTGCCCAGTATTCATTGGCCACAGCCATAAGGATATTGGCGTATTTCATTCCGTCACCTGCTCGGGTTCGGGCGCTTTAGCGGCTCGTGCCGCAGGCGGCGCCGGCGGCTCTGGCGGGTTGATGGCGTTTTCGAGTGATTGGAGGTTTGCGGAGACGAAGCGGGTGTCGCCGGCCGGGCCGATCGGGTCCATATCCTCCAGCGCGCATATCTGGTTCGGCGAAAGCCCCGCGACCTCGAACAGCGACTTGTAGAAAGCCGCGCGCGCCTCCATGTCGCCGCGCAGGAGCGCATTCATGTTGAACTTGACGTAGTAACCATGGTCGCGCTCTTCCTCGGTGAAGAGCTTCCAGTTCAGCTCCTGTTCCCACGCTGCCACCCACGGCTCGATGGTTTGCCGCACGAAGCCGATCATCAGCTGCTCAATGCCGGCGCCCCACGACGGCACGCCATCATGGCTCTGCAGCAGGATCAGCGGCACGTCGTACATGCGCGCGATCTCGGCGATCTGTGCCAGGCGCGTGCCGAGAAACTGCGCATCCTCTGGTGGGATGGTGGTCGGGACGTACTTCATCCCCTCTTCGAGCACCTTGACGCGGTGCGCATTGTCCAAGCCGCTCTGCGCATCGAGCCGAGACGCCGGGTTCGCGGGATCCGCACGCTTCTCGCCGTTCGGCCCCCTCAGGTTCTGATGGGCAGCAGCAGAGAGCTTGCCGGGGTGAAGAAGAAACCCGCCGCTCTTCGCATCATTTGCGAAGAACTTCCCGCCGAACGTCTCCAGGGCCTTGGTAAGGCCGAGCGCCTCGCGCGCCATGGCAATCGGCGACAGGCCGACATACCCATCCTGGCTGATGTCCATGATGTGGAGCACGTCGAGTTGATCGATCTTATACTGAGTGCCGCCGATGGTGGTCCGGTAAAACAAGCTGTCGCCATCCCGGTGCGGGCTGGTTGCCCACGGAAGCAGAGGCCAAAGCCCGATGGCTTGCCCCTTCTCGTTCCGCTCGATCTCCACATAGCCATTGCCCCATAACAGGGCGTGACCTTGAACGGTCTTTCGCAGAGTGCGCGAGGACATGAACTCGTTGGGCCGTAACCCTAAGCGCTGCGAGAGCGGGTGGTCCGTGACTTCCTCCGCGCCTCCGCCCGCGCGGCTTCGGAAAATCTTCACCGGGAACCGGGCGATTGGGTTCGAGATGCGATTGACGCAGGCATAGACCACCGGCAGCTGCATGGCCGTATTCTCGGCGACCATCACACCCGCACTGGTCTTTCCACCACCGAGGCTTCGGATGATCCAATGGTTAGGATCGCTCGGCGCCTGCGACTGACCAAAAACGGCGGCCTTGAGATCGGAGAAGTACCCCATATTCAAACCTCGATCTCAAGAATGCCACGGCCTTCATAGACCGATGGGCCTTCGACTTCCTGCGTCATGGCCAAGCCAACAGCCATAACGCCAGCAGCGATACCGTCGATCTTCTCGCGGCTCTTCTTCTTCGCCACCATGTAATTCAGGTTCTCGTCGAAACGGATCACAGCATTACCCGCCATCCACTTAAGGACCGGGTGTCCGCCGTGATCGAGGTCGCCCGCCGTCACCAACCGCTCGAAATGCTTGGTCGGCTCCGCGAGCGTATGGATGCCCTGCCGCATCTCGCAGAAGATCCCGGCGTCGGCGCCAGCATCCTGCAAATCGGTGAGCAGCTTCGTCGAATTCCACGGGTCGTAGCCGATGGCGCGCACATCGAAGTGCTCTATGCCGGCGAGAATAGCGCGCATGAGATAGTTCTGGTCGACGACGTTGCCCGGCGTCGGCGTCAGAGCGCCCGTCTCCACCCACCGATCATAGGCAACACGGTCATTCTTGACCCGTTCACGGAGCGTGTCTTCAGGCACCCAAAAATCGGACAGGATCGCCCATTTTGGATGATCCTCATCAGGCGGAAACACCCACTCAAGCGCAGTGATGTCCTGAGTCGAGGAAACGTCGAAGGCGCCGAAACAGGCACGGCCAACGAATTCCGACCTATCCTTTGCCCAACGCCGCCAAGCCTGCGGATCGCTCGCCCCCCGGTTCCAAACCTTGGGATTGATCCACCTCACGATGGCGTCGATCCACTGATTCAGGTGATAGCACCTGAAATGTGCCTCGGCGCGCGGGTTGTCCTTTGCCTTGGCTGCTTCCCGGCGAAGAAAGTCAATGGTCGGCGAGAACCCCAGCGACGGGTTCGCCCGCCGCCACACCGCCTCATCGGTCCAGTCATCATCCTGACCGGCGGCAAAGATGACGACGAGTGTAGCCGGGTCATCGATCCGGCCGTCGAGAATGCCGAGGCTTTCCTCCCACAGGCCGTAGCCGACTTCATTCGACCGGATGCCGGTGGTCGACGCGTAAAGCTCGATCGGCTGGAGGCGCGCGCCGGTACCTTGCCGGAGCGTGCTCGCCAGCTCGGTGGTGATCCACTCATGCATTTCGTCGCCGGTGATGACGGTCGGCGAACGTCCGTGCTTGCCCTCGGCCTTGCCCGAGAGCAGCTCGAAGGTGGAGCGGATCTGCGGAACCCATATGGAAGGCGTAACCTTGCCCGCCGATCGCGCCATCGAGGACGAAGAACAGCAGCGAGAGAGCCGAAAGGAACTCGCTCTTTCCGTTCTTGCGGGGCACCCACAGCATGAGCCGCCGAAAGAGGCGGACGTGCTCATGCCGAGGCAGCCCCGTTTCCTCGTCGAGGACTTCCACCGGGACTTTCCACCCGACGAGCAGCCGGACGATCACCTCTTGCCAACGATTGAGGCGGAACGGCTTGCCGGCGAAGCGATCCTCGGTGAGGCGAAAAACCTGCGGCCACATGCGCACGGCCGCGTCAGCCTTGGCCGCATCGAACCACGCGCCGGGCACCTTGCTCGCCCGAGCCCAGGCGACCCGCGCCCACCCGTAAACCTCCTCTTCCGCGACCTCGGCGAGCCATGCGGGCTCGGGCCAGAGCATATGCGGCGCCGCCGCGCGGACGGCAGCCTCCGCAACCTCCATATCCAGCGCGCCTAGTTGGGCCGCGATCCCGGCGGCGTGGCGTCCATGCGCGACAAGGCGCCAATGGGATCGTTGTCGATGGCAGGGGCCGGCGCGTCAGTCGATTCCACGTCCTGCACCTGGCGCTCCGGCGCCTTGTCGCCGAACAGCGGCAGGCCACCCATGCCGCCGAGCGCTACCGACTGATCGCGCAGGATCTTGAAGCGGGCATCGGCACGCATGCCGTACGAGGCCTCGATGTCACCGAGCACCTTCTCCAGCGACTGCCACGCCTTGAAGGCGGGGTGCTGCCGCTTGGTCGAGTTGCCGTTCGTGTCCGTGGCGTCGTACCAGGTGCCTTCTTTGCGGATCGCCTCATCGGCGGCCACCCATTCGACAACGTACCGGCAGTACCTGGCGATCGGCTGGGCATCGAGAGCATTGACGAAATTCAGCCGGGCGAGCAGCGGCACATGCTCGCGCCATACCTCCATCGCCTTGCGGCTCTTTGCCAACCACCGCGGCGGCTTGATCTCACCGGGATTGACCGGCGCAGCATCTGCCGCCTTCGGACGGCGCCGACCGGGATTGCCCTTTGCGGCCTGCAGGCCGGCATCGTCCGGTTTCCTGCCCCGCATGGCTAAGTCCTTCCCCGAAAAAAATAATCCGCCAATTTCGCGACGACACACGCGACCTTGCCATAGCGGTCCGGGCTCCAAAGCTCCGAACTTTTGACTACCCCCCCTCGGTATCGGCGAGGTCTGGCCTAAGCTGCACGGTCAGTGCGCGCGCTGCGGCGCTGTCGAGAGCCAGCTCGTGCGCTGGCAGCTCGCCTTTGTCGAAGCTCGCTTCCAGCCGCTTCTTGACCACGTCGTGGTGCCAGCGGCACGAGGGCTGCCAATTGTCCACGCTCCACATGCGCTCGGCATCGCCACGCTGCGGTACGACGTGGTCGACGAGCGTCGAGGGCACCACGATGCCGACCGCCTCGCAGCCCAGGCACAGCGGGTGCTGGTCTATGTAGCGCTTGGCCGCCTTGTCCCATTCGGCCGTATAGCCGCGCGCCCGTGCCGAGCCACGTCGCTCGTCAACCTGCTTGCGTTGCTCTGATCGAGGTTGCCGAGGACGAGGGCGAAACATCGGAGGGCGAACCGGCATCGCGACCCTCCAGAAACAACAATGCCCGGCGGCTTTTCAGCTCCGGGCACAGGACTTCATCGTGTATTTCGTACGGGGTACGCTGCTTCGCAGAGATCGTCAATCGTCGGTATAGACGAAGTGGACCTCTTTTTCGGCCCGCTCCCACGCCTGCCGCTCCTGCTGCGTTCCCAGCACCCGCACGGGGCGCTTCTGGCCTGTCGCATCGTCCTCCATATGCCACAGGCGACAAAGCACAGTGAGACCTCGCCTAAGCAACGTCAGTTCACCATTGCGTATAATTCTCTCCGGCATCGCAACACCGGTTCGCGCGCCCTGTCGCGTGACCAGAAGAGAGCGCATCGAACAGGGCTTGTCATAGATGATGATGTCCTCTAGCGCACGGCTGACCTCCTTTCCATCATCCATGTCCCGCAGGACATCGAGCACGGCGCTATGCTGACGCAGAACGCGCTCGCTCATCTCTTCGTCGCTCTCGGGTCGTTCGGCGGTGCCGCTCTCTCCACGCCGCCATGCATCCTCATCCACAGGATTTGCGACGACATGGCCGAGGGCGGTGCAGGTTTGCATGGGCGTCGCCATCACGAGGCGGAACTGCGCCACGATGGAGCGGAAGCGATCCGCCGCCCAATATTGCGCTTCGGAGATCCGCCCGCTGAGGTGCAGCCGCCCGATCTCGCTCTCGGCCTGCTGGTCGCGGCGCTGCGCATCTGCCAGCCAGCGCCGGTGTGGTTGCTCGAACACCACGCTGCGCGGATCGTTGCGCTTCGCCTCGGCATTCACCACGCTGTCACTGCGCCGCCCGCAGGGCTTGCGCTTGCCGGGCTTCCTCGGCCTTCCCGCTCGTGCCATGTCCATCCCCTGAAAATCACAAATGCTCGGCAATCTCGTCGTCACTCGCCCGGCCATCGTCGGGTGGAGGATCTGCCCCGCCGTCCGCCGGCAGCCGCCGGGGGAACAGGCGGCCCGGCTCGTCGCTATGGGCGAAACCGCCACCGGGCTGTGCCAGCCACAGCCGCCGACCACGGGTGAACTGGAGGCCTCGCCCCGCTGCCAGGAAGGCCTGATGCCAAGCCCGCCAAGCATCAGAGCCCTCGGCGACGAACACCCACCCGGTCCTGTCCGCAGTGGTGCTCATCGCCCACGCCACGGCCTGCCGTGCCGGATCGTTCTCAGCCGGCCTTGCCGGCACCGCCTCGGCACGCGCCGCAGGGGCGGGGAGACTGGCGAGCCCCTCCCAGCACCGGTCGGCAAGATAGGTCGCGGGGTGGCAGAGCTTGATCTTGTTGGCCCGCCGGTAATCGAGAAAGCGCGGCAGCAGGGCGAGGGCCTGCGCCTGGTCGACCGCACTCAGCCGCGACCATGCCCGCAGCGCCTTCGCCCGGCTCGCGGTCGGGTCAGCGCCGTACTCCGACCAGAGCACGTCGAACTGCGTGTCAGCGGCAGCGCCGCCGCCTTCCCCTTCCTCATCGGAATTGAAAGACCCCACCCCGGCCCCCTCGGGGGTTTGGGGGGTAGGTTCATTTGAAGGATCATATTGAGGGTTCAAGTCCCCCTGTTTTTGCGGGGTACGTACCCCCTGTTTTTGCGGGGGTGTACCCCCTGAATTTGCGGGGGTGGGTACCCCGCAATTTGCGGGGGTACCCCCTCCATTGAGCAGTAGCCGGATGACGTTCGACATGCGCCGGCCGTTGTCGTCGAAACGCGCCTCGCGGGCGCACAGGCTGCGGGATTCGAGCGTGGCGACGTGGCGCGAAATGCTGTCCGCCGACATCTCGGTAACATCGGCCAGCGTACGGTAGGACGGCCAGCAGCGTCCCTGCTCGTCGGCATAATTGGCGAGGGCGAGCAGCACCAGCTTGGCGCCGGAAGAGCCGGCACGCTGCTTGTTCGCCCAGGTGATGGCCTCGACGCTCATTCCGCAGCTTCCATGAATAGCGGCATGTCGAGTGCCGGCTTGCGGTTTGCCGGGGCCTGCACGTCGCGCGGGCGGTAGTTCGCGCGCACCAGCGCCTCAGCTTCGGCCGGGCACACGGAATTGCCGCAGAACCGGCCCTGTTGCTCCAGGCTGAAATACACCGTCGAGCCATCCTCGAGGATGCCGCGATCAATGATGTAATCCGCCCGGAAGCCCTGCGCGTTGAACCGCTCGCGCGGCGTGAGCATGCGCAGCCCCAAGTCCACCATCACGACCGTCCGCCCGCCGACATCGAAGGTGACGAATTCCCCACCGTCCCAGCAGCTATGCTCGCGCAGGAACTCCGCCACCTCGCGAGCCCTCGGCTCATGCTCGGGGCCGAAGGGCGGCACGCAAGCCAGCACGTCGACCAGGCCGAACCGGGGTTTCGCCGTCTCGGTGCGCATCGGCTGGTCCACAGGCGCGCCGTCATCGTCGGTGCCGTAATAGACCGTCATCAGCGGCGCCGAGACGAGCGCATCGTGCTGGCCGCCGGCGCTCTGCGTGCGCACCGGTTCGTCGGCGCCGCTGTCCCGCCGGTCGCTACCGCGTAGGGTGAGCATGCTCGCCGCGACGACGCCGTGCTGAGAGCCTGCGCCGAGGATGGTGTTCGTCGGCTGGTTCACAGGGTGTGCCGGCGCACCCGGATGCGAGCCTGCCGTGTGCTGCGCGAGGAAGACAGCGGAAAGGCTGGCCTCGTTGCCGGTGGGCACCGGGGTGGGAAACGGACGGTCGACCGTCAGCGAGCGAGGCTCCTGCCCATCGCGCTCGCCATAGCGGGGCACGAGCAGCGGCGCGGCCACGCACAGATCCGCCTTGCCGGTCTGCGTCAGCACAGGCGCGTCGCCCGGCTGCGGCTCGCTCTGCGCCGCCCGCCCGCCGCAGCCAACCAGAACCGCCGACACCACCCCCAGCGGAGCGGCGCCGCCACCATGCGTTTCGGAGGCATGCGCGGTGACGGTATGCAGCGGTTCGTCGATCTTGTGCCCGGTCGAGCCCGAGTTGAACTTCGTCACATAGGGCATGATGACGGCGTTCTGGTCCTTCTCAGACGCGCAGATGGTGTGCAGCGGTGCCGTTGCCGGCCGCACCCCGCCGCCTTGCTGGGCATAGGTGATGACGGGCACCGCCACGGCATCGTCCCGCGTCAGGGTGACGGACGTCATGGGCAGGTCGATCGAGCGGTCGCGCGGCTCACCCCGGGCGGTGTGGTTCACCTTCACGAGGAAGCGGCGAGGGTTGTCGAGCACATGTCGCTTTGCGCCGACCGCCACTCGTGCCCGCGTGTTGAACACCAACGGGCGCTTGGCACGGATGCCGAATTTCCGCTTGATCTCATCAGCCGTGTCGAAGATCGACGGGCAGGGCAGGGTGAAGTCGATCACATGGCTCGCCGCCGTCTTCCACGGCTGCAGCTCGCCGGCGGCAATGCGTGCCGCGTCCGCCGGATCGGTCGGGTTGCCGAAGGCCTGTTCCGGCCAAACGATGGGTTCGCCATCCCGGCGCATCACCATGTAGAGCCGCTTGCGGATCGTCGGCGCACCGGCTTTCCATGCCCGCCGCTCGCGCCATTCGATGGCGGGATAGCCCAGCTCGCGCCACGCCTGCACGAACCGTTCGAAAATCACGCCCTTATGGATCGGGCAACGCTTGCCGTCCGCCGTCAGCGGCCCCCAATGGGCGAACTCCTCGACATTTTCGAGGAAGATCACGCGCGGCCGCTGCCATTTCGGCAGCGCCTTTACCCACCCGACGATAGCCCAAGCGAGCCCGCGCGTGCTGTCGGCACCACGCCGTGGTGGCCCGCCCTTGGCCTTGCTGTGGTCGGTACAATCGGGGCTCATCCAGAGCATCCCGATAAGTTGCCCCGCACACATGCTGATCGAATCCACCACCAGCACGTCCTGCACCAGGTGGCGCGTGCCGGGATGGTTCATGCGGTGCATGGCGAGCGCCATGGCATCGTGGTTCACCGCGATGTCGGGGTCGCGCCCCAGCGCGGCGCGAATGCCTTCGGACGCGCCGCCGCCACCCGCGAAACTGTCGATAACAAGCTCAAGCATCAGGCCGCCCCATCGAATTTCGTGGCCTCGTTGCCCCATGTGTCCCAGCCCGGCCGGGACTGGCGGGAGAAAAGGCAAGCCCGCCGCGCGTCCGGCCACGCCGCCTCGCAGCGCGCGTAAAACTCATCGGGTTTACGGGAATGCTCGCGTGCGAGCCCGTCGACCGCGTCAGCCTCAAGCGTCTCGACAAGGTTGGGAAAGCTGGCGCCGTTCCATCGGGAGCCCGGCAGGCTGCCGATGATGTACGGCTCGTGCAGCGAGCGGGCGACATAGCCCGGCCCCCATTGCAGCTTGCCGCTGATGGTGCGCTTGGCCCAGCCGCCGCCGGTCACCGGCCGCAGCCCCCAGCCGCGCAGGATCTGCACATGCGCGCCGATCGCGACCAGCGGCCATGTCGTCCACATGATGCAGACCGCGCCGGGCGCGAGCAGATCCCCGACAGGAAGCGCCGCGATCTCGTCGAGCGACATGGTCGGGTACTGCGCCTGCGGCGACTTCCCGTCGCCCTTGGCGGAATGGAGATCGAAGTGCCACGGTGGGTCGGCCTCGACGAGGTCGTAACCGAACATGCGCAACGGCGCGAAAGGCCAGCTCATCGCACCGCCTCCGCAACGAACGCGGCGCGCTTGCGCGAATGCGCGAGCAGCATGTTCCGCTTCTGAAACATGGGCTTGAGGTGCGCGGGGTTGCAGCAGCGCCGCACCCGGCACCCATGGTCCAGCTGCTCGCGCGGGCGAAGCTGGCGCCCGCCGGAGAGCAGCCACACCAGCTTGTGCACCGCCCAGGTGGCGCACCGCCATGTCACGCGGCCATAGCCGCCGCCGCGTCCGGTGCCGCTGGTCGAGCCGGTCCATAGCCAGCACCCCTTGATCGGGCAAAGCGTGATCTTGCTGGCCAGCTGCGCCGGTAGGCTGTCGAGGGGAAAGCTCACGCCCGACCCTCCCGCAGCTCGATTTCCAGCCGCCTCACCTCGGTGGCGATCTCCGCGTCGCTCTCCACCAGCCCCGTCAATTTGCGCACCGCATGCAGCACGGTGGTGTGGTCGCGTCCGCCGAAGCGCCGGCCGATCTCCGGCAGCGAGCGCAGGGTGAGCGTCTTCGCGAGATACATCGCGATCTGGCGCGGCCTCACCAGATTGGCGGTCCGCCGCTGCGAGAGCAGATCTGCACGGCTGATGCCGTAGTGCCGGGTAATGAGGCGCAGAATGTCGTCGAGCCGCACCGGCTCCGGCCGCCGGCCGCGCGCAAGGTCGCCCAGCATCGCCTCGGCATCGGCCAGCCCCAGCGGTGCGCCGGTGATCTCGGCATGCGCCACCACGCGGGTGAGCGCGGCCTCAAGATCTCGCCCGCTCAGGCCCGGCAGGCCGGCGATGAGCGCGAGCACCTCGGGTGACGCCTTGCCTTCCGCACCGCGCGCCGCGCAGTTCTGCGCGAGGATGGCAAGCCGCGTTTCCGGCTCTGGCGGCAGGATCTCCAGCACCAGCCCGGCGGAGAGGCGCGAACGCTGCCACCCGTCGAAACCCTCCAGCTCGTCGGGCGGCACGCTGGCGCCCAGCACCACATGCTTGCCGGCGTCCGACATGGCGTTGAGCACGGTGCCGAGCGTATTTCGCGCCAGCGGCGCCGCGATCTGCTGCACGTCGTCGATCAGCAGCACATCGGCCGCGCGCAGCGCCTGGTGATAGGCCTCGATCTTCCGCTCTTTTGCCGCCAGCAGGCAGCCATACATGAGCCGCTCGGCGGTGAGGTAAAGCGCCACCGAGCCGGCTTCTCCCGCAATCGCCTGCAGCAGGTGCGTCTTTCCGAGCCCGGGCCGGCTGTGGAGATAGAGCGGGCTATAGGCGCGCGCGGTTTCCGGCCGCTGCACCAGAGCGAGCGCGGCGGCATGCGCCATGCGGTTGCTGTCGCCGGCGCAGAACTGCGCAAAGCTGTGGCGCGGGTCGAGCGGCGCAGCGTGTGAGAACGAAGCGGTGCCGGCCGGCGCCGCCGGCGCCAGAGGCGGCGCCTCGACGGGAGCCGGCCGAGGCCGGCGCGCTGTCATGGCAATCACACTGGATCGCGCCGCCGCCTGCGTGCGGGCGCGGAGATCCGCATAGTGCTGGAAGAGCGCTTCGGCCGAGTGAAATTCCGGCGGATCGTCGGGTAAGAGGCCGCTCATGACGCGTCACCCCGCGCCTTGTCGACGATGCGGGAGTACCAGTTGGCCACCACCACCAGCACATCGCGCGCAAAGGGTTCGCTCTCCCGCGCCTCTTGGGCGGTGATGAGCGCGCCGCCCTCCGATTCCGGTGACGCCTGCGCGAAGATCTTGGCGACGGCCTCGCCCATCTCCTGCATGACTTCGGCGGTGAGCGCCGTGACGACGTCCGTCTCCCGCGGCATGGGGACGAACACTCCGCCGGCGCATTGCGCTAGGTGCACCGCCACCTGCGTGCAGCCAAACTGCCGGGTCAGCTGCGCGACGCGGGCATAAGAGATCTCCGAACCCGTTTTGTCGGGATCGAGTTGTGCCCGCAGTGTCCAGTGTGACACGCCCAGGAAATCGGCGGCGACATAGAGCCCTTCGGAAGCCGCACCTTTCGGGCCATGGCTCTCGCCGATGGCATCGAACATGCGGTCGAGCGCGTCATGCGCGCCCCCGGGTAGAAGGCGCTTATTCATCCCAACACCTCGGCAAACTTGGCATTTCGGGTACGGGCAGCCGGCCGCATTCTGCGGCGCATCACGCCGCAGGCTGGGGAGCCACCATGGAAAAGACCGAGACGAAGGCGCTGGCCTTCCTGCTGTTCGCCCTGCTCGCAGGCCGCCCGGACGCGGGCCACATCCTGAATATTCTGGAGGCCGAGGCCGGCTATAGCGGCAGCGCCGAGCTGACCGGATTTGTCAGCACCGCGCGGGCGATGATCGAGACGAGCGGCGCGGTTCATTGAGGCGACGCCTCGGCGACCGCTAGCGGCACTCGGCGGCGACGATGGCGGGTGAGAGCCAGCCTCTGGCCGTGGAAGTCGGCGAGAGAGACGGCACCCGCCGTCGCTTCAATGATCTGCTCTTTGAGATCCGCAGGCACCTCGACGACGCCAAGGGCGTACCGCCGGGCATGGGTCGCCGATGAGAGCCCGAACCTCCGCGCCAGCGCGTCGTAGCTCAACCCCTCGTTTCGCCGCCATTCCTCGAATGTCATGCTCGCCTCCAAACTGGAGGCAATATGTCGAAATTCGACATGGCACGTCAAGCGGCATGTCGAAATCCGCCATGGCCGGGCATGTCCAAATCAGACATGATATTGATATGGCTACGAAAGAAGATCTTCCGAACCGGATTAAGGAGCTGCGCGAGAAGCTGGGGTTGTCCATGGAGCAACTCGGCATCCGCATTGGCGTCACCGGGCCGACGATCAATAAGCTGGAGAAGGGGCAGACACAGCTAACGACACGCTGGATGTCGCGGCTCGCGCCAGGCCTCGAATTGGATGACCCTGTCGAGATATTGCGCCCTGTATATAAGGGGCTGCGCGCCGTGCGTGTGGTCGGCTACGTCCAGGCCGGCGATTGGCGCGAGGCGGTTCGGTGGGAGGATGATGACTGCTACGAGGTGATGGTGCCGCGCGACGCGCACCTTGAGCCGGTTCAACTGGAAGGCTACGAGATTCGTGGTCCGTCGATGAACAAGGTGTATCCCGAAGGAACCGTCGTCGTCATCGCCAAGATGATCGACACCGAGGAAGAGTTTATACCGGGAAAGCGCTACGCTATACTTCGCGAACGAGCCGGCGAATATGAAGCCACTGTGAAGAAATATCAGATTGATGCTGGCGGCAAGCGCTGGCTGATACCGGAATCAACAGAGATCGAGTATCAGCCCTTCGCGCTCGACGAAAGCCACTCCGAAGACACGGAAGTGCGGGCGCTTGGTCGCGTGGTCTATTCGGTTCGCCGCGAGTGATCAGTTTTTGAATGGATTTTGCATCGCGATTTTCGAGCAGTCGTCGAAGTTTTTGAAGCGATAGTAAAGAACAACCGCCGCATTTCCAGAAAACGGCCGCGTCATTGAGACGGCTATCTCTTTCACATCGCCTGAAAATATCCAGAATTTACCCAAACGGTCGGATTGCGGCTCTCCGTAAACTTCCGTCAACTGTGCTTCGATAGTGTTGCTTATCTGCATTGCCCGACTGACACTCACGGCCCCGGAGTCCGCTGAGACGTAGCAAACCCCTTCGTCGGAGGTGGCGCGCACAGAGTAATGGGTCAGCAGGGGGTGAGGCCGAGGCACCTCAGATACGAAATAGCTGTCTTGCCGAGCCGATGGACCAGTCACCTTGAGCGAACTCAAGGGAGTGCCCATCACGATGCCAAAGGCACCATCCGGTGCGTCCGCCTTGCAGGGCAGAGCGCCGACGAGCGCAAGTCCGCAGATCATCAGCAGGCGACAAGTCATCATGATCGACGGAGTGTGCCCGAGCCCCCGCAAGGGCACCATGTCGGATATCGACATATTTGGCTTGACACCTTATGTCGAAATCCGACATGTTTCGCCCCATCGCACACCGATGGGAGCCGCACATGCACACCCCCACCACCATCCCGCCGCTCACGCCGCGCCCCGCGCCCGCGGCCGAGCGCGCCACCGAGCGCCGCCGCGTCGACCGTGAGAATGCGACCCGGCTGGCCCGCACCTATGACGAGCGCCTGCAGGTGATGGCGAAGGATGTCGAGCACATCCTCGCCCGCCAGGACAGCGTCACCCCGGACGATCTCGCCACGCTGGGATGGACCTCGGCAGAAATCGTCGAGATGTCGCCCGAGGCGCTGAACATCGTCCGCGCCCGCGCCACCCGTCACGCCCACTGAGTTTCCCGAGCGGTCCTCCTGGAGCCGCCGACTTGCCGGGGCGCGCGCATCCCACCCCCAACCCCACGCGCGCCCCGGTCCTTCTTCCTCCCATTCGCCCCAGCGGCGTCCGGGAAGGTGGGCGGGGTTGCCGGTGCCTGCAGCGCCTTCGTCATGCGGAGAGAACCGGACGAGAACCGAGATCGCGACCAGCGGTGACAGCCCCGCCTTCCTGCGTCGCCGCCTGCTGCGGGCATGCCTGCGCGTCATGAGCCGCCGCCCGCCCGACGAGAAAATCGGCGGCGACACCAACACCTATATGCGCCGCTGGTGGCTGCTGCCCCGCAATCGCTGGTTCAACGTCTACCTGCACCACTTCCTGCGGGATGATGACGATCGCGCCTTGCACGATCACCCGTGGCCCTCGCTCTCGGTGCTGCTGTCTGGCGATCTGATCGAGACATGGGGCGGGTGCGCACGCACAAGCCCGGCGCCATCGTCTGGCGCGGCCCGCGCTTCGCCCATGCGCTGGCCCTGCCGCTGGACGCCAACCTCAATCCCGCGCCCGCCATCACCCTTTTCATCGTCGGCCCGCGTGTCCGCGAATGGGGTTTCTGGTGCCCCAAGGCCAGCCCCGCCGGCGGCTGGCGCCCGTGGAAACAGTTCGTCTCACCGGATGATCCGGGCGCTGTCGGCCCCGGTTGCGATTGATCGCGAGGAGATCCCCATGCCCAAGCCGCGCGTGCACCTCTCCGGCAATGCCCGCATTGCCATC
>QFQD01000017.1 GCA_003241485.1 Ancylobacter novellus
TGGCCTCTACCCTCAAGGCGATAGCCGGGTGACCGGAGCCGACGCGCGCCGTGGCAACAACATGCGCGACGATCCACAGTGAGTTCTCACACAGCCTCGTTCTGCAAGCGGGGCGGTGACTGTAAGCGGAGTCGGCTCCAGCTGGTTTAATACATCGCAGGTTGCGATTGGTAATACGGGGCAAGGATCTTTTACTGTCTCGGATGGGGCTACCGCCACCCTCACTTCTCCGCAATACGGCACGTATCTTGCGATGCAGAACGGCTCCACCGGTACGATGACCGTAACCGGAAGCGGGACGCAGGTGACCACCAACGAGTTCTACGTTGGCTATAGGGGCAACGGTAGCGTGACCATCTCCGATGGCGCGCGTGTGACCAACCGTACGGCCTATGTCGGCGAATATAGTCAAAGCACGGGTGCCGTGACGGTTACCGGCGCGGGCACCGTTTGGGATACCGGTACCTTTCTCTCTGTGAGTGATGGCGGCGCTGGTACCCTGACGATTTCAGATGGCGGCACCGTTCTTACCAACGGAACGGGAATCGTCGGTAACTGGTCAGGATTGCAAGCCAGTGTCACCGTGACGGGACCGGGATCAACCTGGAATGGCGGTAACAGTACATTTTACGTTGGCGGCGGCGGGACTGCCACGCTGAATATTCTGAATGGCGGCTCGGTGACGAGTGGTGTGACCTATGTCGGCTACCAAAACACCTCAGGCGCCCCCGCTCTCGTGAACGTCGCAGGGGCTGGATCGGCCTGGAGCCTGGGTACGTCCACCCTTTACATGGGCACTGCCAATGGTCAGGGGGCGCTCAGCGTCTCTGGCGGAGGTGTCGTTACGGTCGGGCAGATTGTCAGGCAAACCGGAGGGACTGCCTCGATTTCGCTTGATGGTGGCACCTTGATGGCGGCCGCCGATCAAGCCAACTTTCTGAGCGGTTTCGCTTCCGGTGCCATTGTTCTGCTTAACGGCGGCGGCACGATCGACACGGATGGCCACGCTGTCGGCATTTCGAGCATTATCTCGGGCTCCGGCCAGTTGACGAAGGCTGGCGCTGGTACGCTGACGCTCTCTGCGCTTAACACCAACACGGGCGTCACGGCTGTGTCGGCAGGCACGCTGCTCCTGTCGGGCCGTGTCGGAGGCGCCGTCGATGTGGCTTCCGGCGCCACGCTGACCGGAACCGGCTCGGCGGCTGGCAACGTGACCATCCGGGACGGGGGTACGTTTCTCGGGACAAGCGGCGCCACGTTTACGGCGGGCGGCGATTTGACGCTCGAAACCAGTTCCATATTCGACCTCACTTTGCTGAGCCCCACATCGACGGCCGTGCTCTCGGTCGCCAACGCTACGCTTGGCGGTTCGCTGAACCTCACGCCGGGGGCCGGCTATGCGAACGGCACTTACAGGCTCATCGATTACAGCGGCAGCCTGACGAACCCTCAGGGGCTCGTGATCGGAACGGCACCGGCGCATTCACTCTTCCGCGTCGACACGTCTACAGCCCAGCAGGTGAACCTGGTCGTTCTGAACGGGCTGTGGTGGAACGGTACCACCACGCTCGGCGATGGCACCGTTCACGGTGGCACGGCGGACTGGGATGTTGCCGCTGCAACGACCAACTGGACCAACGAAGCGGGAACGGGCACGAGTGCCTGGACTCAGGATGGCATGGCCATTTTCGCTGGGAGCGCCGGCACCGTTTCCATCACCGGTTCTACCATGCCGCAGGCTGCGGCCATGGAGTTCCTGACCGATGGTTACAGCCTGACGGGCGGTTCCATCACGCTGACACCGTTCGGAGCCGGTTCTACGCCGTTCATTATGACGGACACCGGGGTCACGGCCACCATTGGGTCCGTGCTCCAGGGAAGCAGCGGTCTGCTCAAGACAGGCGCCGGCACATTGGTGCTGAGCGGCGAGAATACCTACACCGGTGGCACGACCATTTCTGCCGGAACGCTCCAGATCGGCAATGGCACTGCGTCCGGCTCGATCCTTGGCGACGTGGTCAACAACGCCACGCTCGCCTTCAACCGCTCGGACAGCGTGACCTTCAGCGGCGTCATTTCCGGGACCGGCGCGCTGGTCCAGGCGGGCACCGGCACGGTGATCCTGACCGGCGCGAACACCTATTCGGGCGGAACCACGGTCAGCGCCGGTACGCTTCAGGGCAATACCACCAGCCTACAGGGCAACATCACCAACAACGCCAACGTCGCCTTTGACCAGGCATCCACCGGCACCTATGCCGGGGTGATTTCGGGCACGGGCTCCCTGACCAAGTTGGGGGCGGGCACGCTGATCCTCACCAGCGAGAACACCTATACCGGTGGCACCACCATCTCGGAGGGCACCCTGCAGATCGGCAATGGCGGCACCACCGGCTCGGTGGCCGGCGCCATCGTCAACAACGCGGCCCTCGTCTTCAACCGCTCGGATACCTACAACTTCCCCGGTACCATTACCGGGCCGGGCTCCGTGACCATCCTCGGGGGCACGGTGAACTTCACCAGCGCCGGTGGATATACCGGCCCCATCACCGTTGTTGGTGCCAATTTCGAGCTGGCACCGGGTGCCGTCTCCGGGTCGAGCTACACCATCGAAAATGGAGCCGTGCTCAGCGGCACGGGCACCATTGGTGGGCTCAGCGTCGCCTCCGGCGGCACGGTCTCGCCCGGCTATTCGCCGGGGACGCTGACGGTGACTGGCAATGTGGCCTTCGCCGCGGGGTCCACCTATCGGGTCGACATCACCCCGGAGGGCGCCCACGACCTCATCACGGCCACCGGCACGGCCACAATCAGCGGCGGCACGGTTGAGGTGCTGGCCACGCCGGGAACCTATGCGCCCGGCAGCATCTATACCATCCTCACGGCCTCTGGCGGGGTGACGGGCCAGTTCGCCTCGGTGTCGGCGAACTATGCCTATCTCGATCCCGTCACGATCTACGACGCCAACAACGTCTACCTGACCATCCTGCGAAATACCCGTTCTTTCCCCGACGCCGCCGTGACGCCGAACCAGAGAGCTGCGGCCGCGGGCACGGAAAGCCTCGGCTCCGGCAACGCCGTCTACGATGCCGTTCTCCAGCTCTCCAATGCTCAGGCACCGGCAGCATTCGACTCCCTGTCCGGCGAAATCTATGCGTCGGCGGCGACGGTTATGATGGATCAGTCCATCTATCTGCGGCAGGCCGTGGGCATGCGCATGCGGCAGGGGCTGAACAACCAGAACGGTGCCGGCCAGGCGACGGCGCAGCTCGCGCCCGGTTATGATGCGACTGTGTGGGCGCAGGGCTTCGGCGCCTGGGGCGATACCGACGGCAACGGCAACGCAGCCGCGCTCGACCGCTCTGTCGCCGGCGCGTTTGCAGGTATCGATGCCGCAATCGCGGCCAACGCGCGGGTCGGCATCGTCGGCGGCTACAGCAACACGTCCTTCAGTGTCGATGCCCGCGCCTCCTCGGGCGATATCGACAATTACGACCTCGGCCTCTATGGCGGTGCGCAGTTCGGCGCCCTCTCCCTGTTCGCTGCAGCGTCCTATACGTGGCATGACCTCTCGGTGAACCGCACGATTGCCTTCCCGGGCTTCTTTGGTCTTGCCTCTTCCGACGACAATGCAGGCACCACACAGGTGTTCGGCGAGGCAGCGTGGCGTTTTGACATCGAGCCGATCGGCATCCCCGCCACGGCTCTCGGCAAGGCGAAGAGCTCCATCGAGCCCTTCGTGAACCTTGCTTACGTCAACCTCTCTACGGACGGGTTCACGGAGACCGGCACATCGGCGGCCCTCACCGGGACGACGAACACGCTGGACACGGTCTATTCCACCCTCGGCGTGCGCGCCGCGACGGTTATCCCGCTGGCCAATGGTGGCACGCTCACGCCCCATGTCAGCATCGGCTGGCAGCATGCCTTCGGCGATACCGCCCCGGTGTCCCTGCTGGCCTATTCCAGCGGCAGCACGCCGTTCGCTGTGTCGGGCGTGCCGATTGCCGAGGACAGCGCGCTGGTGGGCGCCGGCTTCGACTATGCCATCTCCAAGACCGTCTCGGCCTACGTGACCTATAGCGGCCAGTTCGCCAACAGCGCGCAGGACAACGCCATCAAGGGCGCGCTGACCGTCCGGTTCTGAGCGCGCACTACCGCAGACCAGTGAGGGCGGACCCGCGGCAAGCCGGTCCGCCCGACGCTCCGGGACAAGGCCGCGCCAAGTCCCCTCGACAGTGTGAACCGGGGCTTCCATGCCCCAGCTAGTGAATCAGGATTAAGGGCCGGTTGCCGAACGCCGGACCCTTCCGAAATTCAAAGCTGCCTTTGATCCCGTGCGTCAGTACGGCCGATCTCGCCGCCGGTGAGGTCGCATGGGAGTGGGGCGGCCAGAGGCGCTAAGACCTCACTTCTGGAACGGGAAGACGACTTTCCAATCGGTCTTCATGTTCACGACCGTCCAGCCGCGGGAGGGCGCTTCGTCCAGGGCCTTGTCGAGACGCCCCACATGAGAATCCCGGTCATAGGCCCATTCACGCTCCGCATCGGTGTGATGCACGATCAGCCCGAAGCGCGGCCCGCTGTTCAGGGTGGTCCATTGCAGCATCTGGAGATCGCCGTCGGAATTGCCCGCCGCAAACACCGGCCGCCGGCCGATGAAGCGGTTGATGCCCAAGGGCTTGCCCGGCCCGTCATCCACGAACTCGATCTCGGGGAGCTTCACGATAGTCGGGGTATTACCGTTCAGGCGAAACTCTGTCTTGCCCGATGAGCCGACGATCTGTTCGGGGGGAATGCCGTAGGTCGCGGGGATCCATGGCCGCATGAATTCGATGCCGCCGCCCGAGACGATGAAGGTCTTGAACCCGTTGGCCCGCAGATAGGCCAGAAGTTCCTGCATCGGCTGGTAGACAAGCTCCGTATAGGGGCGGTTGAAGCGCGGGTGGCGGGCCGTCTCCAGCCATCGGGTCACGGTCGCACCGAAATCCTCGACCGTGGTGCCGCTATGCGTCACGGCCACCAGTTCCAGCAGGCACTTCTCGCACATGCCGCCCAACGCCGCGGGGTCGTCGGAGAGCACGGCGGCGAAGGGCGGTGTGGTCTTCCATTCGGGATGATCCCCGGCCAGGGCCTTCACGCGGTCGATGACGAAGGCGAGCTGGAAATACATGGGCTGTTCGGCCCATAGCGTGCCGTCATTGTCGAAGGTCGCGATGCGATCGGCCGGGGGCACGAAGTCCGGCCCATCGGTGGTGACCCGCCGCACGAAGTCGGTGATGGCCGCCTTGGTCGGGCCCTCGCTCCAGGACGGCAGCGGATCGGTCTGGCCGAAGGCGATGCCGGGCAGGGCCAGCAGGCCCAGGAGGCCGAGAAGCAGGAGCCCTCGGCGCGCGCGCGCCAAGCTCCTCGCAGCGAGCTCCGAAAGCACGGTCTCCTCCTACGTCTGCGTGCGCCTGACGCACCTGAAGCCGACGTGACTTGTGGACGTATCGACCGCCTCCGCATGCCGGGCCGCCGGCCGATAGCGCCTGCAATAGCTCGGTGCGCACAGATGCGACCCGCCCTTCAGCACCTTCTGGGGAATGCGGATCTCGGGCATGCTGGGATCGTAGCTGGCTTCCATCGGCCCGCCGCGCGGGTTCACGGGAATGCAGCAGGCCTTTGCGGCATCGGCGGGATGTCGGCTGGACCACCAGTCCGAGGTCCATTCCCAGACATTGCCGATCATGTCGTAGAGGCCAAAGGGATTGGCGGGATAGGTCCGCACCGGGGATGTGCGTTCAAAGCCATCATCGGCGAGGTTCTCAAAGGGAAAACGCCCCTGCCAGGTATTGGCCATGTGGCGCCCGTCCGGCACCAGCTCGGTACCCCAGGCGAACTCGCTGCCCTCGATGCCGCCACGCGCGGCATATTCCCATTCCGCTTCCGTAGGCAGGTCCTTGCCCGCCCAGCTCGCATAGGCCTGCGCGTCGCGATAGGCGACGTGAACCACGGGATGATCGTCCAGACCCTTGATCGAACTCGAAGGACCATAGGGCCGACGCCAGTTGGCGCGCGGACGGAACTCCCACCATTGGCCGATATCATTCAGGGGCACGGGGTGGTTTGGCGGGGAAAACACCAGCGACGCCGCCTTGAGGTTCTGCGGCAGGGCGTTGGGATAGTCTTTCGGGTCCGGCGGGATCTCGGCGAATGTCACATGCCCCGTCGCCTCCACGAAGGCGCGGAACTGGGCGTTCGTGACGGGCGTCTCGTCCATCATGAAATCGCCAACGGTCACGCGGTGTACCGGCTTCTCTTCCGGATAATGATCGTTCGAGCCCATGAGGAACGTCCCGCCCGTGATGGCGACCATCGGGGCGTCCCGGCACTCTATCGGTGAGGTCGACCGCCTGCGTTCCGCCCTGCCCATAGTGCCCTCAGTTCGACGCAATGGAGATCGGGAAGGACACGGTCAGATACCCTGCCGTGCCCTCCATGCGGTTCTTCGCCGCGAATTCGCGGAACACCTTGAGACGGGCCGTGACGGGCGTGTTGCCGGCATTGAAGTTGTAGGCGACCGTGCCGCCCAGCGCTGTCACGCTTCCCTCGAAAGCTCCGAGTATCGCGCCCTCGCCGCTGTCACCGGTAATCTGCTGGTAGTAGAAGCCGATCAATCCGGCTGACCACTGCTTGGAAAACGTCTTCGTGGCCGCCCACTCCACGTGGAATTCGGTCCCCGTGTCATAGTCCGTCAGGTTGTTGGCGCCGTTGAAGGTGATGCCGATCACGCCCGAAAGGTCGATCCCGTTGTCCGGATTGAACCAGGTGGCGGCGAGGGACAGATCGCCCGCCCACCGATGGAAAGACAGGTTCGCGAGCGCGTCTTCGTCATAGGCCCCGATCGGTACATTCAGCAGGCCGGTGACGTTCCAGTGGAAATTGCCGGAGTGCCAGCCCAGCGTGGCGGAGAGCACCGGATCGCCGAACTGCCAGGCGGAATCTCTCAGGTCGCGGGACACGACAGCATTGAGCTGCGGCACTGAGAGGGCGGCTCCCGCCGTCACATCGACATGACCGGCCGGCACGATCATGCCGACGGCGAAGCTGCCGCCGAGAACATCGCCGGGGAGAACCCAGGTTCCCGAGAGCAGATTGGTCTGCGCCCCGGAATCGACATCCACGAGCAGCCGGCGGCCAGTGGCGAAGATGCGCTCGCCGCCGACGCTGCCATTGTAAAAATACAGGTCATTCTGAAGATAAAAGCCTGGAGGCGGCACGAAACCCGCCATCGGGCCGCGGCTCCCCAGTAGATAAAATCCAATGCCGTTCTCGGCAGCGGTAGCAGGTGCCAAGGATATACCCATGGCAACCAGCGTGCAGGGTAATGCCCCGTAACGGCGTCCGTTCTCCGGCCCTGCGAACGTTCTGGCCATCATCCGCCCCGCAGCCTTCAGCGCGAACGCGCTTTACCTGAGTATGCGCCTCGTCATCCAGTAATTTTAGAT
Organism: Ancylobacter novellus; assembly: GCA_003241485.1. Lineage (GTDB taxonomy): Bacteria > Pseudomonadota > Alphaproteobacteria > Rhizobiales > Xanthobacteraceae > Ancylobacter > Ancylobacter novellum_A. The sequence goes on from QFQD01000017.1 coordinate 7,491, forward strand.
GCACAAAGGGTAGGGCACAAGATGTCGCCTCTATCCGGCTTTCGTTATGCTGGTCGGAAAAATATGTTATCCGAAATATTGGAGCAACGGGTATTATAAGCATGTATTTAATTTGAAATTCGATGCAACGTCGCCGGTGTTTTGGTAGCGACGGCATATTTCCATTTTGATTCCGTTACGTCATATAGTAAGATTGAAGAGTTTCTGATTGGAGCGGGCTTCGATCTGCATCGGGTGCAGGGAGGCTGGTGCCTCTCGTGTACCAAGAAGGCTGCGTGCTGGATGCCGCCGGCGATCGCTCACGTCTGAGAACTGAATCGCGCCGACCCGAGCCGTTGAAGGGATAGCGTCGCCCTCAACTGACCTTTGGGTGCGCCTGCGCGCGGGAGAGAGGGCCATTGCTTGGTGGTCCGCCCGCGAGCCACCGCCGAAGACTGTCTCTCTCCATCCCCATGTCTCCATTCCACTGTGCCTGGAGTTCGCGATGACCACGAAAGAACGAGAGAACGAGAGCGCGATCGAACCCCAACGGGAAGACGGGCCCGTCATGGGTCGCCGGAGCGTGCTGCTCGGCAGCGCGGCGATGGCCCTGATCGCGGCCGCGGGGGCCCCTTCGGTGGCCGGGGCGCGAGGTGCCCAGACACCTCCGACGCCTCCGGCCCCTCCGGCCAAGATGCCGAACATTCTGGTGTTGTGGGGCGACGACATCGGCATGTGGAACATCAGCTACAACAACCGCGGCATGATGGGCTACAGGACCCCGAACATCGACCGCATCGCCAATGAAGGGGTGGCCTTCACCGATTATTACGGCCAGCAGTCCTGTACTGCGGGCCGCGCCGCCTTCATCGGCGGCAATGTCCCTGTCCGCACCGGCATGACCAAGGTCGGCCTGCCGGGCGCGAAAGAGGGCTGGCAGAAGACCGACGTGACGATGGCCACCGTGTTGAAGAGCCGTGGTTACGCCACCGGTCAGTTCGGCAAGAACCATCAGGGCGACCGCGACGAGCACCTGCCGACGCAGCACGGCTTCGATGAGTTCTTCGGCAACCTCTATCACCTCAACGCGGAAGAGGAGCCGGAGAACCGCGACTATCCGAAGGACCCGGAATTCCGCAAGAAGTACGGCCCGCGCGGCGTTATCAAGGCCTCGGCCGATGGCAAGATCGAGGACACCGGTCCGCTCACCAAGAAACGGATGGAGACCATCGACGAGGAGACCACCGGCGCGGCCATCGACTTCATCCAGCGGCAGCAGAAGGCGGGCAAGCCCTTCTTCTGCTGGTGGAACGCCACCCGCATGCACTTCCGCACCCATGTGAAGAAGGAGCATGAGGGGCTCTCCGGGCCTGAAGGCAACGAATATCAGGACGGAATGGTCGAACACGACATGCAGGTCGGCCAGTTTCTGAAGCTGCTCGACGATCTCGGCATCGCCAACGACACGCTCGTCTTCTATTCCACCGACAACGGCCCGCACTTCAACACCTGGCCGGATTCCGGCACGACGATCTTTCGCAGCGAGAAGAACTCGAACTGGGAAGGCGCGTATCGCGTGCCGGCCTTCGTGCGCTGGCCCGGCCAGTTCCCGGCCGGATCGGTGCTGAACGGCATCGTCTCGCATGAGGACTGGCTGCCGACCTTCGCCGCCATCGCGGGCGAACCGGACATCAAGGCGAAGCTCCTCGAAGGGGTCGAACTGAATGGTCGCCGCTACCGCAATTACATCGACGGCTACAACCTGCTCGGCTATCTGAAGGGCGCAGAGCCGGCGTCGCCACGCCGCGATTTCATCTACGTCAACGATGACGGCCAGATCGTCGCCATGCGTTACGACGCCTGGAAGGTCGTCTTCCTCGAGAACCGTGGCGAGGCCTTTGAAGTCTGGCGCGAACCTTTCGTCGAACTGCGGCTACCGCTCATCTTCAATCTGCGCCGCGACCCGTTCGAGCGGGCCCAGCACAACGCCAATGTCTATAACGACTGGTTCCTGGACCGGGCCTTTGTCCTCGTTCCCATTCAGGGGCTGGCCGCCAAGTTCCTTCAGTCGATGAAGGATTATCCGCCGAGCCAGTCCCCGGGATCCTTCAATCTCGAGAAGATCCAGAAGCAGATCGAGGGTGCCGCCGGCGGCAAATGAAGGCGCCAGTGAACGCCCGCGCGGGGATCCGCCGCGCGGGTCAGTTCGCGTCGCCTCCACCCCGGTCCCCCTCTCGACGCCGGTTCCAGCCTGCGCGCTCCGTGCCGCGCCAGTGGAGTCATTTGCATGATGGACAGATCGGGCCGCACCCGTTGCGCCACGCGCCGCTCATGGCGGCGGCAGGGGAATGCCGCCCTTAAAGCTCTGTTGCGTCCATTCATAGCTGGTCACAGGCGTGCGCAGATTGCCCAGCCGACCCGAGCCGAGGTCGAGAATATCCACCACTGCCGCGGTCCACATGCTTATCAGGATCGCGACCATGACGCGGGACGGCTTCTGTTGGAGGCCGAACTGATAGCCGAGGCAGCCCATGCAGATGATCGTCATGAACATGAGCAGCCAGAAGATCTGGTGCGGCAGTCGCACCTCGAAGGCGAAGCGCTCGGCGGCGCTCATGTCGAAGGTCTCGTTCAGCGAGACCATCAGGGAGGCCGCCACCGGCGTCGGCGCGTCCTGCACGATGCGCGTCAGGTGTCCCCAGATGCGCGTCTGCAGTTCATTGGTTTCCCGGCTCGTCGCGTCGATCTGCTCGACATCCCCGCCCGCCTTGATGAACGCGATGCGCACCTGCGTGTAGCGCTCCAGCATGCTGGCGATCTCCTCGCCATGAACGCCCCCCAGGGCCTTCGCGCGCAGCCAGGCCGTTCCAATGGCGTTGGCCTCCTCCTGCGCCCCGAGGCGCCGCTCGTTGAAACGGCCATTGGCGAAGGACAGCGTCAGCGCGAGCACGAAGGCCAGCAGGGCGAGCATACCGCCGACCACGACCCTGACGGACTCGGCATTACCGTCGGAGTGCCTGCCCCGCAGCACACCGATGCGATACCCGATCTCATGCGCGGCGAACTGCAGCAGAAACAGCACGATGGCGAAGGCCAGGATGCTCTCTTCCGCGACGCGGGTGGCAATGAACATTGCTCATGTCCTGGCGCAGGCTGGCAGGTCGGCCACAATTACCATGCCCGAAGGAAGCTGCACATTCCCCTAGGGAATGCGCGGCCGCGTGCGCGTTCGCCGTCAGTTTCCTAATGGAGGCCGATCATGACACTGGAGCATGTGGCACTCGCGATCCTCGTCATCCTCGCGGCCCTGCTGGTGTACGGCATCGTCGCCGTCTACGGGCTGCCCTACCAGATCGCCAGGAGCCGGAATCATCCCCATCAAGACGCCATCGGCGCGGCCACCTGGGTCAGCCTGTTCACGCTCGGCGTGCTGTGGCCGTTTCTCTGGATCTGGGCCATGGCCTACCGGCCGGATCGGGGCTTTGGGCTCAATGCCGAAGCGAGGGCACAGCTCGACGAGATCGAGCAGCGGCTCCGTCGCCTCGAACAGTCGCGCCAGCCGTAGGAGGGCATGATGGTCGTTCTGCTTCTGCTCATCTACGCCGGGCTCTGCGTGGCGGTGTTCAAGCTGCTGCGCGCGCCGGTGAACCAATGGACCGTGACCACGGCGGTGGTCGGGGCGATCCTGATCGTGGGCGGCATTCTGGCGGGGATGAACTACAACCATCCCTATACGACCAATGCCCGCCTGTATTTCTACACCAGCCCCATCGTGCCCATCGTCAGCGGGCCGGTCGTCGAGGTGGCGGCGGAGGCGAACAAGCCGGTCCGCCAGGGCGATCTCCTGTTCCGGATCGACCCGCGCCCCTATCAGTTCATCGTCGACCAGAAGCAGGCCGCTCTGGCGGAGGCGCGGCAGAGCGTGAAGCAGCTCGAAGCCAGCGTGCGCCGCGCGGAGGCCGCCCTCGGGCGCGTGCAGGCGCAGCAGGATCTGGCCCAGCAGACCTATGACCGTCAGGCCGAACTGCTGCAGAAGCAGGTCGTCTCCCAGGCGGCGCTGGATGCCGCATCCCGCAATCTCGAAGCGGCGCGCCAGTCCGTGGCAGGCGCGGAGGCGACGCTCGACAGCGCGCAGATCGCCTATGCCTCCAACATCGACGGCGTGAACACCACGGTCGCCCGGCTGGAGGCGGACCTGCATGCGGCGGAATATAATCTCGCGCAGACCCAGGTCGTCGCACCCACGGACGGCTACATTCCCCAGATGCTTCTGCGGCCGGGCATGAGCGTGTCGGCGGCGACCCCGACCATGGTCTTTGTCCATAGTCGCGATCAGGTGTTCGTCGCCGCCTTCCCGCAGACGGCGATCCCGCGCCTTCAGGTCGGGCGCCCGGCCGAGGCCGCCTTTGCCGCCGCGCCCGGCCGCGTCTATGCCGGGCGGATCACCGTCTTCGCCGATGCCATCGCCGCCGGGCAGTTGCAGGCGTCCGGTACGATCATGGACCCCGCCAGCAGGGTGGGGTCAGCGGGCGACGTGACGGTGACCATCGAGCTCGGCGATGATTTCGCGGCGCGGCAGCTGCCACCAGGCTCGGTCGCGAAGGTCGCGGTGTACAGCGATCACTGGCAGCCCATCGCCATCGTGCGCCGCATCCTGCTGCGCATGCAGAGCTGGCTGAACTACATCGGCTGAGGCGCCGTCTCACGAGGGAAATCGGCGGGGCTCGGCGTGCCCGGTTTGGACTGAAATGGCGGAAGAGGTGGGATTCGAACCCACGGTGGGGTTGCCCCCACGGCGGTTTTCAAGACCGCTGCCTTAAACCACTCGGCCACCCTTCCATCCAGCAATATCAACGGGTTCGCTGATATTGTCGGCAATTGCCTTCCGGCCATCGCCGCCGGCGCGGCACCGGACGCACCGACACGGTTCCGATGCCTGCGGCCGCGGCTACGCAGGCGCTGTGTCATCGGTCGAGAACAGCGCCGCGCGCCCGTGCCGGATCGCGGGCGAGCCATGCCCTAGTCGGTGGCCCATCGTCAAGGTGCCGCGCGGTTCGGCTACGGCGCCTCGGCGATAAAGAAGGGCCGGTCAGCCGAGACCGCGACCCGGCGGGCACCAGCCGGCACGTCTTCACCTTCCAACGTGCGCCATGCGCGCTCCAGCGGTCGCGTCAGCTCGATTGCCGACGGGGCGGTCGTGTGCATGTCCCGCGGCAGGCGCGTGGGCACGATGACGCAGACGGCGTGCGCGCCGTGGCGGCGCTCGAAGCCGAACCATCCCCAGGACGAGGGGGCGAGGGCGAGCGGTTGATAGTCACCGCGAGACAGCGCCGCGTTGCGGCGACGCAGCGCCAGCAGCCGGCCGGTGAGATCGAAATAGTCGATGTCCCGGGCCTCGCCGCCGGATGGGCCGGCCAGCGCGGTCGCGCGGGCCTGCCAGTCGATCGGCCGCCGGTTGTCGGGGTCGACCAGTGAGAAGTCGGGGAATTCCGTGCCCTGATAGAGGTCCGGCGTGCCGGGCAGGGTGTGCTGCAGCACCAGTTGTGCGAGGCCGACGAGGCGGGAGGCCGGCGCAAGAGACGCGACGAGTTCTTCCAGTCGGTCCCGGAAGCCGCAAGCCTCGGGCGTCTCGACCAGCGTGCGGGCGAAGGCCAGACTGGCCTGCTCATAGGCCTCGTTCGGCGTCTCCCAGCTGGTGTGGCGCTTGGCCTCGCGCAGCGCCTTGGTCAGGAAGCCCTCCATCCGCTCGGAGCTGATCGGCCAGGCGGAGAAAAGCGTCTGCAGGATAAGGTGACGGTCGAGCGGGTCCGGCATGGCGATGCCGTCGGAAAGCTGCGCGAAGGCGTCGAGCTGCGGCATCGCCTCGTCGGTGAAGCGCAGCCAGAGCTCGGGCGCGAAGCTCAGCGCGGCGAGGCGGGCGCGGGTGGCTGGTCCGCGCTTGGTGTCATGGGTGGCGAGCGGGATGAGATCGCGGGTGCCGGCTCTCGCACGCCGGCCGGCAATGTCGTGCAGCGCCGCCGCCGTGCGGGCAGGGTGCTCCAGACTGCCGCCCACCTCGTTGACGCCGAGCAGGATCGGCACACGGTAAAGCTCGGTGTCCTCAAAGCCCTTGGCCATGGCCGGGCCGCTGAGCTGCTGGAACCGCACGAGGAATTCGATGTCGCTCGGCCGCGCGGGGTGCTCCACCCGCTCCAGAAGCAGGGCGGCGGCGGCGGCGGTCAGCGGATCTTCATTCGCGTCGATGGCGGCGCGGATGGTGCGCCAGATGGCCACGTCCTCGTCATCATGGCCCTGCGCAGTGGCGTAGGAACGGTAAACCGGGCAATGCACCAGCAAGGCGATGACGGCGGCGCGGATCGCCGCCTCCGTCAGGTCGCCGGCGGCCATGGCCTCGTCCAGCCCCTCCCGCGCCAGTGCGGCGAGGAGATCGACCTCGGCGCCGAGGCTGCCCTCCAGTACCTGCCGCTTGGCGGCGGCGAGGCGGGCGGGCAGGGCGCCGACGAGGATGTGCCGCGCGCGCAACGCCTCCTCCAGCTGGTGGTAGCCCGTGGGGTCGACGAACAGGCCGTTTATGTCATTCAGCCGCTCATAGCCGGTCGTGCCGTCGATCGGCCAGGGGCGCAGCGCCTCGCCGGGCTCCAGGATTTTCTCGACGAAGAGCGGCACGTCCGGTCCCACGGCCGCGCGCAGGCGCTCGCAATAGGCGGCGGGGTCGACGAGCCCGTCAATGTGGTCGATGCGCAGGCCGTGGATAAGCCCGCGCTTGAGGAGATCGAGCGGCAGGCGGTGAACGATGTCGAACGCCTCGGGCTCTTCCACGCGCACGCCGGCAAGATCGGTGATGTTGAAGAAACGGCGGTAGTTGAGATCGTGCGCCCCCGCGCGCCACCAGGCGAGCCGCCAGTGCTGGCCCTCCAGCACCGTCGCGAGGTCCGCTTCCGCGAGCACGCTTTCCAGCGCCGCGCGTTGACGCTCATCCAGATCGCGCGTGTGCGCCAGCCCGGCGGCGGCCGTGAGGTCCGCGACGGTTTCCGCGCGCAGAGGGAAGATGTGGTCCGCATAGGCGGCGAGAATCCGTCCGTCTTCGCCGAGGCGCAGCGGCAGCTCTCCCGCCGCAATCGTGGCTTGCAGGGGCTGGCCGAGAACCGGCAGCACCAGCCGGCCGCGCTGCCAGATGACGTCGAACAGGCGGGCGGCCGGCGCCTGCGGCCCGCCTTCGAGCATCTCCATCCAGAACGGGTTGTGGCTGGAGGCCGCCATGTGGTTCGGCACGATGTCGAGCAGCAGGCCCATGCCATGCGAGGCGAGGGCGCGCGCCAGGCTCTCGAACCCCGCCTCGCCGCCAAGTTCCGGATTGATGCGCGTCGGGTCGGTGACGTCGTAGCCATGGGTGGAACCCGGCACCGCCATGGTGATGGGCGAGGCATAGAGATGGCTGATGCCGAGCCCGGCGAGATAGGGCACCAGCGCCTGCGCATCGGCGAAGGTGAAGCCGCGATGGAACTGCAGGCGATAGGTGGCGATCAGGTCGGGGCACGCGCTCATGGCGTCGGCAGGCTCCATAGGGCGGCGGAAAACGGCGCGAGCTTGAGGATGGCCTGTTCGCCCGGCTCCACCTTGCCGATGCTCGCCGCGGGCGGGCGCGTCTCGGTGCCGGCCGGTTGCGGCAGGGTCGCCGGCACGCTGCCGGGATTGAGCGCCATCACCAGCGTGCCGGCCTCGAACCGCCAGGCGACGGCGATGGCGTCGCCGTTCCGCGTGGCGCGCGCACTGTGGTAACCGCTCTCCGCCAGCGGCCAGACGAGGTGCCGGCGCAGTTCCGTGAGGGTGCGGAAGGCCTCCAGCTCGGCCCGCGCCGGCGGCGTCTCGAAATCGGCAGGCTCCAGCACCGCGGAGCGGAAGGTTGCCTCGTCCAGTGGATCGGGGAACTCGCTTGAAGCGTGGTCCCGGAAGAAGTCGGGAAACTCCTGCCGCCGCCCCGTCCGCACCGCCTCGGCGAGATCGCCCTCGAAATCGCAGAAGAAGGGGAAGGGTTTGGCGAGCAGCGCTTCCTCGCCCTGGAACAGCATCGGCACCGCCGGCGACAGCAGCAGCACGAAGCGCAGGAAGGCGAGGCGCGAAGGCTCCAGCGTGCCGGCGAGCCGGTCGCCGAGGGCGCGGTTGCCGATATGGTCGTGGTTCTGCACGAAGCTGACGAAGGCATCCGGCGGCAGGCCGGCGGAGAGCGTCCCGCGCGGCTTGCCCTGCGGGTCGGGGTAGGCCTCGCCCTGGAACACGAAGCCTTCCGTCAGCGCGCGCGAAGCGGCGGCCGGCGGGTCGGCGGCATAGGGGGCGTAATAGCCGCCGGTCTCCCCGGTCGCCAGCACATGGAAGGCGTGGTGCCAGTCATCGTTCCACTGCGCGGTGTAGAGATGGTCCTCGCCCCGCAGCAGCCATTCCGCGATGTTGTCGTGGTTCTCCAGCACCAGCCACGCCTCTGGCCGCACGGCCCGGCAGGCAAGGGCCAGTTCGCGCAGGAAGGTCTCGGCGCTCTCGGTGGCGAGCGCATGAACCGCGTCGAAGCGCAGCCCGTCAAAGCCGAACGCGCCCAGCCAATAGGCGGCGTTCTCGGTGAAGAAGGCGCGCACCGTCGGGTTGCCGAGATCGATCGCCGGCCCCCACGGCGTCGAAACATCCTCGCGGAAGAACGACTTCGCATAGAGCGGCAGGTAATTCCCGCTCGGGCCGAAATGGTTGTAGACGACGTCGAGCATCATCCCGAGGCCGCGTTCATGGGCGGCGTCGATGAGGGCGCGCAGATCCTCCGGCGTGCCATAGGCCGTGTCCGGCGCATAGAACAGCACGCCGTCATAGCCCCAGTTGCGGCGGCCGGCGAAGTCGGCGACAGGCATCAGCTCGATGACGGTGAAGCCCGCCGCCACGTAATGGTCGAGCCGGTCGATCAGCGCCCGGAACGTGCCTTCCGGCGTCGCCGTGCCCACATGCACTTCGGCGATGACGGCCTCGTGCCACGGGCGCGGCGTGTGAGGCGAACGCGGGCAGGAGCGGGCAGAGAACGGGTCGACCAGCACGCTCCAGCCATCGGCATCCTCGGCCTGCCGGCGCGAGGCGGGATCGGGAACGGGCTGCCCCTCGACCCTGAATCGATAGCGCGTGCCCGGCCTCGCCTCCGCGACATCGAGGTGGAAAAAACCGTCCGCGCCGCGCTGCATGGACTGGGGGTCGGCGCCGTCGATCTCCAGATCGACGGCCGGTGCGTCCGGCGCATACAGCCGGAAACGGGTCGCTTCCGCCAGCAGTTCCGGGCCGAAGCGACAGGCGGGTTCGCTCATGCGCGCCATTCCCACACAAGCAGGGTGCGCGCCGGCACGTTGAAATGGCCGCCGCCCTCAAGGCTCGCGCCTTCGAGGTTGTCCCCCGTGGCAAGGATCACCTCCCAATGGCCGGACTGCACGGGCGGCGCGACGAAATCGACATCGACATGCGAAGCGTTCAGCATGATGACCAGCGAGGGCTCCTCGGGCAGCACCGGCGCGAGGCGCAGGGTGATGCACTTGGAGTGCGGATCGACCCAGTTCTCCTCAGTCATGCGGGTGCCGCCATTGTTGAACCAGGCGACGTCCGGCTGGCCCATCTCGTTGCGCGAGCCGGTGAGGAATTCCGGCCGCGACAGCGAGGAGTGGCGCTTGCGAAGATCGGCTAGGCGGGCGACGAAGTCCGGCAGCTCGGTATCCTCGTTCGACCAGTCCACCCAGCCGATCTCGTTGTCCTGGCAATAGGCGTTGTTGTTGCCGCCCTGCGAGTTCGAGCGCTCGTCGCCGGCCAGCAGCATCGGCACGCCCTGCGAGAGGAACAGCGTGGCGATCAGGTTGCGCTTCTGCCGGCGGCGCAGCGAATTGATGCCGGGATCATCCGTCTCGCCCTCTGTGCCGCAGTTCCAGCTCTTGTTGTCGTCGTGCCCGTCGCGGTTGCCCTCGCCGTTCGCCTCGTTGTGCTTGTCGTTGTAGGTGACGAGGTCGTGCAGGGTGAAACCGTCATGGGCGGTGATGAAATTCACGCTCGACCACGGCCGGCGCCGGCCTTCGGAGAAAATGTCCTGCGAGGCGGCGAACCGCGTGGCGAAGCTCGGCAGCAGCCCTTCCGACCCGCACCAGAACTCGCGCACCTTGTCGCGATAGTCGCCGTTCCACTCGGAAAAGCCGGGCGGGAAGGCGCCGAGCTGGTAGCCGCCGGGACCGACATCCCACGGTTCGGCGATCAGCTTCAGGCCGCCCAGCGTGGGATCCTGGAGGATGGCGTTGAAGAAGGCGTGGCCGGGGTCGAAGCCGGTCGGGCGGCGGCCAAGCGTGGTGGCGAGGTCGAAGCGGAAGCCGTCAATGCCGTAGACCGAGGCCCACATGCGCAAGCTGTCCATCACCATCTGCAGCACGCGCGGATGGTCGGTGTTCACCGCGTTGCCGCAGCCGGTCATGTCGTCATAGTAGCGGCCATTGCCGGGCAGCAGCCGGTAGTAGGACGCGTTGTCGATGCCCTTGAACGACAGCGTCGGGCCGAGATGGTTGCCCTCGCAGGTGTGGTTGTAGACGACGTCGAGAATGACCTCGATGCCGGCCTGATGCAGCCGGTCCACCGCCTCGCCAATGGCATCGAGCCCGTCCTCGCCGAGATAGCGCGGCTCCGGCGCGAAGAAGTTGAGCGTGTTGTAGCCCCAATAGTTCGACAGGCCGTTGTCGATGAGGTGGCGGTCCTGCGTGAAGGCATGCACCGGCAGCAGCTCCAGCGCGGTGATGCCGAGCTTGGAGAGATATTCGACGAATTCCGGCTGGCCCAGCGCGGTGAAGGTGCCGCGTATCGCCTCCGGCACCAGCGGGTGGCGCATGGTGAGGCCGCGCACATGCCCCTCATAGATCACCGTCTTCGCCCAGGAGATGCGCGGATGCTGGGTGTCGGCCATCGGCGTGCCGACGACGACGCGGGCCTTGGGCATGAAGGCGGCGCTGTCGCGCTCGTCCATAATCAGGTCGGCATCGTCGCCCGCACCGATCTGGTAGCCATACAGCGCATCGTCCCACTGGATGTTGCCCACCAGCATGCGGGCATAGGGGTCGAGCAGCAGCTTGTTCGGGTTGAAGCGGTGGCCGGCGTCCGGCGCCCAGGGCCCATGCACGCGCCAGCCATAGACCTGCCCGCGCCCGACACCGGGCAGATAGCAGTGCCAGACACCGTTGGTGCATTCATGCAGGTCGATGCGCTCCAGCTCGGTCTCGCCATAGCGGTCGAACAGGCAGAGCGTGACGCCAGTGGCATTGTCGGAGAACAGCGCGAAATTGGTTCCCCGGCCGTCGACCGTAACACCGAGGGGAAAGGCCGAGCCGGGCAGGATCCTGCGCATGAAGGGGAGCACCATTCAGAGGAGGGATGAAAGGCAGAACGGCGCCGGCGGCTGCGCGTTCCACGTGTCGGATGAGGTTTTGCGGGAGGAGCGGCGCCGGGCGCTGCGCTCGAAGGTCGGCCGGTGGGGCGCGGCCGGCGCTGGGGGCGCGTGGCCTCCAGCGCGTGCGGCGGTGTCGGGCGTGCGTCTGGCGCGCGCCGCAGGTAAGGGGCGCCGTCGGCGGCGCTAGCTGCGTATCGCCCGCACCAGTCCTATCAGGATGCAGGCACCGAGAACGCCGGCAACGAGGTAGCCGAGCCATCCGCCGAAGCCGACACCGATGAAGCTGAAGATGAAGCTCGCCACCGCGGCGCCGATGATGCCGAGGACGATGTTCATGAAAATGCCGGTGCCGGTCTTCATGATGCTCGAGGCGATCCAGCCCGCCAGTCCGCCGATGATGATGGCGGCGATCCACCCGATCTGTGCGTCTTCCATATCCGTCTCCCAAAAAGCCCCCGCCTGATCCGGCGGCGAATTGAAACGCCAAGGGGTGCGCGGATGTTCCCGCGGGATGCGGCGATCCGGCACGGAACCGGATGGGGCCTGCGGGTTTGTTGCAGTGCCGCGACGCCCTGCGTGCGACGCATCTGAACAGCGAGGCCGGAATGCACCGTCGAGAATTGTTGCTGGGATCCGTGCTCGTGCCGGTCCTGGCGACGTTGCAACTGCCCTTCGTCTCCTTGGCGACGGACGAGGCCGAAGCGCAGGACGCCACCCGCCCGGTCAAGCCGATGGCGTTCGACGCACAGACGGTGCGCCAGCTCGCCCGCGATCTGGCGGCCAAGCCCTACTCTCAGAGCGACCGGCAACTTCCCGCCGAACTCGACAAGCTGAGCTATGACGACTACCGCAACATCCGTTTCAACAGCGACCGCGCGCTGTGGCGCGGCAGCGGGGCGCGGTTCGAGGCCCAGCCCATGCATCGCGGTTTCCTGTTCCGCGACCGGGTCGATATCTCCATCGTCACGGACGGGCAGGCGCGCCCGCTGGCCTATTCGCCGGACCTGTTCCGCTTCGATAACGGACTGAAGGCGCCGGATCCGAAGCTCGATCTCGGCTTTTCCGGCTTTCGCCTGCACAGCCCGATCAATCGCCCGGATTATTTTGACGAGGTCGCGGTATTCCAGGGCGCGAGCTACTTCCGCGCCATCGGCAAGGGCCATGTCTACGGCACCTCGGCGCGCGGCCTGTCGATCAAGACCGGCGACGCGGGCGGCGAGGAATTCCCCATCTTCAAGGCGTTCTGGATCGAGCAGCCCCGGCCGGGCGCTGATTCCATCGTCGTGCATGCGCTGCTCGACAGCCCGAGCGCGGCGGCGGCGCACCGCTTCACCATCCGGCCCGGCGACACGACGGTGACGACGGTGGAGATGACGCTCTATCCGCGCACCGATGTCGACCAGGCGGGTCTGGCCTCGCTCACCAGCATGTTCCTGTTCGGTCCGAATGACCGTAACGGCGTCGACGATTTCCGCCCCATGGTCGGCGATGCCAACGGGCTCGCCATCCTGTCCGGCACCGGGGAGCGGCTGTGGCGGCCGCTGAGCAACCCGCTGCGGCTGCAGATCTCCTCCTTCGCCACCACCAACATCCGCGGCTTCGGGCTGATGCAGCGCCAGCGCTCGTTCTTCGACTATCAGGACCTCGAAGCGCGCTATGAGCGCCGGCCGAGCGTGTGGGTCGAGCCGATCGGCGACTGGGGCGACGGCGCCGTGGTGCTGGTGGAGATCCCGACGCCGGAGGAGGTGCACGACAATATCGTCGCCTTCTGGCGGCCGCGCGAGCCGCTGCGCAAGGGGCGTGAGTATAATTACACCTACAGGCTTCACTGGACCTGGGATGGGCCGGACCACGCCGACATTGGCCGCTTCGGCGCCACCCGCGTCGGCGGCTCGGCGGAGCGCCGCCTGTTCGTGCTCGATGTGGTCGGCGACACGGTGAAGGGGCTGTCGCCGGACGGGCTGGCGGCGAAGGTGACGGCGAGCGAAGGGGCTGTGTCGAACATCGTGCTCCAGCCGAACCCGGACATCGAGGGCTGGCGGATCTCCTTCACCTTCGAGCCGCAGCGGGCCGCGAGTTCAGAACTTCGCGCCGATTTCGTCCGGGGCGACGAGAGGCTGGCGGAGAGCTGGGTTTACCGATGGACGGAGTAGTCGCCACGGACCGCGTGGCGGGTGCGGATCCGCGCGCCTTTCTGCCGGCCCTGCCGGACGAAGCGCCGCTGGAGATGCCGGTTCAGTCCCTGACGCGCGGACGACGGGCGGCGCGCCCGCCCGGACCTCACGCGGCGCTGCTGGCGCGGCGCGTCTTCGTCATCGGCGGCGCGGGCGCGCTGACGCTCTTTGCGGGGTACCAGATGTATCTGGTGCTCGATGTCGGGGGGCTGACGGCACTGGAAAGTGTGGTGCTCGGGCTATTCGTCATCCTGTTCGCCTGGATCAGCTTCTCCTTCACCAATGCGCTGGGCGGCGTGATGGCGATGCTTGGGCGCGGCGGCGGGACACTCGACATCGACCCCGACGGGCCGCTGCCGGCTCTGTCGACCCGCACGGCGCTCCTGATGCCGACCTATAATGAGGCCCCGGCGCGGGTCTTCGCCGGGCTTCAGGCAACGTACGAGTCGGTCGCGCAGACCGGCGCCATCGCCGCCTTCGACTTCTTTATCCTGAGCGACACCACCGATCCGGACATCTGGGTGGCGGAAGAAGCCGGCTTCCTCGCTTTGCGCGCGCACCTGGGCGAGGGCGCCCGGCTGTTCTATCGCCGCCGCGCCCGCAACACCGACCGCAAGGCGGGCAACATCGCCGACTGGGTGACCCGCTTCGGTGGCGCCTATGACAACATGCTGGTGCTCGACGCCGACAGCGTGATGACCGGGGCGTGCATCGTGCAGATCGCCGGCGCGATGGAGCGCAACCCGCAGGTGGGACTGATCCAGACCCTGCCGGTGATCGTCGGCGGGCGCACGCTTTTCGCCCGGATGCAGCAGTTCGCCGGGCGGCTCTATGGTCCGCTGCTCGCGCAGGGGCTTGCCTGGTGGCACGGCCCGGACAGCAATTACTGGGGCCACAATGCCATCATCCGCACCCGTGCTTTCGCCGGCTGCGCCGGCCTGCCGCATCTGAAGGGCCGCAAGCCGTTCGGCGGGCACATTCTCAGCCATGATTTCGTCGAGGCGGCGCTGATCCGCCGAGGCGGCTGGGGGGTGCACATCGTGCCGGGGCTGCAAGGCTCCTATGAGGAGGGCCCGCCCTCGCTCACCGACCTTGCCGTGCGCGACCGGCGCTGGTGTCAGGGCAATCTGCAACACGCCGCCGTGCTTCCGGGCCGTGGGCTGCATCCGGTAAGCCGGCTGCACCTGCTCACCGGAATCGGAGCCTATGTCACCGCGCCGCTCTGGCTGGTCATGCTGCTGGCGGGCCTGCTCACGGCGCTGCAGGCGCGCTTCGTGCCGCCGGATTATTTCCCCTCCGAATTCTCCTTGTTTCCCTCCTGGCCGGCGCAGGACCCGGTGCGCGCCGCCTGGGTGTTCGTCGGCACCATGGCGGTGCTGCTGCTGCCGAAGCTGATGGGTTATGCGCTGATGCTGCGCGATGGCACGGCCCGCCGGGGCTTTGGTGGTGGCGCGTTCGCCTTTGCCGGCCTGCTGGTCGAGACGCTGATCGCCGGCCTCGCCGCGCCGGTGATGATGCTCGCCCAGTCGGCCGCGGTGGCCAGCATATTGGCCGGCCGCGACGGTGGCTGGCAGCCGCAGCGGCGCGACGATGGTAGCGTCGGCCTGCGCGAGACGATGCGCCATTTCGCGCCGCATACGCTGTTCGGCCTCGTGCTGGGCGGGGCGGCGCTGGCCATCTCGCTGCCGCTGTTCCTGTGGATGACCCCGGTCGTGCTCGGGCTCGTTCTCGCCATTCCGCTCGTGCTGTGGACCAGCAGCGCCCGCGCGGGCTTCTCCGGCGCCGGGCTGCTGACCACGCCCGAACACTCCGCACCACCGGCCGTGCTGGTGCGGGCGAATGCACTCGCCGCCGAGATGGCGGCGCGCACGCAGGTGGAGGAGGCGGTCGCGCGCCTGCGCGGCGATGCCGAACTGCTCGCCGCGCACCGCGCCATGCTGCCGGAGGCCGGCCAGCGCCCGCCGGGCGACTACGCGCCGGAGCGGCTGGTGGCGCGGGCGAAGGCGCACGACGCCCCGGATCTGCCGACGGCGCTTCATCTGCTGACGCCCCGCGAGAAGGCGGCGGCGCTCGGCGATGCTGCGGCGCTGGAGCGGCTGCTGGCTCTCGCCAGTCGCGCCACGCCGGCGGCGCAAAGCTGACGCGCGGCGCAACCGCCTTGTTTTTGCCCGTGCTTTTGCGTGGAATGCGGCGTGTCGAGAGCCGCATTCTGCGCGCAACATGGCTGATGGACCGGGTCGTTGGCGCCACGTCGCATTATGGACTCTGCCGAACTTGATTGGCTGTCGCTCGTCGCCGTGCCCATGCTCGCGGTGCGTTCCGGCGCGGTGGTGGCGATGAATGAGGCGGCGGAGGCCCTGTTTGTCGACGCGCCCAAAGCGCTTCCCATCGCCGAGGGGGCGCCGCCACCCATGGGAGCTACGTGCACCGTCGCGGGGGTGCCGCGCCGGCTGAAGGTCGGCGCCCGGCAGGTGAGCCCGGACGATGACCTCTGGTCGCTGACGATCAGCGAGGCCCGCAGCGCGCCCGACAATGCGACCGACGACGGCGACTGGGTCGACCTGCTTCCCGCCATAACCAACCTGCTGCCGGTGGCGCTGCTGATCGAGGACGCCAACGATGTCGGCGTGTTCGCCAATCGCGGCTTCTCCGAGATCTTCGGGTATGAGCTGGCGGAAATCGCCGCGCTCGACGACTGGTGGCGCAAGCTCTATCCCGACCCCGTCGTGCGCGAGGCCGCGCGGCTGGACTGGGCGGCGAAGCTCGCCGAAGCCCCGGCAGGCGACGGCACCATCTCGACGTCGGAGTTCCAGATCCGCTCGGGCAAGGGCATCGACAAGATGCTGCAGACCCACAGCTTCCGTATCGGCGGCTACCGCGTGCACTCCTATGTCGATATCTCCCATCGCCACAGGATGACCCTTGAACTGCAGGTGCTCGCCGATACGGACGCGCTGACCGGGGTGCCGAACCGGCGCAGTTTCTTCCAGCAGGCGGGGGCCCTGCTGCGGGCGGGCCAGCCGCTCGCCGTCCTGCTGCTGGACGTCGACCATTTCAAGCTGGTCAACGACCGCCATGGCCACGCCTTCGGTGATGAGGTGCTGGTGGAGATCGCCAAGCGCTGCCGGGCCGCGCTGCGGTCGGGAGACGTTCTGGCGCGCCTCGGCGGTGAGGAATTCGCCGTGCTGCTGCCGGGGCAGGACGAGGCGAACGCGACCGCGGTGGCCGAACGGCTGCGGCAGGCGATGGCGAACTCGGCCGCCGTCGGGCCATCGGACAGAAAGCCTGTCACGGTGAGCATTGGCGGGGCCTGCGCCGTGACAGGCGAGGTTCCGCTCGAAGAACTCCTCCTGCGGGCCGATCGCGCCCTGTATGCCGCCAAGCGGGCCGGCAGGAACTGCGTCCGCTTTTACACCGGCGAGCCCAGCGATACGGCGTCGGGCGGCGGTGCGGCACCTGGCGAGAATCGGCCGCAGACGCGCCGTCACAAGGACGCCGGATAAGAGGCGGTAGGCAGAATTCCGGCCGGCGTCGTATCCCATCGGAAGGGGGGAGAGCCCCAGCCGCGCCGGGCGGCCGCCTGCGTTCACAAGGGCTCGAACGAGGGTCGCGGTCAATCTGTGAATTCAGTATACCAGACGCGAGGGATTGGCTTCGGATGCCCTTGCCTCGGCTAGGGCGGTGAGATAAGCCTGCCGCGTGCTTTGAATATTTCGCAACTGCGATACAACGTCCGATGACGTATGTTGACCGGGGAGGATGCCGTCCATGAGCAGCCTGCTGCAGGATTATCTGCCCGTTGTCATTTTCATCGGCGTGTCGGCCGTCATCGGGCTGGCGCTCCTCGTTGCGCCGTTCCTCGTGGCCTTCAGCCGTCCCGATCCGGAGAAGATGTCGGCCTATGAATGTGGCTTCAATGCGTTCGACGATGCGCGCATGAAGTTCGATGTCCGCTTCTATCTGGTCTCGATCCTTTTCATCATCTTCGACCTTGAAGTCGCCTTCCTGTTCCCCTGGGCCATCACCTTCGGCGAGCTGGGGAATTTTGGCTTCTTCTCGATGATGCTGTTCCTCGGCGTGCTGACCGTCGGATTCGTCTATGAATGGAAGAAGGGGGCGCTCGAATGGGATTGAGCGCGAATAGCCCGCTGGTCGCACCCGCGCCCAAGGGAATCATCGACCCGAACACCGGCAAGCCGGTCGGCGCCACCGATCCGTTCTTCCTTGAGGTGAACGCCGAGCTGGCCGACAAGGGCTTCCTCGTCACGGCGACCGACGATCTCATCAACTGGGCGCGCACCGGCTCGCTGATGTGGATGACCTTCGGTCTCGCCTGCTGCGCCGTCGAGATGATGCAGACCTCGATGCCGCGCTACGACGTGGAGCGCTTCGGCTTCGCGCCCCGCGCGTCCCCGCGCCAGTCCGACGTGATGATCGTCGCCGGCACGCTGACCAACAAGATGGCCCCCGCGCTGCGCAAGGTCTACGACCAGATGCCGGAGCCGCGTTACGTCATCTCCATGGGCTCGTGCGCCAATGGCGGCGGCTACTACCACTATTCCTACTCGGTCGTGCGTGGCTGCGACCGCATCGTGCCGGTGGACATCTACATTCCGGGCTGCCCGCCCACGGCCGAAGCGCTGCTCTACGGCGTGCTTCTGCTGCAGAAGAAGATCCGCCGCACCGGCACGATCGAACGCTGACGCCTGTCTCAACAAAAAGCCGACACGGGAAAGACATGGACGAGACGCTGAAAGAGCTGGGCGCGCATGTGAAGGAAGCGCTGCCGGACGCGGTCGAGGATGTGATCGTCGCTTTCGGTGAGCTCACTGTCCTTGCCGCCGCGCCGGACGTGCTCAAGGTCCTGACCTTCCTGCGCGACGACCCGTCCTGCAAGTTCGTCAACTTCATCGACATCTGCGGTGTCGACTACCCCAAGCGCGAGCGGCGCTTCGATGTCGTCTATCACCTGCTGTCGCCGACCCTGAACGCGCGTATTCGGGTGAAGGTCGAGACCGACGAGACCACGCCGGTGGCGTCGGCGACGTCGGTGTTCCCCGGCGCCCTCTGGTTCGAGCGCGAAGCCTTCGACATGTATGGCATCCTGTTCTCCGGCCATCCGGAGCTGCGCCGCCTGCTGACCGATTACGGCTTCGACGGCTATCCCCTGCGCAAGGACTTCCCGACCACGGGTTTCGTGGAGGTTCGCTACGACGACGAGCGCAAGCGCGTCGTCTACGAGCCGGTGAAGCTTCCGCAGGAATTCCGCAACTTCGACTTCCTGTCGCCGTGGGAGGGGCCGGACTACGTGCTCCCGGGCGACGAGAAGGCCAGCGCCCCCAAGGCGGGCTGAGGTGAGGGCACACAGATGAACGCACCCGCCAAGGTCGACCCCAACGTCCGCAACTTCCAGATCAACTTCGGCCCGCAACATCCTGCGGCGCATGGTGTTCTGCGTCTGATCCTCGAACTCGACGGCGAGATCGTCGAGCGCGTCGATCCGCATATCGGCCTGCTGCATCGGGGCACCGAGAAGCTGATCGAGAGCAAGACCTACCTGCAGGCCGTGCCCTATTTCGACCGGCTCGACTATGTCGCGCCGATGAACCAGGAGCATGCCTTCTGCCTCGCGGTGGAGCGGCTGCTGGGCATCGAGGTGCCCAAGCGCGGCCAGCTCATCCGCGTGCTCTATTCCGAGATCGGCCGCATCCTCTCCCACATGCTCAACGTGACGACGCAGGCGCTCGACGTCGGCGCGCTCACGCCGCCGCTGTGGGGCTTCGAGGAACGCGAGAAGCTCATGGTGTTCTATGAGCGTGCCTCCGGCTCGCGCATGCATGCGGCCTATTTCCGGCCGGGCGGGGTCCATCAGGATCTGCCGCGCCAGCTGGTCGAGGACATTCTGGCCTGGACGCTGACCTTCCCCGCCTTCATGGAAGATCTCGACGGCCTGCTGACCGACAACCGCATCTTCAAGCAGCGCAATGTCGACATCGGCATCGTCAGCCTTGAAGACGCCTTCGCCTGGGGCTTCACCGGGGTGATGGTGCGCGGCTCGGGCGCGGCGTGGGATCTGCGCAAGGCGCAGCCCTATGAGTGCTATGACGAGCTGGAATTCGACATTCCGATCGGCAAGAACTGCGATAATTACGACCGGTACTGCATCCGCATGGAGGAGATGCGGCAGTCGGCGCAGATCATGCGCCAGTGCTGCGAGCGCCTGCTGAAGGAAGCCGGTCCGGTCTCGGCCGTCGACAACAAGATCGTCCCGCCCAAGCGCGGCGAGATGAAGCGGTCGATGGAAGCGCTGATCCACCACTTCAAGCTCTATACGGAAGGCTTCCACGTTCCCGCCGGCGAGGTTTATGCCGCGGTGGAAGCGCCCAAGGGCGAGTTCGGCGTCTATCTCGTCGCCGACGGGACCAACAAGCCCTATCGCTGCAAGATCCGCGCTCCCGGTTTCGCGCATCTTCAGGCGATGGATTTCCTGTGCCGCGGCTACATGCTCGCGGACGTCTCGGCGATCCTCGGATCGCTGGACATCGTGTTCGGTGAAGTGGACCGCTGATCCCGGCAGGGGTCGCGGTTCGATCGGAAGGGTACGGCATGTCTGTCCGTAGGCTCGCGCCAAAAGAGGTCCAGCCCGAGAGCTTCGCGTTCACGCCGGAGAATCTCGCCTGGGCTGAGGCCACAATCGCGAAATATCCGGCCGGCCGGCAGGCCAGCGCGGTGATTCCGCTGCTGATGCGCGCGCAGGAGCAGGCGGGCGGCTGGGTTTCCGAGCCGGCGATGCGCTATGTCGGCGACATGCTCGGCATGGCGCCCATCCGCGTCTATGAGGTCGCGACCTTCTACACCCAGTTCCAGCTGCAGCCGGTGGGGAAGAAGGCGCATATTCAGGTCTGCGGCACCACGCCGTGCATGCTGAAGGGCGCGGGCGACCTCATGAAGGTCTGCCAGCGGCGCATCCATGCGGAGCCTTTCCACCTCTCGGCGGATGGCGACTTCTCCTGGGAAGAGGTCGAGTGCGCCGGTACCTGCACCAATGCGCCGATGATCCAGGTGTTCAAGGACGTCTATGAGGACCTCACACCGGCGGACCTCGACAAGATCCTCGACACCTTCGCACGCGGCGAGACGCCGGCGCCCGGGCCGCAGAACGGCCGCAAGTCGTCCGAGCCCGTCACGGGTCTGCGCGTTCTGACCTCGCCGGAGCTGTATGACGGCTCGGTGGTGGGCACTGGCGCGGGTCTTGCGCTCGCCCGCGAGGCGATTGCCGCGCGTGCCAATGGCGAGGCCGCGCCCGCCGCGCCGGCGCCCGCTGCTGCGGCCGCCGCGCCGCCGGCACCGCCCAAGAGCGACCCCGCTCCGGCCAAGCACCCCGTGGCCGAGGCGGTGAAGGCCGCCGGCGAGGCCGATGCCGAAAAGCCTGCGAAGCCCGTCGCGCCGCCTCCGGGCGGCAAGGCCGCGGATTGAGGAGCGAACCATGCTTGCCGACAAGGATCGCATCTTCACCAATATCTACGGCTATCAGGACTGGGGCCTGCAGGGCGCGCTGAAGCGCGGCTCCTGGGACGGCACCAAGACCATCCTTGAAGCCGGTCGCGACTGGATCATCGAGCACATGAAGGCCTCGGGCCTGCGTGGGCGCGGCGGCGCGGGCTTCCCGACCGGGCTGAAGTGGTCCTTCATGCCCAAGCAGTCGGACGGGCGCCCGCATTACCTCGTGGTGAATGCCGACGAGTCCGAGCCCGGCACCTGCAAGGACCGCGAGATCCTGCGCCACGACCCGCACCATCTGGTCGAGGGCTGCCTGATCGCCGGCTTCGCCATGGGCGCGCACGCGGCCTATATCTATGTGCGCGGCGAGTTCATCCAGGAGCGCGAGCGCCTGCAGGCGGCGGTCGACCAGGCCTATGAGGCCCGCCTCATCGGCAAGAACAACGTGCATGGCTGGGACTTCGACATCGTCGTCCACCATGGCGCGGGCGCCTATATCTGCGGCGAGGAAACCGCGCTGCTCGAAAGCCTGGAAGGCAAGAAGGGCCAGCCGCGCCTGAAGCCGCCTTTCCCGGCCAATGTCGGCCTCTATGGCTGCCCGACCACCGTCAACAACGTCGAATCCATCGCCGTGGCGCCGACCATCCTGCGGCGCGGCGCGGCGTGGTTCTCCTCCATCGGCCGGCCGAACAATGTCGGCACCAAGCTCTATGGCATCTCCGGCCATGTGAACACGCCGTGCATCGTCGAAGAGGCGATGAGCATCCCGTTCAAGGAGCTGATCGAGAAGCACGGCGGCGGCATTCGCGGCGGCTGGGACAACCTGCTCGCCATCATCCCGGGCGGCGCCTCGTGCCCGGTCATCCCTGCCGACCAGTGCATGGATCTGATCATGGACTTCGACGGCTGCCGCGCCGTGAAGTCCTCGTTCGGCACCGCCGGCGTGCTGGTGATGGACAAGTCCACCGACATCATCAAGGCGATTGCCCGCATCTCCTATTTCTTCCGGCATGAGAGCTGCGGCCAGTGCACGCCCTGCCGCGAGGGCACGGGCTGGATGTGGCGCGTGATGGACCGCATGGTCGAGGGCCGCGCGCAGAAGCGCGAGATCGACCTGCTGCTGCAGGTCACCACCCAGATCGAAGGGCACACCATATGCGCCCTCGGTGATGCGGCGGCATGGCCGGTGCAGGGCCTGATCCGGCATTTCCGTCCCGAGATCGAGAAGCGGATCGACCAGTATTCGGCGAACCCGCATTCCGACCCCGTTCCCATCGCGGCGGAGTGAGGGCGATGGAGCTTCGTACGACTGTCGATGTCATTGATGCGAACGACGTCAACCTTTCGGGGTCGGTGTTCGTGAACGTCAATCTCTCCGGTTCCCGCTTCGACGACGTGAACATGTCGGGCTGGGCGGTGAAGAACGTCAATTTCTCGGGTCTCGCATTGGAGTGCGCCAACGTGTCGGGCGCGCGGATCACGCGGGCCGACCTGGTCGGTGTCTCGATCGCGGAGTGCCGGCTCGACGGCATGCGGATCGATGGGATTCTCGTGACGGATATGCTCGCGGCGTATCGCGCAGCGCATGAGGCGAACTGATGGCCAAGATCATCGTTGACGACATCGAGGTCGAAGTTCCCGCCGAGTACACGCTGTTGCAGGCGTGCGAGGCGGCCGGCGCGGAGATTCCGCGCTTCTGCTTCCATGAGCGTCTCTCCATCGCCGGCAATTGCCGCATGTGCCTCGTCGAAGTGAAGGGCGGTCCGCCCAAGCCGACGGCGAGCTGCGCCATGAATGTGCGCGACCTGCGCCCCGGCCCGAATGGCGAGCCGCCCGTGGTGCTCACCAAGAGCCCCATGGTGAAGAAGGCGCGCGAAGGGGTGATGGAGTTCCTGCTCATCAACCACCCGCTGGATTGCCCGATCTGCGACCAGGGCGGCGAGTGCGACCTGCAGGACCAGGCCATGGCCTATGGCGTGGACACGTCGCGCTATGCCGAGAACAAGCGCGCGGTCGAGGACAAGTATATCGGCCCGCTCATCAAGACTTCCATGACCCGGTGCATCCAGTGCACCCGCTGCGTGCGCTTCACCACCGAGGTGGCGGGCGTGGCCGAGCTCGGCGCCATCGGCCGCGGCGAGGACATGGAAATCACCACCTATCTCGAGGCGGCGCTGTCGTCCGAGCTGCAGGGCAATGTCGCCGACCTCTGCCCGGTCGGCGCGCTGACCCAGCGCCCCTATGAATTCCACGCCCGTCCGTGGGAGCTGGTGAAGACCGAATCCATCGACGTGATGGACGCGGTCGGCTCCAACATCCGCGTCGACACGCGCGGCCGCGAGGTCATGCGCGTCCTCCCGCGTCTCAATGAGGACGTGAACGAGGAGTGGATCTCCGACAAGACCCGCTACATCTGGGATGGCCTCAAGACCCAGCGCCTCGACCGCCCCTATGTGCGGGTGAACGGCCGGCTGACGCCGGTCGGCTGGCCGGAGGCTTTCGCCGCCATCGCCGCCAAGGTGAAGGGCGTGCCGGGCAACCGCATTGGCGGGCTGATCGGCGATCTCGCCACGGTGGAAGAGACCTTCGCGCTCAAGACGCTGCTGGCTTCGCTCGGCTCGGCGAACATTGATGCCCGGCAGGACGGGGTGAAGCTCGATCCCGCGCTCGGTCGCGCCAGCTACGTGTTCAACGCGACCATTGCCGGCATCGAGCAGGCTGATGCGCTGCTCATCATCGGCGCCAATCCGCGCCTTGAGGCGAGCGTGCTGAATGCCCGCATCCGCAAGCGCTGGCTGGCCGGCAATTTCCCCATCGGCCTCGTCGGCGAGCATGTCGACCTGACCTATGCCTATGACTATCTCGGCGCCGGGCCGGATTCGCTGACCGATCTCGTCGGCGACGGCACCTTCGCCACCACGCTGAAGAACGCGCAGAAGCCGCTCATCCTCATCGGCCAGGGCGCGCTCGCCCGGCCGGACGGCGCGGCGGTGCTGGCGCTGGCGGCGCGGCTCGCAGTGTCGGTCGGCGCGGTGAAGGATGGCTGGAACGGCTTCTCCGTGCTGCACACGGCGGCGTCCCGCGTCGGCGCGCTCGACATCGGCGCGGTGCCGGGCGAGGGCGGTCTCGATGCCGTGGCGATGACCAATCCGGGCGGTGCCGATGTGATCTTCGCGCTCGGCGCGGACGAGATCGACATCGCGCCGGGTGCCTTCGTGGTCTATGTCGGCACGCATGGCGACCGCGGCGCGCACCGCGCCGACGTCATCCTGCCGGGTGCGGCCTATACCGAGAAGTCCGGCACCTATGTGAACACCGAAGGCCGGGTGCAGATCGCCAACCGCGCCGGCTTCCCGCCGGGCGAGGCGCGCGAGGACTGGGCGGTGCTACGTGCGCTGTCCGACGTGCTCGGCCACCGGCTGGCGTTCGACACGCTCGGCCAGCTTCGCGCGGCCCTCTATGCGAGCTACCCGCACCTTGCCCGCGTCGATCATGTCGAGCCGGCCGACCCGGCGGCGGTGATCGCGCTGGCGGCTCCCGGCGCGGCGCCGGACCGTGCGCCGTTCCGCGCGGCGGTTTCCGACTTCTACCTGACCAACCCCATCGCCCGCGCCTCCGCTGTGATGGCCGAATGCTCTGCGCTCGCCCAAAGCCGCCTCGCGGCGGCGGCTGAGTGAGGGGAGGGAGAGCATGACCAATACAAGCTGGCTCGACACCGTCATTCAGGTCGCCATCATCCTCGCGCAGAGCCTTGCGCTGCTGGTCGGCCTCCTGATCGTCGTCGCTTATGTGCTGCTCGCCGACCGCAAGATCTGGGCGGCGGTGCAGCTGCGCCGCGGCCCCAACGTGGTGGGCCCGTTCGGCCTGTTCCAGTCCTTCGCCGACCTGATCAAGTTCGTGCTGAAGGAACCGGTGATCCCGGACGGCTCGAACAAGGGCGTGTTCCTGCTCGCGCCTTTCGTTACCTGCCTGCTGGCGCTGGCCGCCTGGGCCGTGGTGCCGCTGGATGCGGGCTGGGTGGTGGCCGACATCAATGTCGGCGTGCTCTACATCTTCGCCATCTCGTCGCTCGGCGTGTACGGCACGATCATGGCCGGCTGGGCCTCGAACTCGAAGTACCCGTTCCTCTCCGCGCTGCGCGCGGCGGCGCAGATGGTGTCCTACGAGGTCTCGATCGGCTTCGTCATCGTCACCGTGCTGATGTGCGCCGGCTCGCTGAACCTGTCGGCCATCGTCGAGGCGCAGAACACGCCCTACGGCATCTTCGGCTGGTACTGGCTGCCGCTGTTCCCGATGTTCGTGATCTTCTTCATCTCGGCGCTGGCCGAGACGAACCGCCCGCCCTTCGATCTTGGCGAAGCGGAATCCGAGCTGGTCGCGGGCTTCATGGTGGAGTACGGCTCCACCCCGTACATGATGTTCATGCTCGGCGAGTATGTGGCGATCATGACCATGTGCGCGCTCACCGCCATCCTGTTCATGGGCGGCTGGCTGCCGCCGGTGGCGATCGCCCCGTTCACCTGGGTGCCGGGCATCGTCTGGTTCCTGCTCAAGGTGCTGCTGGTCTTCTTCATGTTCGCCATGGTGAAGGCGATGGTCCCGCGCTACCGCTACGACCAGCTGATGCGCCTCGGCTGGAAGGTGTTCCTGCCGATCTCGCTGTTCATGGTCGTGCTGGTCGCCAGCGTGCTGCACTTCACCGGCTGGGCGCCGGGGGCGGGGGGCTGAGATGGGCGAGGGGACGCTTGCCGCCCTTTTCGACGCCTCGGCCGTCGCCTGGATTGGCGCGCTGGCCGGCCTCGTGATCGGCGCGCTCGAATGGTTGTTTCTGCCGCGGGTGATGGAAATGTCGATCCGCGGTTCCCGCGAGGCCCGCAAGCTGAGCCCGTCTCAGCTCGAGGGCGTGATTTCATGGTGGAAGACGGCGATCCGCGTGTTCGCCGTCTCGATGCCGCTGGTGGGCTTCGGCCTCGCCGCGGCCATGGCCGATTGAGGAGAGCGACATGAGATTGGATCTGGCCGCACGCCAGCTGCTGCTCACCGAGTTCGTCTCGGCGTTCTTCCTGGCTATGCGCTATTTCTTCAAGCCGAAGGCGACGCTGAACTATCCCTTCGAGAAGGGGCCGGTGTCGCCGCGCTTCCGGGGCGAGCACGCGCTGCGCCGCTATCCCAACGGCGAAGAGCGCTGCATCGCCTGCAAGCTGTGCGAGGCGATCTGCCCGGCGCAGGCCATCACCATCGAGGCCGGCCCGCGCCGCAATGACGGTACGCGCCGCACCACCCGTTACGACATCGACATGGTGAAGTGCATCTATTGCGGCTTCTGCCAGGAGGCCTGCCCGGTCGATGCGATCGTCGAGGGACCGAACTTCGAGTTCGCCACCGAGACGCGCGAGGAACTCTATTACGACAAGGCCAAGCTGCTCGCGAATGGCGACCGCTGGGAGCGGGAGATCGCGCGCAACATTGCGCTCGACGCGCCGTATCGCTGAGCGCGCAGGGGAAAACGACGTGAAGACCATAATGATGCACGCCGCAAAGGCCCCCGGCGCCGGTTTTGCCGGGACGTCGGGCGCGGGGACGACTGGGGGGTGCCGGGCATGAGCCTCGCCGCGCTGTTCTTCTATCTTTTCGCCGGGGTGGCTGTCGCCTCGGCCTTCATGGTCATCGCGTCGAGGAACCCGGTTCACTCCGTCCTGTTCCTCATCCTGACCTTCGTCAACGCCTCCGGCCTGTTCATCCTGATCGGGGCCGAGTTCCTGGCGATGCTGCTGGTGGTCGTCTATGTCGGCGCGGTCGCGGTGCTGTTCCTGTTCGTGGTGATGATGCTCGACGTCGATTTCGTCGAGCTGCGACAGGGCTTCCTTCAGTACCTGCCCGTCGGCGTGCTGATCGGCCTCGTCTTCCTCGCCGAGCTGGTGCTGGTGTTCGGCTCGTGGACCTTCGGCGAGGGCGTCACCGGCGCGGTGCTGGCCAACGCGTCGGATGTGTCGAACACCGTGCAGATCGGCCGCGTGCTCTACACCGACTATGTCTATTTCTTCCAGGCGGCCGGCCTCGTCCTGCTGGTCGCCATGATCGGCGCCATCGTGCTGACGCTCCGCCACAAGGAGAACGTCAAGCGCCAGAGCATCCCGGTCCAGAACGCGCGCACCAAGGCGACGGCGATCGACGTCGTCAAGGTGCCCTCCGGCAAGGGGCTCTGAGCCATGGTCATCGGTCTCGCGCACTACCTGACCGTCGCGGCGATCCTGTTCACGCTCGGCACGCTCGGCATCTTCCTCAACCGGAAGAACGTCATCGTCATCCTGATGTCGGTGGAGCTGATCCTGCTTGCCGTGAACATCAACTTCGTCGCCTTCTCGGCGTTCCTCGGCAACATCACCGGACAGATCTTCGCGCTGTTCGTGCTGACGGTGGCCGCTGCCGAGGCCGCCATCGGCCTCGCCATCCTCGTGGTGTTCTACCGCAACCGCGGTTCGATCGCCGTCGAGGACATCAACACGATGAAGGGCTGAGGGAGCCATCATGTATCAGGCGATCGTCTTCCTCCCTCTCATCGGCTTCCTGATTGCCGGCCTGTTCGGCCGGATGATCGGCGCGCGCGTCTCCGAGCTCGTCACCACGGGTCTGCTGTTCGTCTCCGCCTTCTTTGCCTGGATCGTCTTCTTCCAGACCGCGTTCGGCGGGCATGACGGCACGGTCGAGCTGTTCACCTGGTTCGCGTCGGGCGGGCTCGACGTGAAATGGGCGATCCGCGTCGACACGCTGACCGCGGTGATGCTGATCCTCGTCACCACCGTGTCCTCGCTCGTGCACCTCTATTCCATGGGGTACATGCACGAGGATCCGAGCCGGCCGCGCTTCTTCGCCTATCTCTCGCTCTTCACCTTCGCCATGCTGATGCTGGTGACCAGCGACAACCTGGTGCAGATGTTCTTCGGCTGGGAAGGGGTGGGCCTCGCCTCCTACCTGCTGATCGGCTTCTGGTACGACAAGCCGTCGGCCTGCGCCGCGGCGATGAAGGCCTTCATCGTCAACCGCGTCGGCGATTTCGGCTTCGCGCTGGGCATCTTCGCCGTGTTCATGATGACCGGCTCCGTCGGTTTCGAGCAGGTGTTCGCCTCCGCGCCGACGCTGATGGACAAGACGATCCACTTCATCGGCATCGACTGGCACGCCCCGACCATCATCTGCCTGCTGCTGTTCGTCGGCGCCATGGGCAAGTCGGCCCAGCTCGGCCTGCACACCTGGCTGCCGGACGCGATGGAAGGCCCGACCCCGGTTTCCGCGCTCATTCATGCCGCGACCATGGTCACCGCCGGCGTCTTCATGGTGGCGCGCCTGTCGCCGCTGTTCGAGCTGTCGCCGACCGCGCTCAACGTCGTCATGTTCGTCGGCGCCTCGACCGCCTTCTTCGCCGCGACGATCGGTTGCGTGCAGAACGACATCAAGCGCGTGATCGCCTATTCGACCTGCTCGCAGCTCGGCTACATGTTCACGGCGCTCGGCGCCGGGGCCTATTCGGTTGGCGTGTTCCACCTGCTGACGCACGGCTTCTTCAAGGCGCTGCTGTTCCTTGCCGCCGGCTCGGTCATCCATGCGATGCACCACGAGCAGGACATGCGGCACATGGGCGGCCTGTGGCGGAAGATCCCGTTCACCTACGCCACCATGCTGATCGGCGGCCTGGCGCTGACGGGCTTCCCCTTCACCGCCGGCTATTTCTCGAAGGACGCGATCATCGAGACCGCGTTCATGAGCCACAGCATCTTCTCGACCTATGCCTTCACGTTGACCGTGGCGGCCGCGGCGCTGACCTCGTTCTACACCTGGCGGCAGATGTTCATGACCTTCCACGGGAAGCCGCATGACCATCACCATTACGAGCATGCGCATGAATCGCCGCTCACCATGCTCATCCCGCTCGGCGTGCTCTCGCTCGGCGCGCTTTTCGCGGGCATGATCCTCTACCCCTACTTCGTCGGCCACGACGTGGAGAGCTTCTTCCGCGAGGCCATCTTCATGGGTCCGGACAACAAGATCCTTGAGGAGATCCACCACATCCCGGCCTGGGCCAAGTGGTCGCCGACGGTGATGATGGTGCTCGGCTTCCTGGTCGCCTACTGGATGTACGTCTCCAGCCCGGCGGTGCCCAAGGCGCTGGCGAAGCGGAACGACCTGCTCTACCGCTTCCTGCTCAACAAGTGGTACTTCGACGAGCTGTACGACTTCCTGTTCGTGCGCCCGACCATGTGGATCGGCAACTTCCTGTGGAAGCAGGGTGATGTGCGGGTCATCGACGGCTACGGCCCGAACGGTGTCTCGGCCCGCGTGATCGACGTCACCAACCGCGTCGTCCGCCTGCAGACCGGCTATCTCTACCACTACGCGTTCGTGATGCTCGTGGGTGTCGCCGCCCTCATCACCTGGTTCATGTTCGGGGGCGCGCACTGATGTACGACTGGCCCATTCTTTCCGTCGTCACCTTCCTGCCCCTCGTCGGCGCGCTGCTCATCATCCTGATGATCCATGGCGACGACGAAGTGGCGCAGCGCAACGCCCGCTGGGTGGCCCTGTGGGCGACCCTGGTCACCTTCGTCATCTCGCTGCTGCTGCTGCTTGGCTTCAACCCGGCGCTGCACGACTTCCAGTTTGTCGAGCAAAAGCCGTGGCTTGGCGAGATCGCCGCCTATCGCATGGGCGTGGACGGCATCTCGCTGCCCTTCGTGCTGCTCACCACGCTGCTGATGCCGATGTGTATCCTGGCGAGCTGGGAGTCGATCCATGTGCGCGTCAAAGAGTACATGATCTGCTTCCTGGTACTCGAGACGCTGATGATCGGCACCTTCGCGTCGCTGGACCTGCTGCAGTTCTACATCTTCTTTGAAGGTGGCCTTATCCCGATGTTCGTCATCATCGGTGTCTGGGGCGGCAAGCGGCGCATCTATGCGACGTTCAAATTCTTCCTTTATACACTTGCCGGATCTGTGCTGATGATGCTCGCCATCATGGCGATGTACTGGCAAGCCGGCACGACCGACATCACCAAGCTCCTAACCTTCACCTTCCCCCCCGCCATGCAGACGTGGCTATGGCTGGCCTTCTTCGCCTCCTTCGCGGTGAAGATGCCGATGTGGCCGGTGCATACCTGGTTGCCGGATGCGCATGTCGAGGCGCCGACGGCAGGCTCGGTGATCCTGGCGGGCATCATGCTGAAGATGGGCGGGTATGGCCTGCTGCGCTTCAGCCTGCCGATGTTCCCGGATGCCTCGGCCTATTTCGCTCCCTTCGTCTTCACGCTGTCGGTCATCGCGATCATCTACACCTCGCTGGTGGCGCTGATGCAGGAGGACATCAAGAAGCTGATCGCCTATTCGTCCGTCGCTCATATGGGCTACGTGACCATGGGCATCTTCACCTTGACCCAGGAAGGCATCCAGGGCGCGGTGTTCCAGATGGTTAGCCATGGCTTCGTGTCGGGCGCGCTGTTCCTGTGCGTGGGCGTCGTCTATGACCGGATGCATACGCGCGAGATCGCAGCCTATGGTGGCCTCGTGCATCGCATGCCGATCTATGCGACGGTCTTCATGGTGTTCACCATGGCCAATGTCGGCTTGCCGGGCACGTCGGGCTTCATCGGCGAATTCCTCACGCTGTTGGCGACCTTTGGACGTAACAACTGGGTGGCATTCTTTGCCGCGACAGGCGTTATTCTCTCGGCGGCGTACGCGCTGTGGCTCTATCGTCGTGTGATCTTCGGGCCTCTGGAAAAGGAAAGCCTGAAGGATATTCTGGACGTCAACGGCCGCGAACTCGCTTCGCTGATCCCGCTGCTCTTCTTCACTATCCTTTTCGGCGTTTGGCCTCAGCCCATTCTCGATGCGTGCAGCGTCGCGGTGAGCGCGATCGTGGCCCGCGCGGATGTTGCGGCCGGCGCCATCAAGGCCGCCAGTCTGGTGCTGCCTTGATCCGATACATGACCCTCGCGGAGCCCCGCCTATGACCCTCACTCTTTCTGCGCTCGGCCCCGCGCTGCCAGAATTGCTGCTGGCCGTCACCGCCATTGCTCTGATCCTGTTCGGTGCCTTCGTCGGGCCGAAGTCGACCGACACCGTCAACGGCGTCGCGCTCGCCGCGCTGTTTGCCGCGCTGGTTTTGGTCATTCTGGGGCCGGAGAAGGCGGTGCTGTTCGGCGGCAGCTTCCAGGTCGACGCCTATGCTCGCTTTCTGAAGGTGCTGGCGCTGCTCGGCGCCGGTGGAACGCTGGCCATGTCGGTCGACTGGCTGAAGCGTGAGAAACAGAGCCGGTTCGAGTTCGCCATATTGGTGCTGCTGTCGACGCTCGGCATGATGATGCTGATCTCGGCGGGCGATCTGCTGGCGCTCTATATGGGCCTCGAACTGATGAGCCTCGCGCTCTATGTGATCGCGGCCAATAATCGCGAGTCGGTGAGGTCCACTGAGGCCGGACTGAAGTACTTCGTGCTCGGTGCACTCTCCTCGGGCATGCTGCTCTACGGCGCCTCGCTGATCTATGGCTTCACCGGTTCGATCAATTTCCTGCGCATCGCGGACGTGGCCCGCGAGCCGTCGCTCGGTCTGATCTTCGGCATCGTGTTCGTCTTTGCGGGCCTCTGCTTCAAGGTCTCGGCGGTGCCATTCCACATGTGGACGCCTGACGTCTATGAGGGTGCGCCCGCGCCGGTGACCGCGTTCTTCGCCACCGCGCCGAAGGTGGCGGCTATGGCGGTGTTCGTGCGCTTTGCCGCCGAAGCCCTGCCACATGTTGCGCATCAGTGGCAGCAAATCGTCGTGTTCGTCTCGATTGCCTCGATGGTGCTGGGATCCTTCGCCGCCATTGGCCAGCGCAATATCAAGCGACTCATGGCCTATTCGTCGATCGGCCACATGGGTTACGCGCTGGTTGGGCTGGCGGCCGGCACCGAACAGGGCGTGCGCGGCGTGCTGGTTTATCTCGCCATCTATGTTGCCATGACACTGGGCACTTTTGCCTGCATCCTCTCGATGCGGCGTAAGGGCACCGTCGTCGAGAATTATGAAGACCTCGCGGGTCTTGCTCGTACAAGCCCGGTTAAGGCGTTCATGTTTGCCGTGCTTATGTTCTCGCTAGCCGGCATTCCTCCGCTCGCGGGGTTCTTGGCCAAGTACTACGTGTTTCTGGCTGCCATTGAGGCGGGCCTCTATGGCCTCGCGGTGATTGGCGTACTGTCCAGTGTGGTGGGCGCCTTCTACTACCTGCGCATCGTCAAGGTGATGTACTTCGACGAGCCGGCCGAGCCCTTCGAGCCGATGCCTACCGAGCTGCGCGCCGTGCTTGCGGTGTCGGGCCTCTTCACGCTGCTGCTGTTTGCCTATCCGGCGCCTCTGCTGGCGGCGGCCAGCGTCGCAGCGCGGGCACTCTTCTGAGACATGGCGGAACTGCCGCGCGCAACCCCGGTCATCCGCTACGAGGCGGTCGGTTCGACGAATGCCGAAGCACTGGCGTGGCCCCCGGGTGGGGCCGCGCCTTTGTGGTTCGTCGCCGCACGCCAGACGGCGGGCCGCGGTCGGCGCGGCCGGCATTGGCATTCGGAACCGGGCAATCTTTATGCATCGCTGCGGCTGGTGGGCGCCGCGCCTTCCGCCCGGCTTCCCGAGCTCTGTTTCGTCGCGGCCCTCGCGCTTTATGACGCGGTGAGGGCCGTCACCGGCATTGATCCCTTGCGCATTGGCCTCAAATGGCCGAATGACGTGCTGATTGACGGCGCAAAGCTTGCCGGGATCCTCATCGAGGGCACGGTGCTGCCCGATGGACGCAATGTGTCCGTGATCGGTTTCGGGGTGAACTGCGCGCATCATCCGGCCGATACGCCTTACACGACGACCGATCTCGCTGCTGTGGGCTACCCGACCGAGCCGGCCGGATTGCTGTCGGCGCTGGACGCGGCGATGCTGGACCGGTTGCGCGAATGGGGCGAGGGCAGGGGCTTCGACGAGACCCGCGCAGAATGGGCGCGGCGCGCGCCGGGGCTCGGACGTCCGGTGACGGTGCGGCTGGGCGAGCGCGAGGCGCATGGCGTGTTCGAGGCGTTGGATGTTTCCGGCGCCATGGTACTGCGGCTCCCCGATGGGGAACGTGAAATGATAAGCGCCGGCGACGTTTTTCCCGCGCCGCGCATGCAGGGTTGAAAGGCAGTGGAGTGAGCAAGACGACGGAGGAACTGGTTTTCGCGCCCCTGGGGGGCGTCGGCGAGATCGGTATGAATCTGGGGCTTTATGGCTTCGGTCCCAAGCACCGGCGCAAATGGCTGGCCATCGATCTCGGCATTTCCTTCGCGCCGCCCGAGATACCCGGTATCGACATCATCATGCCCGATGTCGCGTTCCTCGAACATGAGCGCGCGCAGGGCAATCTTGTCGGTCTGGTCATCACCCACGGCCATGAGGACCACGTCGGCGGCCTGTTCGATCTGTGGCCGCGGCTTGGCTGCCCGGTCTATACGACACCGTTCACGCATGCTCTGGCGGAGGCCCGCCGTCTGGGCGAGCCGGGCGCGCCGAAAATTCCTTTCCACGTCGTGCCTTCGGGTGGGCGGGTGAAGATCGGCCCCTTCGACGTCGAATTCCTGCCGGTTGCCCATTCGATTCCCGACAGCCATGCGCTGGCCCTGCGCACGCCGCTCGGCCTCGTGGTGCACACCGGAGACTGGAAGATCGACCCGACCCCGGTGGTCGGCAACGTTACCGACCCCGCCCGCTTCACTGCGCTCGGCGATGAGGGCGTGCGCGCGGTCGTCTGCGATTCAACCAATGCTTTTCGTGACGGCGTTTCGCCTTCCGAAACGGATGTGCAGCAGGTGCTCGGCGAACTGATCGCCAAGGCGCCGCATCGCGTGGCGGTGACGACCTTCGCCTCCAACGTGGCACGCGTGCGCTCGATCGCCGAAGCGGCCTTCAAGAACGGGCGCGAGGTTGTACTGGTCGGGCGGGCGATGGAGCGTGTCGTCTCCGTGGCGCGTGAACAGGGCATGCTGGACGGCCTGCCGGCCTTCCGCCCGGCGGATGCCTATGGCTTCCTGCCACGCGACAAGGTGGTGGCTATCCTCACGGGCAGCCAGGGTGAGCCGCGCGCTGCGCTTGCGCGCATCGCCGATGACGACCATCCCGAGATCGCGCTGTCACCGGGCGACCACGTGATCTTCTCTTCGCGTACCATTCCGGGCAATGAGCGTGCGGTGAACCGCATCATCAACGCGCTGGTGCTGCAGGGCGTGAAGATCATCACCGACCGCGACGGGCTGGTGCATGTTTCCGGCCATCCGCGTCGCGGTGAACTGGAGCAGATGTACCGCTGGCTTCGCCCGCAGGTTTCCGTGCCGGTGCATGGCGAGCCGTTGCATCTGTCCGAGCACGCCGAACTGGCCCGATCCATGGGTGTGCGCGAGGTCATTCGTCTCGTCGATGGCGACATGGTGCGGCTCATCAGCGCCGATCCCTCGCTGCATGCCGAGGTGATCGAGGAGGTGCCGGTCGGCCGCCTCTATAAGGACGGTCACGTTCTCATCAATTCGGCGGATCCGGCGGTCGCCGAGCGCCGGCGCATGTCCTTTGCCGGCGTCGTCTCCGTGGCGGTCGCGATGACGCCCAAGGGCGAGGTTGTCGGCGATCCGATGATCGACCTTTCCGGACTGCCGCAGTTCGGCATCGGCGGCAAGCCGATTGACGATGTGGTGGAGGAGGCGGTTCTTGACTGCCTCGACGGCCTGCCCAAGCTGCGCCGCCGGGACCCGGATGCGGTCGCCGAATCGTTGACCCGTGCGGTGCGTGGTCAGGTCAACGCCATATGGGGCAAGAAACCGCTCTGCCATGTGCTGGTAATCACGGTATGAAGTGCTTCGGAGTGTGTCGCTAGGTTCTGATGCCGTTTGCTGGCGATCGCGCTCCAATAGCTCCGTCCCGGGCATATCCGCCGGGACGGCGGAGTTGGCGGGAGCGGGTTTGCATGATCGGGCGTTTGAACCATGTGGCCATCGCCGTGCCGGATCTCGATGCAGCCATCGTCACCTATCGCGACACGCTCGGTGCCGCGGTGTCCTCGATCGTGCCGCAGCCCGACCACGGGGTGAACACCGTCTTCGTCACCCTGCCGAA
This sequence comes from Ancylobacter novellus, assembly GCA_003241485.1. GTDB lineage: Bacteria > Pseudomonadota > Alphaproteobacteria > Rhizobiales > Xanthobacteraceae > Ancylobacter > Ancylobacter novellum_A. The sequence goes on from QFQD01000017.1 coordinate 42,732, forward strand.
CACCAAGGTTGAACTGCTCGGCGTGCTCGGCGAGGGCTCGCCGATCGCGAAGTTCCTTGAGCGCAATCCCGAGGGTGGCATCCATCACCTGTGCTACGAGGTGGATGACATCCGCGCCGCGCGCGACCGCTTGGTTGCCACCGGCGCCCGCGTGCTCGGTTCGGGCGAGCCGAAGATCGGCGCACACGGCAAGCCCGTGCTGTTCCTGCACCCGAAGGATTTCCTCGGCACACTGGTCGAGCTTGAGGAAGCGTGAGGAAAGACCGATGGGCGTCACCACCTATATCGCCATCTATTTCATCGTCTGGTGGACGGTGATCTTCGCCGTTCTGCCTTTCGGCGTGCGCTCCCAGCATGAGGGCGGTGCCGTCGAGGATGGCAGTGAGCCGGGCGCGCCTATGCGCCCGCTGCTGCTCCGCAAGGCACTTGTGACGACGGTGGTGGCGGCGGTGATTGTGGGCCTGTTCGCCTGGTCCGTGGAAACCGGCCGGCTGACGCTCGACATGTTCCCGATGCCGTTCAAGGCCTATTGAAGCAGTTGGCCTCTCGCTGATGTGATACGGGCAAAAAAAGAGGCGGGACCGAAGTCCCGCCCTTTTTCAACGTCGACGCCCGCGCCCGATTCCGTGCCGTTTCGGCATCTGTCAGGGGGCTTTCTTTGTCGTCATTCCTCCCGAGACCTGGACCGGCATCGCGCTTGCAGCGGCGACAGGCGGACCCCTTTCTAGAGGCCGGCAACATAGAGCACAAATTGCGGCCTTGTCATCCCTGCGTCGCAATAGATCGATGCTGCGATGCAATAGGGCCTTTGTGCGGCGTGTCAGCGCAGCGTTTGTCCCGGGCGCTTTGCAGCCCCTGCGCACGCACGGCCGCGCAAGGGCTTGTATTTTGATGACCGATCCGGTTTCTGTCCGGCAGTATTGCCGCACGCCGAAGCCGGCCGAATCGCGAGTTCCACGATGCGCCTCTCCCGCTACTTCCTGCCCATCCTCCGCGAAGTCCCGAAGGAAGCGGAAATCGTCTCGCACCGCTTCATGCTGCGCGCGGGCATGATCCGGCAGGAAGGCGCCGGGATCTACGCCTGGCTGCCGCTTGGCAAACGCGTGCTGGACAAGATCTGCAACGTCGTGCGCGAGGAACAGAACCGTGCCGGCGCGGTCGAGATTCTCATGCCGACCATCCAGTCCGCCGATCTGTGGCGCGAGAGCGGGCGCTACGACGATTACGGCAAGGAGATGCTGCGCATCAAGGATCGGCACGAGCGCGACATGCTGTTCGGGCCGACCAATGAGGAGATGCTCACCGAGATCGTCCGCGCCTATGTGAAGTCGTATAAGGAACTTCCGCTGAACCTCTACCACATCCAGTGGAAGTTCCGCGACGAGGTGCGCCCGCGCTTCGGTGTGATGCGCTCGCGCGAATTCCTGATGAAGGACGCCTATTCGATCGACCTCGACTTCGAGAGCGCGGTCACGGCCTATAACCGGATGTTCGTTGCCTATCTCCGGACCTTCGCGCGGCTCGGCCTGAAGGCTATCCCGATGGTGGCCGATACCGGTCCGATCGGCGGCAATCACAGCCATGAATTCATCATTCTCGCGTCTACCGGCGAGAGCCAGGTGTTCTGCCATTCCGACTATCTCGGCATGCAGACGCCGGGCCAGGACGTGAACTTCAATGACGCAGCGGAACTGCAATCCATCGTGAACCGGTGGACCAGCCTATATGCCGCCACGGAAGAGAAGCATGACGAGGCGGCGTTCGGGGCGATTCCCGAGGGCGAACGAGTTTCCGCCCGGGGCATCGAAGTGGGTCACATCTTCTATTTTGGCACAAAGTACTCCGAGCCTATGGGCGCCAAGGTCACCGGTCCCGACGGCGTCGAGCGCCCGGTGCACATGGGCTCCTACGGCATCGGCCCCTCGCGCCTCGCCGCCGCCATCATCGAGGCCTCGCATGACGAGAACGGCATCATCTGGCCCGAGGCCATCGCTCCGTTCCGCGTCGGCCTGCTGAACCTCAAGGCGGGCGATGCCGCGACCGACGCCGCCTGCGAGTCCATCTATGCCACGCTGAGCCAGCAGGGCGTCGACGTACTCTATGACGACACGGACGAGCGTCCCGGCTCGAAGTTCGCCACCGCCGATCTTATCGGTCTGCCGTGGCAGATCATTGTCGGGCCGAAGGGCCTCGCGGCCGGCACGGTCGAACTCAAGCGCCGGGTCGACGGCTCGCGCGAGACGCTGTCCGTGGAATCCGCTCTCGCGCGGATTCTTGGATGAGCGCCACCAGCGCCGGAGCACCCATGGCAGGCAAGGGCAGCGCGCGTGCGGCCAAGCAACGGTCGCCGGAACCTGTCGGCGAGCCGAACGGCACGCGTCCGTTCAGCGCCTATGAGTGGATGCTCTCGCTGCGCTATCTGCGCGCGCGCCGCAAGGAGGGCTTCATTTCGGTCGTCGCTGGCTTCTCCTTCCTAGGCATCATGCTGGGCGTGGCGACGCTCATCATCGTGATGGCGGTGATGAACGGCTTCCGCACCGAGCTGCTTTCGAAAATTCTGGGCCTTAACGGCCACCTGCTGGTCCAGCCGCTGGAAAGCCCGCTGACCGACTATGAGGAGGTCGCCAAGCGGATTGCCGGTGTGCCGGGCATCAAGCTCGCCGTGCCGCTGGTCGAGGGGCAGGCGCTGGCCTCCTCCGCCTTCAATGCCGGCGGCGTGCTGGTACGGGGCATCTCGGAGCAGAGCCTGCGCAAGCTGCCGTCCATCAGCTCCAATATTCGCCAGGGCACGCTGGAGGGGTTTGACGAAGGCTCGGGCATCGCCATCGGCAAGCGCCTCGCCGACCAGCTCTCATTGCAGGCTGGCGACAATCTCACGCTCGTCGCGCCACGCGGTGCGGTGACGCCGATGGGCACCACGCCGCGCATCAAGGTCTATAAGATTGCGGCCGTGTTCGAGATCGGCATGTCGGAATATGACAGCGCCTTCGTCTTCATGCCGCTGACGGAGAGCCAAGCCTATTTCAACAAGAATGGCGATGTGACCGCCATCGAGGTCTACACCGATAACCCCGACGACATGGAGCGCATGCGCACCGCTGTCCACGAGGCGGCCGGGCGACCCATCTACATCGTCGACTGGCGGCAGCGGAACGCCACCTTCTTCAACGCGCTCCAGGTTGAGCGCAACGTGATGTTCCTCATTCTCACGCTGATCGTGGTGGTGGCGGCCTTCAACATCATCTCCGGCCTCAACATGCTGGTGAAGGACAAGGGCCGCGACATCGGCATCCTGCGCACCATGGGCGCCACGCGCGGCGCCATCATGCGCATTTTCCTCGTAACCGGCGCCGCCATCGGCGTGGTGGGCACGCTGGCGGGCTTCCTGCTGGGGTTGCTGGTCTGCCTTAATGTTGAGGAGATCCGCCAGTTTATCTCCTGGCTCACGGCGACCGAACTGTTCTCGCCCGAACTCTATTATCTCAGCCGCCTGCCGGCGGAGATGAACGCCGGCGAGACCGCGACCGTCGTGGTCATGGCGCTGGTTCTTTCCTTCCTCGCCCCGCTCTACCCATCCTGGCGCGCCGCGCGCCTCGATCCGGTGGAAGCGCTGCGTTACGAATAGGGGGCGACCTTGGCCGCTGGTTCGCGCGAGGCTGTCCTGCGCCTTGAAGGCATTGAACGCCGCTATGTGCAGGGCGAGGGGACCCTCGACATTCTGCGCGGCGTCGATTTCACCGTGCTCGAGGGACAGTCGGTGGCGCTCGTCGCCCCTTCCGGTACCGGAAAGTCGACCCTTCTGCATGTCGCGGGCCTGCTGGAGCACCAGGACGCCGGCGAGGTGTTCATTGCGGGCCAGGGCACGGCGGGTCTTGCGGATGCCGACCGCACACGAATCCGCCGCACCGCCATCGGCTTTGTCTACCAGTTCCACCACCTGCTGCCCGAATTCTCGGCGCTTGAGAACGTGATGCTGCCGCAGATGATCCGCGGGCTCTCCAAGCGGGAAGCGTCGACGCGCGCGAAGGAACTGCTCGGCTATCTCGGTCTCGGCAAGCGACTGGAGCACCGCCCGGCGGAGCTCTCCGGCGGCGAGCAGCAGCGCGTTGCCATTGCCCGCGCCGTAGCGAATGCGCCGCGCGTGCTGCTGGCGGACGAGCCGACCGGCAATCTCGACCCGCACACCGCTGACCATGTCTTCCACGCGCTGTCGCAACTTGTGGAGGCGACCGGCTTGGCCGCGATCATCGCGACGCATAACCTCGCCCTTGCCGATCGCATGCACCGGCGGGTGACGTTGCAGGACGGTCTGGTCGTCGAACTGGACTAGTCATCCGCGCACGCTGCGAGACGGTATTGTCGTGTTATCGTCACATCAGCTGCGTGCGGGCGAGTCGCGTCGATGCTGTCGGATTATCTGTTTCGTTTCCACCATATGACCCTGCTGACGCTGGCCGTCGCCGCGGGGCTGGCGATCATCGTGCTGTTGCGCTGGACTGGGCAGCGCTTCGTGTCTGCGAAGGCGGCACTCAAGCTCAAGGGCGACAGCACCTACGACTACACCGTCGCCGGTGCAGAGGCGCATCAGCCGATTCTGGGGCGTATTGCAGGGCGCTCGCCCGAGGTTGGTGGGCAGGACTGTGTGGCCGAGCTGATTCCTGACGTCTCCCGTGCCGGCGAGTTGCGCGCCATTTGGGTGACGGTGCAGGGCGCGCGTGTCGGGCATATTGCCGCCGAGGAAATCGCGCCGTTCCACGCCGTTCTCGCCGGCCGTCCGGCCCGCTGCGAGGCGGTTGTCGCACCCGCGCGCTCTGGCTTCCTCGTCGTGCGCCTGGATACGGTATGGCCGCCGCGCCTCGACTAGTGCCGTAACGGCTCAGCCCGTCCAGCCAAAACCATGCCGGCATCAACGAATCGGATGAGGGGCTGCATTCGTTACCGAGTCGTCAACCATGAACCGGAACGAAAGAAGAACAAGGGTTGCTTCTGTGAATTGCGGGCGTAATGTTCTCATTATGTTCCATAGGAGGTCGACATGATCCGCATCCTTTTCCAGGAAGTCGCCGCACTTACCTCGGTCGGACTTTTCGTGACCATGATTGGAATCTGGGCTGGCGTGTTCGCTGGGGTCTGAGGACAACGGGGAGGACAGCCGGCGGGTAGTGGACGCTGCCGGCGCGTGCGCCCACCATCGCCGCGCTGAAGTTCCGTTGAGTCGCCGGAGACCATCCATGGCCGCTGCTGATGTAGGTTTCGTGCACCTGCACGTCCATTCGTCCTTCTCGTTGCTGGAGGGCGCGCTCAACATCGGCAAACTCGCCGAGCTCGCCAAGAAGGACCATCAGCCCGCCATCGCCCTGACTGACACGGGAAATCTCTTCGGCGCGCTGGAATTCTCCGAGAAGATGGCGGGTTCCGGCATCCAGCCGATCCTGGGCTGCTCGCTCGCCATCGAGTTTCCCGGGCCGGCGCCGCGTGGCCCGGCCAGCCAGCAGCGACCCCGCATTGTGCTCATCGCGGCGTCGCAGGAGGGCTGGAACAACCTGATGGAGCTGGTCTCACGCTCCTATCTCGACACCGCCTCCGATGGCGCACCCCATATCCGGCTCGAATGGCTGGAGAGGTTTCATGGCGGCCTCATCGCGCTGACCGGCGGGCCTTCCGGCCCGATCGACCGCGTACTGGCCGCAGGCAGCGGGGAAGTCGCCGAGCAGCGGCTCGCCACGCTCGCCGCGCTTTTCGGCGACCGTCTTTATGTCGAGATTCAACGCCACGGCGTCGCCGAGGAGCGCAATATCGAGCAGGCGCTCATCGATCTTGCCTACCAGATGGAATTGCCATTGGTGGCAACCAATGAGCCCTTCTTCGCTGCACAGGACGACTATGAGGCGCATGATGCCCTGATCTGCATCGCCGAGGGCCGCCTCGTGGCAGAGGGCGACAGGCGCCAGCTGACGCCCGAACACCGCTTCCGCACGCGCGCCGAGATGACGGCGCTGTTCGCCGACCTGCCGGAGGCGCTGGCCAATACGGTCGAGATTGCCCGACGCTGCGCCTATCGCCCGCGCACGGTGAAGCCGATCCTGCCGCGCTTCACCATGGAGCGGGACGAAGCCGAGGAACTGCGCGTGCAGGCAGAGGAGGGGCTGCGCCAGCGTCTTGCCGTGCACGGGCCGGCACATGGTCTGACCGAGAAGGACTATGAGGACCGCCTCGCCTTCGAGCTGTCCATCATCGAGAAGATGAAATTTCCCGGCTACTTCCTTATCGTGTCGGACTTCATCAAATGGGCCAAGGCGCAGGGGATTCCGGTCGGGCCGGGCCGTGGCTCGGGCGCGGGCTCGCTGGTGGCCTATTCCCTGACCATCACCGACCTTGATCCGCTGCGTTTCGGTCTACTATTCGAGCGCTTCCTCAATCCCGAACGCGTGTCGATGCCCGACTTCGACATCGACTTCTGTCAGGAGCGGCGTGACGAGGTCATTCGCTACGTCCAGCAACGCTACGGGCGCGATCAGGTCGCCCAGATCATCACCTTCGGTACGCTGCAGGCACGCGGCGTGCTGCGGGACGTTGGGCGCGTGCTGGAGATGCCGTACGGCCAGGTCGACAAGCTGTGCAAGCTGGTGCCGCAGAATCCCGCTAACCCGGTCACACTGAAGCAGGCGATCAACGACGAGCCGCGCTTGCAGGCGGAGAGCGAGGCCAATCCGGTCGTAAAGCGTGCATTTGACATTGCCACGCGTCTGGAGGGGCTCAATCGCCACGCCTCGACCCATGCGGCGGGTATCGTGATCGGCGACCGGCCGTTGGCGCAGCTTGTGCCGCTCTACCGAGACCCGCGCTCCGATATGCCGGTCACCCAGTACAACATGAAGTGGGTGGAGCAGGCGGGGCTGGTGAAGTTCGACTTCCTCGGCCTCAAGACCTTGACTGTACTGCAGACAGCCGTGCGGCTGGTGGCGCAACGCGGCATCAAGCTGGATCTCTCCACTATTCCGCTCGACGACGCAAAATCCTACGCCATGCTCACCCGTGGCGAGACGGTCGGCGTGTTCCAGGTGGAAAGCGCGGGCATGCGCCGGGCGCTGGTCGACATGAAGCCGGACCGGCTGGAAGACATCATCGCGCTCGTTGCGCTGTACCGGCCGGGCCCGATGGCGAACATCCCGGTCTATTGCGCCGTTAAGAACGGGCAGGAAAAGGCGGTCTACGCGCATCCCGCCCTGGAGGGCAGCCTCAAGGAAACCTACGGCGTCATCATCTACCAAGAACAGGTGATGCAGATCGCCCAGACGCTGTCGGGCTACTCGCTGGGCGAAGCCGATCTCCTGCGCCGCGCCATGGGCAAGAAGATCCGCGCCGAGATGGACAAGCAGCGCGAGCGCTTCGTCGATGGCGCGATCGAGCGGGGGGTGCCGAAGGCCAAGGCGTCGGAGATCTTCGATCTGCTCGCCAAGTTCGCCGATTACGGCTTCAACAAGAGCCATGCGGCCGCCTATGCGCTGGTCTCGTACCAGACCGCCTATATGAAGGCGAATTACGCGACCGAGTTCCTCGCGGCTTCGATGACGCTGGACATGGGCAATACCGACAAGCTGGCAGAGTTCCGTCAGGACGCGCAGCGGCTCGGCATCGAGGTCGTCGCGCCCTCGGTAAACCACTCCGGCCGCGAGTTTGCAGTGAAGGATGGGCGCATCCTCTATGCGCTTGCGGCCATCAAGGGTGTCGGCGTGCACGCGGTCGAGGCCATTGTCGATGCCCGCGGCGACAAGCCGTTCACAAGCCTTTCCGACTTCGCCGCACGCATCAACGCCAAGGCGTTGAACAAGCGCACGATGGAGAGCCTTGTGAATGCGGGCGCTTTCGACGTGCTGGAGCCAAACCGCGCGCGTGCGCTTGCCGCCATCGATAATGTTCTCGGTCATGCCGCCAAGAGGGGGGCGGACGAGGCCGTGGGGCAGAACGACATGTTTGGTGGACCCTCGCAGGCGACGGACATTCCGTTGCCCGACGCGGCGCCGTGGCTGCCGGCGGAGAAGTTGCAGCGAGAGTATGACGCGATCGGCTTCTTCCTCACCGGTCACCCGCTGGATGACTATGCCAAGGCGCTGGAGAAGCTGCGCGTGCAGCGCTGGACGGATTTTCAGCGCTCCGTGCGCGCCGGTTCCATTGCCGGGCGTCTCGCCGCCACGGTGGTGAGCAAGCAGGAGCGCCGCACCAAGACCGGCAACAAGATGGGTATCATCGGCCTGTCTGATCCGTCCGGGCAGTTTGAGGCGGTGCTTTTCTCCGAGACACTGGCGCAGTTCCGCGAATTGCTGGAACCCGGCACGGCGCTACTGCTGCAGGTTTCCGCCGAGCTGCAGGGCGAAGATGTGCGCGCGCGCATTCAGACCGCCGAGCCGCTCGACGCGGCGACAGCCCGCATGCAGAAAAGCATGCGCATCTTCCTGCGTTCGCCGGAGCCGCTGGAGAGCGTTGCCTCACGGCTCGGCTCGCTGGCCGGGAGCGGGCGCGGGGATGGCGAGGTTGCCTTCGTTCTACTGCTGGGCGAGCGCGGCGCGACGGAAGTCGAGGTGAAGCTTCCGGGGCGCTTCTCGCTTTCCCCTCAGATTGCCGGTGCGATCAAGGCAGTGCCCGGCGTCGTCTCCGTTGAGGTCGCGAGCTGAGACGGCATCTGTGGTATAGCGTCGACCTTTCCGTAGATGGGCCGGCGCGACCCGTCAAAAAAATGCCGTTCGTTCTAGGTGTGTTTACTCATCGTGCCGCATGTCGGGGTGGTCGAAAATCCGCGTCCGGAATGTGATCGCATGCTGCATGAGCGCGCCTGGGAAATGAAAACTGCAAGACGCGCTATTCTCGTATTGGGAATGCACCGCAGCGGGACGTCCGCCCTGGCGCGTACGGTCAATCTGTTGGGGGCTGCCGCGCCGCAGACCTTGATGGATGCCAGCGCGGACAATGAGCGGGGCTATTGGGAATCTGAACCGCTGGTTCATCTGAGCGACGAGGCGATGGCGGCGTGTGGACGGTCCTGGCGGTCCACCGGCGCTATCCGGATGAGCGCGATGGCGGGTGCCAGCGATCTGCGTCGTCGGTTGCGCGGGGCGATCGCAAGCGAGTTCGGCGACGCCTCGACCATCATGCTCAAGGATCCGCGGGTGACGCGGCTCATGCCGCTTTATCGCGAGGTTCTCTCTGAAGCAGAATATGAAATCCTGCCCGTTGTAGCGCTGCGCAACCCAGTCGAGGTCGTAAAGTCGCTTGGAAGGCGAGACGGAATGCAGGCCCGGCATGCGCTGGGGCTCTGGCTACGCTACACGCTCGATGCCGAGCGCGAGACACGCGGCATGCCGCGCGCCGTCGTGGTCTATGAGGATTTGCTTTCCGACTGGCGCAAGGTGACCGACGTGATGAAGCGCCAGCTTGGCGGGTATTGGCCGGAGCCGACGCGCGAGGTCGCCGCTGAGGTTGATGCGTTCCTCAGCTCGGACCTCCGGCACTATGCGCACGCGCTGCCGTCTGGCTTGTTTGGACGGGCTGCGCTCGCCGGACAGCTCTATCGTGAGATGGCGAAGCTGGTGACGAATCCCGCGGCCATTCTGCCGCGCTCTCTGATCCTTCGTGCAAATATTGAATTGATGATGCGCTAGGGGCGATCGGCCGCGAAGGGGCGGTCGATGCGAAGACTTGCACGCGCGGGCCACCTCGCGTATATGCCGCGCCATTCCGCACGCGGACTCGCGGCCGGGCTCCCTTTTCCATGGCTACATAATGGAAAACGCCTCGTCGCTCCGGTGCCGTCCGCCGAAATCCCTCGGCACGGCCATGTCCGCGGAGGCCAACCGGACGAGATACGACTATGGCGCTTCCTGATTACACCATGCGCCAGCTCCTTGAAGCTGGCGTGCACTTCGGGCATCAGTCCCACCGCTGGAACCCGAAGATGGCTCCGTTCATCTTCGGCACCCGCAACAACATCCACATTCTCGACCTGGCCCAGACCGTGCCGGCGCTTCACCGCGCCCTGCAGGCGGTGTCCGACACCGTGGCCCGCGGCGGCCGCGTGCTGTTCGTCGGCACCAAGCGCCAGGCGGCGGATGCTGTGGCCGATGCGGCCAAGCGTTCGGCCCAGTACTATGTCAACTCCCGCTGGCTCGGTGGCATGCTGACCAACTGGAAGACCATTTCCCACTCCATCGCCCGCCTGAAGAAGCTCGAAGAGCTGCTCAACGCCGGCGAAGGCGTCGGCTACACCAAGAAGGAGCGCCTGACGCTCCAGCGCGAGAAGGAAAAGCTGGATCGCGCCCTCGGCGGCATCCGCGACATGGGCGGCATTCCCGACCTCCTCTTCGTGATCGACACCAACAAGGAAGACCTCGCCGTCGCCGAAGCGCGTCGCCTGGGCATTCCGGTCGCGGCGATCCTCGACACCAATTCCGACCCGGATGGCATCGCCTTCCCGGTTCCGGGCAATGACGACGCCGGCCGCGCGATCAACCTCTATTGCGACCTCGTCGCCCGCGCTGCGATCGACGGCATCGGCCGCGCTCAGGGTGATCTCGGCATCGACATCGGCGCCGCCGATGCGCCGCTCGTCGAAGAGCTGCCGCCGGAGTCGATCTGGACGAGCCTTGAGCCGCTGTCGGGCCCGCGCGGCATCGCCGACGACCTGAAAAAGCTCACGGGCGTCTCGCCGGCCATCGAGAAGAAGCTGACCGACCTTGGCATCTTCCACTTCTCGCAGATCGCCGGCCTGAATGCCGACGACGCCCACCGCCTCGGTGAGGAAGTCGGTCTTCCCGGCCGTGTCGACGGCTGGGTGGCGCAGGCGAAGGAACTGACCGCCGAGGTCGAGTGATTACTCGCCTTCGCGAGGGTGTCACACTCTGACACCAAGCATTGCATCGCACGGCCGGCCCGGAACCCTCCGGCCGGCCGTGTCGTCGAATGACATAGAGATGGTTTGAGGGATCGAACATGGCCAACATCACCGCGGGCATGGTGAAAGAGCTGCGCGAAAAGACCGGCGCCGGCATGATGGACTGCAAGGCCGCGCTGAACGAGGTCGAGGGCGACATCGAGGCCGCGATCGACTGGCTGCGCAAGAAGGGGCTCGCCAAGGCCGCCAAGAAGGCCGGCCGCGTCGCCGCTGAGGGTCTGATCGGCCTTGCCGTTTCCGGCACAGAGGGCGTCGTTGTCGAGGTCAACTCCGAGACGGACTTCGTTGCGCGCAACGAGCAGTTCCAGCAGCTGGTGCGCGGCATCGCCGCTGTGGCGCTTGCCACCTCCGATGATGTCGAGGCCGTAAAGGCGGCCGCCTATCCCGCTGGCGGCACCGTCACCGACGCGATCAACAGCGCCGTCGCCACCATCGGCGAGCACATGGCGCTGCGCCGCTCCAAGAAGCTTAGCGTCAGCGCTGGCGTCATCGGCTCCTATGTCCACGGTTCGGTGGGCGAGGGTCTTGGCAAGATTGGCGTTCTGGTTGCCCTCGAATCGACCGGCAAGCAGGACGAGCTCGCGGCGCTCGGCCGCCAGATCGCCATGCATGTCGCCGCGGCCAACCCGCAGGCGCTCGATTCCGCCAGCATCGACGCGGATGTTGTCGCGCGCGAGAAGGCCATTCTCGCCGAGAAGGCGCAGGCTTCCGGCAAGCCGGCCAATGTGGTCGAGAAGATCGTCGAGAGCGGCCTGAAGACCTTCTTCAAGGAAGTCACGCTCGTCGAGCAGGCTTTCATCCACGATCCGTCCAAGACGGTCGCCCAGGCGGTTAAGGAAAGCGAAGGCAAGGTCGGCGCGCCGATCAAGCTCGCCGCTTTCGTCCGCTTCGGCCTCGGCGAGGGCGTCGAGAAGCAGGAGAGCGATTTCGCTGCTGAAGTCGCCGCGGCCGCCGGCGTCTGATCGAGCGTCGGCTCAAGAGTTGCGTTGATAAACACACGCCGGACAGCCAAAGCGCGGTCCGGCGTGTTTTACTATGTGCGTGGCGCGTGCCGCGCGAATCTTCGGGTGCCCCATGTCGATCTCTCCGGACTTTGCTGAACCGACCTATGCGCGCGTGCTGGTAAAGGTCTCGGGCGAGGCCCTTATGGGGAGCGAGGCGTTCGGCCTGCACTGGCCGACCATCGAGCGGATCGCTGAGGATCTTGTCGAGGCGAAGAGCACAGGGGCCGAAATCGCGGTCGTGGTTGGTGGCGGCAACATCCTGCGCGGCGCCAGCGTAGCCGGGCAGGGGCTCGACCGTGCGACCGCCGATCACATGGGCATGCTCGCCACGGTGATGAACGCGCTCGCGCTGGAGAAGGCGCTCGAGCAGGCGGGCAGCCCGGCGCGCACGCTCTCCGCCATTCCTATGCCGACGATCTGCGAGCCCTATGCGCGCCAGACCGCTTCCCGCCATCTCGCGCGCGGGCGCATCGTTCTGCTCGCGGGCGGCACGGGCAATCCTTATTTCACCACCGACACGGGTGCGGTGCTGCGGGCCGCCGAGCTGGAATGCGACGCGGTCCTCAAGGCGACCAATGTGGACGGCGTCTATACCGCCGATCCCAAGACGCACCCCGAGGCGACGCGCTATGAGCGGCTGACGCATGATGAGGCGCTCGCCAAGGACCTGAAAGTGATGGACGCCGCCGCGTTTGCGCTGGCACGCGAGGCCAAGCTGCCGATCGTCGTCTTCTCCATCCGCGAGCCAGGCGCCATCGCCGCGGCGCTGCGCGGGAAGGGGCGTGCAACGACCGTCGCGCCGTAAGCGCTTGCCAGCGGCGCGCAGACATTCGATATAGCCACAGCCGCGCGGCAAAGATCGGCGGCTGAACTTGCGCGACGAGCTACGCGCCCGCGGGCGCAGCAAGAAAAAGGGAAGAGGTTCGCCATGAGCACTCAGCCGGTCGAAATCGCCGACCTCAAGCGCCGCATGCAGGGCGCGATCGGTGTACTGAAGCAGGAGCTGTCAGGCTTGCGCACCGGGCGCGCCTCGGCCAGCCTGCTTGAGCCCATCCAGGTCGATGCCTATGGCAGCCACATGCCGCTAAGCCAGGTGGCCTCCGTCAACGTCCCTGAGCCGCGCCTGCTCTCCGTACAGGTTTGGGACCGTGGCATGGTCGCCGCCGTCGAGAAGGCCATCCGTGAGTCCAATCTCGGCCTCAACCCGCAGACGGAAGGCCAGGTTCTGCGTGTGCGCATTCCGGAACTGACGCAGGAGCGTCGCCAGGAACTCGTCAAGGTCGCACACAAATACGCCGAGGCTGCCCGCGTTTCGGTGCGCCATGTGCGTCGTGATGGTCTCGACACCCTGAAGAAGGCGGAGAAGGACGGCGAGATGAGCACGGACGATCTCGACCGGCTGGCCGATCAGGTGCAGAAGGCGACGGATCAGTCGATCACCGAGATCGATCAGGTGCTGTCGTCCAAGGAAAAGGAAATCCTGGCGGTCTGATCGCGGCGCGACGGAGGGGGCCTTTCGTGAACATGGCGAAGATCGGGGTGCTGAGCGGCGCATCGACCGAGACGGGGACCAAGGACACGACCTTGGCCGGCGGACGGCTGCCACGGCACGTCGCCATCATCATGGACGGCAATGGCCGCTGGGCCAAGGCGCACGGTCTGCCGCGCTTCGAGGGACATCGCCGCGGCGTCGAGGCTGTGCGCCGTTCTGTCGCCGCCGCGCAGGATATCGGCCTTGAGGCGCTGACCCTCTACAGCTTCTCGAGCGAGAACTGGTCACGCCCCTTCGCCGAAATCAGCGAACTGATGGGGCTTCTCAAGCGCTTCATCCGTTCCGACCTGAAGCGGCTTCACGATAAGAATGTGCGGGTGCGGATCATCGGCGAAGGACATCCCGACGATTCCGAGATCCAGTCGCTGCTGCGTGAGACCGAGCTGCTGACGCAGAATAATAGCGGGCTCCAGCTGACTGTCGCGTTCAATTACGGCTCCCGCAATGAGATTGCCCGCGCGGCCCGTAGGCTTGCGGAGGAGGTGGCCGCAGGCCGCCTTGCGCCCGAGCAGATCACGCCTGACCGGTTGGGCGCCGAACTCGACACGGCGGGTTTGCCGCCGCTCGACCTTGTCATCCGCACCAGCGGCGAGCAGAGGCTGTCAAACTTTCTGCTGTGGCAGGCGGCCTATGCGGAGCTGGTGTTCCTGCCGGTGCTGTGGCCCGATTTCGACCGGGCATCGCTTGATAACGCGGTGAACGAATATGCCCGGCGCGAGAGGCGTTTCGGCGGCATCGGCCCGGACGGGTATTGAGGCGTTGAAGCTCGGAGCGGACTTTCTGCCTCGTCTCGGATCCACGGTGATCCTGGCGCCCGCCGTTCTCCTGCTTCTTGTCTGGGGGAGCTGGCCCTTCGCCCTCCTCGTTCTGGCCACGGCTGTCGCGATCCTCTGGGAATGGCTGACCATGACCGCCGCGCGGCCTAAACCGTGGCTGCTCGCCGTTGGGGGAGGGGTGCTGACCGCCGCCGCGCTTATGCTGGCGGTTCGCCCACCATCGGCGGCGATTGGTCTGGTGCTGCTTGGGATGGTGGCCATGACGCTGGTGGCGCGCGGCGGGCGACTGATGCGCCCGTGGCCGCCGGCCGGGCTTTTCTACGCCGCGGCGTTTCTGCTGCCGGTTCTCGTGCTCCGCGCCGACCCGAACTTCGGCCTGCTTGCCATGCTGTGGCTCTTGGCCGTGGTCTGGAGCACGGACATCGCCGCTTATTTCTGTGGTCGTCTGCTGGGCGGACCCAAACTCTGGCCGCGCGTCAGTCCGAACAAGACCTGGTCGGGCGCGATCGGCGGTACGCTGTTCGGGACGATCGCCGGCATGCTCGCCCTTTCGGTCGCGGAGGTGCCCTCGGTGTGGCTTGCGGCGCCGGCGGCCCTGGTCGTCAGCATCGTCAGCCAAGGCGGTGACTTGTTCGAATCCGCGATGAAACGACGGTTTGGCGTCAAGGATTCGAGCCGTCTCATTCCCGGCCATGGCGGCCTTATGGACCGGCTGGACGGACTGATTACCGCTGCGGCTTTCGCGCTGCTGCTGGGAATTCTACGCGACCCGTCTGCGCCTGCTGCCGGGCTGCTGGTGTGGTGATTGCGTCGAAACGCCGGCTGTCGCCGGTGGATAAGGACGGACTTTTGCCCAAGTTCGCCTTAAACCTTGCCTATGAGTGCGGCGCCGCTCGGCCGGTGCCGTCAATCTTGGGATAATTTCGCAATGGAAATACTCGCCTCGATGGGCGGCAGCGCGAGCTGGCTTCTCGGTTACGTCATCCCGTTCCTGTTCGTGCTGACGATCGTCGTCTTCTTTCATGAACTGGGACACTTCTGGGTGGCACGCCGGGTCGGGGTGAGGGTGGTTGCCTTCTCGATCGGCTTCGGCCCGGAACTCGCCGGGTTCAATGACAGGCACGGAACGCGCTGGAAGATCTCCGCGATTCCGCTTGGCGGCTATGTGAAGTTTCTCGGTGACGACAGCGCGGCTTCGACGCCGGACAAGGCCGCGCTCGACCATATGAGCGAGGTCGAGCGCCGCGAGAGTTTCTTCCACAAGCCCGTTGCCGCGCGTGCGGCGATTGTCGCGGCGGGACCCATCGCCAATTTCATTCTCGCCATCGTCATCTTCGCCACCCTGTTCATGACGGTCGGGCGGCAGGTCACCACGCCGCAGGTCGATGCGATTCAGGCCGGCAGCGCTGCCGAACGCGCCGGCTTTCAGCCGAACGACGTGATCGTGAGCATTGACGGGGAGAAGATCGATTCCTTCGGCGACATGCAGCGCATCGTCAGCGCGAGCGCCGAGCGGCCGCTACGCATCGAGGTGCAGCGCGGCGGTGTCATCGAGAGCCTTACGGCAACGCCGGATCGTCGCGAGATCACCGACACCTTCGGCAATGTTCACCGCATCGGCGTGCTCGGGATCTCCCGCTCCACGGGCGGCGCCGAGGTGCGCACTGAGCGCTTCGGGCCGATTGATGCCGTAACGATGGCGACCAAGGAAGTGTGGTTCATCGTCGACCGCACCTTCGACTATCTCGGCGGGGTCGTGACAGGCCGCGAATCGGCCGACCAGCTGGGTGGCCCGATTCGGATCGCCCAGGTCTCAGGACAGGTGGCGACCTTCGGCATCGCGGCGCTTCTTCAGCTCGCCGCGGTCCTCTCGGTTTCGATCGGTCTTCTTAACCTCTTTCCCGTACCCTTGCTGGATGGCGGGCATTTGCTCTTCTACGCCATCGAGGCACTGCGCGGCCGGCCGCTCAGTGAACGAGCGCAGGAGGTGGGGTTCCGCATCGGTCTGGCTCTGGTTCTGATGCTGATGCTGTTTGCGACGTGGAACGATATTCTCAATATATCAAAGTCTTGAGTCGGCTGGCTCGGGCGTTGCCGTCTGGCAACGCCCGAGCCGAAAAGGCGTGAGTAGGGTCTCCGCTTGGTTTGCAGGTGCGAGAAAAGCCTGTACAAGCGGACGGCAGGGTGAAGATCGTGCCGTGCTGCGGCAGCAGTCGGCATGGCGTCAGAACAACGGTAAGGTTGCGCACCAAATGGCTGGTAGTGTCCGGTTTATGAGTAAGATGGCTTCAGTGGCCGGTGTTGTGGCGCTGCTGGCCGTTTCAGGCGTCGCCGGGACTGTCGTCGCTCCGGTCAGCGCTGTGGCGCAGACCGCAAGTTCAATTGTGGTCGAGGGGAATCGGCGCGTCGATTCCGAAACCATCCGCTCCTATTTCCAGACTCAGCCGGGCGAGCGCCTTACTCCCGCGAAGATCGACGAGGCCCTGAAGGCGCTTTATGCCACCGGGCTATTCTCCGACGTCACCATCAGCAATCGTGGTGGGCGCATCGTCGTGACGGTCGCCGAGAACGAGGTCGTCAACCGCGTTGCCTTCGAGGGCAACAAGAAGATCAAGGACGAGCAGCTCGCAAGTGAGGTGCAGTCCAAGGCGCGTGCGCCGTTCTCGAAGACGACCGTTCAGGCCGATACGCAGCGTATCATTGAACTTTATCGCCGCTCGGGACGCTACGACGTTCGCGTCGAACCGAAGATCATCGAGCGTGGCCAGGGCCGCGTCGATCTGGTCTTCGAGATCAACGAGGGTGACAAGCTCGGCATCGCCGAGATCAAGTTCGTTGGCAACAAGGCGTTCTCGGCCAACAAGCTCAAGGAAGAGCTGACCACGACCGAGTCGAATTGGCTGTCCTGGCTGAAGAACACGGACGTTTATGACGTCGACCGCATCAATTCCGATCAGGAGCTGCTGCGCCGCTTCTACCTGAAGCATGGCTATGCGGACTTCCGCATCATCTCTGTGACCGCTGACCTCGACCGCCAGAAGGAAGGGTTCATCCTGACCTATGTGGTCGATGAGGGCCCGCAGTACACGGTTGGTTCCGTGGACGTCGTCTCCGGCATCAAGGATGTTGACCCGGCTGCTATACGTGCCGCGCTGCGCGTGCAGAAGGGGCAGGTCTATAACGCCGAGCTGGTCGAGAAGTCTGTCGAGAACGCGACCATCGAAGTGTCGAAGGCGGGCTACGCCTTCGCGCAGGTTCGTCCGCGTGGCGATCGCGACGCGCAGAACCGCACGATCTCGCTGGTCTTCGCTGTCGAAGAAGGTCCGCGCGTTTATGTCGAGCGCATCGACATTCGCGGCAACACCCGCACCCGCGACTGGGTCATTCGCCGCGAATTCGATCTCGCCGAGGGTGACGCCTATAATCGCGTGCTGATCGATCGCGCCGAGCGCCGTCTGCGCAATCTCGGTTACTTCAAGGATGTGAAGATCACCACCGAGCCGGGCACCGCGCCCGACCGCGTCATCCTTGTGGTGCAGGTCGAGGATCAGCCCACCGGTGAGTTCTCGATCTCCGGCGGTTACTCGACGGCCGATGGCTTCATCGGCGAAGTGGCCGTCTCGGAAAAGAATTTCCTGGGTCGCGGCCAGTATGTGCGCCTCGCGGGTTCGCTTGGCCAGAACACGCAGGGCGCCGACTTCAGCTTCACCGAGCCCTATTTCCTCGACTATCGCGTCGCGGCCGGTTTCGACCTCTACTGGAAGGAAACCAGCTCGACCTCGTACAGCCCGTATGACACGTCGACGGCGGGTGGCACGCTGCGGGTCTCGCTGCCGCTGACTGACGAGCTGACGCTGGGTCTGCGCTACAGCCTCTACCAAAAGGAAATCAACGTCGACGCTCAGGACTATGTCTATTACGGCAATGTCTCCTGGGCCCTGCTTGAGGTGAACGGCGATCCGGCCCTGACGTCGGCGATCGGTTACACGCTGTCGTACAACATGCTCGACAGCAACACCGACCCGACCAACGGCTATCTGCTTGAACTGAAGCAGGATCTGGCCGGCCTCGGCGGCGATGTGAACTACATTCGCACCACCTTCGACTCGCGCTTCTACTTCCCGGTGTACGGTGATGTGACCCTCATGCTGCGTGGCCAGGCCGGCAATATCGCCTCCTGGGGCGGCGAGGACCTGCGTATCCTGGACAACTTCTTCAAGGGTCCGGATCTCGTGCGCGGCTTCGAGCCGAACGGCATTGGCCCGCGTGACTTGGCTTCCGGCTGCAGCTTGGTGACTGGTTACTGCGACAATTCCACCGCGGATGCGCTGGGCGGCACGCTTTATTGGGGCACGACGGCGGAAATTCAGTTCCCGCTCACCTTCCTGCCGAAGGAACTGGGCATGAAGGCCGCTATCTTCGCGGATGCGGGCTCGCTGTGGGACTATCAGGGTGCGACGACCTTCCCGACTATCGATGGGTGGCAGAACAGCCTGACGAACTGCTCGGCCATTACGGGCTCCAAGACGCAGGGCTATAACAATGTCTGCGTCGCCGACAGCGATCTGGTACGGTCGTCGGTGGGTGTCAGCCTGATCTGGAAGTCGCCCTTCGGTCCGCTGCGCTTCGACTACGCTTGGGCGCTGACCAAGGAAGACTACGACCAGACGCAGGCTTTCCGCTTCAGCGGCGGCACGCGCTTCTGATAAGCTGACAAAAGTCGAGCTTGCGCGACGGCCCGGTCTTCCGGGCCGTCGGTGCATTTAGGGAACAGGTCAGCGGCGCGGCGGCTATGAGCGATCCGGTTTTCCACGCGGTGACAGCGTCGATAACGCTTCAAGAGGTTTGCGGCCTCGTCGCAGGTGCGGCGCCCCCCGATGCCGATCTGGCGCGCCGCATTGACGGTATCGCGGCGCTTGATGAGGCCGGTCCCTCGGACATCGCCTTCATGGATGGTGCGCGGCACGTTCCCGAGCTGCAGCACACGCGAGCAGGTGCCTGCCTGGTCACGCAACGCTTTTCCGAACATGTTCCGACGCGCACGGTGGCGATCATCGTCGCCCGACCACAGCCGGCTTTTGTAGCCGTTTCCCGGCATCTTTATCCGGACATGCTGCGACCCGGCTCCGTCTTCGGGCAGCCCGGAATCGCCGCTGGGGCGGTCATTCATCCGCAGGCTCGCATTGAGGATGACGTAACGGTCGACCCGGGCGCGGTGATCGGGCCGGGTGCGGAGGTCGGCGCAGGCACGGTTATCTCGGCCGGTGCGGTGATCGGTGCGGGGGTGCGCATTGGTCGGGATTGCTCGATTGGCGCCGGGGTTTCGCTCATTCACACGCTTCTCGGCAACCGTGTCATCGTTCACCCTGGCGCCCGCATCGGTCAGGATGGTTTCGGCTATCTTGGCGGGGCGAGGGGGCACGCGAAGATTCCGCAGATCAGGCGGGTCATTCTGCAGGACGATGTCGAGATCGGCGCGGGGACGACGATCGATCGCGGCGGTTTGCGCGACACGGTGATTGGCGAGGGCACCAAGATCGACAATCTTGTACAGATTGCCCACAACGTCGTGATCGGCCGGCATTGCATCATCGTCTCGCAGGCAGGCATTGCCGGCAGCGCGACATTGGGCGATTTCGTCATGCTGGGGGGACAGGTCGGTGTGATCGGTCATGTCCGCATCGGCGACGGGGCGCGCATCGCGGCGACCAGCAACGTCAAGGATGACGTGCCGCCGGGCGTGGAATGGGGCGGTTCTCCTGCCCGGCCTATGCGCGAGTGGTTCCGTGAAGTGATGGCTGTCCAGCGTCTGGCGCGCGGCGAGCGCCCGGCGGGCAGCTGACCAGACAAGGCAGTGAAGGACATGGACGTGAAGGCCGAAGGTACAGTCGAGACCGCCTCCCTCGGGTCAGCCGACATCCTGCGTATTCTGGCGGCGCTGCCCCATCGCTACCCCTTTTTGATGGTCGACAAGATCATCGACATCGTGGGTGACAAGCGGGCAGTTGGCATCAAGAACGTATCGGCCAATGAGCCGCACTTTCAGGGGCATTTCCCGGATAACCCCGTCATGCCGGGGGTTCTGATTCTCGAAGGAATGGCGCAGACGGCCGGGGCGGTCTGTCTGTTCGAATTGGCCGCCGGCGGACCGCCCTCGCTGGTCTATTTCATGACCATCGACAAGGCGAAGTTCCGGCGTCCGGTGGTGCCTGGCGACGTGCTGGAATACCACATGACGCAGATGAGCAAGCGGCGGAACATGTGGTGGTTCCGTGGCGAGGCAAAGGTTGACGGCCAGTTGGTGGCCGAGGCCGAAGTGAGCGCGATGATCGCCCAAGGGGCAAAGAAGTAATGAACGTATCTTCGGCGAAGATCGACGCCACGGCGCGCGTCGAGGATGGCGCCATTCTTGGCGAGGGCGTGGAGATCGGTCCCTTCTGCACTGTCGGCGCCAATGTCGAGCTGAAGGCAGGTGTGCGCCTCGTTTCGCATGTTGCGATTTCCGGTCACACCACCATTGGCGAGGGCAGTTCGGTCTACCCGTTTGCCTCGCTTGGGTTCCCGCCGCAGTCCTTTCACTACAAGGGCGAACCGAGCCGGCTGGTAATCGGGCGCAACTGTATCATCCGCGAACATGTGACCATGAATACCGGAACCGCTGGCGGCCATATGGAGACCGTGGTTGGGGACGGGTGCATGTTCATGGTCAACAGTCATGTCGCTCATGACTGTGTTGTCGGTTCCAACGTCATTTTCGCCAATAATGCGACGCTCGCCGGACATGTGACGGTGGGCGACAATGTCTTCCTTGGCGGCATGGCGGCGATCCACCAGTTCGTGCGCATCGGCGACAATGCGATCGTCGGCGGGCTGTGCGGGTTGCAGCATGACCTTATTCCGTTTGGCGCGATGATCTATGGTCGTGCCGGTCTTGGTGGTTTGAACATCATCGGCATGAAGCGGCGCGGCTTCTCGCGGCCGCAGATCCACTCCCTGCGCGCCGCCTATCGCGAGCTGTTCTACAGCGCCGGCACGCTGAGCGAGCGTGCCGAGCGGGTGGCGGAGCAGTTCGCCGACGATGCCAATGTGCTGCATGTGGTGGATTTCGTCCGCAGCGGCGCCAAGCGTCGGCTGACGGTGCCGGATGATGCCGGTCATGCCGGTGAGCCCGAAGCCGCCTGAGATGGCTGCCGCGACGGCGGGCGGCCCGCTTGCCATCATCTGCGGCGGAGGCGCCTTCCCGCTGGCGGTCGCCACCGCCGCGCGCCAGGCCGGGCGCGAGGTCGTGCTGTTTCCCGTGCGGGGCTTTGCCGATGCCGATTTCTCGGCCTGGCCGCATGTGTGGACCCGCATCGGCAGCTTCGGGCAATTGCGCGGCGAGATGAAGCGTCGCGGCTGCCGCGAGGTGGTGTTCATCGGCAATGTGCTGCGCCCGCGTCTGCGCGACATCCGCTTCGACTGGGCGACGCTGATGCTGCTGCCGCGCATCTTCAGCATGCTGCGCGGCGGTGACGACCATCTGCTCACCAGCATCGGCCGCATCGCCGAAGAGGCTGGTTTCCGGCTGGTCGGCGCGCATGAGGTGGCTCCCGAAATCCTGATGCCGGCCGGCCAGCTCGGCGCCGTCGCGCCGTCCCGCGAGGAGATGGACGATGTCGAGGTGGCCCGGCACGCGCTCACCGTCACCGGACCGCTGGATATCGGCCAGGGGCTGGTGGTGATGCAGCGCCATGTCGTGGCGATGGAGGCGGCGGAGGGCACCGACCTGATGCTGGCGCGTGTCGCCGAGCTGCGGCGGATCGGCCGCATCACCCGTCCGGCGCGGTGCGGCGCGCTGGTCAAGCTGCCCAAGCGCGGGCAGGATCTGCGGCTCGACATGCCCTCGCTGGGTGTGCGCACGGTCGAAGGCGCAGCGAAAGCGGGCCTTGCCGGCATCGCGGTAGAGGCGGGCGGGGTGATCGTTGCCGACATGGCGGCGCTCATCCGAGCGGCGGATGCGGCCGGGCTGTTCGTCTACGGCCTGCCGCCGGATGCGGGCGCTGCCGAATGAGCCCCGCCCTGCCGAACCGGCCGCTCGACGTCTTCATCGTTGCGGGCGAGGAATCCGGCGACAGCCTCGCTGCCGGGCTGATGGCGCAGCTGCGGCTTCTGCACGCCGACGGCGTTCACTTCCGCGGCGTCGGCGGGGAGCGCATGCAGGCGCAGGGGCTCGTCTCGCTGTTCCCGATGGAAGACATCACCGCGATGGGCTTTGCGCAGGTGATTGCGGGTCTTCCACGCATCCTGCGCCGCATGCGCGACACCGCCAATGCCATCGCCGCCAAGCCGCCGGACATTCTCGTACTGGTCGATGCGCCGGACTTCACGCATCGGGTCGCCCGCAGGGTGCGGGCAAAGCTCCCGAAACTGCCGATCGTCAAATATGTCGCGCCGACCGTGTGGGTGTGGCGGCCGGGGCGTGCCAAGGCGATGGCGCCGGATTTCAACCGGGTGCTCGCGCTGCTGCCGTTCGAGCCGGAGGCGATGCGCGCGCTTGGCGGGCCGAAGACAACCTATGTCGGCCATCCCCTGCTGGCCGAGCTCGACCAGTTGCGGCCGAATGCGCAGGAGGCAGAGCGTCGCGAGGCGAAGCCTCCGGTCGTGCTGGTGCTGCCCGGCAGCCGGCGAGCGGAACTTGCCCGGCTCGGTGCCGCGTTCGGCGAGGTTCTGACGCTGCTGCAGCGGCGGATGCCGGATGTCGAGCTGGTGCTGCCGACCCTGCCGCGTCGTCTCGCCCAGGTCGAGGAGACGGTGGCGCGCTGGCCGGTGCGTCCGCGTATCATCGTCGATGAGGCGGAGAAGCGCGCCGCCTTTCGCGTCGCCCGTGCGGCACTGGCGGCCTCCGGCACGGTGACGCTGGAACTGGCGCTGGCCGGCATCCCCACCGTGGCCGCCTATCGCGTGCCCTGGCTGGAAGGGCGCATCGTGCCCTATTTCATCCTGGTGAAGACGGCGATCCTGCCGAACCTGATCCTGCGCGAGCAGGCTGTGCCGGAATATCTGCAATGGCACATCGATCCGCCCGACATGGCGGAAAAGCTCGCGCGGCTGATCGAGGGCGGCGCGGAGCGTGAGGCGCAGCTTGCTGCCTTCGCGCGGCTTGACGCGGTTCTGGGGGCAGGCGATCCGCCGCCGGGCCTGCGCGCCGCACAGGCGGTGCTGGAAACGCTGGCGGAAGCCACAAAATGAAAAACCCCGCCTTCCAGTCCGGAAGGCGGGGTTTCCCGATCAGATCATGC
This sequence comes from Ancylobacter novellus, assembly GCA_003241485.1. Classification (GTDB taxonomy): domain Bacteria; phylum Pseudomonadota; class Alphaproteobacteria; order Rhizobiales; family Xanthobacteraceae; genus Ancylobacter; species Ancylobacter novellum_A. The sequence continues at coordinate 66,287 of QFQD01000017.1, forward strand.
CACTTGTCCGAAGCCTAGCGCGTGCCGTGCCGGCTGCGCGACCTGTCGCCTCACTTGCGGCGGGCGATCGGCACGTAGTCGCGCTTGGTGGCGCCGGTGTAGAGCTGGCGCGGGCGGCCGATGCGCTGGCCCGGATCCTCGATCATTTCCTTCCACTGGCCGATCCAGCCCACGGTGCGGGCGAGGGCGAACAGCACGGTGAACATGGAGGTCGGGAAGCCGAGCGCCCGCAACGTGATGCCCGAATAGAAGTCGATGTTCGGGTACAGCTTGCGCTCGACGAAATACTCGTCCTGCAGCGCGATGCGCTCCAGCTCGACGGCGATGTCGAGCAGCGGGTCGTCCTTGATGCCGAGTTCGCCGAGCACTTCATGGCAGGTCTTCTGCATGATCTTGGCGCGCGGATCATAGTTCTTGTAGACGCGATGGCCGAAGCCCATCAGGCGGAACGGATCGTTCTTGTCCTTGGCGCGCTTGATGTATTCGGGGATGCGGTCCACCGAGCCGATCTCGCCGAGCATCTTGAGCGCCGCCTCGTTGGCGCCGCCATGGGCGGGCCCCCACAGGCAGGCAATGCCGGCGGCGATACAGGCGAAGGGGTTGGCGCCGGAAGAGCCGGCGAGGCGCACGGTCGAGGTCGAGGCGTTCTGCTCGTGATCGGCGTGCAGGATGAAGATGCGGTCGATGGCGCGGGAGAGGATCGGGTTGACCTTGTACTCCTCGCACGGCACCGAGAAGCACATGCGAAGGAAGTTCGCGGAGAAATCCAGGTCGTTTTTCGGATAAACGAAGGGCTGGCCGATGGAGTATTTATAGGCCATGGCGGCCAGGGTCGGCATCTTCGCGATCATGCGGATCGAGGCGATCATCCGCTGCTGCGGGTCGGAGATGTCCGTGCTGTCGTGATAGAAGGCCGACATCGCGCCGACCGAAGCGACCATGACCGCCATCGGATGGGCGTCGCGGCGGAAGCCGTGGAAGAACCGGCTCATCTGCTCGTGCACCATGGTGTGGCGCGTGACGCGATGATCGAAATCTGCCTTCTGGGCGGCGGTCGGCAGCTCGCCGTAAAGCAGCAGGTAGCAGGTTTCGAGGAAGTCGCCGGTCTCGGCCAGCTGGTCGATGGGATAGCCGCGATAGAGCAGCACGCCTTCGTCGCCGTCGATATAGGTGATCGCGCTTTCGCAGGCGGCGGTCGAGGTGAAGCCGGGGTCGTAGGTGAAGAGGCCGGTCTGGCCGTACAGCTTGCCGATGTCGACGACATCAGGGCCGATGGTGCCCTTGAGGATGGGAAGGTCCCAGCTTTCGTTGCCAATGGTGAGTTTGGCGACTTTGGCCGAGGTGTCGTCTATGGCGTCCATGCGGGGCCTCCCTGAGCATATGGAACCGAGAATACGGTGCGCAGATTGCGGGCGTGGGCCGTGCCTTTCGACACGCGGCGGGAGGCGGGGATGTGCCTCTCTTCGGCCCGGTCGGGGGGAAGTCGTAGCGGTTTAGAACTTTCCTCGCAAGCGCAGCGAACGGCGGATTGAAATGAGGGCGGAACCCTTTCTATACAGGCGTTTGTCGCATTCGCAGCCGCGATATGGCGCCTAGTTGGCGCCAGACACCGCGCTCTGGTCGTTGATGCGCGCCAGTGTCTCCTCGCGCCCGAGTACCGCCAGCACGTCGAAAATGCCCGGCGAGGTTGTGCGCCCCGTCATGGCGGCGCGCAGCGGCTGGGCGAGGGCGCCGAGCTTGACGCCCTTCGCCTCGGCGACGGCGCGCACGGCGGCCTCGGTGGAGGCGGCCGTCCATTCCGGCAGGGCGGCGAGGGGCTCGACCGTCGCGGCCAGCAGCTGGCGCGCTTCCGGCGTCAGCAGGGCGGCTGCCTTTTCCTCCAGCGCGAAGGGGCGCGACTTCCAGATATAGGCGGCGCTGTCGATGAGCTCGACCAGCGTCTTGGCGCGCTCCTTGAGGCCCGGCATGGCGGCGAGCAGCTGCGCGCGGCGCTCCGGCGTCAGCGCGCTCGCGATCTCCGCGCCCTCGGGGATGTGGGGCAGCAGCGCGTCAATGGCCGCGAGCAACTCCGCATCCGGCGTCGCGCGCATATAGAGCCCGTTGATGCTCTCAAGCTTCGCGAAGTCGAAGCGCGCGGCGGAGCGGCCGACGCGGTCGAGATCGAACAGAGCGCTCATCTCGTCGGTCGAGAAGATCTCCTGGTCGCCATGGCTCCAGCCGAGACGCACCAGATAGTTGCGCAGCGCCGCCGGCAGGTAGCCCATGGCACGATAGGCATCGACGCCGAGCGCGCCGTGGCGCTTGGACAGCTTGGCGCCGTCCGGCCCATGGATGAGCGGGATATGCGCCATCTTCGGCACGTTCCACCCCAGCGCATGGTAGATCTGCGTCTGGCGCGCGGCATTGGTGAGGTGATCGTCGCCGCGGATGATGTGGGTGACATTCATGTCGTGGTCGTCGACCACCACGGAGAGCATGTAGGTCGGCGTGCCGTCCGAGCGCAGCAGCACCAGATCGTCGAGATCCTTGTTCGGGATCACCACGCGGCCCTGCACCAGATCCTCGATCACCGTCTCGCCTTCGGTCGGCGCCTTGAGGCGGAACACCGGTTTGCGGTCCGTGGGGTAGTCGGAGGCCGGGCGGTCGCGCCAGCGCCCGTCGTAGCGCGGGGGGCGGCCCTCCTTGCGGGCGGTCTCGCGCATCTCCTCCAGCTCCTGCGCGCTGGCATAGCAGGGATAGGCGCGGCCCGCGGCAATCATCTGCTCCACCGCCTCGCGGTGACGCGCGGCGCGGGCGAACTGGTAGATCACCTCGCCTGACCAGTCGATGCCGAGCCATTTCAGCCCGTCGATGATGGCATCGATGGCTTCTGGCGTCGAACGCTGGCGGTCCGTGTCCTCGATGCGCAGCAGCATCTTGCCGCCCTTGGCGCGGGCATAGAGCCAGTTGAACAGCGCGGTGCGCGCGCCCCCGATGTGCAGGAAGCCGGTGGGGGAGGGAGCAAAGCGGGTAACGACTGTCTCGGACATGTTTCTTCCGTCTCGCGCCGCCGAAATCGGCGGCGTCAAAGCATGGCGGGCGCGGACGCTGCGTGTACCATGCTGTCCGGCATGGGAAAAGGAGCCGGAGCCCACGCGCAGGTCGGGTCTGACCGGCGTCGCGGGCAGATGCGGGGCGGTCGTGACACAGACGCCGGTGCCTGGATCAGGAGAGGACACGCGCCGCGCCGCGCGCGCCACCGCGCTTGGCGCGCGTGCGGGCGGCAATGGCTTTCGGCCTCTGGCACTTTTGCCGTCCCTGCACCCGTTCTACGCCGCGCTTTTCGCCGGTCTGTCCGGCTGCCTCACGCGCGAACTGGAGGACCGGCGCGGCTTCCTGTTTCTGCCGGTCGCCATCGCAACCGGCGCTGCGCTCTATTTCGGGGCTGCGCATGAGCCCCTGCCTTATGTCGGGCTGGTGCCGATGGCGGGTTTCCTCGGGCTGGCGATCGCCCTGCGCGCACATCCCCTCGGCTTCCACATGTTTGCCCTGCTGGCCGCCATCGCGGCGGGTTTCGCGGTTGCCTCGTTCCAGGTGCAGCGCATCGCCCATCCCGTGCTCGCCGCGCCGCTCCAGAGCGTCGAGGTCGCCGGTTTCGTCGAGGCCGCCGAGCAGCGCCCGCGCGGCAGCCGGATCACGCTTCGGGTGACGCGCCTTGGGCGCGAAGGGCGGGTTGCCAAGGGCGCGACGCCGGAGCGGGTGCGGGTGACGCTCACCACCACGCAGCCGCCGGCGATCGGCGAACATATTGCGCTGCGGGCGAGCCTCGCGCCGCCACCCGGCGCGGCCTATCCCGGCGGTTTCGATTTCGGCCGTTCCATGTGGTTCGACGGCATAGGTGCCACGGGCTTCGGGCTCGGCCGGGTGCAGCCGGCGCCGGCACCAAGGCCGCTGCCGCTCGATCTCCGGGCCGCCGCCTGGCTCGACGCCACGCGCGAGGCGATCGCCGGGCGTATCAGGGCCTCTCTCAGCGGCATGGAGGCGGGTGTCGCCGTGGCGCTGGTGACAGGCCTGCGCGACGGGGTGCCCGAGCCCGTCGAGGAGAGCATGCGCATTTCCGGCCTGTCGCACATTCTCTCCATCTCCGGCCTGCATATGGCGCTGGTGGCGACCACGGTGTTCTTCGTGGTGCGCGCGCTACTGGCGCTGTTCCCGATGGCTGCGCTGCGCTTTCCCATCAAGGCCTGGGCTGCGCTCCCGGCCGCGCTTGCCGCGAGCTTCTATCTGGTGCTTTCCGGCGCCGAGGTGCCGACGCAGCGCGCCTATGCCATGACGCTCATCGTGCTTGCGGGCGTTATGCTCGGCCGGCCGGCGCTGACGCTGCGCACCCTGGCGCTGGCGGCGCTGGTCGTGATGGTGCTGACGCCGTGGGCTATCCTCGATCCGGGCGCACAGATGTCCTTCGCCGCGACGCTGGCGCTGGTCGCCGCCTATGAGCGCTGGGGCCATCTGGTGTCGGCCCCGGCGCTCATAGGCGCGGCGGACACGATGCTGGGCCGCGTGCTGCGCGTGCCGACCCGTTACATCGCGGCGCTCCTCCTCACCTCGCTCGCCGCGGGGCTCGCCACGGCGCCCTATGCGGCGTTTCATTTCCAGCGGCTGGCGCCGCTCAGCCTTCTCGCCAATCTCGCGGCGATGCCGGTCGTCTCGCTTGTCGTGATGCCGGCGGGGCTGGTCGGTGCCGTGCTCATGCCATTCGGCTGGGACGATGTGGCGTGGCACGCCATGGGGTGGGGTATCGCGCTGATGGTGCGCATCTCCGACATGGTCGCGTCCGTGCCCGGCGCGGATCGCGGCATACGCGCCATGCCGATGGCCAGCATGGTGCTGCTCAGCCTCGCTTTGGTCGCTATCTGCCTGCTGCGTACGCGCCTGCTGCTCCTGGCGCCGCTCTGCCTTGCGGCCGCTTTGTGGCTCTATCAGACGATGCCGCGGCCCGACGTGCTGGTCGACCGCGAGGGGCGCACCGTGGCTGTGCGCGGTGTGGATGGGCGTATCGCCGTGATGGGCGATCGCGATGCCGGCCTTGCCGGCCGGTTGAGCGCGGAAGGCGAGCGCGGACGCGCTGGCGCATCGGATGTGGCGGCGGCGGCGGCCTGCGACCCGCTCGGCTGCACCTTGCGTGACCGGCGCGGAGAGATCGTTGCGCTGTCGCGCGATCCGAATTCACTTGAAGAAGACTGCCGCCGCGCCAGCCTGCTGGTGACGCGACACGCGCCGCCCGCCAGCTGCGCCGCGACCGTGATCCGTATCGATCCGCGCAGCAATATGGAGGCGACGGCCGCGTTTCTCATTGGCGGCGAGGAGGCGGATCAGGATCGGGCCGCCTGGCAGCTCGAAAGCGCCGGCGGCAGGCGCACCCGCCCATGGGAGGTGGCCGGCGGCACGAACGGCGCGCCGCTGCCCCGTCCTTCGCCGCCCAACAGCGGTGCGGTCCTCCAGACGGTGCCGAACGATCCCACCGATTCGCCGGACGTGGCGCCGTGAACGGGGCAGGCGCGTCAGTAGCGGCGGAACAGCCCGACCAGCCTGCCCTGGATACGCACGCGATCCGGGCCGAAGATGCGTGTCTCATACGCCGGATTGGCCGCCTCGAGCGCGATGGAGGCGCCCTTGCGGCGCAGGCGCTTCAACGTCGCGTCCTCGTCGTCGATCAGCGCGACGACGATATCGCCGTTATTGGCCGTGTCACCCTTCCGGATCAGGGCGAGGTCGCCGTCGAAGATGCCGGCCTCGATCATCGAATCGCCGCGCACTTCGAGGGCGAAGTGTTCGCCACCCGACACCATCTCAGGCGGCATGCTGATCGTGTTGTCGCGCGACTGGATGGCGGAGATGGGGGAGCCGGCGGCGATGCGGCCGACCAGCGGTATGGAGACCGTGTGCCGCGTATCGTCCTCGACCTGCGGACGGGCGAGGCGTGACGGCGACCCTTCGATCACGCTCGGGGAGAAGCCGCGCGCGCGTGTCGGCTGTGCATCTTCCGGCAGGCGCAGCACCTCCAGGGCACGGGCCCGGTTGGGCAGGCGACGGATGAAGCCGCGTTCCTCGAGCGCCGTTATCAGGCGATGGATGCCGGATTTCGATCGGAGATCCAAAGCCTCCTTCATCTCCTCGAAGGACGGCGGGACGCCGTCACGCTTGAGGCGTTCGTCGATGAAGAGCAGCAGCTCGTGCTGTTTGCGGGTGAGCATCGATCTCGATCCGTCAGGCCGAAGAGGAAACAAATCACGAACAAACACTATCCGTTCTTTTTGTGTTCCACAATGGGTAAAGGGCGGCCTAACGCAGGCGCAGAATGTCCGGAAAGTTGTATGCAATCACTTCCGATTTGCCTAAGCCGCGTGCATAATTTGGATCTGCTTCATGAAAGGTTGGGTCGCTTGATCGGAACTGTTGCTGACCTCATCGCCGCCCATCGTGCGGGGCGCGTGCGCCCGGCGGAGACGATTGCGCGTTGCTTTGCGCTGATCGAGCGTCACGGCGATCCCGCCATCTTCACCAGCCTGGCGACGCAGGCGCATGTTGAGGCCGCACTGAGAGCGCTCGACGGGACCAATCCGGCGCATCTGCCGCTTTACGGCATTCCCTTCGCCGTGAAGGACAATATCGACGTTGCCGGCCTGCCGACGACCTGCGGCTGCCCGGACTTTGCCTATCTGGCGACGCGCGATGCGGCGAGCGTGGCGCGGCTGCGCCGGGCCGGCGCCATCGTCATCGGCAAGACCAACCTCGACCAGTTCGCCACCGGCCTCAACGGCACGCGCTCGCCCTATGGCACGCCGCGCAATGCGGTGCGTGCCGATCTGGTGCCGGGCGGGTCGAGTTCGGGCTCGGCTGTCGCTGTGGCGGCCGGGCTTGTGCCGCTGGCGCTGGGCACGGATACGGCCGGTTCGGGCCGCGTGCCGGCGGGGCTCAACAACATCGTGGGCCTCAAGCCGAGCGTGGGGCTGGTTTCGGCGAGCGGCGTGGTGCCGGCCTGCCGTTCGCTCGACTGCGTATCGGTTTTCGCGCTGACGGTGGAGGACGCTTTTCTCGCCACCCGGCTTATGGCGGGGGCGGACGAGGCGGATCCCTATTCGCGGGCCCTGCCGGTCGGCGCGCTGGGTGGGTTCCCCGCCCGCGCGCGGATCGCGGTGCCCCGCGCGCAGCAGCGCTCCAGCTTTGGTGACCGATTGGCGGAGGGGGCCTTCCGTGCCGCTATCGAGCGCATGGAGGCGATGGGCGCAAGCATCACAGAGATCGACATGGAGCCGTTCTTCGAGACGGCGCGGCTGCTCTATGAGGGGCCGTGGGTGGCGGAGCGCTTCGCGGCGGTGGGGGCTTTTCTCGACGCGCGCCCGGAAGCGTTCCATCCCGTGGTGCGCGCCATTATCGAGCAGGGGCGGGGCTTTACGGCGGTGGATGGGTTTCGCGGGCAGTATCGTCTTGCGGAGCTGCGCGCGCTGGCGCGCGAGGCGTTGTCGGGCCTTGATGCGCTGATGGTGCCGACCATGCCGACCGTCTACACGGTGGCGGAGATGCTGCAGGAGCCGGTGCGCTTCAACAGCAATCTCGGGCTCTATACGAATTTCGTGAATCTGCTCGACATGTGCGCCCTTGCGGTGCCGTCCGAAATCCGCGCGGATGGCGCGCCCGCGGGCATCACGCTGCTGGCCCCGGCGGGCCGCGACGCGCACCTGGCCTCGCTCGGCGCGGCCTTCCATGCCGATACGGGACTGACGCTCGGCGCAACGGGAGCGCCGCAGCCGGCGCTGAGGGAACGCGCCCCAAAGCCGGCGCCGGGCTTCTGCGACGTGGCGCTGTTCGGCGCCCATCTGTCCGGCCTTCCGCTGAATGGCGATCTGGTCGCGGCCGGCGGCGTGTTCGTCCGGGCGGCCCGCACCAGTGCGGATTACCGGCTTTATCTCCTGCCCGAAGGGCGGGTGCGCCGTCCCGGCCTGCTGCGCGGACGTGCGGGATCTGGCGCCCCGATCGATTGCGAGATCTGGACGTTGCCGGCGGCCGCCTTCGGGCGTCTCGTGGCGGGCATACCTGCTCCGCTCGGCATCGGCACCGTGACCCTGCTGGATGGTTCCGAGGTGAAGGGCTTCCTGATGGAAGGTGCCGCAGCCGACCTCGCGCGCGACATCACGGAGTTCGGCGGATGGCGCAATTTTCTCGCGGATGAAGCGGCGCGCCGGGCCGCGACTGTCGTCGCGGCAGGTTGATGAATTGAGTCAGAAAATACGCATAAGATATTGATCTATATAGTCTGAGCGTATTGCTCATAGGCGTCGTGCACGATGGCGATATGGCTGCGCATGTTCTGCGAGGCGCCGTCGCGGTCTCCACGCGCGATGGCCGTCACCACCCGGTCGTGCTCGATATGGGAGAGAGCCAGCCGACCGAGGGCGCGGAACTGGGCGCGCCGGAACGGCGACAGCCGCCGCCGCGTGCCGACCGTCATCTCGACCAGATAGTCATTGTGGCTGCCGGCGTAGATGGAGGCATGGAACTGCTCATTGGCGTCGCGGTAGGCGGCGAAATCGCCAAGACGCATGAGTTCGCCCATGGTGGCGTGCAGTTCTTCCAGCCGGCGGCGCTCGGGCGGCGTCATCTGCAGGGCGGCGAGGCCGGCGCACAGCGCTTCCAGCTCGGCCATGACATCGAACATGTTCTGCAGGCGCTCGACGCTCGGACGGGCGACGACGGCGCCGCGATGCGGGCGGCTGTCGACCAGACCTGAGGCGGCGAGTTCCCGGATCGCCTCGCGGACCGGCGTGCGGGAGACGCCGAAGCGGGTGGCGAGCGCGGTCTCGTCCAGCGTGGTCCCGGGCGGCAGCTTGCCGCGGGTAATCTCATCCGCCAGCTGCAGGCGAAGCTCCTCCGCCCGCGTCACGCGGCGACCGGTCCCGGAAGGAGCGCTGTCGGAAGGGCGGATGGGCAGAACGGACATGAACGGAATTACCGGCAGGAGCGAGTCGCGGGCTGAAAGTACCGTGACGTCGCGTCTTTATCACGCTTGCGCGGCGGCAGTTGGGCCGAATTTCAGCCGGTGGGTTCGTCGATCAGGCTGACATGGGCGGCGACGACCTTCCAACCCTCAGGCGTGCGCATCCAGGTCTGCATCTGGCGGCCGACCTTGCCGGGGGTCGAAGCGCGGCGGAACAGCGTGGAGGCCACCGCGAAATCGCGGCCATAGCTGGTGATCTGCGTGCCGTCGAGGCTACGCTCAAGCCCCGCCGGCGAGCGGGCGGCCCGGAAGGCACGGATGGCCTCGATGCCGTAGAGATTCTCGCCGCCGCCATAGCGCAGCGTCGTCGGGTGATCCCAGAACAGCGCGTCGAGTCCGGCGACGTCGTTGCTCACCAGCGCCTGCTCATAGCGGGCAAAGGCCGCCTCGACCTCGGCGAGCACGTCGGGAAGATTGATGTCCATCGGCCTGCTTTCCCCATAACCCCGGCACCAGCACACAGGGGCGGGCGCCGCCGGTCAATCCTCCAGCGGGAGAATCTCGCAGGGCTCGCCAGCCTTCGCCGCCGGTGCGTGAGGCTGGCGCACCAGCAGCACGTCGGCGCGCGCGAGCACGGACAGCATGGAACTGTCCTGAACCGGGAGAGGGCGCACTACGGGCAATCCGCCCTCATGCCCGATCGTCTCGGCGCGCTGGAAGTCCATGCGCATCTCGTTGGCCTTGACGTCCGCGCCAAGAATGGCGGGACGCAGCGGCACCCGGGCGGGAATAGCGAGGCCCTGCAACGCCTTGAGCAGCGGAACGAGATAGAGGAGTGCGCACACATGGGCCGAGACCGGATTGCCGGGCAGGCCGACAACATGCGTGCGCCCCGTGCCTGCGTCCGAACGGCCGAACATCAACGGTTTGCCAGGCCGCAGCGCAATCTTGTGGACTGCGAGCGCGACGCCCTGCGCGGTGAGGGCCGGAGCGATGAGATCATGATCGCCGACCGAAGCGCCGCCGGTCGTCACGATGACGTCGAAGCCGCCCTCCAGCGCGGCGCGCACGCCCTGCTGCGTCGCGTCCATGTCGTCGGGGAGGATGCCGAGATCGACCACCTCGGCGCCGGCCTGCCGGGCGAGGCCGCCGACGGAATAGACGTTGGAGAGAATCACCTGATGCGAGCCGGCGCCGGCGCCGGGCCGCACCAGCTCGTCGCCGGTCGAGAGCAGGGCGATGCGGGGACGGCGCGTGACGACCAGTTCGGCAATGTCGGCGGAGGCGGCCAGCGCAAGATCGCGCGGGCGCAGCCGGTGGCCGGCGGGAAGCACGGCTTCGCCCGCCGCGAAGTCGCCGCCCGCGCGGCGAATGTGGCGGCCGGCCGTGGCGGCCTCGGTCATGGTGACGTGGTCGCCGTCGCGCCGCGTGTCTTCCTGGATGACGACGGCGTCCGCGCCCTCGGGCATGACGGCGCCGGTGAAGATGCGCACCGTGGTGCCGGGTTCGACATGGCCGGGGAAGGGCCGTCCGGCAGCGGATTCGCCGATCAGCCGCAGCGTGGCGGGCACCTGCGCCGCGTCGGCGGCGCGCAGGGCGTAGCCATCCATGGCGGAAACGTCGGCGCCGGGTGTGGTGCGTCGGGCAATCACCGGCTCGGCCAGCACGCGACCGGCGGCGTCCCATAGCTGCACGCGCTCGGCGCCCAGCGGCGCGGCGGAGGAGAGGAGGCGGGTCAGCGCCTCCTCGACCGGCATCAGCGCCATGATCGGCCTCCGCTATTCGCTCTTCCAGTGGCCGGAACGGCCGCCGGATTTCTCAAGCAGCCGCACCGCCTCGATGCACATGCCGCGATCGACCGCCTTTGCCATGTCGTAGACGGTGAGGCAGGCGACGGAGACGGCGGTGAGTGCCTCCATCTCCACCCCGGTCTGGCCGCTGGTGCGCACGGTGGCGCGGACGGTGAGGCCGGGCAGGGTGGTGTCGGGCTCGATTTCCACCGCCACCTTGGACAGCAGCAGCGCATGGCAGAGCGGGATCAGCTCATGCGTGCGCTTGGCCGCCATGATGCCGGCGAGGCGGGCCGTGCCGATCACGTCGCCCTTCTTGGCGTTGCCGGAGAGGATGAGGTCGAGCGTCGCCTGCTGCATGCGCACCGCGCCCTCGGCCACCGCCACGCGGTCTGTCACGGCCTTGTCGGCGACATCGACCATGTTCGCCGCGCCGGAGGCGTCGAGATGGGTGAGGTGCGGCTCGTCCACCATGGTCAGCTTGCCACGGCGGAGGATGGCGCGAGCAGCGTGCGCGTCGCCGCCGCCACGTCGTCCTGCCGCATCAGGCTTTCGCCGACGAGGATGGTGCGGATGTTCACGCGCGCCAGCCGCGCCATGTCGTCCGGCGTGAAGATGCCGCTCTCGCCGACGATGACCCGGTCCGCCGGAATGCGCGGGGCGAGGCGCTCGGAAGTCTCCAACGTCACGTCGAAGGTCCGCAGATTGCGGTTGTTGATGCCGATGAGGCGGGCTGGCAGCTTCAGCGCGCGGTCGAGCTCGGCGCCGTCATGCACCTCGACCAGCGCGTCCATGCCGAGGCCGTGCGCGGTCTCCACGAGATCGAGCGCCAGCGCGTCGTCGGCCGAGGCCATGATGACGAGGATGCAGTCCGCGCCCCAGGCCCGCGCCTCGAACACCTGATAGGTGTCGTGCATGAAATCCTTGCGCAGCGCCGGCAGCGAACAGGCGGCGCGGGCGCTGGTGAGGAATTCCGGCGCGCCCTGGAAGGACGGCGTGTCGGTGAGCACGGAGAGACAGGCCGCGCCGCCCGCCTCATAGGCGCGGGCAAGGGCAGGGGGATCGAAATCCGGACGGATCAGCCCCTTGGAGGGGCTGGCCTTCTTGATCTCGGCGATCAGCGCGGTCTGGCCAGCGGCGATCTTCGCTTCGATCGCCTTCAGGAAACCGCGCGTGGGCGCCTGCGCCTCGGCCGCCGCACGCACGCTGGCGAGCGGGCGTTCGCGCTTGGCGCTCGCGATTTCCTCGCGCTTATAGGCGCCGATCTTCTCGAGAATGTCGGCCACGGCGTTTCTCCTCACTCCGCGAGGGTGGCGGAGACCGCCACCAGCCGGTCGAGCGCGGCTTCCGCATGGCCGCCCTTGAGGCTCTGGCGTGCGATCTCCAGCGCCCCGGGCAGCCCATCCGCCTTGCCGGCGACGATGAGCGCGGCAGCCGCGTTCAAGAGCGAGACGTCGGCATAGGCGCTAGGCTCGCCGGCCAGCACGGCGCGCAGCGCGGCGGCATTCTCCACCCCGTCCCCGCCCTTCAGGTCCTCGGAGCTGGCGCGCGCAATGCCGAATTCCTCCGGCGTGATCTCGAAGCTGCGGATGGCACCGTTCTTCAGCTCGGCGACATGGGTCGGGCCGGTGGTGGTGATCTCGTCCAGCCCGTCGGAGCCGTGCACCACCCAGGCATGCGTCGAGCCCAGCGTGCGCAGAACCTCGGCGATCGGTTCGACCCAGGTGCGGGCGAAGACGCCGACCATCTGGCGCTGCACGCCGGCCGGGTTCGACAGCGGGCCGATGAGGTTGAAGATGGTGCGCGTGCCCATCTCCACCCGCGTCGGGCCGACATGCTTCATGGCCGGGTGATGCGCCGGGGCGAACATGAAGCCGATGCCGGCCTCGCTGATGCAGCGGGCGATCTGCGCCGGGGTCAGGTCGATCTTCACGCCGAGAGCGGTCAGCACATCAGCGGCGCCGGATTTGGACGAGAGCGCGCGGTTGCCGTGCTTGGCGACCGACACGCCCGCGCCGGCGACGATGAAGGAGGCACAGGTGGAGATGTTGTAGGAGCCGGAGGCGTCGCCGCCGGTGCCCACCACGTCGACGGCATCGGCCGGCGCCTCGACCCGCAGCATCTTGGCGCGCATGGTCGAGACCGCGCCGGCGATCTCCTCGACATCCTCGCCGCGCACGCGCAGCCCCATGAGGATGGCGCCGATCTGCGAGGGCGTGGCCTCGCCCGACATCATGATGTCGAAGGCGAAGGCCGCCTCCGCGCGGGTGAGCGTGGTGCCGGTGGCGATCTTGCCGATGATGGACTTCAGATTCTGCATGTGCCCCGGCTCGCTTCAGGCTGCGCGCGACCGGCGCGGACCCGCATTCCAGGCGCGCGCCAGATCGAGAAAATTCTTCAGGATCGTCCGCCCGTGCTCGGAAGCGATGCTCTCGGGGTGGAACTGTACCCCGTGCACCGGCAGGTCGCGATGCGACAGGCCCATGATGAGCCCGTCATCGGTCTCGGCGGTGATGTCGAGTTCAGGCGGCAGCGTCTCGCGACGGACCACCAGCGAATGGTAGCGCGTCGCCTTGAACGGACCGTTGATGCCGCGGAACACGGAGGTGTCCTTGTGCTTCACCTCGGACAATTTGCCATGGATCGGCAGCGGCGCGCGGATGACCTCGCCGCCGAACACCTGCCCGATGGCCTGATGGCCGAGGCAAACGCCGAACACCGGAACTCCGTCCTGCGCCGCGCGGGCGATGAGGTCGCAGCTGATGCCGGCCTCGTTCGGGGTCGCCGGGCCGGGCGAGATGACGATGGCTTCGGGCTTCAGCGCCATCGCCTCGTCGACGGTGAGGGCGTCGTTGCGGCGAACCTCGACCTCGGCGCCCAGTCCGCCGATATAGTGGACGAGGTTCCAGGTGAAGCTGTCGTAATTGTCGATGAGCAGGATCATCGTGCGTCTTTCCGCCGGCTCCGTACCGGCTCAAAAAGCTCTAGGGGGATTGCCGGCGCGGGGTCAAGCCGCTGCGGCCCGCGATATCGCCTATCGCCAGCCCCGCCATCGCCGCACGTCACCCATCACGACCATCACTGCCCCCTGCCGGCCTTCGCCGCGAAGCGTACCGCTTCCTCGCCGGCGCGGAACAGCGCCTTGGCCTTGTTGACGCATTCCTGCATCTCGCTCTCCGGCACCGAGTCGTAGACGATGCCCGCTCCGGCCTGAACATGCATGCGCCCGTCCTTTACCACGGCGGTGCGCAGGACGATGCAGGTATCCATCTCGCCATCGGCGCCGAAATAGCCGATGGCGCCGGCATAGATGCCCCGCTTGTCGGCTTCCAGCTCGTCGATGATCTCCATCGCCCGCACCTTCGGCGCGCCCGAGACGGTGCCCGCCGGGAAGCCGGCCGCGAGGGCATCGAGCGCGTCGCGGCGCGGATCGATCTCGCCTTCGACATTCGAGACGATGTGCATCACCTGGCTGTAGCGCTCGACGAAGAAGGAATCGGTCACCTCTACCGTGCCGATCCTGGCGACGCGGCCGACATCGTTGCGGCCGAGATCGAGCAGCATGAGATGTTCGGCGCGCTCCTTCGGGTCGGCCAGGAGCTCCGCCTCAAGCGCCTTGTCCTCATGCGGCGTGGCGCCTCGCCGGCGCGTGCCGGCAATGGGGCGAATGGTGACGGTGCCGTCGCGCAGCCGGACGAGGATTTCCGGGCTGGAGCACACCAGCGAGAAGCCGCCGAAGTTGAAATAGACCAGGAACGGCGCCGGATTGATCCGACGCAGCGCGCGGTAGAGCGAGAAGGGCGGCAGGGTGAAGGGCGCGTCGAAGCGCTGCGACAGCACGACCTGGAAGATGTCGCCGGCGCGGATGTACTCCTTCGCCCGCTCGACCATGGCCCGATACGTCTCGGGCGTCGTGTTCGAGGTCGGCGCGACCGCCTGGTGGAAGGCGTCCTCGGTCGGCAGGTTCGGCAGCGCGCTGTCGAGCGCGGCCACGACACTGTCCAGCCGCTCGCGCGCCTTCTCGTAGGCGGCGGAGGCGGAGATGCCGGGCTGCGGGCGGACCGGGGTGACAACGGTGATCTCGTCGCGCACGGCGTCGAACACCACCATCACCGTGGGGCGGATGAAGATCGCGTCCGGCACGCCGATAATGTCGGGCTTGGCCTCCGGCAGACGCTCCATTTGCCGGACCATGTCGTAGCCGAGATAGCCGAACACGCCCGCCGCCATGGGAGGGGCGCCCTCGGGCAGATGGATGCGCGACTCCGCGACCAGCTTGCGCAGCGAGGCAAGCGGCTTGTCGGGGCAGGGCTCAAAGCGCGCCGGATCGGTGGCGGCCTGACGGTTGATCTCGGCTTCATTGCCGCGGCAGCGCCAGATCACGTCCGGCTCGATGCCGATCATGGAGTAGCGCCCGCGGGTGGCGCCGCCCTCGACCGATTCGAGCAGGAACGCGTTCGCCCGCTCGCCGGCGATCTTGAGGAAGGCCGAGACCGGCGTTTCAAGATCGGCGATCAGCGTGGTCGTGACCACCTGGGCTTCGCCACGCGCATAGGTCGCGGCGAAGTCGGTGTCGTCAGGCATCAGGCTCATCATCGTGCCCCGTCAATTCACCGCGTCGGTGCCGACGATCTGCTCGAGGGCGGTCCGGTTGACGCGGGTGCCGAGCTGGCTCTGCAGCTGGACGAGGTATTCGGTCATCAGGTCGTTTTCCATGCCCTGGCGCACATTGGCGAGCACGCGGTCGTTCTGCGTGGACGCCGCCGGCACGGTGACGTTGAGGACGTTGAACAGAATGCGGCTGTCGCCGCCTTCGGCCAGCGCGCTGCCGACGCCGCCCTTGGGCGCCTCGAACACCGCGTCGAGGATTTCCTGCGGGATGCCATCGGCGGCGCGGCCGCGCTTCAGGCCGTTGGCGGCGCGCAGTTCGAGGCCCGCATCGCTCACAACCTTGTCGAAGCTCTCGCCGGCGGCGACCTTGGCCTTGATGTCCTCGACGCGCTTGTCGAGTTCCTCGGCGATCTTGTCCTGCTTCCAGCGGTCGAGCGCCGGGGCGCGCGCTTCGTCGAAGGTGCGGTCGCGCGGCTGGGTGATGCTCTGCACCTCGTACCAGACATAGCCGCCATTCTGCGGCAGCTGCACGGGATCATTCTCCGCACCGACATCGCTGGCGAAGATGCCGCGCAGCACTTCGGAGCGGCCGGGAATCTCGGGAATCGCACTACCATCCGGCGTCTTGCCGACGACATCGGTGTCGACGCTCTGAAGCGTCAGGCCGAGCTTGGTGGCGATCTCGGAGAGCTTCGCCCCGCCGGCCTGCTCGTCCTGCACCTGGTCGTATTTCTGCAGGAGTTCGCGCCGCGCCGCATCGAGCTGCAGCTGCTGGCGGATCTGGCCGGCGACCGCGTCGAGCGGCTGGACGGTGCCGGGCGCGATCGCACCGACATGAACGATAACCGGGCCGAAACGGCCGGTCACGACGCCGCTGGTGCCGTTCTCCGGCAGCGCGAAGGCGGCATCGGCCACAGCCTTGTCGAAGATGTCGCCACGGGACACGTTGCCGAGATCGACGTCCTTGGTGTCCAGCTTGCGCTCGGCGACGATGTCGGCGAAGGGCGTGCCGGCCGCGATACGGTCCGCCGCCGCCTTCGCCTCGTCGGCGTTGGGGAACACGATCTGCTGCACGACGCGGCGCTCAGGCGTGCCATAGCTCGACAGATTGGCGTCGTAGGCGGCCTTCACCTCGGCATCCGTCACCTTCTCGGCACCGGCAAGAGCCTGCGGCGTGAGGGCAAGAATATCGGCCTTGCGGTATTCCGGCGCGCGGAACGCCACCTTGCGTGCCTCGAAGAAGCTGCGCAGCTCCTCCTCGCTCGGATCCGCCGGCGGGGTCACCGAGGTGGACGTGAGGAGCGCGTAATTGACCGAACGCTCCTCATTCTCGAAGCGCGCCACGGCGTCCTTGAGCACGGTGGGAATGGTGATTCCCCCGCCGATCGACTGGATGAGCTGCTGGCGCTGCGCGAGACGGCGCTCGGCATCGACGAAGCGGGCTTCGGTGTAGCCGTTCTGGCGCAGGAGCTGGGCAAAATAGGCCGGGTCGAAGCTGCCGGAGGGGCCGAAGAAGGCCGGGTTCTGCTGCACGCGCTTGGCGATCTCCTCATCGGACAAAGCAAGGCCGAGGCTGCTCGCCTGATCGTCCAGCGCCGCTTCCGCCAGACGCTCGTTCAGCACCTGGTCGGGAAGACCGAAGGCGCGCGCCTGATCCGGCGTGATGCCGCGCTTGAGCTGCTGGCTGATCTGCTGCAGGCGCTCCTGATAGAGCTGGCGGAACTCGGGCACCGTGATTTCGGAGGAACCGATCGTCGCCAGCGTCTGGCTGCCGAAGCCGCGGAACACGTCGGCGATGCCCCAGATCCCGAAAGAGAGGATCAGCAGGCCCATGAGGATTTTGGCGACAATTCCGGAAGCGCTTTTGCGCAGCGTCTCAAGCATCAGTGTTCTCGTTGGGCGTCATGCGGGCGAAAGGCCCGGCGCGCGAAAGGGGCGCATAATAGGGACGCCTATCCCGGGCCGCAATGTCGCTCATGCGTTCATTTGCCTTTCATTTTGACGCCTGCCAACGCCGCCGCATCCTGCTATGAGGTGTTTTCTGAGGTTCTTGAGGTGAAGGGGCGAGAGCGAATGTCACGGCGTCGACCGCTGGTAGCCGGCAACTGGAAGATGAATGGCCTGAAGGCCTCCGTTGCCGAATTCGGCCGTATCACGGCGGGCTATGATGCCGCGCTGAGGGCCAAGGTCGACCTGCTCGTAGCGCCGCCGGCCACGCTTCTGTCGACTTTTGCCGTTGTCGCGCTGGGGTCCCGCGTCGGCGTCGGCGCGCAGGACTGCCATTCGCGCGGGACGGGCGCGCACACCGGGGAGATTTCGGCCGAGATGATCGCCGATACCGGGGCGTCCGCCGTGATACTGGGTCATTCCGAGCGCCGCGCCGACCATGGCGAGACCGATGCGCTCGTGCGCTCCAAGGCCGAGGCCGCGTGGCGGGCGGAACTGACCGCGATCATCTGCGTGGGCGAGAGCAACGCCGAGCGCCATGCCGGCCGGGCGCTCGACGTGGTGCGCCGCCAGCTGGCCGGCTCGCTGCCGGAGGGTGTGACCGCTGCCAATACCGTGATCGCCTATGAGCCGATCTGGGCGATCGGCACCGGCCTCACGCCGACCATCTATGACATTGCCGAGATGCATGGCGAGATGCGCAAGACGCTGGTGGCGCGGTTCGGCGCGGAGGCCAATGGCGTGCGCCTGCTCTATGGCGGTTCGGTCAAGCCGGAGAACGCCGCGGAGATTCTCTCGGTCGGCGATGTTGACGGCGCGCTGGTCGGCGGGGCGAGCCTGAAGGCGGACACTTTTCTTCCCATCGCGCGTGCCTATCTATAGGCCTGAGCCCCTGATGACCGTTCCTTGATCGCACCGGCTGGAAACGCTGGCGGCAATCGTGTAGGAACGCGCCAACCAATGCGGCGGGGCATCGCTGGCCCGCCGTTGCACGAGTTTGAAGGCGTCAGATGCAGACCGTAATCATCGTCATCCATCTCATGGTGGTGCTCGCCCTTATCGGCGTTGTGCTGATTCAGCGCTCCGAGGGCGGTGGGCTCGGCATCGGCGGTGGGGGCGGTGGAGGCGGCGGCTTCTTCAGCGCCCGCGGCACCGCCAATGTGCTCACCCGCGCGACGGCCATTCTGGCGGGGCTGTTCTTCCTCACCAGCCTGAGCCTGACGATTCTGGCCGGCTGGGGTCGTGGCCCCACGACCATCTTCTCCGCGCCCGCTTCGGTTCCGGGTGCTCCCGCTCCGGGCGGCACGGTGCTCGACCAGCTCCAGGGCGCCCAGCCCGCGCCGCCCGCCGCCCCGGCGGCGCCGCAGGTTCCGCAGTCGCAGTGATCCGCGCGAGGCTCCGATTCCGGTCGGAATCGGGGTTTCGTTCCATTTACCCACAGGCGAGAGTCCGTCCGACCAAACGGGCTCTCGTCGAATCGCGTTTTTGCAGCTAGAAACCGAATTCCATGGCGCGCTATATTTTCATCACCGGCGGCGTCGTGTCCTCGCTCGGCAAGGGCCTCGCTTCCGCCGCTCTCGGTGCATTGCTGCAGGCTCGTGGGTACAAGACCCGGCTGCGCAAGCTCGACCCCTATCTCAACGTCGATCCGGGCACGATGAGCCCGTATCAGCACGGCGAAGTCTTCGTCACCGATGACGGTGCCGAGACCGACCTCGACCTCGGTCACTACGAGCGGTTCACCGGACGTCCGGCCTCGCGGCAGGACAACATCACCACCGGCCGCATCTACCAGGATATCCTCGCCCGTGAACGGCGCGGCGATTATCTCGGCGCGACCATCCAGGTGATTCCGCACGTCACCAACGCGATCAAGGACTTCGTGCTCACGGGCAATGAGGGCTATGATTTCGTGCTGGTGGAGATCGGCGGCACGGTGGGCGACATCGAGGCGATGCCCTTCCTTGAGGCGATCCGCCAGATCGGCAATGAACTGCCGCGCAAGCACTGCATCTATGTGCATCTCACGCTGCTGCCGTTCATTCCTTCCGCCGGCGAGCTGAAGACCAAGCCGACGCAGCATTCGGTGAAGGAGCTGCGCTCGATCGGCATTGCGCCGGACATCCTGCTCTGCCGCACCGATCGCGAGATTCCGCGCGAGGAGCGCCGCAAGCTCGGCCTGTTCTGCAATGTCCGCGAAAGCGCGGTGATCGAGGCGCGCGACGCCGACAGCATCTATGCCGTGCCTTCCGCCTATCATGAGGCAGGGCTGGACACGGAAGTGCTCGCGGCCTTCGGCATCGAGCCGGCGCCCGAGCCCGATCTTTCCCGCTGGCAGAAGGTCGAGGCCGGCATCCGCAACCCCGAAGGTGCGGTGACGATCGCGATCGTCGGCAAGTACACGGGGATGAAGGACGCCTACAAGTCGCTCATCGAAGCGCTGAGCCATGGCGGCCTTGCCAATAATGTGAGGGTCAATCTCGACTGGATCGAGAGCGAGATCTTCGAGCGGGAGGACCCCGCGCCGTTCCTCGAACATGTGCATGGCATCCTCGTGCCGGGCGGCTTCGGCCAGCGCGGCGCCGAGGGCAAGATCCGCGCGGCGCGCTTCGCCCGCGAGCGGCGGGTGCCCTATTTCGGCATCTGCTTCGGCATGCAGATGGCGGTGATCGAGGCGACGCGCAATCTCGCCGGTGTGGAGCACGCCAATTCCACCGAGTTCGGCCCCACCGACGAGCCGGTGGTCGGCCTGCTGACCGAATGGCTGCGCGGCAACGAGCTGGAGCGGCGCGGGATCAACGGCGATCTCGGCGGCACCATGCGTCTCGGCGCCTATCCCGCGGCCCTCAGCGAGGGCAGCCGCGTTTCGGAGATCTATGGCGGCGCTGCCATCTCCGAGCGCCACCGCCACCGCTATGAGGTGAACCTCGCCTATCGCGAGCGGCTGGAGGCCTGCGGCATGCGCTTCTCCGGCATGTCGCCGGACGGGCTGCTGCCGGAGATCATCGAATATCCGGACCATCCCTGGTTCATCGGCGTGCAGTTCCACCCGGAGCTGAAGTCGCGGCCGTTCGAGCCGCATCCGCTGTTCGCCTCCTTCATCGGCGCCGCCGCCGTGCAGAGCCGGCTGTTCTGACGTGCGGGCGGCGGGCCTGGGGCTCGCCGCCGCCTCGTCCTTTATATCTCCCCACATCTGACGGTGCCGCGAAGGCGCCCCGGCCGGCTTCCGCAGGCCGCGCTGGCGCGTGGCCATTTGCGCACGCTCTATCCACAGATCGCGGCAGGGTGGCAATCGGCGCTGGATTCGCGTGTCCGGCCCGTGCTCTCATCGCCCGTGCTGTCAGATGAAGGAAGAAGCCTTTGCCCCGCGGTCTTGATCATGTCGTCCATGTCGTCCGGGATCTCGAAGCGGCAGGAGAGCTGTACGACATGCTCGGCTTCACCGTGGGCGCGCGGAACCGGCATCCCTGGGGCACGCATAACCGGCTGGTGCAAACGCCCGGTTTCTTCATCGAGCTGCTGGAGGTTGTCGAGGTTGAGGCGATTCCTCCGCATGGCGAGGGCACGTTCTCGTTCGGCGCCTTCAATCGCGACTTCCTCGCCGAGGTCGGGCAGGGGCTGTCCATGCTGGTGCTGGAAGGCCATGACGACCCGGCGATCGACAAGGCCGAGTTCGACGCGGCAGGGTTCGGTGGTTTCGAGCTGTTCGACTTCTCCCGCCACGGCAAACGCCCGAGCGGCGAGGAAGTGGAGGTCGCCTTCACCCTGGCCTTCGCCCGCGACCCCGCTTCACCGCATACCGGCTTCTTTACCTGCCTGCAGCGCCGGCCGGAGAATTTCTGGGCGCCGGACCTTCAGCGCCATATGAACGGCACGGAAGGCATTGCGGGCGTCGTGCTCTCCGCCGAAGAGCCGGAGGCGCATATGGAATTTCTCCGGACCTTCGTCGAGGCCGATTTTCGCCGCGCGGTGGAGGGGTGGTACATCGCCAAGACGCCGCGTGGCGACATTGATCTCATGAGCCGCACCCTCTTCACCGAGCGATTCGGCGTTCCCGCGCCCGCCGAGCCCGGCCTGCGCCTCGCCGCTCAGCGCTTCGCCGTCTCGGACATCGATCGCACCCGCAAGCGGCTCTCCTCCTCGCGCATGGCGGCGGAGGAGATCGAGGGCATCATCGTGGTCGGGCCGAAAGCCGCTCTCGGGGCAACGCTGGTGTTCCAGCCCGCCGAGTAATTCCGCCCGAACCTTCTGGAAAAAGCAAAGGCCCGGAATCGCTTCCGGGCCTTTGTTCGTTTGGAGCGTGAGGCCCGCTGCTAGGAGCGGACCTTCTCGGTGATCGCCTCCGGCGCCACAGTGCCGCGGCCGGGCAGCAGCGCGAGAGCACGGCTGCGCAGGGCGCTCCAGGTAGCGAAGGCATTCAGCGTGGAGCCTTCCAGCCAGCCGATGACGGCCGCGGCCAGGAAGGGCAGGCTCTGTACCGCCAGGGCGAAGGCGAACAGGTCGATCTCCACCACGGCGTGCCAGTTGGTCATGCGGAGCGCGACAGCCGAGAGCAGCAGGCCGCCGCCGATCACGGCTTCGGGCAGGGCCGGGAAGGCGCGGGCGGCGTCCGCCAGCCAGTTGCCCTTCGCCGTGCGGGCAAAGCCCAGGTCCTTGTAGCGGAAGCTGTCATAGACCGCCTTCGCCACGGTGAACTGCACCGCCATGGCGGCGATGGCCGCACCGATCATGCGCACCGGTGTTGTCGCCACCCGCAGCCGATAGAGCGCGGTGAAGTGCAGGAGGTAGATGGCGAAGCAGAACACGATCGGGACCGTGAGGATGCGCGCCGGCACCGCAATGCCGAGGCCCAGCACGAAGGGCACCCAGAGCAGCGACAGGATGGCCGCCAGCGCACCGACGCTCTCCGAGCCGAGCCAGGACACCCATCCGATGGTGAACTCGCGGCGCTGCGACGCGGTGAGGCGGGTGCCGCCATTCGGCAGCATGCGACGCCAGTGCTTCTTGATGATCTGCATGCCGCCATAGGCCCAGCGGTGACGCTGCTTCTTGAAGGATGCAAAGTCGTCCGGCAGCAGGCCCCAGCCATAGCGGGTGTTGGTGTAGTGGCTCTTCCAGCCGCGCTCGACGATGGTGAGGCCGAGATCGGTGTCCTCGCAGATCGTGTCGCTCGACCAGTCGCCGGCCTCGACCATGGCGGCGCGGCGAATGAGGCACATGGTGCCGTGCACGACGATGGCGTCGTGTTCGTTGCGCTGGACCATGCCGATGTCAAAGAAGCCGGCATATTCGGTGTTCATCGCCTCATGCATGAGGCTCTTGCCTGCGTCGCGGTGGTCCTGCGGCGCCTGCACGATGCCGACGGTCGGATCCTCGAAGGTCGGCACGAGGTCGCGCAGCCAGTTCGGGTCGACCACATAGTCCGCGTCCATCACGCCGATGATCTCGGCATCCGGGGCGGTCTGCAGCATGGCCATGCGCAGGGCGCCAGCCTTGAAGCCCGCCACCTTGGGCAGGTTGATGAACTTGAAGCGGTCACCAAGCTCGCGGCAATAGGCCTCGATCGGCTCCCAATAGGCCGGGTCCGGCGTGTTGTTGATGATGACCAGGCACTCGAAGTTCGGCCAGTTCAGCCGGGCGACGCTGTCGAGCGTCTGCTTCAGCATATCCGGCGGCTCCTTGTAGGCCGGGATGTGCAGCGAGACCTTGGGCGTGCGGGTCGGCAGCGACGCGGCCGGGGCGGCGCTCAGCAGGCGCTTGGGCGTGCGGCCGAAGGCGATGGTCGCAAGTTCTTCCACGCGATACAGCATCACGACGACGAGCGGCACGAGCAGCACGATGCTGGCGACGAAGGTCACCTTGTTACCGCCAACGACATAGTGCGTCAGCCAGTAGTCGGTGACGGTGGCGATCCACGCGCCGACGAGGCTGGCGGCGCCCATCATGACGGCAGCCTGGGTGAAGGTCAGGCGGCCCATGCGGAACACGGGAATGGAGAAGGCGATGCCGAGCAGCAGCGCGATCGCCGCCGTCGCCGTGTAGGTCGCGGGCATCAGCGTGCCGGTAAGCGGGAACTTCAGCTCGCGATTGGCGTCGAGCATGCCCCAGTACTGGCCGACGCTGCCCTCGAAGCTCTTCCACGGCGCGTCGAACGCTTCGATGAGATTGTACTCGATGCCCAGCGCGTCCGCGCGGGAGGCAAAGGTACGGATGATCTTGGCCTGCTCCAGCTCGCCGGGAACCGCGCCGTCGCGGTTATAGCCGGCGCTGGGCCAGCCGAATTCGGCGATGACGATGCGCTTGCCGGGATAGGCGGCGCGCAGGCGCTCATAAATGCCAATGGAGCGATCGACGACCTGATCGGCCGGAACGCCTTCCCAATAGGGCAGGATGTGGGCGGCGATATAGTCCACCGCGGATACGAGTTCGGGATGATCCAGCCATACGTCCCACGTCTCGCCGGTGGTTACCGGGACGTTGGTCTGGCTCTTGACCTTGCGGATGATCTCGATGAGCTCGTCCGGCGTCTTTTCGGCGCGAAGGATCGACTCGTTGCCGACCACGATGCCGACGACGTTCGAGTTCTTGCGGGCGGCGTCGAGGGCGTTGGCGATCTCGCGCTCGTTGCGCTTCTCGTCCTTGTCGATCCACGCGCCGACGGTCGCCTTCAGGCCGTCCTCGGCGGCAAGCCGGGGGACGAGCTCCAGCCCGCCGGTCGAGGCATAGGTGCGCACGCCCTTGGTGTAGGGCGCGACGGCATCGATGTCCGAACGGATCTGCGCCTCGGTCGTTGCCTGCCCCTTATCGGGGTTCGCATCGCGACCGTAGGGTGCGAACGACATGCTCTGGAATCGATCCGTGACCGAGGGAGCAGAGACCTGCTCGCGCATGGCGAACCAAGCAAAAGCATGCACGGACGTGACGACCGCCAGGGCGGCGGCTGCGACACGAACAGCGGGGCGCATGTGACAAACCCACGAGATGGAGTGAGATACGGGCGATATATAGTCCAAATTTAACGCGGTTGCAGCACATTCGTCGTGGCAGCGCGGGATAAATGATTCGGCTCCCGCCCATGCCTCGCTTGCCTCTGCAACGCGGCGATTTGGATATTTGTTCCGCTATGTGGCAAGGCCATGTCGCAGTGCGGTCATGGCCGTGAAATCATTGCCCTGCAACGGCCACGCGGATGAACGCGCGTTCATCCGCGCCGCGTTTTCATTGCGCTGCGGGAGCCGCAGCCGGGGGCTGCGCCGCGTCCGGGTTCACCCAGCAGGCGTGCACGCGCTCGGAGAGGCGCTCGGGTGACTTGGAGTCTATGTTGCCCTGCCGCACGAGGCAGCGGAATGCGATCTTCAGATGCTCGGTCGGGCAGCCGAAACGCTCATAGAGTTCCATGTGCCGGCGCGCCGTGTCGATGTCGTCGCGCCACAGCAGCATGGTGATGCGCCGGCCGCTCCACACGCATTCGGGCAGGCCCGCATTGCCCGGCAGCTTCGCCGCCTCGGCATATTCCTCCACCGAGCGACGCTGGGCCTCTTCCTTGGCCTGCTCCTCCGGTGACTTCTGCTGCTCGGGCTGTTTCTGCTCCGGCGCGCTGTTCTGGGCATGGGCGAAGCCGATGGGCGCCGCCGCAAGGAGGAGGCCGCCGACAATGAGGGCGGATATCGTACGTACTGAGCTCAACATGGTGGGAAAGGTCACACGCAAAAGAGGAACACCCGTCGGAAGACATTAGGTGAAGCTGCTGATTTTGTCAGCATGACGACAGGAGCGTCATCGCGCTTCGTCACGGTTAACGGCGCCGCAATCAGCCCGCTTCCCCCTCCGCCTTGCCAAGGCTACAAAGCGGACCTAAGGGCTGCCGCCGGGCTCGGCCCGGTCCGTATCTTCCGGAGATTTTCCGCATGCGACTTCCCCTTGCGCTCGCCGCCATCGTCGGTGTGGCGATCGTCGCCATCTGGGCGTGGCTCGGCCATCCGGTGCAGGCGCCGTCCTCCCCGCTTGCGGCGGGCGAGAAGCTGCCCTGCGTCTCCTACGCGCCGTTCCGGCCCGGGCAGTCGCCCTTCATGGAAGGGTTGGTCATTCCTGCCGAGCAGATCGACGACGATTTCGCGCGGCTGGCCAAGATCACCCATTGCGTGCGCACCTATTCCACCGAGATGGGCCTGCATGTGGTGCCGGAACTCGCCCGCAAGCATGGCCTCACAGTGCTTCAGGGCATCTGGATCGGTCGCAACCGCGACAATAACCGCATCGAGATCGACGCGGCGGTGAAGGCGGCGCAGGAAAATCCGGACGTCATCAAGGCGGTCATCGTCGGCAACGAGGTGCTGCTGCGCGGCGAGCAGTCGGCGGTGGATCTGGCCGCGCTGATCAAGGATGTGCGCGCCAAGGTGCCGCCGCAGGTGCAGGTCACCTATGCCGATGTGTGGGAGTTCTGGGAGCGCAACCGCGACCTTGCCAGCTCGGTCGATTTCGTCACCGTCCATATCCTGCCGTTCTGGGAGGACCTGCCTGTTCCGGCGGAGGATTCCATCGCCCATCTCGGCGAGATTCGCGAGCATGTGGGTCAGGTCTTCGCCGGCAAGGACATATTGATCGGCGAAACCGGCTGGCCGAGCGAGGGGCGCATGCGCGAAGGGGCGCTGCCGTCTCCGTCCAACCAGGCGCGGGTGATCCAGGAATTGCTGGCGCTCGCCAAGGCGAAGAACTACCGGCTCAACGTGATCGAGGCGTTTGACCAGCCGTGGAAGCGCGCCTCCGAGGGCACGGTCGGCGGCCACTGGGGCTTCCTTGACGCCTATACGCGCGATTTCAAGTTTGCCTGGGGCGAGCCGGTCTCCGACCACCCGCACTGGCTGCTGCAGGCGCTGGGCGGCGTCATCTTCGCCGGCGCGATCTTCGGTGCGGGGGTACTCGGCCGGCGTCGCGCCGGGGCCGCGGCGCTGGAAACGCGCCAGTGGGCGGCGATCGCCGGCATCGCGTTCTTCAGCGGGCTGCTCTATGGGCGGCTTGTCACCACCGTGTCGATCGAGAGCCTCGGCATTGGCGGCTGGGGCTGGCAGACAGGCTCCACGGGATTGGAGAAGCTGGTCGCCTTCCTTCTGGCGGCTTCCGTCGTGCTGGCGGTGCAGATCGCCTTCGGGCTGGTCTTCGACCCGCGCTATAAGGACTTCCAGTTCGCCGGGCTGACGCCGATCATCGCCGCCTTTGCCTTCTATGCGCTGGTGGCGCCGGCGCAACGCGCCAGTGAGGGCCGACAGGCGGAACTGCTCGCCGCCGCCATCTTCCTGGGCTGCGGCCTCTACATTCCGATCAACGAGACCTTCGCCAACTGGCAGGGGCTGTGGACGGGAGGCTTGCTCCTCGTCCTCTCCCTCACGCTCTGGCGCCTCGCCACGGCCGGGCGAACGAGATGAGCAGCAGGCCGGCAGCCAGCGCCGAGAGGTTGTTGTTGTACATGACGACGCCGATCGCCGTCGCCATGAGCGAGACGATGAACATCGGCACCGTGGGCCGGATGAACTGGATCAGCGCGGTGACGATCGCCGCTATGCCGAAGACCGAATAGCCGTAGAGGGTGATTACCAGCGCGCGCGTCTCGCAGGTCGTGGTCTCCATGCCGCGGCAGGCGAGGCCGATGGCGGACTGCTCGACCAGCGCGTAGCGCATATAGATCGCCCAGCCGAGCGCGAAGCCGCCCAGCACCAGAATGAGCTGGGTGGCGCGGGAGCCGGGCAGAAAGTTGCGATAGGCCAAGGCGCGATCCTCTCGTGGATCCTCGTTGAGGGTGCCCTTGCATCGCATGATGCGATGGCGCTTTCAATTCCGACCCTGATGCCGCCGCTTCCGGGGCGCCGCGCGGTGCGCTAGATACCGCCCGGAATGAGGAGACCGAACCGCATGCGCAGCCTGCTCGTCATCGTTCTCGCCGCCGGGGAGGGCACCCGAATGCTCTCCACAAAGCCAAAGGTGCTCCACGCGGTCGCCGGCAAGCCGATGGTGAGCCATGTGCTCGACGCCGCTCTGGCGGCGGGGGCGGCCCGCATCGCGGTGGTCGTCGGGCCCGATCATGACGCGGTGGCCGCCGAGGTCCGGCGCGCCGCCCCCAATGCGTCGGTTTTCGTGCAGAGCGAACGTCGCGGCACGGCTCATGCGGTGCTGGCGGCACGCGAGGCGCTGGCCGAGGGTTTTGACGATGTCGTCGTCATGTATGGCGATACCCCGCTGGTCCGGCCGGAGACGGTGAGTGCCTTGCGCGGGCCGCTCAAAGAGGGTGCGGCCGTCGCCGTGCTCGGTTTCCGTCCCGACAGCCCGCTTGGCTATGGCCGGCTGGTGACGCGGAACGGTGAACTGGTCGCGATCCGCGAGGAGAAGGACGCGAGCGACGAGGAGAAGGCGGTTCGCCTCTGCAATGCCGGGCTCATGGCCTTTGACGGGCATGCGGTGCTCGGCCTTCTCGATGCCATTGGCGACGCCAATTCCAAGAAGGAATTCTACCTCACCGACGCGGTGGAGATCGCTCGCGCCGAGGGACGTGCGGCGGGGGTGATCGAGGCGGCGACCGAGGAGGTCGCGGGGGTCAACAGCCGCGTTCAGCTTGCCGAGGCCGAAGCCATTCTGCAGGCGCGGCTGCGCCGTCGCGCGCTGGAAGGCGGCGCCACGCTGGTCGCACCTGACACGGTGTTCTTCAGCGCCGACACCCGGCTCGGCCGCGATGTGATCGTCGAGCCCAATGTGGTGTTTGGACCCGGCGTGACGGTCGAGGACGGTGCCACCATCCGCGCGTTCAGCCATGTCGAGGGTGCCCATGTCGGCAAGGGCGCCATCGTCGGGCCCTTCGCGCGGCTGCGTCCCGGCGCCGAGCTGGGGCAGGGGGTGCATGTCGGCAATTTCGTGGAGATCAAGGCGTCGGACCTCGCCCCGGGGGTCAAGGTCAACCACCTTTCCTATGTCGGCGATTCCAGCGTGGGCGCGAACACCAATATCGGCGCGGGCACCATCACCTGCAATTATGACGGCTTCCGCAAGCACCGCACCACGATCGGGGCCGACGCGTTCATCGGCACCAACACGCTGCTGATCGCTCCTGTCACGGTCGGCAACGGCGCCTACATAGGGACGGGTTCGGTCATCACCGAGAACGTGCCGGAGGATTCCCTCGCCATCGCCCGCGCCCGGCAGGTCAACAAGCCGGGATGGGCGACACGGCTGCGCGAACGTCTCAGTGTTGGCGTTCCGCCCAAGAAGTGACGAATTCCGGGCGATACGAACAGACACCCGAATTGATTTCGGTATCACGGTGAGACCCGGCTAAACCGGGCCGCACAGGCTGCCGCTCGTCTTGCGGCTTCACGGAGAATTGCCGGCTCATGTGTGGAATTATCGGCATTGTCGGAACCGCCCCGGTCGCTGACCGCCTCGTCGATGCGCTGAAGCGCCTTGAATATCGCGGTTACGATTCCGCGGGCGTCGCGACGCTGGAACACGGGCACCTCACCCGGCGGCGCGCCGAGGGCAAGCTGCGCAACCTCGAAGCCGCGCTGTCCGACGCCCCGCTCTCGGGCGACATCGGTATCGGCCATACCCGCTGGGCGACGCACGGCCGTCCCAGCGTCGCCAACGCCCATCCCCATGCCACGACGCGGGTCGCGGTGGTGCATAACGGCATCATCGAGAATTTCCGCGAGCTG
Organism: Ancylobacter novellus; assembly: GCA_003241485.1. GTDB lineage: Bacteria > Pseudomonadota > Alphaproteobacteria > Rhizobiales > Xanthobacteraceae > Ancylobacter > Ancylobacter novellum_A. Next base: position 95,305 of record QFQD01000017.1, read on the forward strand.
CGCGACGAATTGCTGGGCGAGGGCGCCAGTTTTGAAAGCGAGACGGACACCGAGGTCGTCGCCCATCTCGTGACCCGCGAAATGCAGCAGGGTCGGTCGGCGGAGGCGGCTGTTGCCGCGGTGCTTCCCCGGTTGCAGGGCGCTTTCGCGCTCGGCTTTCTCTTCGAGGGCGACGAGAATCTGCTGATCGGTGCGCGCAAGGGCAGCCCGCTGGCGGTGGGCTACGGGCACGGGGAGATGTTCCTCGGCTCCGACGCCATCGCGCTCGCGCCATTTACCGACACCATCGCCTATCTCGACGACGGCGACTGGGTCGTATTGGGCCGGGAGAAGATCGAGATCCGCAATGCGGCCAATACGATCGTGTCCCGCCCGGCACAGAAGACAACCGCCTCCGCTTTCCTCGTCGAGAAAGGCAATTTCCGCCACTTCATGGCGAAGGAAATGCACGAGCAGCCCGAAGTGGTGGGGCATACGCTGGCCAATTACATCGACATGGCCAATGAGACGGTGCAGATCCCGGTCGATCTTCCCTTCGATTTCGCCAAGCTGACCAGTGTGTCGATCGCCGCCTGCGGCACGGCTTTCTATGCGGGCCTCGTGGCGAAGTACTGGTTCGAGCGCTTTGCGCGGCTACCGGTCGAGATCGACGTGGCGTCCGAGTTCCGCTACCGCGAAGCCCCGCTCAATCCGGGCGGGCTGATGATCGTCATCTCGCAGTCGGGCGAGACGGCCGACACCCTCGCCTCGTTGCGTTACGGGCGCGAGAACGGGCTGCACGTGGCCGCCGTGGTCAATGTCCCGACATCGACCATCGCCCGCGAAGCCAATGTAATCCTGCCGACACTGGCGGGACCGGAGATCGGCGTCGCCTCGACCAAGGCCTTCACCTGCCAGCTGGCCACGCTTGCTGCCGTCGCGGTGGCGGCGGGCCGCGCGCGCGGCGTGCTGTCGGCCGACGAGGAAAAGCGCCTGGTGCGTGCGCTGGTCGAGGTGCCCCGCCTGATGAACGAGGCGCTGAAGCTGGGCCCGGCGATCGAGAATCTCGCGCGGACCATCTCCAAGGCGCAGGACGTGCTCTATCTCGGGCGCGGCACGGCCTATCCGCTGGCGCTTGAAGGCGCGCTGAAGCTGAAGGAAATCTCCTACATCCACGCCGAGGGCTATGCCGCCGGCGAGCTGAAGCACGGGCCCATCGCGCTGATCGACGAGAAGATGCCGGTCGTCGTCATCGCGCCGCATGACGCGGTGTTCGAGAAGACCATGTCGAACATGCAGGAGGTCGCCGCGCGCGGAGGCCGGATCATCCTGCTGACCGACGAGGCCGGCAAGGCGTCCACCTCGCTGGAGACCGAGGCAACCCTCGTGCTGCCGGATGCCGACCCGCTGGTCGCGCCGCTGGTCTATGCCATTCCCGTGCAGCTGCTCGCCTATCACACGGCGGTGCACATGGGCACGGATGTCGACCAGCCGCGAAACCTCGCAAAGTCGGTGACGGTGGAGTAGGCGGCGGGGTCTCAGCCCCGCCCGCGATAGGTCGGCACGCCCTGGTCGGGCAGCCAGATGTCCGCCGGCGGCGCGCCGCTCTGCCAGAACACGTCGATCGGAATGCCGCCGCGCGGGTACCAGTAGCCGCCGATCCGCAGCCAGTGCGGCGCGAGCAGCTCATGGATGCGGCGTCCGACGGCCACGGTGCAGTCCTCGTGGAAGGCGCCGTGGTTGCGGAAGCTCGCGAGATAGAGCTTCAGCGATTTCGATTCGACCAGCCAGTCCTTCGGCACATAGTCGATCACCAGATGCGCGAAGTCGGGCTGTCCTGTCACCGGGCAGAGCGAGGTGAACTCCGGGCAGGTGAAGCGCGCGACATAGAGCGTGTCGCTCTGGGGATTGGGCACGCGGTCGAGCACCGCTTCCTCGGGTGAAGCCGGCCATTGCGTGGCCTGGCCGAGGTGAAGGGGCTGGGTCATTCGATCATTCTCCCTGTCCTGCCGCGGATGCGCGGGGCGGCCGTCGTCGTCTGCTGTCTGGCTGGCACCTCTTTCGCATGTCACAAGGGTCGAGTAGAAGCGCCGCAGGCCCTCCCGGTGGGGCGCACGAGGAACTGGGGAAACGCATGACCGCCATTGTCGATATCGTTGGGCGTGAAATTCTGGACAGCCGCGGCAACCCGACCGTCGAGGTCGATGTGGTGCTGGAAGACGGCTCCAAGGGTCGCGCCGCCGTTCCCTCGGGCGCCTCGACCGGCGCGCATGAGGCTGTGGAGCTGCGCGACGGTGACAAGGCGCGCTATCTCGGCAAGGGCGTGCAGAAGGCGGTCGACGCGGTGAATGGCGAGATCTTCGACGCCATTGGCGGCATGGACGCCGAGGACCAGCCGGCCATCGACCAGATCCTGATCGAGCTGGACGGCACGCCCAACAAGGCGCGTCTCGGCGCCAATGCGATTCTCGGCGTTTCGCTGGCGCTGGCCAAGGCGGCCGCCGCCGCGCGCGACCTGCCGCTCTATCGCTATGTCGGCGGCGTCAATGCCCGCGTGCTGCCGGTGCCGATGATGAACATCATCAATGGCGGCGCCCATGCCGACAACCCGATCGACTTTCAGGAATTCATGATCCTGCCGGCCGGCGCCCCCACCTTCGCCGAAGGCCTGCGCACCGGCGCGGAAATCTTCCACACGCTGAAGAAGGCGCTGAAGGATGCCGGGCACAACACCAATGTCGGCGACGAGGGCGGCTTCGCCCCGAACCTGCCGTCGGCCGACGCGGCGCTGGCGTTCGTGGTGAAGGCCATCGAGGCTGCCGGCTACCGGCCGGGCGAGGACGTGTTCATCGGCCTCGACTGCGCCTCGACCGAGTTCTTCAAGAACGGCAAGTACGACTATGAGGGCGAAGGCGCGGTGCGCGATATCGAGGCGCAGGTGAAGTACCTCGCCGACCTCGTCGCGCGCTATCCCATCGTCACCGTCGAGGACGGCATGGCGGAAGACGACTGGGAAGGCTGGAAGCTGCTGACCGACACCATCGGCTCCAAGTGCCAGCTGGTCGGCGACGACCTGTTCGTCACCAACGTCACGCGTCTGGAGGCCGGCATCAAGCAGGGCGTTGGCAACTCGATCCTGGTGAAGGTCAACCAGATCGGCTCGCTGACCGAGACGCTGAACGCCGTCGAGATGGCGCACAAGGCCGGCTACACCGCCGTCATGTCGCACCGCTCGGGCGAGACCGAGGATTCGACCATCGCCGATCTCGCCGTGGCGACGAACTGCGGGCAGATCAAGACCGGCTCGCTCGCGCGCTCCGACCGCACCGCCAAGTACAACCAGCTGCTGCGCATCGAGCAGGAGCTTGGTCCGCAGGCGATCTATGCCGGCCGCTCGGCGCTGAAGGCGCTGCGCTGATCGTCTTGCACTGCACCAGGACCGGGCAGGGGATGTAAAAGTTCGCTGCCTTGCTCACACGGTTAACGGAGCCTCAACCGGAGACGGTTAGGCTCCGTTTTCATGATTATACGCACGCGCTGGCGCTCCATCCTTCAGACCGTCACCCTGCATCTCGGGGCCGCGGCTCTCATCGGCTATTTCGCCTTCCAGGGCTATAACGGCCAGTATGGCCTGCTGGCCCGACGCTCCTTCGAGCAGCAACATGCTGAGCTCACCGAGGAGCGCGATCGGCTGCGTGCCCAGAGGATGGCCATCGAATCCAAGGTCCGGCTGCTGTCGCCCGAGCGCATCGATGCCGATATGCTCGATGAGGAGGCCCGCCTGTTGCTCAACCTCGTCCATCCCAAGGATCTCGTGCTGCTGCGCGGGGCCGGTGCGACAAAACTTCAATAATCGCGCGCTGTTGATTTGCGACGGTATATTGAATGCCATGGGGTACTTTTTCGAGGAAGTCGCGACATTGCAATAAGTTAACTCATATTGAGTTAAATGTGCATATTAACTGAATAATGGTTCAAATTGAGAAACCTATGCGCGTACAATATGTTGTGCGTTGCAGCATTGCATTGTGCGCGTAGCGCCGTAGGGAAAGGTGCGGTATGAAGCTCGCTAAATCAGTCACGAGCTGAGGAAGCGCCATGGTAACTGCCGCGAAGAAATCGGCTGTCAGCACGACCGTCGGAAAAGCCGCCGCACCGAAAGCCTCTCCCAAGACTTCGGTCCGGCGCACGGATAAGCCTTCTGCCAAGGCTTCTGCGACGTCCGAATTCTCCAAGGCGGAGGAACTCGAAGCCTATCGCCGGATGCTTGAGATCCGGCGCTTTGAAGAGAAAGCCGGCCAGCTCTATGGCATGGGCCTCATCGGTGGCTTCTGTCATCTCTATATCGGCCAGGAAGCTGTCGTCGTCGGCATGCAGGCGGCCCTGAAGCCGGGCGACCAGGTCATCACCGGCTATCGTGATCACGGCCACATGCTGGCCACCGGCATGGACCCCAAGGGTGTCATGGCCGAGCTCACCGGCCGTCGTGGCGGGTATTCCAAGGGCAAGGGCGGCTCGATGCACATGTTCAGCATCGAGAAGGGCTTCTTCGGCGGCCACGGCATCGTCGGCGCGCAGGTATCCCTCGGCACCGGCCTCGCCTTCTCGAACCACTACCGCGAGAACGGCAACGTCTCCCTGACCTATTTCGGCGACGGCGCCGCCAATCAGGGGCAGGTCTATGAGAGCTTCAACATGGCGGAGCTCTGGAAGCTGCCGGTCGTCTACATCATCGAGAACAACAAGTACGCGATGGGCACCGCGGTGAACCGCGCTTCCGCCCAGACCGACTTCTCCCGCCGCGGCGTCTCCTTCAACATCCCCGGCGAGCAGGTGGATGGCATGGATGTGCGTGCGGTGAAGGCGGCCGGCGAGCGCGCGGTCGAATTCGCCCGCTCCGGCAAGGGCCCCTACATCCTCGAAATGCTCACCTACCGCTATCGCGGCCACTCCATGTCGGACCCGGCCAAGTACCGGTCCAAGGAGGAGGTGCAGAAGATGCGCACCGAGCACGACCCGATCGAGCAGGTGCGTGCCCGCCTTCTGGAAAAGAAGTGGGCGAGCGAGGACGAGTTGAAGGCGATCGACGCGGAAATCCGCGACGTGATGAACGCGGCGGCGGATTTCGCCAGCCACGATCCCGAGCCCGATCCGTCCGAACTCTACACCGACGTGCTGCGCTGAGCGGGCAGGGCGCGCTCATGCTGGCGGAACTGTTCCGGGGCACCCTCATTGCCGGCTGCGCTGCGGCCGTCGTTCTGTGGGTGCTCGCGGTTCGCGTCGCGGGCGGGGTTGTCGCTGCGAGCGGCGGCAGCCTTGCCGGCTGGGTTCTTGCCGTGCTGTGGCCCTTCGGTGCGCGTCAGACGGCCGGTGTTTCAGCCGAAAAATCGACCAGCCTGAACAAGATGCTGGTCGGCTTCTTCATTGCCATTCTCGTGGCCATCGCTTCGATGGCTGTCTACAGCAACCTGACGTTCGTGCCGCCGACGCGGTGACGCGCGATCTCGCCGCTCGTTCTTTTTGGGGAACGCCGCCATGCCGACCGAAGTTCTGATGCCTGCCCTGTCTCCCACCATGGAGAAGGGCAATCTCGCCAAGTGGCTCAAGAAAGAGGGCGACACGGTCAAGTCCGGCGACGTCATCGCCGAGATCGAGACCGACAAGGCCACGATGGAAGTCGAGGCGATCGACGAGGGCACGCTCGGCAAGATCCTCGTGCCGGAAGGCACGCAGGATGTCGCCGTTAACACGCCCATTGCCGTGATCCTCGCCGATGGCGAAGACGCCAGCGCCGCCGCCGCGCCCTCGCCAAAGGCTGCCGAATCGGCGCCGCCTGTGGCCGCAGCCCCGGTCGAGCCTTCGCCTGTCGCCAGCGCGGCGCCCGCGAGCCCGGCCGTCGTGACCTCGGCGGTGGCCAATCCGCCGCAGCCCGAGGCGTTGCCGGAGCCGGACGTTCCCGAAGGCACCGAATTCGTCAACCAGACCATGCGCGAAGCGCTGCGCGACGCCATGGCCGAGGAAATGCGCCGCGACGGCGACGTCTTCGTCATGGGCGAGGAAGTGGCGGAGTATCAGGGCGCCTACAAGATCACCCAGGGCCTGCTGCAGGAGTTCGGTGCCAAGCGCGTCATCGACACCCCCATCACCGAGCATGGTTTTGCTGGTGTGGGCGTCGGTGCGGCCATGGCCGGGCTGAAGCCCATCGTCGAGTTCATGACCTTCAACTTCGCCATGCAGGCGATCGACCAGATCATCAATTCCGCCGCCAAGACGCACTACATGTCCGGCGGCCAGATCGGCTGCTCGATCGTGTTCCGTGGCCCGAACGGCGCCGCCGCGCGCGTGGCGGCCCAGCACAGCCAGGACTACAGCGCCTGGTACAGCCACATCCCCGGCCTCAAGGTGGTGGCGCCCTACACCGCCGCCGACGCCAAGGGCCTGCTGAAGTCCGCCATCCGCGATCCGAACCCGATCATCTTCCTTGAGAACGAGATCCTGTACGGTCATTCCTCGCCGGTGCCGAAGCTCGACGACTACACCGTGCCGATCGGCAAGGCGAAGATCGCCCGGCCCGGCAAGGACGTCACGCTGGTCGCCTGGTCCATCGGCATGAACTACGCTCTGAAGGCGGCCGAGGAACTCGCCAAGCTCGGCATCGAGGCGGAGGTCATCGACCTGCGCACCATCCGTCCGCTCGACATCGAGACCATTCTCGCCTCGGTTCGCAAGACCGGCCGCGCGGTGACGGTGGAAGAGGGCTGGCCGCAGTCCGGCGTCGGTGCCGAGATCGTCGCCCAGCTGGTCGAGAAGGCGTTCGACTATCTCGATGCGCCTGTGCTGCGGGTGACCGGCAAGGACGTGCCGATGCCCTACGCCGCCAATCTCGAAAAGCTTGCGCTGCCGTCGGTGCAGGACGTCATCGACGCCGCCCGGGCGGTTACCTATCGCTGAGGCCGGAGGACGCCATGCCCATCGACATCCTGATGCCGGCCCTGTCTCCGACCATGGAGAAGGGCAATCTCGCCAAATGGCTGAAGAAGGAAGGCGACAAGGTCGCCCCCGGTGACGTCATCGCCGAAATCGAGACCGATAAGGCCACGATGGAGGTCGAGGCGATCGACGAGGGCGTGCTCGCCAGGATCGTCGTGCCGGAAGGCTCCGCCGACGTTCCGGTGAACCAGCTCATCGCCGTGCTCGCCACCGAGGGCGAAGACGCCAAGGCGATTGCCGCGGGCGGCGCTGCGGCGCCTGCCAAGGCAGAAGCGGCCAAGGCCGAGGCTCCGAAAGCGGCAGAAGCCGCGCCCGCCGCGGCGCCGGCTCCCGCTCCTGTCACCCCTGCTCCCGTGCCGGCCGTTGCCGCGCCTTCCGCCTCCGGCACCCGCGTGTTCGCCTCGCCGCTCGCCCGCCGTCTGGCGAAGGAAAAGGGCGTCGACCTCGGCGCGGTGAAGGGCTCCGGCCCGCATGGCCGCGTCATTGCCGCCGACGTGGCCTCGGCGACGCCGGGTGCTGCCAAGCCGGCCGCTGCGGCGGCCGCACCGGCTCCCGCGCCCGTGGCGGCGCCGGCCGCAGCCGCTCCGGTGTCGAACAGCGCCCTGCTTGAGCAGGTGAAGGCCTATTACGAGCCGGGCTCCTATGAGGAAGTGCCGCTCGACGGCATGCGGCGCGTCATCGCCCAGCGCATGACCGAGGCGCGGCAGACGGTGCCGACCTTCTACCTCACCGTCGACTGCGACATGGACGCGCTGCTGAAGCTCCGCGAGGAGCTGAACAAGGCCGCGCCGGAGAAGGACGGCAAGCCGGCCTACAAGCTTTCGGTGAACGACTTCGTCATCAAGGCCTATGCGCTGGCCTTCCAGCAAGTGCCGGACGCCAACCAGGTGTGGGGCGGGGATCGCTACCTGAAGCTGAAGCACTCTGACATCGGCGTCGCCGTGGCGATCGATGGCGGTAAGGGCCTGCTGACCCCGATCATCCGCAAGGCCGAGACCAAGACGCTCTCCGCGATCTCCAACGAGACCCGCGATTTCGCCGCGCGTGCCCGCAACAAGAAGCTGATGCCGCACGAATATCAGGGCGGATCGTCGGCGATTTCAAACCTCGGAATGTTTGGAATCAAAGACTTCACGGCGATTATTAATCCTCCGCATGCGACGATCCTGGCGGTCGGCACCAGCGAACAGCGGGCCGTCGTGCGCAAGGGCGAGCTGGCCATTGCCACCCAGATGACGGTGACGATCTCCTGCGATCACCGGGTGATGGACGGCGCGATGGGCGCCCAGCTCATCGGCGCCTTCAAGCAGATCATCGAAAAGCCGATGTCGATGCTGGTCTGAGGAACGATCATGGCGAACAACTACGACGTCCTCTTCATCGGCTCGGGCCCCGGCGGCTATGTCGGTGCCATCCGCGCCGCGCAGCTTGGCCTCAAGGTCGGCGTGGTGGAGCGCTCCTATGTCGGCGGCATCTGCCCGAACTGGGGATGCATCCCGGCCAAGGCGCTGCTGCGCTCGGCCGAGATCTTCCACTATATCGAGCATGCCAAGGACTATGGCCTCGTTGCCGAGAAGTTCGGTGTCGACATTGCCGGCGTGGTGAAGCGCTCGCGCGGCATCGCCGCGCAGATGAGCAACGGCGTCGGCTTCCTGCTCAAGAAGAACAAGGTCGACGTGATCTGGGGTCAGGCGACCCTCACGGCGCCCGGCAAGGTGACCGTCGCGGCCTCCGCCGAGCCGGCGCCCAAGGGTGCGCTCCCGGCCGGCGAGTACACGGCCAAGAACATCGTGGTCGCCACTGGCGCGCGCCCGCGCGCGCTGCCCGGCATCGAGCCGGACAAGAAGCTCATCTGGACCTATTTCGAGGCGCTTGCCCCGGCCAGCGTGCCGAAGTCGCTGCTCATCATGGGCTCGGGCGCCATCGGCGTCGAGTTCGCGAGCTTCTACAAGGCGATGGGCTCGGACGTGACCATCGTCGAGCTGCTGCCGCAGATTCTCCCCGTCGAAGACGAGGAAATCGCCGAGCACGCGAAGAAGCGCTTCGAGAAGCAGGGCATCAAGATCCTCACCGGTGCCAAGGTCTCCAAGGTGGTGAAGGGCGCTGACAGCGTCACCGCCACCGTCGAGACGTCGGACGGCAAGGTGCAGACCCTCACCGCCGACCGGCTGATCTCGGCCGTGGGCGTGGTTGGCAATATCGAGAATCTCGGCCTTGAGAAGCTCGGCGTGAAGACCGATCGCGGTTGCGTGGTGATCGACGGGCTGTGCCGCACCAATGTGCCGGGGATCTGGGCCATCGGCGATGTCGCCGGCCCGCCCATGCTGGCGCACAAGGCCGAGCATGAAGGCGTGATCGCGGCGGAAGCCATCGCCGGCAAGCATGCCCACCCGATGGACAAGCTAATGATTCCCGGCTGCACCTACTGCATGCCGCAGGTCGCCTCGGTCGGCCTCACCGAGAAGCGGGCGAAGGAAGCCGGCTACGAGATCAAGGTCGGCCGCTTCCCCTTCATCGGCAATGGCAAGGCGGTCGCGCTCGGCGAATCCGAAGGGCTGGTCAAGACCATCTTCGATGCCAAGACCGGCCAGCTGCTCGGCGCGCATCTCGTTGGCGCGGAAGTGACGGAGCTGATCCAGGGCTTCGTGCTGGCGATGAACCTCGAGACGACGGAAGAAGAGCTTATCAACGCCGTCTTCCCGCATCCGACGGTTTCTGAGACGATGCATGAGAGCGTGCTCGCCGCCTATGGGCGCGCGATTCACATCTGAGGCGGACCCGGGGTCCGCGGGGGGCAGGAGCCTTAAGATGGACGGACAGGTCTATTCCGCGCTGAACGAGCCGGGCGTCGGCTGGTTCACGATGATTATCATCGGCCTTCTCGCCGGCTGGATCGCCGAGCGGGTGACGGAGAGCGACCACGGGCTCTTCACCAACCTGCTGGTGGGCCTCATCGGCGCGTTCGTCGGCAAGTATCTCGCGGAATGGGCGGCGATCCCGGTGTTCGGCTTCTTCCGCACGCTTATCGCCGCCGCCGTCGGCGCGGTCCTCGTCCTGTTCCTGTGGCGCAAGGTGCGGGGGCGCTAGCCTTCCCTGCTATTGGGAAAAGCGACCGGCCATGCGCTCCGCAAGGGGCGGGTGTGTTGCGGATCCCCTTTCATCGCGGCGCGCGAGCGCTTAACTGAAGGGCAGCCGTTCCGGCGAGCGATGGAAAGCGAATGGTCGTCGTTCTGAACACCCTGAACCGCGCGTTGGAGAAGCCCCGTCACCCGGAAAAGGTGAAGCGGGCCGAGACGCCCGTGCTGAAGAAGCCGGACTGGATCCGCGTGCGCGCGCCCGGCACGCCCGGCTGGCAGGAGACGGCCAACATCGTGCGCGCCAATGGCCTCGTCACGGTGTGCGAGGAGGCGAGCTGCCCGAATATCGGGGAGTGCTGGCAGAAGAAGCACGCCACCTTCATGATCATGGGCGACACCTGTACGCGGGCCTGCGCCTTCTGCAATGTGCGCACCGGCATGCCGGGCGCGCTCGATCAGGACGAGCCGCAGAAGGTGGCGGACGCCGTCGCCAAGCTCGGGTTGGAGCACGTCGTTGTCACCTCGGTCGACCGCGACGACCTTGACGATGGCGGCGCCGAGCATTTCGCCCGCACCATCCGCGCGATCCGCGCCACCAGCCCGTCGACGACGATCGAAATCCTCACGCCCGATTTCCTGCGCAAGGACGGGGCGCTGGAAGTGGTGGTCGAGGCGCGGCCGGACGTGTTCAACCACAATCTCGAATGCGTGCCTTCGCTGTATCTCAAGGTTCGGCCCGGCGCGCGCTACTTCCATTCGCTGCGCCTGCTGCAGCGGGTGAAGGAGCTGGACCCGTCGATCTTCACCAAGTCCGGCATCATGGTCGGGCTGGGCGAGGTGAGGAACGAGGTGCTGCAGCTGATGGACGATCTGCGCTCCGCCGATATCGACTTCATGACCATCGGCCAGTACCTGCAGCCGACCCGCAAGCACCACCCGGTGATGTCGTTCGTCACGCCGGAGGACTTCAAGTCCTATGAGGCGATCGCCTATGCCAAGGGCTTCCTCATGGTGTCGTCGAGCCCGCTGACGCGCTCCTCGCACCATGCTGGCGAGGATTTCGCAAGGCTGCGCGCGGCGCGCGGGGCCAAGCTCGGCGCGGCCGGCGCCCTGTCCGCTTCCGCCTGACGATGCCGTCCTTCCGCAACAAGCGCCATGTCCGCCATTCCGCGGTCGACATGTTCGATCTGGTGGCGGATGTCGAGCGCTACCCTGAATTCGTGCCGCTGTGCGAGAGCCTGAAGGTGCGCCGGCGCGTGGCGAGCGGGGAGGGCGTCGAGATCCTCGTCGCCGATATGAGCGTCGCCTACAAGATGTTCCGCGAGAGCTTCACCAGCCGGGTGACGCTCGACCGCCCGCGCCTCGCCATCACGGTGGAGTATCTCGACGGACCGTTCAGCCGGCTCGAGAATCGCTGGACCTTCAAGCCCGAGGGCGAACGGGCCAGCGAGGTCGAATTCTACATTTCCTATGATTTCCGCTCGCGCACGCTGGGCCTGCTGATGGGCACGATGTTCGATGCCGCGTTCCGGCGCTTTGCGGAGGCGTTTGAGGTTCGCGCCGACCAGGTCTATGGCCGTCAGGACGCGATCGGCTCCTGAGCGGCCAGTTCGGCCAGCATGGCGAGCGCGGTGAGCACCGAGAGCCGGCGCACGCCCGCGCGGTCTTGACCGGCAAACACCTCGCGTCGGCCGATAATCCGGCCGCCCGCCGTGCCGGCGGCAAAATGCACCAGGCCGACCGGCTTTGACGCGGAGCCGCCGCCGGGACCGGCAATGCCCGTGACGGAGACTCCGAGCGAGGTGCGGGCGACCCGCAGCAGGCCCGTCACCATTTCACGCGCTGTCTCCTCGCTCACCGCGCCATGGGCGTCGAGCGTCGCGCCGGAGACGCCCAGCAACTCTTGCTTGGCGGCATTGGAGTAGGTGACGAAGCCGCGGTCCAACACGTCGGAGGAGCCGGCTATGTCCGTCAACGCGCCTGCAACGAGGCCGCCGGTGCAGGATTCTGCCGTCGAGATCGTCAGCCGCCGTGCCCGGCAGAGATCGAGCACGCGGATAGCCTCGAGGTCGATGGCGTCCTGAGCGTCGCTCATGCGGCGTCCTTTCGTGCTCAGTCGATCCAGGGCAAGCGGACGGTGGCGGCCGCGAGCGCCGCGATGCCCTCGCGCCGCCCGGTGAAGCCGAGGCGCTCGCTTGTGGTCGCCTTCACGCTCACCCGCGCTGTCGAGATACCGACAATCGCGGCGATCCTCTCGCGCATGGCCTCGCGATGCGGGCCGATCTTCGGCGCCTCGCAGATCACCGTCGTGTCGAGATGCGCGATGCGCCCGCCCGCCGCGCGCACCAGCGCTGCGGCATGGGCGAGGAACTGGTCGGAGGCGGCGCCCTTCCATTGTGGATCGGAGGGCGGAAAATGGTGGCCGATATCCGCGCTGCCAATGGTGCCGAGCAGCGCGTCGGTCATTGCATGCAGCACGACGTCCGCATCCGAATGGCCAGTGAGGCCGAATTCGTGCGGGACGCGCACGCCGCCCAGCATGACATGGTCGCCGGGCGCGAAGGCGTGCACGTCGAAGCCGGTGGAGGTGCGGACATCCATGAGTTCGGCGGCGGCGTTGCGTTCGGCGGTCACGAAATCCTCGGGCGTGGTGAGCTTCACATTGGCGGGGTCGCCGGCAAAACTGGCGACGGGATGTCCGGCCGCCTCGGCGACGGCAGCGTCGTCGGTCAGGTCATCCCGGCCAATCTGCCCGCGATGGGCGGCAAGGATGAGGTCGAACCGGAAGGACTGCGGCGTCTGCACGCTGCGCAGGCCGTCGCGGCTCGGGCCTCCGGCGAGGAAGCCGGGTTCCGGAACGGCCTTGATGGTGTCGACCAGCGCGAGTGCCGGGACGGCGGCGCCATGGCGCTGAGCGGTGGCGATGGCGTCACTGATGAGGCGAGCCGAGACGAAGGGCCGGGCGGCGTCGTGGATCAGCACGAGGTCCGGCGGATCGTCTGCCAGCGCTTCCAGTCCGGCGCGGACGGAAGCCTGTCGGGTGGCGCCGCCCGCCACCGGCGTGAGAATCCCCGGCAGTTCCCGGGCCGATTCGGCGCAGAGCGCGGCATGATCGGGGTGGATGACGGGAAGCACGCGCCGGATGCCTTCATGCGTGGCAAAGCGTTCCAGCGTGCGCCTCAGCACAGTCTGTCCGCCGATATGGCGGTATTGCTTGGGCATGCCTTCGCCCGCTCTTTGGCCGCTGCCTGCCGCGACCACGATCACGTCCGTTCGCATTGCCGTCTGCATCCGTCCTGTCCGCTGATCGCCGGTTGACCAGCGCCCGCTTGCTCCACGCGCCGGTTTAGCGCAAAAGCGCAGGGGGATTGCAAAAGTTTTGACATTGCTCATGCGAGAGGGTTGATGACAGGCGCGCCGTGGCTATTATGTAGGCACAGCCGTGTCGGCTCAATTCCTGTGCACCGAGTGATCAAGGCTTGATCCTTTCCGCTTCAGCAAACGCCAGCCTCCAGATCGGCGACGTCTCGACGCCCAACAGCGTCCTGCTCGCGCCGATGGCCGGGATCACCGATGCGCCGCTGCGTCGCATGGCGCTGCGCTATGGCGCGGGTCTCGTTGTGTCCGAAATGGTTGCCTCCGACGCTCTGGCCTTCGGGCACGAGGAGACCGTGCTGCGGGCGGAAGGCGAGGGTGTGGCCATTCACGCGGTGCAGCTCGCCGGCAACCAGCCCGGCTCGATGGCCCGTGCGGCGCAGATCGCCGAGAGTGCCGGCGCCGCTATCATCGACATCAATATGGGCTGCCCCGCCAAGCGCGTGACGACGGGCCTGGCTGGCTCTGCCCTGCTGCGCGACCTCGACCTGGCGACATCGATCATTGCGGCGGTAGTCGGCGCGGTGAAGGTTCCGGTGACGCTGAAGACCCGCCTCGGCTGGGACGACGCCGCGCTGGTTGCGCCTGAACTCGCGCGCCGTGCGGAACAGCTCGGCGTGCGGCTCATCACCATTCACGGCCGCACGCGCTGCCAGTTCTACACCGGGCGCGCCGACTGGGCGGCGATCCGGCAGGTCAAGGCGGCGGTGTCCATTCCTCTCATCGCGAACGGCGATCTCGTTGACGCCGGCGACGCGCCCGCCATGCTGGCGGCGTCCGGTGCCGATGGCCTGATGATCGGGCGCGGTGCGCAGGGGCGCCCGTGGTTTCCCGGACAGGTGGCGGAACGGCTGCGCACCGGACGCACCCCGGCGGACCCGCCGCTCGCCGAGCAACGTGACGTGCTGCTGGAACTCTATGATGGTTGGCTGGCCCATTACGGGCGGGAGCTTGGCGTGCGCTGCGCGCGCAAGCATATCGGCTGGGCTCTCGCCGCAGCGGCGGCCTCCACCAATCGCCTGCCGGAGGCGGCGCATGGCTGGCGCCGGCGCCTGCTCACCGTCGACGAGCCTGCCCGTGTCATGGCGGGCATTCGTGATGCCTTTGACGACCTTGCATGGAGTGCCGCGGCATGAAGTCGTCCCCGACCGGACGTACGACCCCCACTGTCGGCGGCGCCACCGCCGAAGCGGTGGTGAACGCGCTGCCCCATCCGGTATTCACCGTGGCGGGGGACGACCGGCTGGTCGACGCTAATGTCGCGGCCGAAGCCTTTTTCGAGGCGAGCCTCGCGGTACTGGCGCGCCACCGGCTACAGGAGTTCGTGCCCTTCGGCAGTCCGCTGCTGGCACTGGTCGATCAGGTGCGCACCCGCGGCGCGGCGGTGAACGAGTATCGCGTCGATCTCGGCACACCGCGCAATGGCGGCGAGCGCATCGTCGACATCCATGTGGCTCCGCTCTCGGAAGTGCCGGGTCATGTGGTGATCATGCTCCAGGAGCGCACCATCGCCGACAAGATGGACCGCCAGCTCACCCATCGCGGTGCGGCGCGCTCCGTCACGGCGCTTGCCTCTATGCTCGCGCATGAGATCAAGAACCCGCTCTCCGGCATTCGCGGGGCAGCGCAGCTGCTGGAATTGAACGCCAGCGACGACGACCGCTCGCTCACCCGCCTCATCACCGACGAGGCCGACCGGATCGTCAAGCTGGTCGACCGGATGGAGGTGTTCTCCGACGAGCGCCCGGTGGAGCGCGAGGCCGTCAACATCCATGCCGTGCTGGAGCATGTGCGCACGCTGGCTAGCTCGGGCTTTGCCCGCCACATCCGCTTCGTCGAGGAGTACGACCCCTCGCTGCCGCCCGTTCTGGCGAACCGGGACCAGCTGGTGCAGGTGTTCCTCAACCTGGTGAAGAACGCCGCCGAGGCGATCGGCGATTCGCCGGACGGGGAAATCCAGCTCACCACGGCCTTCCGCCCCGGCGTGCGCCTGATGGTGCCGGGCGCCCCTGCGCGCGTCAGCCTGCCGCTGGAATTCTGCGTGAAGGACAACGGTCCCGGCGTGCCCGAGGACCTTATGCCTCATCTGTTCGATCCTTTCGTCACCACCAAGCCCACCGGCACCGGCCTCGGCCTCGCGCTGGTGGCGAAGATCGTCGGCGATCACGGCGGCATCATCGAATGCGACAGCCAGCCGCGCCGCACCACCTTCCGTGTCCTCATGCCCATGTATCGCGCTAGTCGCGGTAGCGAGAAGAGTTGAGAACGCCCATGCCGACGGGAAGCATCCTCGTTGCCGATGACGACGCCGCCATCCGCACTGTTCTCAATCAGGCGCTGTCGCGCGCGGGCTATGAAGTGCGCTCTTGCGGCAATGCCGCGACGCTGTGGCGCTGGGTCAGCCAGGGCGACGGCGATCTCGTCATCACCGATGTGGTGATGCCGGACGAGAACGCCTTCGACCTGCTGCCGCGCATCAAGAAGGTGCGCCCGGATCTGCCGGTCATCGTCATGAGCGCGCAGAACACCTTCATGACGGCGATCCGCGCCTCGGAGAAGGGCGCCTATGAGTACCTGCCCAAGCCCTTCGACCTGAAGGAACTGATCGCCATTGTCGGCCGGGCGCTCTCCGAGCCGAAGAAGCCCGAAGCGGCGCTGCGGGCCGGTGGCGACGACGTGGACAACATCCCGCTCGTCGGCCGCTCGCCGGCGATGCAGGACATCTACCGGGTTCTGGCCCGTCTGATGCAGACCGACCTCACCGTGATGATCGCGGGCGAGAGCGGCACCGGCAAGGAACTGGTGGCGCGCGCGCTGCACGACTATGGCAAGCGCCGCAACGGACCATTCGTGGCCATCAACATGGCGGCGATTCCGCGCGACCTCATCGAGAGTGAGCTGTTCGGCCATGAGAAGGGCGCCTTCACCGGCGCCAATGCGCGCTCGGCCGGCCGCTTCGAGCAGGCCGAGGGCGGCACGCTGTTCCTCGACGAAATCGGCGACATGCCGATGGAGGCACAGACCCGCTTGCTGCGCGTTCTGCAGCAGGGCGAATACACCACGGTTGGCGGCCGCACCGCGATCAAGACCGATGTGCGCATCGTCGCGGCGACTAACAAGGACCTGCGAATCCTCATTCAGCAGGGGCTGTTCCGCGAAGATTTGTTCTTCCGTCTCAATGTTGTACCGCTGCGTCTTCCACCTCTGCGCGAGCGAGCCGAGGACGTGCCGGACCTTGCGCGCCACTTCTTTCTGCAGGCCGAGCGTGAGGGACTGCCGCGCAAGCAGATCGACGCTGCGGCGCTGGACCGCCTGAAGCGCTACCGCTGGCCGGGCAATGTGCGCGAGCTGGAGAACCTCGTTCGCCGCCTCGCCGCGCTCTACCCGCAGGAGATCATCACCGGCTCCATCATCGAGGCGGAGCTGTCGACGCCAGTCTCCACCGCCTCGCCGGAAGAGGGCGGTCAGGACGAGACCCTGTCCTCGTCGGTGGAGCGTCACCTCAACACCTATTTCGGCGGCTTCGGCGAGAACCTGCCCCCGCCCGGGCTCTATCACCGCATCTTGAAGGATGTGGAGTACCCGCTGCTTTCGGCGGCACTGGCCGCCACGCGGGGCAACCAGATCAAGGCGGCGGAACTGCTGGGGCTCAACCGCAACACGCTGCGCAAGAAAATCCGGGATCTCGACATCCAGATAATCCGCACGAGCCGGTGACAGAGCACCGCCGCAAGATCACCTTTCGCGAATAAATGCGAAAGGTGGCGGTTCATGTCACATTTTTGCACCAGTGTCGTCGCACTGCATCACTTGAGCTGGACGACTCACGTCCGGCAGCAGGGTGATGAATGAGCGAAGCCGCCAATCGTGCGACGGATCGGAGTGACTCGCCGGATTTCGGCGGCATGGGATTCCGGTTTTCGCTGTGGGGTCTGCCGCCGCTCATGGTGCTGGTGGCGCTGATCACCGCGCTGGCCAGCTTCATCATCCTGATGGGCATCACGCCGCTTGTGCCTTCCCAGGCCGTGGTGGTCATCGTGCTGTGCCTCAATGGCGCGATGTCGTTGGCGCTGGTGGCCATCATCGGGCGCGAGGTCTGGCGCATCGTCAAGGCGCGGCGGCGGGGCAGGGCGGCGGCGCGGCTGCATGTGCGCATCGTCGGGCTGTTCGGCATCGTGGCCGTTGTGCCCGCGCTGCTGGTGGCGCTGCTGGCCAGCATCACGCTTGATCGCGGCCTCGACCGCTGGTTCTCGGTGCGAACCCGCGCCATCGTCGACAATGCGGTGTCGGTCGCACAGACCTATGTGCGCGAGCACGCCTATTCCATCCGCGGCGACGTCATGGGCATGGCGCGCGACCTTCAGCGCATCCGCCCGCTATGGGACACGGACCGCAGCCGCTTTCGTCAGGCCATGACGGCGCAGGCCGTGGTGCGCGGCCTGCCGGCTGCCATGGTCATCCAGCGTGATCTTTCGGTGGTCGATCGCGCCACCATCCGCGTCGGCCGCGAGTTCGTGGTGCCGCCGAACCTTGCCCTGAAGGATGCGACCGAAGAGCAGCCGCTGGTCTACCTGCCGAACGATGCCGATTTCGTCGCGGCGGTGATTCCGCTGAAGGATTTCGACAACCTGTTTCTCTATGTCGCCCGGCCGGTCGATCCCCGCGTGATCGAGTATCTCAAGGACACGCAGGCCGCCGTTGCGGACTATCGCCTCTTGGAACAGCAGCGCTTCGGCGTGCAGGTCGCTTTCGCACTGCTCTATGCGGTGATCTCGCTCACCGTGCTGCTCTGCGCGGTCTGGCTCGGCATCCACTTTGCCAACCGGTTGGTGGCGCCCATCCGCCGCCTCATCGGTGCCGCAGACCTCGTCGCGGCCGGCAACCTCTATGTCGAGGTGCCGGTGCATCGCTCGGAGGGCGACCTGTCGAGCCTGGCAGAGACCTTCAACAAGATGACCTCGGAGCTGCGCACGCAGCGCAACGACCTCGTCCAGGCGCGCGACCAGATCGACACGCGCCGCCGCTTCACGGAAGCGGTGCTTTCGGGCGTCGGGGCCGGCGTCATCGGCCTCGATTCAACCGGGCGGATTTCCATCATCAACCGGCCGGCGGAAAAGCTGCTGGGCGTTACCGAGTCCGACGTGCTCGCGCAGGAGCTCGGCGCGGTGATCCCCGAGATCGCACCGCTGCTGGCCGAGGCAATGCAGGCCGGCCAGCGCAGCGTACAGTCCAACACCACGCTGACCCGCAACGGCCGGGACCGTGTGATCGCCGTGCGAGTGACCACGGAACAGTCCCGCGAGGCGGATCACGGCTGGGTTGTGACGCTGGACGACATCACCGAACTGGTGGTGGCGCAGCGAACCTCGGCATGGGCGGATGTGGCAAGGCGCATCGCGCACGAGATCAAGAACCCGCTCACCCCGATCCAGCTCTCCGCCGAACGCCTGCGCCGCCGCTACGGCAAGGTGATCGGCGAGGACCGCGAGGTTTTCGACCAGTGCACGGAGACGATTATCCGTCAGGTCGGCGATATCGGCCGCATGGTGGACGAGTTCTCGTCCTTCGCGCGTATGCCGAAGCCGGTGGCGGAATCGCAGGATGTCGCGGAGATCGCCCGTCAGGTTGTGTTCCTGATGCGGGTCGGCAATCCCGAAATCGACATTGCCTTCGACGTGCCGGACGCCCCGGTGGTGGCGCGGGTCGACCGCCGCCTGATCTCGCAGGCGCTCACCAATATTATCAAGAATGCCACCGAAGCCCTTGGCGCTGTTGCGCCCGAGGAGCGCGATGAGCCCCCAAGGATCAGGGTCGACGTGACGTCGGACGACCGGATGGTGACGGTGAACGTCATCGACAACGGCAAGGGCCTGCCCACTGAGAACCGGGCCCGGCTGCTGGAGCCTTATGTGACGACGCGCGAGAAGGGCACCGGCCTTGGCCTCGCGATCGTCGGCAAGATCATGGAGGAGCACGGTGGCGGCATCGAACTGCTCGACGCGCCCGAGGGGCACGGCGCGTGGATCCGCCTCACCTTCGCGCGTGATGGCGGCTCCACGTCAATGAACAACAATGGCACTGCCGAACCGCCCGCGCCTCGCGCGCAGGCTGACTGAAGGAGAACGGACTCATGGCGACCGACATTTTGATCGTCGATGACGAGGCCGATATTCGCGGGCTGGTGGCGGGTATCCTCGAAGACGAGGGCTACGGCACACGCACTGCCAAGGATAGCGACGAGGCTCTCGCGGCCATCGAGGCCCGGCGTCCCCATCTCGTCTTCCTCGACATCTGGATCGAGCGTTCCAAGCTCGATGGCCTGCAATTGCTGGAGGTCATCAAGAAAAGCCATCCGGACGTGCCCGTGGTGATGATTTCCGGCCACGGCACGGTCGAGACAGCGGTCGCCGCGATCAAGCAGGGGGCTTACGACTTCATCGAGAAGCCGTTCAACTCCGATCGCCTGATTCTCGTCGCCGAACGGGCGCTGGAGACCCTGCGTCTGAAGCGCGAGGTGCGCGACTTGAAGCAGCGGGCCTCGGTGGCACAGTTGCTTGTGGGCAAGTCGTCGGTGATGAACCAGCTGCGCCAGACGATCGAGCGTGTCGCGCCCACCAACAGCCGCATCATGATCGTGGGCCCCTCGGGCTCCGGCAAGGAGCTGACCGCGCGCATGGTCCACGCGGCCTCGTCGCGGGCGGGCGGGCCGTTCGTGGTGATCAATGCTGCCGCCATCACGCCGGAGCGCATGGAAGTTGAGCTGTTCGGCGTCGAGGCTGGCGACGGCGTCAGCCGGCAGGTCGGTGCGCTTGAAGAGGCGCACGGCGGCACGCTGTTCATCGACGAGATCGCCGACATGCCGCGCGAGACGCAGAACCGCATCCTGCGCGTGCTCGTCGACCAGAACTTCCTGCGGGTGGGCGGCGGCACGCGCGTTGCCGTCGATGTGCGCATCATCTCCTCGACAGGCCGGAATCTGGAGAAGGAGATCGCCGAAGGCCGCTTCCGCGAGGACCTCTACCACCGGCTGGGCGTGGTGCCGATCCGGGTGCCTCCGCTGGCGGAACGCCGCGAGGATGTGCCTGAACTGGTCGAGTTCTTCCTCGACCAGATTTCACAGGCCACCGGCCTGCCGCGCCGGCGTGTGGCGGATGACGCGCTCGCGGTGCTGCAATCCCATGACTGGCCGGGCAATGTCCGCCAGCTGCGCAACAATATCGAGCGACTGCTGATCCTCGCTACCGGTGAGGCAGACGCGCCGGTGACCGCGGACATGCTGCCCCCCGATGTCGGCTCTCTGGTGCCCAACCTGCCGAACGGCAATGGCGGCGAGCACCTGATGGGCTTGCCATTGCGGGATGCGCGCGAGGTGTTCGAGCGGGAATATCTCGTCGCGCAGATCAGCCGTTTCGGCGGCAACATCTCGCGCACCGCCGAATTCGTCGGCATGGAGCGCTCGGCGCTGCATCGCAAGCTGAAGGCGCTCGGAATCGGCTGAGACGCGCATGAGGCGCGGTCATGCGTGGACCGCGCAAGCAGACATCTCCGACGCCCGCGAAACTGCTATAGAGTGACTCGGGTGAGGGTCGGCGCGGCGGCGTTGGCCAAAGGGTCGCAGCGGTGCAGCGGGGAATGGCATGAAAGTCGTTATTTGCGGCGCGGGGCAGGTCGGCTTCGGTATCGCCGAGCGGCTCGCTGCCGAGCAGAACGACGTCTCCATCATCGACACCTCGCCGCGACTCATTCAGGCCGTGACCGACACGCTCGACGTGCGCGGCTTCGTCGGGCACGGTTCGCATCCCGATGTGCTGGCGCGGGCCGGACTGGAAGCGGCGGACATGCTCATCGCCGTCACGCTGCATGACGAGGTGAACATGGTGGCCTGCCAGGTCGGCCATGCTCTGTTCGACGTGCCCACCAAGATCGCGCGCGTGCGGGCGCAGAGCTATTTGCAGGGACACTGGCGCGACCTGTTCTCGCGCGACCATCTGCCGATCGACGTGGTGATCTCGCCTGAGGTCGAGGTCGGCGAGATGGTGCTGCGCCGGCTCTCGCTGCCGGGCGCCATCGACACGGTGAGCTTTGCCGACGGCAATGTCGTCGTTGCCGGTGTGCGCTGCCAGGAAGACTGCCCGGTTCTCGACACGCCGCTGCGCCAGCTGACGGATCTTTTCCCCGACCTGCGGGCCGTCGTCGTCGCCGTGCGGCGCAAGGGCAAGGTCTTCGTGCCGCGCTCGACGGATTCGCTGATGGCCGGCGACATCGGCTATTTCGTCGCCCAGGCCGATCAGGTGACGCGTACCCTGTCGATCTTCGGCCATGATGAGGTGCCCGCGCAGCGCATTGTCATCGGTGGTGGCGGCAATATCGGTCTCTACGTCGCGCAGGAGCTGGAACGGCGCAACCCGCGGGCGCGCGTCAAGATCATCGAGGGCAATGCCGAACGCGCGGAACTGGTCGCGCAGTCGCTCTCCCGCACCGTGGTGCTGAAGGGCAGCGCGCTTGATCGCGCTGTGCTGGAGGAAGCGGCGGTCGACGACGCCGACACGATGATCGCCGTCACCAATGACGACCGCGTCAACATCCTGTCCTGCCTGCTTTCCAAGGAACTTGGCGCGCGGCGTATGCTCTCGCTGCTCAACGACCCGAACTATCCCGCCTTCGCGCGCGGGCTGGGGATCGATGCCTATGTGAATCCGCGCCAGATCACCGTCTCGAAGATCCTGCAGCATGTGCGCAAGGGGCGCATACGCGGCGTCCATTCCTTGCTCGACGGGGCAGGGGAGGTCATCGAGGCGGAAGCGCTGGAAACGTCGCCGCTCGTCGGCAAGCCCCTGAAGCAGCTCGATATTTTTGACGGCATGCGGATCGGCGCCATTGTGCGCGGTGGCCGGGTGCTGCTGCCGCGCGGCGACAGCGTCATTCAGGCGCGCGACCGCGTGGTGATGTTCGCGCTGGCAGACCGCGTGAAGCGGGTCGAGCAGCTCTTCCGCGTGAGTCTTGAGTTCTTCTGATAGGCAGGCGTCATGATCGCGGTCGCGCGCCATAGCTCCATCGCCGCCGGCGTGATGGCGGGTTTCCTGCTGCTGACCGCGCTGGGGGCGCTGTTTCGCGGGGAGGGGGGCGCGGCTGCGTTCGTTCTCACCTCGCTGTTGACGATCTTCGGCGCGGGAGCCGTCTATCTCGCGGTCCGCAACCGCGGCGCGCGGCTCAGCCGGCTGTCTTCCTACGCGCTCCTGCTGGTGCTGTGGATCGGCGTGCCGATCATCGCAGCGGTTCCGATCGCCGCGACGACCTCGCTCGGGCCGATTGCGGCATGGCTTGAGGCGGTCTCGGCGTTCACCACGACCGGGGCTGTGCAGATCCATGATATAGCGGATGTGCCGCGGGCCACTCTGGGCTGGCTGCTGACCCTGCAATGGGCCGGCGGACTGTTCACGCTGCTCGGTTTCGTCGCCGTGCTGGGCCCCGCCGGCATTGGCGGCCTGCCCGACCGCAGCGCACGCGTGAGCCTTCTCGGCATCGGCGAGCAGGCGGCGCTGGCCGAGGCCCTGCGGCTGGTGCTGCCGATCTATCTCGGCGCCACCGTGCTGTGCACCGTGCTGCTGTTTGCCGCCGGGGTGCGTCCCTTCGATGCCCTCGGGCTGGCGGGGGCGGCGCTTTCGACCGGCGGGCTGCTGCCGGATGCCGATGGCGTCGCGGCCTATGGGCATTTCTCCGTCAAGCTGGTGCTGATCCTGTTCATGCTGGTCGGAGGGACCAGTGTGCTGTGGCACCGCATGCTGGTCACGCGACGCTTTCGCCTGGCGTTTGGGCAGCAGGAGAACCTCGCCGTCATACTGGTGTGTCTGGTGGTCGGGCTGCTGGCCGCCGCGGTCCGCTATGGAACGCCGGAAGGTCATCTTTCACTGCCGCTGGCGCTGGAGGACGGCTTGTTCACCGCCGTCTCGCTGGTGACGACAACGGGTATGGAGCCTCATGCCGGCGCCTTCACCAGCCTGCCGATCACGCTGGTGCTGGCGCTGGTCTTCATTGGTGGCGCCACCTTCTCCACGGCTGGCGGCATCAAGATGTACCGTGCCGGGGTCATGTTCCTGCAAAGCTATCTGGAGCTTGAGCGGCTGGTGCATCCGAGCGCGGTGCATATGCGCCGCCTCGGCCAGCAGAGCGTGACGCTGCAGATGATGAAGGCGATCTGGATCATGTTCGGCGTCGCCTGCACGACCATCGCCGGCCTCACCGTCGCGATCGCGCCGGCCATGCCGAGCTTCGAGGCCGCGTTCGTTGCGGTTTTCTCGTCACTGGCGAATGTCGGTCCGCTCTACACGGCCGGATGGATGCAGAACGTCATCTGGCCGGAATGGGGAAGTCTGCCGGCCTACGCGCAGATTATATTGGGTGTGGCCATGATTCTCGGCAGGCTGGAAATCCTGGTGGTGCTGAGTCTGGCGAATTTTGCGCTCTGGCGGCGGTGAGGCCGCGAGCTGACGAGACGGGTGGAACATGTCGCGCATCGCCTATGTGAACGGGCAATATGTGCCGCACGCGCAGGCGGGCGTGCATATCGAGGACCGGGGTTACCAGTTCGCCGACGGGGTCTATGAGGTCTGCGAGGTGCGCGACGGCCATATGGTCGACGAGCGCCGGCATATGGCGCGCCTCGTGCGCTCGCTGGCGGAGATCCGCATCCGCATGCCCATGCCGCTCTCGGCGCTGGCCGTCGTGCTGCGGGAAACCTTGCGGCGCAACCGGGTGCGCAACGGTCTCGTCTACCTGCAGGTGACGCGCGGTGTCGCACGCCGCGATCATTATTTCCCCGATCCGTCGACGCCGCCGTCCATCGTGGTTACGGCCCGCTCCAGCGATCCGGCCAAGGCGGAGGCTCAGGCAAGCGAGGGCATCGCGGTCATCACCGTGCCGGAAAACCGCTGGGCGCGCGTCGACATCAAGACGGTGGGCCTGCTGCCGAACGTGCTGGCCAAACAGGCCGCGAAGGAGGCGGGTGCGCGCGAGGCCTGGTTCGTCGATGGCGAGGGCAGGGTGACGGAAGGTGGCTCCACCAATGCGTGGATCGTGACCGGGGAGGGACGCCTCATCACCCGGCAGGCCGACAACGCCATCCTGCGCGGCATCACCCGCACGGTGATGATGGAGGTGGCCGAAAAGCTCCAGCTCCGTGTCGAGGAGCGTGCGTTCACCGTGGCCGAGGCGATGGCCGCCAAGGAGGCCTTCGTGACCTCCGCCACCAACTTCGCGACGCCCGTGGTGCGAATCGACGGGCAGCCGATCGGCGACGGCACGCCCGGCCGGGTGGCGCGGACCTTGCGCGAAACCTTCCATCAGGTCGCGGAAATCGCCCCCTGAATGCCGTGTTTCCTCATGGAAAGCCTACAGGCTTAGGCGAATGGAGCTTGCCAAGTGATTGCATCTTGGCGAAAGCATCTTGCGTGATAGACATGGTATGACATGCTTGAAGGGCACGTCTTCACGCAAGTCGGCCCCCGGACGGGGCCAGAGCCAGCTGAAGACGACCGCGCCGATTATGAGCAACAACAAACAAACGGATTAAAAAACGATGGCCGCGGAACGTTCCCAGAACCTCCAGGACACCTTTCTCAACCACGTCCGCAAGAACAAGACACCCCTCACGATCTTCCTCGTCAACGGCGTCAAGCTGCAGGGCGTCGTGACCTGGTTCGACAATTTCTGTGTTCTTCTGCGCCGCGACGGTCATTCGCAGCTGGTCTACAAGCACGCCATTTCGACGATCATGCCCGGACATCCCGTCCAGCTCTTCGAGCCGGACGAGACCCCGGAGAAGGGCTGACTTGGAACCCAAGGGCGCGCGCCGCGCCGCAGGCAGCGCGGCGGGGCTTCCTCCGGGGTCTCCCGAAGGTGGCGATGCCACCAAGGTCGTTGTCATCGTTCCTCAGCTGACGCGTCGGGCGGAAGGGGAGGCGGGCGTGCGCCGCTCTCCCGAGGCGCGCCTTGACGAGGCGGTGGGACTTGCGCTGGCGATCGACCTGGAGGTCGCGGCCAGCATGATCGTCGGGCTCGCGCAGGTGCGCCCCGCGAGCTATCTCGGCTCCGGCAAGGTCGAGGAAATCGCCGGCATCGTGAAGGCGGAAGATGCGGGCCTGGTCTTTGTGGACGCCCCGCTCAGCCCGGTGCAACAGCGAAACCTCGAAAAAGCCTGGTCGGCCAAGGTGATCGACCGGACAGCTCTCATTCTGGAGATCTTCGGGCAGAGGGCGCGCACCAAGGAAGGCGTGCTGCAGGTCGAGCTCGCCCATTTGAATTACCAGCGCAGCCGGCTGGTGCGGTCCTGGACCCATCTGGAGCGCCAGCGCGGCGGCTTCGGCTTTCTCGGTGGTCCGGGTGAAACCCAGATCGAGGCCGACCGCCGGCTGATCGGCGAGCGCATCGTCAAGATCGAGCGCGAGCTTGAGCAGGTGAAGCGCACCCGCGCGCTGCACCGCGCCAGCCGCAAGAAGGTGCCCTATCCCGTCGTGGCACTGGTTGGCTACACCAATGCCGGCAAGTCGACCCTGTTCAACAAGCTCACCAGTGCCAAGGTGATGGCGCAGGACCTCCTGTTCGCCACGCTTGATCCGACCTTGCGCGCGGTCCAGCTGCCGACGGGCGAGAAAGTGATCGTCTCCGACACGGTGGGCTTCATCTCGGACCTGCCGACGCAGCTCGTCGCCGCCTTCCGGGCGACGCTGGAAGAGGTGATCGAGGCCGATATCATCCTGCATGTGCGCGACATGTCGCATGAGGACGCCGAGGCGCAGGCGCATGACGTCGCGCGCGTTCTGGCCGATCTCGACATCGACCCGGACGATCATGCGCGGCTGATCGAAGTGTGGAACAAGATCGACCGTCTTGACGAGGATGCGCGAAACGCCCTCTTCAATACGGTGTCGCGGCGCGAGGGCGACGACCGGCCGATACCGGTCTCGGCGCTGACCGGGGAGGGGCTCCCCACCCTCCTCGCTGCGGTCTCGCAACGACTGGCGCGTGAGCGCGTGAGCTTGAAGGTCGATCTCGACTCCACGGATGGCGAAGGCCTGAGCTGGCTCTATCGCCACACCGAGGTCATCGACCGCCGCGAGGACATTGAGGGCCACATCCATCTGGCCATTCGCGTGCCGCCCGATCGTGCCGAGCACATCGAAAAGCGGTTCGGCGGCCGGCGGATGAAGGCGCGCGGCGCGGCCTGAGTGGCCTAGGAGCCGGGTGAGGGCGCCTTGGCGGCCTGCCACAGGGCTTCCATCTCATCGAGGCTGGCGTCGGCCGGCGCCCGCCCCTGTTCAGCCAGTCGATCCTCGATATAGGCGAAGCGGTCGACGAATTTTTGGTTGGTGCCCCGCAGAGCGGCTTCGGGATCGACGCCGAGGTGCCGCGCAAGATTGGCCATGGCGAAGAGCAGGTCGCCGACTTCGCCGGCGGCGGCCGAACGATTGCCGGCGACGATCTCGACTTCGACCTCGTCGATCTCCTCGCGGATCTTGTCGAGCACCTGCCGCGTCTGCGGCCAGTCGAAGCCGACCTTGGCGGCCTTGGTCTGGAGCTTTAAGGCTCGGGTGAGGGCAGGCGCGCCCGCCGCCACCCCGTCGAGTACACGGCCCGCCTCGGGTTCCGGCGGCAGTCCACGCTGGCGGCGGCGCTCGGCCTTGGCGGCCTTTTCGCCCGCCTTGATTTCATCCCACGCGGCATTCACGGCGGCGACATCGCGCCCGCGCACGTCGCCGAAGACGTGGGGATGGCGGCGGATCATCTTGGCGGTGATGGCGGTAACGACATCGCCGAAATCGAACGCGCCGCGCTCCTGTGCCATTCGCGCGTGGAACACGACCTGCAGCAGCAGATCGCCGAGCTCGTCGCACAGATCGTCGAGATCGTCGCGCTGGATTGCGTCCGCCACCTCATAGGCTTCCTCGATGGTGTAGGGCGCGACGGAGGCGAAGTCCTGTTCTAGGTCCCAGGGGCAGCCGGTGCCCGGCGTGCGCAGCGCCGCCATGATGTCGAGGAGGCGGGAGATGTCACGCGACGGCGTCATTTGCGGGTATCCATGATTCGCAGAAGACATATTATGGAAAATAACCACATTGTCTGAACGGTACGGCGCTTTCGGATCCTGGCGCAACCGTCTGTCAGATCGTGATTTTCAGACCATCATAGGCCGGGATGACGTTCTCCGGCAGTTCGCGCATCAGGGTCGCGTAATCGAGATCCGTGTGCATGTTGGTCAGCACCGCGCGGCGCGGCTTCAGGCGCGCGATCCAGTCCAGCGCCTCGCCCAGCGAGAAATGCGTGGGATGCGGCGTGCGGCGCAGCGCGTCGATGATCCAGACATCGAGGTTCTCCAGAAACGGCAGGCTTTCCTCCGGCAGGTCGTGCAGGTCGCTGGAATAGGCCAGCCCGGCGACGCGGAAGCCATAGGATGTGATGCTGCCGTGGAACTGCCGGAATGCCAGCGCCTCGACGCGCCCGCCGGGGCCATCGATGCGGATGGTATCGCCGTGATGGAAGCGGTGCTCGTTGAGGATCGGCGGATATTCGCTGCCCGGCGGCGTCTCAAAACAATAGCCGAAGCGCTGATGCAGCATCGCCGAGGTCTCGGCGTCGATATGCATGTCGATGCGGCGCCGGTGCGTGATGGTAAGCGGCCGCAGGTCGTCTATGCCGTGGGTGTGGTCGGCATGCTCATGCGTCAGCAGCACGGCGTCGAGCCGATCGACCTGCGCGCCGAGCAGCTGTTCGCGCAGGTCCGGCGAGGTATCGACCAGCAGGCGGGTAGGGTGGGCGCCCTCCCCGTGCCGCTCGATCAGCATGGAACAGCGGCGGCGCCGGTTCTTCGGTTCGCTGGGATCACAGGCGCCCCACCCTTGCCCGACGCGCGGCACCCCACCTGAAGAGCCGCAGCCGAGAATGGTGAAGGTGAAAGACATGCGTCCGTGGTGCCTTGCGTCAGTGCGCCCGTGCGAACAGGCGGAAGAAATTCCCGGTCGTCAACGCGGCGATCTCGTCCGTCGATACCCCGCGCGCCTGCGCCAGTATACGGGCGGTTTCCACCACGTAGGAAGGCTCGTTGCGCTTTCCGCGCTGTGAATTCGGCGCGAGATAGGGCGCATCCGTCTCCACCAGCAGCCGGTCCGCCGGCAGGCTCGCGGCGATCTCGCGCAGCGGCGCCCCGGACTTGAAGGTCAGGATACCGGAGAACGAGATATAGCCGCCCAGCGCCACCGCGCGGCGGGCGAGGTCTGGGCCGGCGGTGAAGCAGTGCAGCACGAAGCCGAAGGCGCCCTTCCCGCTCTCCTCCTCCAGGATCGCGGCAACGTCGTCATCGGCATCGCGGGCGTGGATGACCAGCGGCAGGCCGGTGCGGCGCGCCGCCTCGATATGCAGGCGGAAGCTGGCATGCTGCGCTTCGCGCGGCGCGGTGTCGTAGTGATAGTCGAGACCTGCCTCACCGATCGCGACCACCTTGGGATGGTCGGCCTCGCGCAGCAATTCGTCGAGCGTGACGTCGGCTTCCTCGCCGGCATTGTGCGGATGTGTGCCGACCGAGCAGAACACATCCTCGAAACGTTCGGCGATGGCGCGGATCTGCGCCGAGCGGCGCACGCGCGTGCCGATCGTCACCAGGCGGCCGACCCCGGCCGCGCGGGCACGGGCGACAACGTCGTCGAGCTCCGCCGCGAAATCCGGAAAGTCGAGATGGCAATGGCTGTCGACAATCATGCCTGACCTGTTGCCTCGGGCTCGACATAGCGCGGGAACACCGGTGCGGGCGGCGGCAGCGCCGTGCCCGCCTGCAGGCGCCCGGCCTCGCCGAGGCTGGTGAGATTGCGCGCTTCCGCCGGTACGGCCAGAAGGTCGAGCAGCTTCGAGGCTCCTGCTGGCACGAAGGGCTGCGCCAGAATGGCGACCTGACGGATGATTTCGGCCGTCGTCCACATAACCGTGCCGAAACGCTCGGGATCGGTCTTGCGCAGCTCCCACGGTGCGGCGCCGGCGAAATAGCGGTTGGCATCGGCGACCACGGCCCAGATCTCGGCCAGCGCCTGATGCAACAGCTGCTGCTCCATGGCCGCCCTCACCTTCCCGCCCAGAGCGTCCGCGCTGGCGAGGATGCCGGCATCGTCTGGCGCCAGCGGTCCCGGCGCGGGCAGCGTGCCGCCGAGGTTCTTGGCGATCATCGACAGCGAGCGCTGGGCGAGATTGCCGAGATCGTTGGCAAGGTCCGCATTGGTGCGAGCGACGATGGCCTCATGGCTGTACGAGCCATCCTGTCCGAACGGGATCTCGCGCAGCAGGAAATAGCGCAGCGCGTCGACGCCATAGGCATTGGCGAGGTCGAACGGGTCGATCACGTTGCCGACCGACTTCGACATTTTCTCCCCGCGATTATGGATGAAGCCGTGGGCGAAGACGGTCTTCGGCGGCTCTACACCGGCGGAGAGCAGGAAGGCGGGCCAGTACACCGCGTGGAAGCGGATAATATCCTTGCCGATGATGTGCAGGTCCGCCGGCCAGTAGCGCTTGAAGCTGGCGCTCTCGGTGTCGGGATAGCCGACGCCGGTGATGTAATTGGTCAGCGCGTCGACCCACACATACATCACATGGTCCGCATCCCCCGGCACCGGGATGCCCCAGGAGAAGGTGGTGCGGCTGATGGA
Source organism: Ancylobacter novellus (assembly GCA_003241485.1). GTDB lineage: Bacteria > Pseudomonadota > Alphaproteobacteria > Rhizobiales > Xanthobacteraceae > Ancylobacter > Ancylobacter novellum_A. The sequence goes on from QFQD01000017.1 coordinate 125,411, forward strand.
AAGGTCCTGCAGCCCGCCCTTGACGAAGCTCAGCACTTCGTTGCGGCGGCTGTCCGGGCGGATGAAGTCCGGATGCGCCTCATAATAGGCGAGCAGCTTGTCCTGATAGGCGGAGAGGCGGAAGAAATAGCTCTTCTCTTCGGTCCATTCGACCGGTGCGCCCTGCGGGCCCCGCCGCACGCCATCCTCGCCGACGACCGTCTCGTCCTCGGCGAAATACGCCTCGTCGCGCACCGAATACCAGCCGGAATAGGCGCTGAGATAGATGTCGCCCGCCTCGACCATGCGCTGCCAGATCGCCTGCGAAGAGGCGGCGTGGTCGGCATCCGTCGTGCGGATGAAGCGGTCGTAATCGACGCCGAGAAGCGCATCCATCTGCTGGAAGCGGGTCGCGTTCTTGGTCGCCCATTCGAGCGGCGTGAGGCCCTGTTTTTCCGCGGTCTGCGCCATCTTCAGGCCGTGCTCGTCGGTGCCGGTCAGGAAGAAGACGTCAAAGCCGTCGAGCTTCTTGAAGCGTGCCAGAGCGTCGGCGGCGATCTTCTCATAGGCGTGGCCGATATGCGGGGCGCCGTTGGGGTAATCGATGGCGGTGGTGATGTAGAAGGCAGGTTTCACGCGAGTCATTCCTGCGGCAAAGCCGGTCTGCGGCGCGCTCAGGGCCGCACGGCCTCGTCAAGCGTCGCGAATATCCGGAAGACAAAGGTCTTGCGGTCGAGATTGTACACGTCGGCGTCGGTCGCGGCGCGCCGCACCTTCTCCCACACCTCCGGAAGCCGTGCAAGGCGCACCGATACCGTCTGGCGTCGTCCGGTGGCGTGATCTGAAATCCAGTTTTCGACCGTGGAAACGAAGTTGTCGAACGCCCCTCCCCGGTCACCCTGAAGCCGCTCGCCAAGGCTGTGCAGCGCCTTGGGATCGACATGGGGCAGCGTGCCGAGCAGTTCAGCCGTTGCCTTGCGGATTGCGAGACCGTCCCCCGACAGCAGCGCCAGCGCCTCGCGCACGCTGCCGCCGGCCGCTTCCGCCGCTTCGGTAAAGCGGGTGCGGTCCAGATCGGGCATCGAGGACGAGAGCCCCTCAAGCGCTTCGACGACTTCCACCGTCGACAGTGCGCGCAGGGGCATCATCCGGCAGCGCGAGCGTATGGTCGGCAGCAGCCGACCCGGCGCGTGACTGACGAGCAGAAACAGCGCGCGCGCCGGCGGCTCCTCCAGCGTCTTCAGCAGGGCATTGGCGCCCTGGGCGTTCATCTCGTCGAGCGTGTCGACAATGCAGACGCGCCACCCGCCCAGAGCCGCCGTCGAGCCGAAGAAGCTGCGGACCTTGCGCACCTGTTCTGCCGGAATCATCGTCGGCAGCTTGCCGCTGTCGGACGGCGTCCGGCGCAGCACCAGCAGGTCCGGATGCGAGAGCGCGGATACCTGCCGCGCAGCCGGATGAGACGGATCGACCGCCAGACTGTGTCCCGGCGCGGCGCCACCGGCGAGCACGAAACGCGCGATCGTGTAGGCGAGTGTCGCCTTGCCTATCCCCTCGGGGCCACCGATCAGCAGGGCATGCGGCAGGCGCCCGGCACTCCAGGCCTCGCGCACGCTCTCTTGCGCCTCGGCATGCCCGACAAGATGCTGCGTTTCGCGCGGCGCTGGTGCGGAGCCGAATCGGTCGCCTTCCAGAGCAGGCTCGCTCATGCGCGCACCGCCTTGCGGCGCGGTTTCGGCAGCGCAAGACGCTCGCTCACCGCCTGCCACACGGCCTCCGCGACCTCCTCCGCTGGGGTGCGCCCGTCGACGACCACGCAGCGCGTCGGCTCACGCGCGGCGATGTCGAGGAAGGCGGCGCGCAGGTTCCGGTGGAAGCTCAGATTCTCGCTCTCGAAACGATCGGCTCCGGCGCCCGAGCGTGCCGCCGCGCGGGCCAAACCTTCCTCAGCCGGCACGTCGAGCAGGATTGTGAGGTCGGGTCGCGTCGACCCCACGGTTGCCGCCTCTAGGGCGTCGAGCATTTTGGCGTCGACCTGCCCCTGCGCGCCCTGATAGGCGCGCGTCGAATCGGCGAAACGGTCGGAAAGGACCCACGCGCCACGGGCGAGCGCGGGGCGAATGGTGACGTCGAGATGGTCGGCGCGCGCCGCGGCGAAGAGAGTGGCCTCGGCCAGCGGCCCGAGCGGCTGGGCGGCGCCGGAAAGCAGGACATGGCGGACAATCTCCGCGCCCGGCGAACCGCCGGGCTCGCGCGTCGTCACCACGTCGAGCCCACGCTCGGCCAGACGCTCCGCGAGGCGACGCACCTGCGTCGACTTGCCGGCGCCCTCGCCTCCCTCGAAGGTGATGAAGCGGCCCCGCGTTGAGGGCTTCGGGGCGGTGGCGTTGCGGGGGGGCATAGCGGATCCGTCAGCCCGTCGTGACGCCCAGCCGTGCGGCGATCTTGGCATAGCCATCGCGCAGCAGGCCGACCATCAGTTCGTAGGCACCATCCATGGCGCGCCGCCAGAGAGGCCCCTCGGCGACGCCCTCCGCCGCGACAAGCGGCACTTCCAGCGCAATCTGGTCGCCGCGCGAAATCTCCAGCCGCGCCAGCTCGGCGCCCTTCTGGACAGGAGCGTGTATGGGCCCTTCATAACGGATGCGCGCGGTCACTCGCTCGTCGCCATTGCGCGGCACCAGCAGCCTTATGGCGCTCGTGCCCGTGAGCGGCACGCCGCCGCTCTGGCCGCCATAGATCGTCGCCTCGCCGACGATCTGGCCGGCCTCGAACAGGGCGCGGGATTCAAATGAGCGGAATCCCCATTCGAGCAGCTTGCGCGCGTCTTCCGCCCTCTCCTTCTCGGTCTTCTCTCCCAGAAGCACCACGACGAGGCGCTGGTCGCCCTGCACCGCCGACCCGACGAGATTAAAACCGGCCTCCTTGAGATACCCGGTCTGGAAGCCGTCCGCTCCAAGGCTCATGGCCAGGAGCGGGTTGCGGTTGTTCTGCCGTATCTTGTTCCAGAGAAAATCCGGCTCGCTGTAGATCTTGTAGAGGTCGGGATAGCTGCGAATGATGAAGCTGGCGAGTTTCGCGAGATCGCGCGCCGTCGTCTTCTGGTCCGGATCGGACAGGCCGTTGGAATTGTGGAAGCTCGACCCGGTCATGCCGATGCGCTTGGCTTCCTCGTTCATCTTGACCGAGAAGCCCAGCTCGTTGCCGGCAATACCTTCCGCCAGCACGATGGTCGCATCGTTGCCGGAGGGAATTATCGCGCCGCGCAACAGGTCGCTGACCTTGATGGAGGTGTTCAGGCCGGCGAACATCGTTGCGCCGCCGGAGGGGGCTCCTCCCCGGCGCCAGGCATATTCGCTAACCTTGAACTCGGTGTCAGGCGACAACCGGCCTTCTTCGATTTCGCGGAAGACAACAGCGACCGCCATCATCTTGGCGACGCTGCCGGGAAAATTCGGGGTATCAGCCGCACGCTCGAACAGCACGGTCCCGCTGTCATAATCCAGCAGGATGGCTTGCGGCGCGGCAATCGTGGGGGGCTGGGATTGGGCCGAGGCCGGCACGACCAGGCCGACAAGGAGCAGTGTGCAGATGCCGCTCTTCAGCAGGCCGGCCAGCCGCCTGCCCTGCCGATATTTTCCTGCGCGCGCCATCGTCAAACGAGCCTCCTGCACGAGGCGAGAGTTATCAGCCGTCGGCACGCACGGCAATGCAGCAATAGGCGGTCAGTAAAGTCCACGTCCCGTGTCGACCGGCGTGGCGCCCCCTGTGGCGGCATAGCCCATTACCGGCTGAGCACCGACAATCCACCCGGTGGGGGCCGCATTGGACTCGCCGACAATCGGCGCGGCGCGGACAGGCGCGACCGGCTGCGCGCTGGCAACCTTCACACCATAGGGCGCCACGCTGGCGCTCTGCACCGGGCGGGGCTTGGCAGCGGCAGGGCGCTGAGCCGCCGCCACGCGAACCGGGGCGACAGGAGCCGGGGCAAGCGTCTCGGGTTCGACAGGAGCCTGTGCCACGTCCATCTCAGGCGTATCGCCCAGATCGAAGGGGCGGCTCGGCGGCAACGGAACATCGGCGGCCGCAACTGCCGTGCCCGCGCGGATCGGCACGGGTGCGGCAGAAGCCAGCATGACGGTGGGCGCCGGGGCGCCGTTCTGGCGCAGCGTTGCCGCGAGCTGGATATCGTCGGAGCCTTCGAGCGGCGCGCGGCCGACATATTCGACCCGCACGCGGGCCGTACCCTTGCCCTTGAAGCCGAGCAGATCGGCGGCGCGCTGCGATACGTCGATCAGGCGGTTGCCATGATACGGGCCGCGATCATTGACGCGCACCACCATGGAGCGGCCATTGTCCACATTCGTCACGCGCACATAGGACGGCATGGGAAGGGTCGGATGTGCGGCGGCGATGGAGTGCATGTCGAACACTTCGCCATTCGCCGTCAGGCGGCCGTGGAAATCGTCGCCATACCAGGAAGCGAGGCCTTCGGCCTTGTATTTGGTGGGCTCGGTGGGGACGTAGGTCTTGCCCGCGACAACATAGGGCTTGCCGACCCGGTAGGTGCCGCCGCCCTTGGGAACCGGCTGACCCATGGCCACCACGCGCGGGCTGGCCGAAACGCCGTATTTCGGATCGATCCTGCTGGAGAGCTTTTCCGAGCCGGTGCAGTTCGCCACGAGCAGACCGACACCGCAAAGCGCGACGACGCGACCGACGACAGCGAGACCCTGGCGCGCCGGCAAGCCGGCAGCTCGAGTTTCAGCAGAATTCGTCCCCATGCACCCCGACCACTCTGTGAGCGCCCTCTCCTGCCCTCGTGCCGGTCTCGGCTCGTTTGGCAGGGATCGACGCACCTCACCCGAAATTACGAGAAGTCTAACCCGCAATTCCATTCTCCGTCTCCCAAGAGGCTGTGGGAGTAGGGCAGAAATGCGGCGAACATTACATTATGGTAAAGGAAGGGTAACTGACGGTCGTGCCTGCCAAATCTGCCGGAGGTATGTCGGGGTTGGTCATGATGCCGCCATCATGAGCGCAACGCCGACGCCGGCGACTGGCGGTAGGCAAGCAATGCCGGCACGCTGGCGACGATGCCGGTCACCGCCAGCAGCAGCGCAAGGCGAACGAGATCGGCCGTCATGAAGGCGACGGGAAGGGAAAAGCCGCTGGCGACGCTGAAGAGCGAGGAAAGCGCGCGTGCGCCGGCGTAGCCGATGCCGAATCCGCAAAGAAGTCCGCTGCCTGCGATCAGCAGCACCTCCCCCCAGACAATGCCGAAGATGGCGAGGCGCGGGGCGCCGAGGGCGCGCAGGGCACCGATCTGCCGACGCCGCTGCACCACGTGGACAGTGACCACCAGAAGGATCGCCGCGCCGACGAGGCCTTGCGCGCCGGCGGCGACGACCGACAGAATGGTGCGCACATCCCCAAGTGTCGCATAGAGGCGGGTCAGCACTTCGCCAGGAAAAACCGCCAGCGTGTGCTCGGATCGATATTGCTGTCGCAGTTTGTAGGCATCGGCGATCGTCCGCGGCTTGACGATGATCGCCGGCACGCCGGGTGCCGCAGGATCCGCAATAAGGGCGGCGTTCAGCGGGGCCTCGAGGGCGTGTGAGGCATCTTCGTGAGCCTCGCCGGCGCGAAGGAACGGGTTGGTTCCAGCGACAGTGACTGCCGGCTCATCATGATGATGGGCGAGCCATACGGTTTCAATGGGCACCAGCACGGCCCGGTCCCAGGCCGTTCCTGTGGGCTGGAGGCGCCCGACGACGGTGTAGGTGATTTCGGTGTGCGTGCCGCCGGGTTCTCCGACTCGTCCGTGCTGCGGATGGAAATGGTCGCCGATGCGCATCCCCACCGCGGAACCGATCACCGCCTCACCGAGATGCCTGAAGTCGCGCCCCTCCCCGAGCCCGCCAAGCCCGTCGAGCAGTGTCGGGGTCGTTCCCACGATCGGGTAGCTGTCAATGAAATCGCCAAAGCCGACGGGCGCGGCCCATTTCACACGCGGATCAGCCACGAGACCGGCAAGCACCGTACCGGGCACAAGCGGCAGCGGTGCCGCCTGGAGGAACACGGCGGAGAGCACCAGCTGGGTTTCGCTGCCGGGCGCGCCGACCACGAGATCGAAGGCATCGGCGGCGCGGGCGCTGCCGAGCCGCAGCGCCCTCTCCTGCAGCGTGACGGCGACGCCGAGCCCGGTGGCGAGCGCGACGATCAGGATGATGGCGATGACGCCCGCCCAGTGGCGCCGGAGGTCGGAAGCAATGAAGCGCAGCATCCGCTCAGTCCTTCAGCCGGCCGGAATCGAGCCGAAGCACCCGGTCGAGCCGGTGGATGAGGCGCGCATCATGGCTGGCGACCAGCAGGGTCGCGCCGGCTTCGCGTGCCAGTTCGACCAGCAGGGCGGACACCAGCGCACCCGCCTCGGCGTCGAGGCTGGCGGTCGGCTCGTCGGCAACGATGATGGCGGGCCGCGCCGCCAGCGCCCGCGCGACGGCGACGCGCTGCATCTGGCCACGCGACATGGTTTCGACCGGCTGGTCGTGCCGGGCGATGCCGACGCGCTCAAGCAGTCGCCGCGCGTCCTCCTGCGCGCCGGACGGCAGCCGCAGATGGGCGAGGCGCCGCGGCAGCAGCACATTGTCGAGCGCCGACAGGCCGGGGAAGAGGTGGAAGTCCTGCATCACCAGCCCGACATGGGTCGCGCGCCAGCGGTCGCGAGCGCCCTCTCGCAGCGGCGCGAGGTCGATGCCGCTCCATGTGACGCTCCCCTGCGCCACACGCTCAAGGCCGGTGAGGATGTTGATGAGGGTCGTCTTGCCGGAGCCCGACGGCCCCGTCAGCGCGACGAGTTCGCCGGCGGCGATGTCCAGCGCATCGATAGCGAGCGCGGGCATGTCGAGCCCGGGAAAGCGCTGTTCGACACCACGCAGACGCAGGGCGCCTCCTTTGTCACGCGGCATGGAAGCTCGCGCCTACAATGCGCAAAAGGCTGACGAAGCCGGTGGCCGGATCGGTCCAGGAGCCCACCTCCAGCGTACCGCGAACTTCGATCAGCGCATTGGCCTGCTCGAATGTCTGCGCAGCGGTGAGGCGGATAACAACGATGTTGTCGGGCCAATCCGCATCAGACGAGCAGAAGGGGCAGATCGACATGGGAATTTCGGTCAACACGAAGAAGTCCGCCTCGGCTTTCAAAGGCGGCGCCATGTAGCCGCGCATGCTCACCGGCTGGCCGGCCAGCGACTTCACCTTGTCGGAAAAGGTGAGCCCCAGCACGCTGACCTTGCCGTAGAGCTCATCGAAGTCGAGCGTTGCGGCAGCTTCGGCCCCGCGCGGCCAGGCAAGGCCTGCGCCGAGAGCGATCAGCAGCGAACGTCGTGAGAGCGTGAGGCGAGGCATGGGCAGATTTCCGTAGAACGCACCATCCGGCCCGACAATGATCGGGCCGGATGATCATAGCGTCAGTCGCGTTAGTTCTGCGTCGGCGAAAGCGCGAGCGTCTCGGCGATCACGCGGTAGACGTCGCTCTGTTCGAGATAGCCGCGGAAGCCTTCCGCGCCGGGGCCGACCGCCTGAAGGACGACATCATCCACCGCATGGACGGCGGTATCGGACGAGCGCGGAATGTTGCCGGTGCGCAGGACCGCGCCGGGCACATCCTTGTAACGCTCATTGGCAACGTATTCCTTCTTCTCGTTCTGCACCGCCGGCTCGAACGGCCCTTCCATCTTCGGGCGGAAGGTCTCGTAATAGTCGGGGAAGTTGCTGGAGAAGATGGCGAGGCGGCGGGACACATCGATCCGGTCGGGATAGCCGTCGCCGTTCTTGTCCTCATAGTTCGGGAAGCCGGCATCGGCATAGACGCCGACCTTCTCCCGCATCTCGGTGCCGGGCTTGTCGTCGTCGACAGTGCCGACGATGGAGACGCCATGCGTGTGATCGCCGGTCACGACAACGAGCGTGTCGGGGTGGGTCTTCACGAACTCCTGGGCCAGGCCGATCGCCTTGTCGAACTCGATGGTCTCGACCAGCGCGCGGTCCCAGTCCATGGGGTGGGACATCTTGTCGATGGAAGAGCCTTCCACCATCAGGAAGAAGCCTTCCGGGTTCTTCGAGAGCTGGTCGAGCGCGATCTTCGTCATCTCCACCAGGCCCGGCTGGTTCGGGAACTTGGATACGGTGCCCTTCTTCAGGAAATCGCGGTCGAGTTCGGTGTCCAGATTGCCGGTGTGGAACAGGCCGAGGATCTTGCCCGAATTGGTGCCGGCAGCCGTGGCGAGCTCTGCCTTGTCGGTGGCGAGCGTATAGCCGGCGTCACGGAACAGCGCGATATAGTCCTTCTCATCCTTGCGCTTGGAGCCCGGCGTCGCCTTCGGCAGGAAATAGGCCGAACCGCCGCCGAGGATGATCTCCGGCTTCACCTCGAACAGCTGGTCGACGATGGCCGCCTTCTCCGCGCGCGCGCGAGTGTGGCCGACCACGGCCGCCGGCGTCGCATCCTCGACCTCCGAGGTGACGACGAGGCCGATGGACTTCTTGCCGGTGCGGCGCAGCGCCTCGGCGATGTTCTCGACGCGGGGATCGTCGAACACGTCCTTGGTGCGGTCCGCATAGACGCCGATCGCGTTCACCGCGGTCTTGTGGCCGGTCATGTAGGCCGACATGGTGTTGGCGCTGTCGGTCGCGATGGCATTGGTAGCCGAGGTGCCGACGAAGGCGACCGGCGGGATGTCGTCGAGGTTCAGGCGGCCATTGGCCTTGCCTTCGGTCATGCCCTTCGACATGAGGCGGGCGCCGGTGCGGTGCGCGACGGAGAGGCCGTCGCCAAGGAAGAAGATGACGTTCTTGGCCTTGGGGGTCGCCGGCGTGCCGTAGACATCCCACGTCACCGTCTTCGTCTCGTTGCCGGCCTTGGCCTCGACCTTGTACGTGCCGGGCTTGGCGATGCGGGCGGCGCGCAGCAGCACGGCGGAGGCGTCGACGCCCTTTTCCTTTTCGATGAACTCGGGAGCCTTGCCGAGCACCTTCTCGGCCGGCTCACCATTGATGGTCACGCTGACATCGGCGGGCTGCACGACGGCGTCGAACTCGACCTTCAGGTCGAAGGGCGAGCCGGCGAGGATGGTCGCGCGGTCAAGCGGAAAGACCGTCGCTGCGTCGGCCGCAGCGATCAGGCACGTGGTAGCCGCGAGGGCCGCGAGCAGTCTGCGCATCCCAGTATCTCCCCAAGGACGTTGATCGGCCCTCGGTAGTCGGGCCAGATGTCATTGGGATGACTTGTCGCGGGCGACGCAGCCCTGCGCGTCAGGCGCGAGCCGTCTTCCCCTTGGCCCTCAAGAGGGCGTCGATGCTCAGCGGGCCGGGACCGGACACGGCGAGATAGAGAAAGATGAAGCAGAACAGGATGGCGGCGACGCCACCATTCTGCGCCGGGAAGAAACTCTGCGGCGCATGCCGTAGAAAATAGGCAAACGCCATCAGTCCGGAGAGCACGAAAGCCGAAAGCCGCGACTGGAAGCCGACCAGAAGGGTGAAGCCGAGCACCAGTTCCAGAACGCCGGCGGTCCAGGGCAGGGAACCGACCGGCGGCACGGAGGGCGCGGCCGGGAAATACAAAACCTTCTGCGTGCCGTAGCTGAACAGGACCAGGGCGGAAATGACGCGCAGCAGGCTGAGAAAATAGGGGCGGGTCGCGTCAACCGACGGCATGGCGAGATTCCCTTTTAGGAATGGAAGGAACCGCCTCGTACCATCCGCCCTGCGCCGCCTCCTACACAAGCGTGTGAGAGCGCCTACGCCTATTGGAGTAGCGCACGGTCATCGATCGACATCGCCCCAGCCGTCAGATCTTCACGTCGCCGGTCCCCGTGCTGCTTCCCGGCGTCTGGGGCGCAGGGGTGGTGCCGGGCGCTTCGGAAGCGACGCCGGCCTTTGGCTTGTCGCGACGGATGATGATGTCGCCATTGTCCTGCACTTCCGGCATCGAATAGGGGATGAAGCCGGAGATGTAGTCCAGCGCCTTCGTGGTGGCCTCGGAAAGGGTCTTCTCGATGCGGTCGAAGGTCGTCGGCGGTTCGGTCGACTGGCCGGTGGCCTGCGCGAGCGCGCCGTGCGACGCGGTCGCAAGCAGCAGCGAGACGGCAAGGCCCATAGCGGCGGAAGATTTCGTGGTCATGGCCGTTTTCCTCTCAGGGATGACGCAGAGGCTCAGTTGATTTTCAGCACCACGCGTTCGGAGCGCCGACGCATCCCGACAACGACGAGCAGCAGCAGGAAGATCCAGAAATTCAACTTATTGGCCAGCCATCCCGTATAGAAGAACAGATAGACTGTGGCATACGCCCCCCAGAACAGGATCACGACGTTGCGCAGGCCGTTCGCGAAGGCGCGGCGCGTGCGATAGGTCAGGACGGGCACGTAGAATACCGCGCCGCCAAGCACCAGCACGGCGAGCCCGGCAAGGCTCGGCAGCCGGCCGGAGAACGGCCAGACAAGTATGGCCGAAAGGTCATAGGCGAACGGATTGGCCGGTCCGGCGAGAAACTGGCCGAAGCCCATGTCCCAGGGGCCGTCCTTGCGGAAAATCTCACCGGGATCGAGCAGCCCCACATGGACATTGGTCCACAGGATGATGCCGCCGGCGAAGGCGCCGACCGTCAGGGACAGCAGCTCGATATAGGGTGTCGCCGGCAACTGGCAGTCCTGCACGGCATTGATCGCCCGGCAGGAGGCTGCGAGTACCGCGAACGGAAACACTAGCAGCGCTGCCGCCTGGATCACCAGACCGATGGCCGATAGCGCGAGCTCGCTTCCCATGTCCCTTCCCGTTCGCGAGGTCGAGCCTGTTTAGATCGCACAGGCCCGTTCAGATATCAGAGCCGGCAGTTCTGCGACGGACCTTTTGCCGGGTCGACGCAATTGCCAGGCATGGAGCGCGCCGGCGTCTCGGCATCAAAGGTGCGACCGATGATATCGGTCGCTTTCAACACCGACCAGATTAGCATCAGAACCACGATTAGGGCAACGATTCCAACGACTACGAAGCGTGCGCGGTATAGGATCAGGACCACGGCAATGGCCAGCGGAAGCAGAACGAATCCGACAACGAACAGCGTCTCTAGCATTCCGCCGGAATCCCGAAGCGATGGTCGGGCGAGAGGTACCCGCCCTGCCCTCCTTACGGCGGCAGGCGACCAAAGGAAAGGCTGAAGCGGCGGCGGAGCTACTGCACCGCCACGCCGGCGGTCTTGGCATCGAGCAGCTTCACCTTGTCGACATACGCCTGATCGACGGGTTCGAGCTTCAGCGCCTTCGCCGCGCTCTCCTGCGCCTTCTCGATCTGGCCGATGCGTTCATAGAGATCCGCCAGTTTCGCGTGTAGCCTCGCATCGTCCGGCTTGATATAGGCGGCGGCCTCGTACTGGATGATGGCGTCGTCATACAGCGCCTGTTCCATCAGCATGTCGCCCCACAGCGTGCGGGTGACGAGGTAGTTGGGATGCGACGCCACCGCGCGGGCGAAATAGGCGTCGGCAACCGCATAGTTCTTTTTCTTCGCGTTGATGATGCCAAGATTGATCAGCGGGTAGAGGAAGTCGGGCTGCTGGCGCAGCGAGCCTTCGAGAAAGCGGACCGCCGTCGCATATTCGGCCTCGCGCTGCTCCGGGGTCAGCGCCGCGTCGCGCTCGGCCTTGAGCATGTGCATGCGTCCCTGCAGGCCGTAGACGAGGAAATGCTGCTCGGCCGGCTGCGTCTTCAGAAACTTCTCGATGGTGGCGTTGGTCCGCGGAAAATTGAAATCGCCCGCCGCCAGCTCGGTGCGCCGATGATAAAGCGCGATGACATAGGGACTGATATATTCCAGCGTCTCGACCGCGCCATCGTGGATGAGCCCATCCATGTCGTCGGCCTTGCCGGTCACGGTGATGAGCTTGACCGGCTCATTCTCCTTCTTGGTGTAGACGCGCAGGATGAGCTTCGTCTCGCTCCCGGCCTCAGTCACCTCACCGTTGATGTAGTACTTGATCATGCCGAGCACGTTGCGCGTGCCGTTGATCAGCAGACCGACTTCGAAATAGTCCTCGAACGCGCTGATGCCCTTCTCGACTCCGCCCTCGTCGATGTTGATGCCCTGCAACTCGGAGGCGGCCGCCTCGTTGAGTTCGCGCAGTTCGTCGGTCAGCTTGCGGGTCGCGACGGTCGAGGTGTAGCCACTCCATTCCCGGACGGTAGGGACATAGACCTTTTCGATGACGATATCCTCGCCGACGAAGAGCGCGGCTACGAACACCATCGCCGCGGCGACGGCGGGAAATGTGAATACGCCGAAATCCAGCATCTAAGCCCCCGCAAAAACCAACCGAACCGCCGGATGACACCGAAATGCAGACTACGCCCCGCGCGCAGCCTCACTTCGTCGCCGCAGCGATCTCCGGAATCTCTTCGGCTATTCCGAAGCGATCCAGAATATCCCGATATTCCCCCTCCGTGATGAGCGAGTGCCCGGCCTTGCGGAAGCTCTCGAACTCAATGGACGTGGGATAAGTATTGGACTTTAACTTGGAATGCCGCTGCGGAACAGGCTCAATCCGCGCGCCGTCGCGAAGTCGGGCGACGAGTTCAGTGATCAGCGTATTGCCAAGCAGGTGGCTGTCGAGATTATGCGCGAAGGCCGAGCGGCCGGGACGGATCGGCACGCGGCCCTCGGCGAGAATTGGCCCGCTGTCGATGCCCTCGTCCACGACATGCAGCGAACAGCCCAGCTCGCTCTCGCCCGCCAACATCGAGAAGAAATGCGGGTAGAGGCCGGCATAATGCGGCAACGCGCCTGGATGAATGTTGACGATGCCGTGGCGGTTTCCCGAGAACAGGTGCTGCGGAATGAGGAAGCTGAAGCGCGCGGAGATGACGAGATCCGGCGCAAAGCTCGAGAGCGCGCCGGTCAGCGCCGGGTCGTCGATCCGATGCGCGACGTCGATGTCTATGCCGTAATGATGGGCCAGCTGGTTCGGCGTCTTCAGGCGGCTGACCGGACCATGGCGGTTGTCCGCCTCAAGACGGGGAAACAGTGAGCCGAACGGCAGATCGCGTTCGAGATATTTCATGCGCGCCAGTTCAGGCACGACCCGTTCGATCGGGCGCGTACGTTCGGCCAGCACGATGCGCAGCTGGCAGTCCGGCACGGCCGCGAGGCGGGGCAGAAGGTCGTTCAGCATCACCGTCGAGGTGAGATCGCGCTTTGACAAGATGAGGACCTTCATGGGCGCGGGCCCTCCGCCGCCATGCCCGGCGGCAGCCCCGGCGCCGCCCCTGGCTTGCCGGCTTTAATCACCTCGATGGCATTCATGATGCCGAGCGGCGGATAGATCCCGAGCTTGTGCGCGACCTCCATATTGACCATCAGCGAGAAGCGGCTCAGCGCCTCGAGAATCTGCTCGGCGCGCGTGCCGGTCAGCTGACCGACGGAATAATAGCGGCTCACCAGTCCCAGCAGCGCGTCGGCCTCGACCACCGGTACCTCGCCCGCCGCGGCCACCGGCACGCCCCGTGCCACCGCCGCCCGTGTGAACGCGGCCCGGTTGTTCAGGATGAAGGAGCTGGAGCCGATATAGATCAGGTCCACCTTCTCGTCGGCGAGAGCGCCCACCACGCCCGGCAGGCTTGCGGCGATCGGCTTGCCCGCCGCATCGGCCGGCACCTGTTTGGCGACGACGTCGAAATCCATCGCGGCAGCGATGGCGCGGATTTTCTCGACCGAGCGGACTGCGTTGACCTCATCGGCGTTGTAGGCCACGCCGATGCGGCGGAACGGTAGATAGGAGCGGATCGCCCGGATCTGCGTCTCCTCCGGAACGATGACCAGCGTCCCGGTCACGTTGCGCCCCGGCCGGTCCAGCGCTTCGACCACCCGCGCGGCGACCGGGTCGGTCACGATCATGAACAGTGTCGGGATGTCGGTGAGATAGCGCGCCGGGTCGGCCTTGTCGTACTCGCCGACCATGCCGAGCGTGGCGGTTGTGCCCCAGGTCACGACCAGATCGACCTTGCGCGCCCGCGCCTCCGCCACGAGGTCGGGAAACTTCAGGTTCAGCGTGCCCGCATGCCGGATGAGATACTCCACCGGCACATTGCGGGAGGCGAGATAGTCGCGAAAGCCGCGGCAGGCATCCTCGCAGCCGCGCCACAGCACCATCATGACCTTGTAGGGCGGGTGCTCGGTGGTTGCCGCGAGAGCCGGGGCCGGCGCCAGCAGCGCGAGCGCCAGCGCGATCATGGGGAGCAGCAGGGCCAGCCGCCTCATGCCCGCCTCCCCTTTCGGCCCGTCCATTGGGCGACAAGCAGGAGCGGCGCGGTCACCGCGATCAGGCCGCCGATGGCCATGAGCGCCGTTGTGTAGCCGTAGCGGACAGCCAGCCCGCCAACCATCAGCGGGCCTAGCACGCTGCCGACCCGCTCGATCATGCGCATGGCGCCGAGCACGGTGGTCTGTCCGAGCCGGGCGATGTCGTCGGCGCAAATTTCCGGAATCAGCGCGATCTGCGGTGAGATCGAGATGGCGTGCGCGAGCGCCACCGCCAGCACCGCGCCCGCCACGCCATAGATATCCGCCCGCACCCACAGCAGGAACATGGCGAGACCCGACAGCAGCGTGCCGAGGAACACCAGCGACCAGCTGTAGCCACGCTGGTCAGCGAAGCGGCTCACCCATGGTCCGACGAACACGATGATCAGCGAATACAGGATCATCACCCGCGCCGTTTCCGCCTCTGACACATGGAGCCCGGCGAGATAGAGCGGCACGGCGTAGAACAGGAAGCCGGTGAGCACGATCTTGTTCGGCACCGCCGCGAACATCACCAGTGCGAGAAAACGCGGATTGCGCAGTGCGATGCCAAGATCGGTCAGCCGGAAGCGGCGACTTTCACCCGGAGCCTCGGTGCGGGACATCATGCGCAGGGCCAGCAGGCCGGCGACGAGGGCAAGGACGGCGGCGCAGATGAACACGACGCGGTAGCCGGCCCGGTCTGCCAGAATGCCGCCGATGGCGGTGCCGCAAATGCTCGCCGACATCAGCACGGTGACAAAGACGGAAATGCCCTGCGTGCGCTCGCCACGGCTCGTCACCTGCACGATGAAGCCCTGCGCCGCGATGGTACACATGCCGTAGCCAACCGCCCCGATGGCCCGGGCGACGATGAGTTCCAGCACGCTTCGGGCGGCGGCCGCGCCGAGGAAGCCCAGAATGGCAATGAGAAGTCCGGCCAGGAAAATGCGGCGCGGGCCGTAGCGGTCGGACCAGGAGCCGGCGATCGGCGTCGCCAGCGCAAGCGTCGCCATATAGACCGAGATGGGCACGCTGATCAGCATCTGCGGCGACAGCCAGGTGACGTTGGCGTCGAGCGAAGCGATGTAGATCGGCAGGAAGGACTTCTGCAGTTCCTCGGCCATCACGAAGATGAACAGCGGCAGGCGCACATCCGTCACGCTGGCCCGTGAGCCGAAGGTCTCCATCGCCTCGCGGGTGAGGCCGAACCTCTCGCCGATGGCCGCCACCCTTTGGCGCAGACCGGGATCTCCCTCGCTGCTCTCCGCCAGCCGGCGATAGCGCTCGTTGAGCCCCTCGACCACCGCATTGAAGCGACGCACCACGCGGCCGATTCCATCATTGGCGCGATAGGCGATGCGCCGATGCAGATTGCCCTTGGCCCCCTCCTCGACAGCATCGAACAGCTGATTGAGCGGCGTCACCGTGCGCCCGGTCAGCAGCACCATCGCCATCTCGAAGGCGAGGAACAGCGCGACCAGCAGCACGATGAACACGTCCTGGGCAAGTTCCTCGAACTGGCGGTCGACGAAGCCGGCATCGAGCCCGACGGCGACGACGGCGCCGGTCCGCTCGCCAATGTCGGCGCGGCTCAGGATCGCCTGCTCGCCCTTTGCCTGCACCACTTCATGGTCGATGCTGCCGAGCGAGAAATTCCGGACGTCCTGGCCGAGTAGCTCCGCGATCGCCTCACTGCCGTTGCCGGACGAGAAGATCACCTTGCCGTCGGTATCCAGCACCGCGGCATAGGCGATCTCGGCGTGGGCCGCGCGCAACTGGTCGAGATAGGCGGGGACGCCCACCAGCTTTTCCAGCGGGATTCCGTAGCCGAGCGCCCTCTCGACATCGAGCGTGGCAAGTTCGGCGACGGTGTCGGCCTTCTGGGTGATCTCGGGGACCAGCAGCGCCTCGAACAGGCGGTGGGTGCGGAAGGACAGCAGCGCCGCCGCCGCAATGACGAGCGCGAGCGTCAGCAGCAGGATGCGGTTGCGCATGCGCGCGACGTCGGTTGTGGCCAGCGCCTCGCTCATCGGCCTGCTCCACCGGCGGGCCGGTCTTCCCGGACCTTCGAGGGCGCCGCATCCGCCAGCTCCTGCTCGGCCTGCGCCAGTTCCAGGTTCGCGGTCGCGGCGGCGTGCCGAAAGGCGGCGGTCGGCCCGCGCATCGGATCGGGAAGCGCGCGACCGCGCATCTCCGTCGGTTCTCCATGATCGGGATCGAGCGCGTCAGTCAGGCCGGAAAGCGTGCGTCGCATGCCACGCGTCGCGATCAGCGCGAAGATCACTGCGATCAGCGCAAAGGCGGCGAAGACAGCAAGCGCCGTTACCACCAGCCGCTCCCGCATCATCGCGATCTTGCGGTGGGATTCACCGGTGGAATAGACGATGGCGATCCCGCCGACGCCCTTCAGAAAGCTCGAATCCAGGCGGATTCCGGCGATGGCCGGGTCGGTGCCATCGATGTGCCATGTCGCCTCGCGCGAGACCGCCTGTCGCGCCAGCCATTCCGTCGGCGCCAGCTTGCCGACCAGCTCGGACGACGTGGAATAGAGAATCCTGCCGTTGCTGCCGTCGAACAGCGAGATGTTCTCGACATAGGGATAGCGCGACTTGGCCTGAGCGAGGATCTCGGGGGCGGCCTGCAAGCCCTTCAGCTCAAGGCCGAGATTGAGCAGTACCTCGACGGAATCGCGCGCCCATTGCGACACCAGCGCGATACGGCGGTCGGCCAGCTCGGTATAGGTCGTGAGGAATTTGGAGTAGTTGAGCAGGGTCGCCAGTACCAGGACGAAGGCCAGCGACACGAGCAGCGCCACCGTCACATGACTGGTGGCGTGAAGCGAGGTGCGCATACGGCGAAGAAAACGCCTTATGGGTCCTGTGCGGCTCTGCGTGTTGTGTGGCACGTCCGCCCCGAGGTAGACCGACGGCAGTGACCGCCTATAATGCGGGGTGCACGCCATTGCGAGAGCAAATCAATAGCCGAACTCTTGGGAAACTCCAATGAGAACAGGGATTTCCGCAGAGTTCCAACGGGATTTGTCGCGTTTCGGAATCAGGTTGTCTCGATGCATGAGTTCGGACTCATCGACTTCCTGCTGCGCTGGCTCACCGCGCAGGCGCTGGTGCTCGGCACCTACAATCCCTACGCCCTCTCCTATTACCACTGGCTGAAGGACTATCCCGGCTTCGTTTCGATGAAGATGATGGTCGGCATCATGCTGCTGATCCTGCATGTGGTCGCGCTGCTCTCCACCATCCGCTCGCTGGGGCTCATTGGCATCGGCCTGCTCACCGCGACCTTTGCCTCTGCCGCCTGGGTGCTGATCGACAACCAGCTGGTCTATGTCGAGGATCCACGGGTTTTCACGCTGATCCTGCTGGTGATCCTCGGCAATATCTATGCGGCCGGGCTGTCGTGGTCGCATTTGCGCAACCGGCTCAGCGGCCAGGTCGATTCCACGGACGTGACCTTCAACTCGCCGGTCTGAGATGGCCCGTCTCGACATCAATCCGCCGGTCGACTTCCCTCGCCTGTTCCTGCGGCGCGGGCTGCTGGCGACGACGCTTGTATTCGGCAGCTACAATCCGAGCGGCTATTCCTATTATCACTGGCTCATTCAGGGCGATGGCTTCACCACACCCAAGCTATTCGTGGGTGTCGCGCTGCTGACAGGGCTGGTCGCCCTTGCCCGCATGGCGTTTCTAAGCATCGGCTATTTCGGCATCACCGCCCTGTCGGTCATGGTGCTGATGTCCCTTGCCGCCGGCGTCGGTCTGGGGTTCTTCGGCTTCGGCGATGTGCACATCACGACGTATTTCGTGCTGTTCTGGATCGCGCTGGTGCTGGGCGTCGGTACCAGTTGGTCCTTCGTGCAGAAGCGCATTTCCGGCGAGCGCGATGTTCTGCGTACGCCGCCATGACGCGATCAATGGCCGGCGGTGACGAAGAGCGGCGGCTTGCCCTCAGGGTGGTCGTCAGGCTCGTCGATCTCGATCGTGACGTGGCCAATGCCGAAGCGCTCGATGAGGCGTGCGCGCACCGCCGCCTTCACCGGCGCAGCCCGAGCGCCCGGCTCCAGCTCCAGATGAAACGAGGCCATCAGCCTTTCACCTGTCAGTCCCCAGACGTGGATGTGGTGAACGCCGGCTACCCCTTCGACAGCATCGATTTCCTGCGCGACCACTGGGCCCTCCAGCCCCTCGGGCACGCCTTCCATGAGAATGTTGAAGGCGCTCGCGATGATCGACCAGGCGCTGCGCAGGATCAGCAGGCTGACAAACACTGACAGGATCGGATCTATCGGCATCCAGCCTGTCGCAAGGATGATTAGCGCGGCCGAGATGGCCGCCACCGATCCCAGCAGGTCGCCCATCACATGCAGCAGGGCGCTGCGCATGTTCACATTGCGGCTGTCACCGGCACGCAGCACGAGGAAGCCGCCGATGTTCACCAGCAGGCCGATGAAGGCCACGATCAGCATCGGCCCGCCAAGCACCTCGACCGGTTCGGCAAAACGCTGCACCGCCTCATAACAGACCCAGATGGCGATGAGGAAAAGCGTCGCGCCATTGGCGAGCGCGGCCAGCACCTGGAAGCGGTGATAGCCGAAGGTTCGCGTCTCGTCGCTGGGCCGGCGGCTCAGCCGAAATGCCATCCACGAGAGGAACAGCGCGACCGTGTCGGAGAGCATGTGCCCGGCATCGGCGATCAGCGCCAGCGAGCCGGACAGCCAACCACCCGTCGCCTGCGCAACCATGTAGACGCCGGTGAAGAGCATCACCCAGAAAACGCGGCGCTGGCTGTCCTCCGTGACGCTCACTCCATGGTCGTGACCATCACCGCCGCCATGGCCAGAGGCATGCTCGCCCTCTGGGTGGTCATGCCGCGCGTGATCGTGCGGCGGGTGGGCGTCGCCCTTGATGGCCATTGCGGCGATCCCTTGGAATTACGATACATGCGGGCGAGACAACGCTACCGGCCCACCTCGTCGAAAGTGGGCCGGCGGTAATGGCGTGGCAGGATCAGTTGAGGCGAACGATGCCGCCGAGCGGGCTGGGCTTCAGCTCGGCCGCCGGAACGGAGTCCGTGCACAGCTGCTGGCGGAAGGCGAGATACTGCGTCCGCACGTCCTCATAGCTGGGCACGCCCGTGGTCGTCACGGTCGGCAGGGTTGGGGTCTCGGGCGCCGCCGCGGCCGGGGGGGTGGTGGGGGCCGGCGTCACGACGATGGTGGTCTGCGCGGCCGGCAGCGGCAGGTCGCTCGCGGCGGCAACAGCACGGTCGGCCACCACATAGCCCAGGCCATAATCATCGGCGATGCCATAGGTCAGGCCATAGACCGCCAACGTGCCGACAGCCTCGCGCGTGGTGCTCGGGCCGACGAAGGGCAGCACCACGAAGGGGCCGGGCGGCACCCCATAGCTGCACATGGTGGTGCCCAGATCCTCGGGCCGCGACACCCAGCCCATGCGGGTGGCAACGTCGAACACGCCGCCAATGCCGGCCGTGCTGTTGATGGCGAAGCGACCGATGGAGACGCCGAGATTGCTGAAGTCGCCCTGAAGTCCGCTGGACAGCGCGGTCAGCGGTTCGCGCAGATTGGTGAAGACGTTGTCGACGCCGGTCTGCACCGATTCCGGGACGGTCGCGCGATAGGCGCCGATCACCGGCGCGGCCACCACCGCTACGAAGGCGGTGTTGAACGCATAGGTCGCGCGGTTTAGCTGCTCCAGCGGATCCCAGACCGAGGGGGCGGTTACCTGTGCCGAGGCCGGCGCGGCCATCGAAGCCAAAAGCGCGCCAGCCAGCGCCAGCGGAACGCACGTCCGGGATGCCCGCATCATCTCGCCTCTCCGTGAATAGCTGCCGCCGGCATCGGCCGGATCGGTAATGAAAACACTGGGGCGGCATCGCCTCATGGCAGCACCGCATAAGAAAGAGCGACCGCTCCCGCCGCGCCGATCGCCGTCGATAGCGAACCGGATGCGAGGAGACCGATCGTGAACGCACCGCCCAACAACGCGGTTCCGACCAGCGCGTGCTGCAAGCCCGAATCGATGCCCCAGCCGACATCGTCCACGCCTTGCCGCTTTGCATGCTCGTCCGCGGCGGCGAGGCGCGCCGGCTGGCCGAATGAAACCCCTGGCGACAGTGCCGCGATCCGACCGATCGGCTCGGCCGCAGCCGCACCGGCGGGAAGCAGCAGTGCGATCACAACAAGAAGTGCCCCCGGCCGCGACATCCGCTCACGTCTCCTAACGGATCTGGTTCAGAAGGCTTGCGCCTTCAGTCACCACCCGCGCGCCGTCCGACAGGCCCGATTCGACGACCATCTGGTTGCCGGCTATGCGGGTCGCGCGGACCTGACGCGGCATGAAGGTCTCCGCTCCGGTGCGCTCCCACACGATGGACCGACCGTCGGCGTCGCGAATGACGCTTGAGGCGGGCACCGGAATGCCGGCAATGGCGCGGTTCTGCTGCACGATGACGGTCACTGGCTTGCCGACCGAAAGGCCCTCATGGGCGCCGACGACGCGGAAGCGCAGCGGTATCGCCTGATTGCTCAGAGTGAGGCCGCCGCCGATGAACTCAAGCTTGAACGAGCGCCCGTCGCCCGTCACCGCGGTCGCAGAACGCACGCCCTCGGCGATCGTGGGATCATAGGCGGCCGCCTCGACCCAGAGGGCGTCGGGGTCGACGATCTCGAATACGATCTGGCCCTGGCTGACAGTCCCGCCGACCACGGCGGAGACTTTGGAGATCACCCCGTCAGCCGTCGAGCGCAGGCTCTCCCGCCGGTCGAGCGCGGTCTGCAGCGAGACCAGCTCGCGCCGATAGCCATCAATCTGGACTTTCAGCGCCTCGATCTTATTGGTGCGGTAGCGGACGAACAGCACGTCTCCCAGCCGCTCCATCTGCTTTTCCGACAGCGAGATCTGATTGGAGAGCTGCTGGATACGCGCTTCGATCTGCGCCCGTTCAGACACCGTCACGGTGGGCTGGAGATAGGCCAGCAGGTCGCCGCGGCGCACACGCATGCCCAGATAGGGGAAGGTGCCCTGGTTCGCTTCGATGATGCCGGCGAGCGAGGCGTTCACCGTCGTGCCGGTCGACGGGTCGGTAATGACATGGCCGGGGATTTCATAGGCCATAGCAACGTCGGCGCTGCGCCCGACTTTCCAGCGCACGGAGAACACGCGCTGGGTCGACATGGGCAGGAAGGCAGTGCCATCGGGCCGCCGGTGCGGCGTGTCGCGCAGCAGGTCCAGGGCGGCGCGCGGCTGGGCCTGCGGTGCCAGAGCGGGAATGGCCTCGGCGTGGCCGGACGTCGCGGAGGCTTCCTCCCCCGGCGCGGCGTTTCGCGTCGCCGCGCTATCGAGTGTCTGGCTGGAGAGGCCGACGCCGTCGAGCAGCGAGGCGACCTGGTAGCTTCCTGTCGACGGTTGCTCTTGCGCACCTGAGAGCCGGGCCGTCACGCCCGGACGCGTTTGCGCGCTGCCCATCAGGATCGGCACGATCGCGCGGGAATCACCGGCACCTGCGAGCGGCTCCCCGGCCGCCTCGCGCGGTCCCGGTGCATTCGTGCTTTTCGGCGCCGCCGGATCGTTTTGTCCGGGTGGGTTTATGCCGAAATCGCCGCTCTCATTTTCGATGAAATACCGCGCGACATACTTGGTGCCGACCTCGCTCACGATGCCGGTGAGGGCGATCGACGCGGCGAAAACGAGCGTGGTCACCACATAGTAGAACATGATCGATCCGGGTCTTCGTCGCGCGATCCAGCCGGCGCTGCGCTGGCCTACCATCGCACCTGCCACCGCATAAGGATAGCATGTACCCTTCGCTTGGTGAAATAGATCGCAGTTTTTCTCGGCATTGTGACGCAGTGTTTCCGGCATTCAATGCAGGTCCGCCTCACGGTCACCTCGCCTGTCTTGCTTGCGGTTGTTTCCACTCGTCAGCATGTCCGGGGAGGACGGCGAGGAAAACTGCGATAGCGCTTGATATGAAGTCGGCAGCGAATATTGTCGGTACCGGATCCTCGGTTGTGGAATGTCGATGGGATACGTCGTCTCGAAGCTGGCGGCCGGCCTGATTTTGGCGGGAGCCTTGGTGCTCGGTCACGGGGTTGCTTTTGACCGCCCTGCGGCTGCGCAGGGGCTCCTCAGCGACATGGACTTTCGCGGCATGGACACGTTGCGTGTCACAGCGAGCCCGATGACGGTCGAATCTCTGGATTGCGGCCTCGAATCGTCCGGTCTTGTGCGCGAACTTCGTCGCCAGCTGGATTCGGAAGGGATGAAGTCTTCCGACTCCGATGCGGCGCTTGGCGTCATCACCGTGCTGTCGGCCCGCAACGGTGATTCCGGTGTCTGCAATTCCACGCTGATGCTGGGCGCTTACAAGAAGGCGTCGTTCTTCGACAAGGATGTCGGCTGGATTCGCAGCGGCTATGTCGTGGTGTGGCAGAGCGCGGTGCTGGTGGCGTCTTCCGCCGAGACCCATCCGGTGCAGGTGCGTGACGCGTTGGCGCGCCTTGGCGCGGCCTTGCTCACGGATTGGCGCGGCGCCAATCGCCCGACGGCGGCAACGGCCGGCCCGTAAAGGCGCGGCCGCTGTTCTCGGTCCGTCGATCAGTTACCGTACATCCAGTTGCCGACATAGCCACCGATGACAGCGCCAAGGGCGGAGATCGCGACCTGTCCGGCGGAGACGGCATAGGCCGTACCCGCTTCCATGGCGACAGTGCCGCCCGCGCTGGTTGCTGCTGCCGCTGCCGGCGTGGCCAGGCCCATCGTCAGCATGTTCGCCACCATGATGCCGCCGACGGCGCCGACCGTGATCGCCGCGATCTTGTAGGGGTCGACCGCGTCCGGGTCGGTGGGCGTCGGCACAGTGCTCGACAGCGACGTCGCCGGCGCGGCCGCCACGCTGGGTACGGGGACGGTCGCCGGCGCATTCTGCGCGGCTGCGGGAACGGCGAGAAGACCCGGGCCGAACGCCAGCAGGCTCATGGTCAGCACGAACTTACGCATTTCATCCCCCAAGACTGACGGCAGCGCGGAGAATTCCGGGCGGCACGGGTGGCGATGTGAGTCAAACGTTCCGGAAAGGAAGCGGGAGAAGCGACGCTGACTTCTTCTCCCTACCGACTTTATCATACCACCCGCGCGAGAGCATCCAGCTACGCTTGGGGCGGAATTTATTCTGTTCCATCACCTGCTTGACGTAGCGTCTGGCCTCGTCCTGGGTCAGTACCCCGCCGGAAAGCTCGTTGTACAGCGCTGCGGCTTCCTGGAATTTCTTCTTGTTGATCTTCTTCCGCTTGCCGCCATAGCGGTCGAGGATCGGCAGCATGCGGCTGTCGACTTCGCGTTCGAGCCGGATGCTCTGCTGCTGGGCGACGTAAAGAAGAATGCCGCGCGCCTCATAGGGATCCAGTCCGAACTGCGAAATCCCCTGTTCCAGCAGGCGGCGCTCCTCGGCCTTGGAGACGAACGGGCGGTCCATTCCCGCCAGCTCGACATACCCCATGAACCGATCGCCCGCCGTGTCCTGCTTCGGCATTACCCGCCCCACTCCCGAAGACCGTCAACGCCGACGGTCCGCTTCCCCAAAAGAAAACAAAAACCCCGCCCCCGCGTGCGGGTCTTAAACAGACGTCTCTCATCGCCAGAACTGCATGATGGCGAAGAAAGCGTGAGAAAGCAGCGTCAAAGATACGCCGATCACGATCGCCTTGGCGATGGCATTGTTGATCGATACCACGGACATCTTCGGGCGCAAGCCGATCAGGATCGCCGCGCCGCTGCCGAGCACGGAACTCAGCGCGATCTTGGCGGCGACCCATCCGAACTGTGCGTAAAGCGCCGGTCCCGCCTCGATGAGTCGGCGGAAATAGTTCTCTCGCCAGAACTCGACCGGCTGGTCGGGAAAGAACACTTCCCAGGTCAGCAGGGCCGCCCACGAGGCGGTCGCCATCGCCGCGACCGTGAGCAGCGCCAGAGACAGGGTATTGGCCACCAGAATCGACACGACGACATAACGCAGTCCCGGTATGCCGAGGTTACGCATCGCCGGCAGTTGCGACGACAGCGTCCGGTTGCCGAGATCGGCGCAGATCACCGCGCTGTTGCGTGCGACAACGAGGATTGAGGCGATCAGCGGCACTGATATCGTGGTTTGCACGAAACCTATGCCCGCCAGCGTCTCGTCGTGCAGGATCGACTTCAGATAGCCGCCGAAGGCGTGGTAGTTGAAGCCGAACCACATCGACACGAAGCCGAGTATGGCGCCCCCGAGGCCGAGATAGGCCAGCATGAACGGTGAGGCGCACAGCACCCAGAAATATTCCGCGAAATAGCGGAAGAACCAGCGCAGCGGATGCCCCGCCCGCATCACGCCGTCCCACGCCGACGCATGCGGAGGCACAGCGCTGCGCTCGGCGGCCGCCAGCACGCCTTCGTCCTCCAGATCGAGCCCCATCATTGCCCGCTCGATCGCGCCAATATTGGCGGGAACCTGGCGTATCGAGCGGGTGCTTGTGTCGAGCAGAAGCACCTTGTCGGCCAGTGGCAGCAGATCGTCGACATGGTGCGCGGCGATCAGCACCGGCGTGCCGCGTTCGGTGCAGATGTCCTTGATGAGGCCTGCCAGCCGGCGCGAGGAAATGATGTCGAGGCCGGAGTTCGGCTCGTCCAGGATCAGGATAGGGTGCCCGGCGATCAGCGTGCGGGCGATCGCCACGCGCTGCTTCTGGCCGCCGCTGCACGAGGCGATGGGCTGCTCGGGACGGATGTCGGCGAGCAGCGCGGTGATCGGCCCCGTATCATAGGCCCGCGCCTGCTCCGGCGCATGATCGGCGGCAATCCGCACGTTCTCGCCGGCGCTGAGGTCGTCAAACAGTGCATTGCCCTGGAAGACCAGGCCGCACATGTCGCTGCGGCTGGTGGACAGGTCTACCTCGCGCTCGCCATAGGCGAGCCGCCCGGCCACCTGCCAGGCACCGTCACGTTCGTCGATCAGACCGCAAAGCGTGTTGATGACGCTGGTCTTGCCGCTTCCGCTGGGGCCGATGATGAGAACCAGTTCGCGCGCGCCGACTTCAAAATTCGCGTCGCGCACCAGGTCGACGCCTGTTGGCGTGGTAATCGTGAGCCCGCTGACGCGTACGGCGGCGTCGCTCATGAGCCCCTCCCCGCCCGTTCGAGGGTGACGGCGCTGTCGCCGTCCATGCGCTGGAAACGACTGACGTCCTGCGGCGTCACCAGCAGGATAAGGGGTGTCCGCGAGGCGGTGGCGAAAGCCTTGAAAACATGGGCGGCCAGCGGGTTAAGGCTGCTTTCCGCGCCCAGCCCGCCCAGATGCTGCGGCAGCGCGCCGGCAAGGCCGAACACGGCACTGGTGAAAGGCCGGAGCATGGCGCGCAGCCGGACATCCCAGAACATCTGCGTCATCACGGCAGGAACGCGGCGGTCGCGCAGCAGGAAGTCCATCGCGCCGATGACGATCCGCTCGGCCAGCTGGCGCGCTTCGGGCGTGTCGAGCTGCGCCCGTCCGAAGTCGAGCAGCACCTGCTGCAGGCGGGGATCGGCCAGTGTCTCGGTCATCGCCTTAATAGCCGGCTCATAATTTAGCTCGTAACCGAACGGCACACCGAGCGCATTCGCCCAATTGGCGCGGAACATTTGCCAGATCGCGGCCGATAGCCGGCTTACGAGAAGTGCCTGCACCTCGCCGCGAAGCGCCCGTCGCATCGCGGGTTCGGCATTGGCCAGCAGGACCTCCAGCGCCTTCTGTGTGCGTGGGTCGCGCCAGGCGCTTGAAACCGCGTCGGTGAGCAGGGCGCGCAGGGCCGGCCGGTACTCGTTGGTGAAGACATCCGAGGTGATGACCCGCTCAACGGCCTGGGCGGCCATGTCCTGCACCAGGCTGATCCGATGCCGCAGTTCGGCCTGCGAGCTTTCTGACGCCGCGGCCCAAAGCACGCCTAGGCTCGGATCGGCGAGGATCGCCGCGGTTGCATCGGGGAATTCACTGGCGGTGCTTGGGAAGAGGTTCACCCGCACGCGCCCGTCGGCCGTGAGCACGGCCGTTCCGTGCCGGACAACACTATGGTCCGGCCGCATGACGAAGACCGGCACCGAACCCGTCCAGCGCAGCGTTTCCGTGGGCGGCTCGCGGAAATACAATACGGGCACGTTGTCTTCGGCATGGGGCAGCACGCGCCAGGCCGCGCCGAAGAAGCCCGTAATGATGAGGGCTGAGGCGAGCACGCCGCCGGTCCATTGCAGGCGCGGGCCGAGTTGCGGCAGGCGTGGCAGGTGGAACGAGCCGAGGTGAAGTCTTCCCTTCGTCACGCGGCTCTCCTCGCGTGTCCAAGGTTCCCAGCCGGCGCCCGACGCACTAGATTTATCGCCGTGCCCGAAAGGAGAAGCCCGGCGTGCGCATCCGTCGACCCCGCCCGCGCAATTTCGGCCTCAGCATGCTCACGACGCGGCTGCTGGGCGCGCTTTTCCTTGTACTGTCGACCTACAATGCGAGCGGCTATTCGCTGCTGCATTGGGTAGGCGAGCGCTGGAGCCAGGACTGGCTCGTGCAACTGCCAATCCTGTGCTTCTACGCCATTGTTTACGCGCTGCTGCTGCGCGTGACGGTTCGGCAGCTGCGCGGGCCGGGCATCGCGCTGACCATTGCCGCGCTTGGCGCCCTCGCCTACCTTCTGGTGGACGTCGGCATCGTGCCGCTCGAAGATGGCGCGGACCTGCTGCCGATCCTCCTGTACATGTTCGGTGGTCTCATTGCCGTGGGCATTTGCTGGGCATCCGCCTGGGTCATGCTCACCGGGCAGGTGAGCGTCGACAATCTGAACGCTTGAGCGGCTCACGCGGGACGCGACCTCAGTGCGAGGAGAGCTGTGACGGCGGCGTAGATCGCGGCGGCGACGCCGGCAAGCAGCAGGCCCGAAACCGCCGCGCGGGGCACGCTTGAAGCGCGCGCCGAAGCGGCCTGCCCCGCGGTCTGCGGCAGGGTAAGCACGATCATTTCCGTGCCTTCGCGCTCGCCAATCTTGTAGGCCAGTTCAAGCTCGTTGCGGCCGGCAGCCAGCATGACCTCGTTGGCGACGTAGGTGCCGGGCGCGACCTCCTCGAACGTCACCGGGGCGAAATCAATCGTCATTTCGAGTGCCGCGCCAGTGGTCGGCAGCCCATCCGAGTAGCGCTGGAGGAAAAGCACCAGCTTGCCGCGATCATAGGCCAGCACGGCTTCCTGATTGCCGATCCGGGCCTCGGTACGTGGAGCAACACTGATGGTGCGAGGCTCGGCGCCGTGGTTATGGCCTTCTTCCGCGAAGGCAGGGCGGACCATCGTCGCGACAAGAGCGAGGATCAGCGCTGCCGCGAACACAACAAAGCCATATGAGAACAGGTTTGTGGGCGTGAGTGCGCGATGCTGCAAGATGTTCACCATAACCATGGGCGTCTTCCAAAGGCCGCATCGACCTGACCTTCCGTGCGGTACAGTGCCTCCTGACGGCGGTGGTCGGAACGTATGTCGTCGATCAGCCAGCGCCAGAAACGCATGGGCCGGCTTTCGTCGCGGACACTGCCGAGCAGGATCCGCATCACCGACATCGTCACCTGATGCTCGCGCTCATATTGGGCGCGCAACCAGCGCTCGCGCTCCAGCGCAACCAGCGCTCGCGCTCCAGCGCGGCCTCGGCGTCCGTCTGGGGGCGCTCAGGAGCGGCCGGGCTTGGCGGAATCGGCGCATCGCCGATGCCGGGGGCCGTCGCCATCGGCGTCGAAGCCGAAGGATCGGCCGCAGAATCAGCTATCGGCTCGGTCATGACGCAAGTGCCCCGCAATTCCCGCGCGTCATGGCCAGGCCCGGCCGCAACGTCACCGTGTGCGCCATCATGAACCCTTCGCGCAGAACGACAAGACGAGTGGACGCACAAGCAGTCTTTACGCCGCCCTGCAGCGTTCCTATTCTCGCGATGCCCTGGAGAGAACCCATGTTCTATCTCGTACCCGTCGCCATCATCGTCTTCGGCCTCGCGGCCGATCTTCTGGTCGAGATTTCGGCGGAGCTCTCCAGCGAGATGATGCTGGAGGCCGATGCCGGTGTCTCGCCGCACGGCGCCCGTCTTGTCGGCGGGAACATCGTCGACATGCGACCCGAAGCCTCGCTTTCCAGCACGGTTGCCGGCACCAGCGGCCTCACGGCGCCGTAGCCTGCGGTGCCGCGACCGCGGGATCGGCCGCGACAGGAAGTTCCGCAGAAGGCAGTGTCGCCGGGCCGCCGGCCATCGGGTCGACGCTGGCCTCCGGAGACGATAGGCCCTCGGCGGCTCCCCCGGCCGGCAATTCCTTCGCCCGCTCCCGCAGCTTCTCGACCACGATGCGCGTCATCTCGGTGATTGCCGTCTCGCTGCGCAGATAGTTCCGCGCGGCGTCCAGCCACGGCGACATGAGATCGGCCGAATGCGGATTGAGATCGTGCAGCGCGCTCACCGCTCCAGCGACATCCCCCGCAATCAGCGCCGCGCTGGCGCGTGTCACGGCCAGATTGGACATTTCGACGGAATGTGGCTCGGTAGCGAGCCCGACATAGCGGTTCATCAGGGACAGGCCGTACTGGTAGTAGCTGCCCGTATCGCCCACGCGCAGACCCGCGGCCGCGACATAGGACGGGAACACCCGGTAGAGTTCTGCCGCATTGGGAACGCCCGTCCGCGCCGGCCCCATCAGTTCCGTGAGATAGCTCGCGAACAGATCGTTGGTGCCGGCGATGGCGTAGACGTTCACAAGCTCCGCCTCGAAGGGGCGGCCGGTGTAGAAGGTCGCCCGCAGTTGACCGAGCGCGACCGCGAAGAGCGGTGAGGCAATTTCGACCGCCGGATCGGCCCGTCCGGCATTCGCGGCAACCGCTTCCTTCAGTGTGGCGATCTGCTCTGCCTGCTGCGTCAGCCGCTCTGCCGTGGTCGTGTCGTCGTCCAGCGTCTGGGCGATCTCATTGTCGATCCGGCCGACGCGCTCGCCGACGCGGCGCAGCTCCCCCTCGACATGCACGACGCGCTCGGTCAGCGGCACGAGGCGCGGGTCCGAGGGAACGGAGAACTGCGGCACGAGCCAGGCGATGGCACCGGCGACCACCGCACCCGCGACAGCGCCGCCTGCGATGCCGGCCCATGGCGGCAAGGCTCCGCCCGCCGGCGGGCGCGGCGTCGACGTGACGGAGGGCGCAGGCCCCTCCGCCGGCGGCAGGGGCTGTGTCGTGGCCATGGTCTCTTCCGGCATTCGCGAGGCCAAATCGTCCTGTGCGGACGATGTGTCGGCGCCGCCATCTCCTTGGCGCAGCCATTCCTCGACGGAGGCGGCCGTTGAAGGATGGGTTTCGGCCGCGGCCACGGCTGCTTCCGACCCGTCCGGTTC
Source organism: Ancylobacter novellus (assembly GCA_003241485.1). GTDB lineage: Bacteria > Pseudomonadota > Alphaproteobacteria > Rhizobiales > Xanthobacteraceae > Ancylobacter > Ancylobacter novellum_A. The sequence goes on from QFQD01000017.1 coordinate 155,165, forward strand.
ACGGTGCACGAGCGTGGGCTTCGCCCCTATGGTCACCCGCTTGGCCGTCATATCCCCTGCTCCATAATCTCGGTCGTCAGAGCCGCAATTTCCCGTGCCGCCGGGCCGCGCTCGTCCAGCTCACGCACGAGGCGCCCGGTCGCGACGCTTTCGGCGAAAGCAATACGTTGGCCAATCACGGCGTTGAGCGCCGGGATTTCGCCATCCAGCGCGCCGCGCATATCGCGCCCGAGCACCGTGCCGGCGATGCTGCGATTGACGACGAAGGCGGCCTTCAGCGCCGGCTTGAAGATGCGCGCCTCGTTGATGAGCGCGACAATCTCCATGCTGGCCCACAGATCATAGGAGGAAGGCTGCACCGGTATCAGAACGAGGTCTGAGGCGAGGATGGTCGAGCGCGCCAGTGCGGTGACGCGGGGTGGGCCATCGATAATGACGTGCTCATGGGCGCGCGCCATGTCGGGCACTTCCTGATGCAGTACCTCGCGCGCAAGGCCCACGACGCTGAACAGGCGCGGAAGGCCGGTCTGCGAGCGGGTCTGCGCCCAGTCCAGGGCTGACCCCTGCGGGTCGGCGTCGACGACGGCCACGCGCGCGCCGCCCGCCGCCAGCTCCCCGGCGATATGGGTCGCCAGCGTCGTTTTGCCGACGCCTCCCTTCTGGTTGAGCAGGCCAATAATCATGCCGGGATTCCCGTTGACGTGGCAGCCACCGCTCAGACCCTCCCCAGTTGCGTGCCAGCGGGGAGCGCCAGCTGGTCCAGTGCGGTCGGTGCGAAGCGCTGGAACAGCAGCGGCGTCAGAACTGTGTCGAGGATGGTGGCGCTCATCAGCCCGCCAAAGATCACCACCGCCACAGGGTGAAGGATCTCCTTGCCGGCATCGCTGGCACCAAGCATCAGGGGGACCAGCGCGACGATGGCCGACGTCGCGGTCATCAAGACCGGAACGAGCCGCTCATTGGCGCCGCGCACGATCAGATGTTCGCCGAAATGCTCGCCCTCATGTTCCATGAGGTGGATGTAGTGGTTGATCTTGAGGATGCCGTTGCGGGTCGAGATGCCCGCCAGCGTCACGAAGCCGACGATGGCGGCGATGGAAAGCTCGACACCGCTGATCTTCAGCGCCAGCACGCTGCCGATCAGCGCCAGCGGCACGTTGGCCATGATGATCGATGCCAGCAGCATCGACTTGAAGCGGGCATAAAGGATCGAAAACACCAGCAGGAGCGAGATCAGCGACAGGCCCGCCAGCCGCAGCGTCGAGCGGGCCTGTTCGGCGAACACCCCCTCGAAGGCGATGAAGTAGCCCGGCGGAATCTTGATGTTGCGCATCATCTCGCCGATCTCGCCGCTGACGAGGTTGTTGGCGGTCCCATCGGCATTGGCGGTGACGAGGATCCGGCGCTGGTTGTTCTCGCGCAGGATCTCGTTGGGGCCCGAGGTCTCCGAGACGCGGGCGAGCGAGGACAGCGGCACCTGTCCCGCCGGCGTGTCGATCAGCACGGCGCCCAGCTGGGCGGTCGAGCGGTCGGCGTCGCCAAGACGCACCACAAGGTCGAAATGCTTGATGCCGTCGATGATCTCGGTGATTTCCTCGCCATTGGTGAGCTGGGAAATGCGCCGTGCCAGTTCGCCCGGCTGGACGCCGTAGAGCAGCGCCCGGTCAGGATCGAACTGCACCTGGATCTGCGGCACCGGCACCTGGCGTTCGATGTTCACGTCGGTCAGGCCGGGAATGGTCTTCAGCCACGATTCGACGTCGCGACCGATGGTGCGCAGCGTATCCAGATCCGGGCCGAAGATTTTCATGACGATCTGCGCGGAGACGCCGGTCAGCATGTGGTCGATGCGCAGCGCGATCGGCTGGCTGATGCTGAAGGAGCCGGGCAGCCCGCCGAGCCTTGCCCGCACATCGGCCATGATCGCGGCCAGCGGTCGCGCGCTGCGCCGCAGTTCCAGCTCCAGCTCCGTCACATTGACGCCGAGCGCATGCTCGTCCGCTTCCGATCGGCCGGTACGGCGCCCGACCTTCACCGCCTCGGGGATTGTCTCCAGCAGCTTCTCGGCCGTGGCTGCGATACGGCTCGATTCGTCGAGCGAGACGCCGGGCTCCAGCAGCATGGTGATGACGAGCGCGCCCTCGTTGAAGCGCGGCAGGAACGAACGGGGCAGCGTGGGCACGATGGCGGCGGCGATCACCACCGCGACCGCGATCGATGAGAGGATAGGCAGAGGGTGGCGCAACACCCAGTGCAGCAGCCGCGCATTCGCTGCCTTCAGCCGGCGTACCAGCCCATTGTCGCGCTCCTCGATGCCCCGGGTATGGGGCAAGAGATAGGAGCACAGCACAGGCGTGAGCGTGATCGAGACCAGCAGGCTTGCGAGGATCGACACGATGTAGGCGATGCCGAGCGGTGCGAACAGCCGTCCCTCAATGCCTGGCAGGGCGAATAGCGGCACAAAGACCAGCACGATGATCGCGGTCGAGTAGACGATGGAGGATCGCACTTCCTGCGAGGCCGCTGCGATTACCTCGATCGTTGGCGCCGGCAGAGCCTTCTGGGCGTTCTCGCGCAGGCGGCGGAAGATGTTCTCCACGTCCACCACCGCGTCGTCGACCAGTTCGCCGATGGCGATAGCGAGGCCGCCGAGCGTCATCGTGTTGATCGTGAGCCCCATCCAGCGCAGCACGATGAACGTCGTCAGCACCGAGACGGGGATGGCCACCAGCGAGATGGCGGTGGTGCGGACGTTGAACAGGAACAGGAAAAGCACGACCGCGACGGCAATGATCGCTTCGGTCAGCACCTGTTCGAGATTGCCGACCGCCGCATGGATGAAGTCCGACTGGCGGAACAGATACTCGTCCACCACCGTGCCCGGCGGCATGGTGCGCTGGAGTTCACCCAGCACGCGCTCGATCTCCGCCGTCAGCACCACCGTGTCGGCCTGCGGCTGCTTCATCACGGAGACGACGACAGCCTCATTGCCCATCAGCCCCGCCGAACCGCGTCTCTGCTTGGGCTGGAACGACACATCGGCGAATTGGCGGAGCAGGACGGGTTGTCCGAGGCGATGATCGACGACGATGTTACGCAGATCCTCAAGGCTCTGCGTGCGGGCCAGATTGCGGATGAGAAATTCCTGGTTGCCCTGGTTCACCACGCCGCCGCCGGCATTGGAGCCGAAGGCCTCCAGCGCGAGGCGCAGCTGGTCGATCGTCACGCCGAGCTGGCTCATGCGCAGCATGTCCAGGGTGACACGGTATTCTTTCACCAGCCCGCCAATGGGCACCACACGGCTCACGCCGGGGACCGCCTTCAGACGCTGGGCGACCGTCCAGTCAGCCAGTTCGCGCAGGTCCATCGGCGAGAGCGTTGTCGAGGAGATCGCCACCAGCATGATCTCGCCCATATAGGAAGAGATCGGCGCGAGCGCCGGGCGCACGCCCGCCGGCAGTTCCATCTGCACCGGCGCGAGACGTTCCGTGACGATCTGGCGGTCGACATAGACATTGCCGTCCCAGCCGAACTCGACGAAGACGATAGAGAGGCCCGTGGTCGATGAGGAGCGTACGCGGGTGACACCGCTTGCGCCCGCCATGGCGGCCTCGATGCGGGCGGAAACCTGTACCTCGACTTCTTCCGGCGCAAGACCGGGCGCCTCGGTGACGATGGTCACGAGGCCCTTGTTGAGGTCCGGCAGCACGTCGATCGGCAGGGTACCGAGCGAGATGCCCCCATACACCATCGCGCCGGCGAACAGTACGATCACCAGCAGCCTTGCCTTGAGGCTGATATTGACCAGGAAAGCGAACATCCCCGCCTCGCCTTCCCCTGCCCTAGCCTGCGCTCTCGCCGGCGGCATGACCGGCATGAGGATGGCCATGATGTGCATGGCCGTCCGCTGCATCAGCTCGGCCCGACGGCGAATGGCCGAAGCGCGCCAGCACGATCGCCGTCCCGAGCGCCACGCTGACCAGCGCGCAGACGATGGCGGCGCCGGTCGAGATGTCGAGCACTGCCGAGGCGATCAGTCCCAGCACATAGCCGGCCGTGCCGATGTTGAAAGCGATCATCAACCGCCAGCGGCGCGGCGCATGCTGGGTCGCCAGCGCCGGCACGATGAGCGAGGCAAAGACCAGAAGGACGCCGACGATCTGCACGGACGCAGTGATGACGACGGCGAACACCCCGTAGAACAGGATTCGTTCCCTGACGAGGTCGCGCAGATACCATGTGGCCAGCGCCACGGCGGAGATCAGCCCCAGCACCACAAGCTGGGTCTGCGACACCCAGAGGATCTGGCCGACCAGCAGTTCCTTGAGATATTCCGAGCCGTTGGGACTGTAGGACAACAGGACGATCTGCAAGGCGGCGGCGACGATATACAGCACGCCGATGATCGCCTCCTGGATCGCCGGAAAACGCTTGTCGGTCCAGGTGAGCAGCAATGAGCATCCGACTGCCGCGCCCACCGCGCTGAGCTGCACGGCCCAGCCGGTGGTCGCCCCCAGCATCAGATTGCCGAACACCACACCGAGCGCTGCGACCTGAGCCAGCGCAATGTCGATGAAGATGATGCCGCGGCTCAGAACGATGGCTCCAAGCGGCACATGGGTGGCGAGAATAAGCAGCCCCGCGACGAGCGCGGGGCCGAGAATGTCGAGACTAAGTGCGTTCACGGCCGGCCAACCCGTCCAGGAGACGATCGACCGAATCCTTGTAGAGGCCGAACAAGTCACCAGCCTCCGGCGTGCCCCCCACCGTGAAGGGCAGCTTCACCAGCGGAATCTTGGCCTTCTCGCCGACATAACGCGATGCGCCCGGATCTTCGTAGGGCGCGTAGACGATAAAGCGGATCTTCTGCTTCGGCACATCGTCGATGATCTCAGTCAGATGAGCGGGACCCGGCGCCACGCCCGGCTCCGGTTCGACGGTTGCGGCCGATTTCACGCCCAGCCACTTCAACAGATAGATCGAATGACCATGCTGTACGGCGATGTTGATCCCCTTCAGCGGCGCCGCCTTGGTCTGAAGTTCCTTGGTGAGCGCGGTCAGCTGGGCAATGAACTTCTTGGCGTTCTCGCCATAGACGTCCTTGCCTTCGGGATCGAGCGCAATCAGGCGCTTGGCGAGTTGGCCGGCGACAAGGCGAATATTGTTCGGGTCGCCCTGAATGTGCGGGTTGCCTTCGCCGTGCATGTGCCCCTGCCCGGCTTTCTTTTCACCGTGGCCATGGTCGTGCTCATCCTGGTCATCCTCGATGAGCTTCACGAATTCGCTGGCCATAAAGTGGCCCGGCTTGCCCTTGACGATCTTGGCGTTTCCCGCACGGTCGAGCATGGCCGGCAGCCAGCTGTCCTCCAGGCCGGCGCCCGTGCAGACGATGAGATCCGCTTTTCCCAGCGCGGCGATGAGGCCGGGGGTCGGTTTCATGCTCTCGGGATTGTCGAGGGCGGACGTGGCAAGCGTCACATCGGTCAGCCGGTCGCCACCGATCGCCTTCACCAAGGACGCCCATTCCGGCACGCAGGCGAAGACCTGAGGCGGCGCGGCAAGGGCTGCCGTCGTTCCGAGCGTTAAAGCAAGCGCGGCGCCTGCCAGCGCTGTTGCAACTGTCTTCATCCGTCCCCACCCCTCAAAAAGAGCGCCGCCGTCGCAAAGGGCGCCGCGCTTCACCGAAGCCACAACCACGTCCGTGAACTGATAGGAGGGCAACCCCGCATGTGCCCACTTACCACCCGGCAGACGTCGAACTTCATCGATACATTAATTGGAACCGCCGTCGATCAAAAGGACTTATCTTAAACGTGGCAAGTTTTGAGCAGGAACCCGCCGAAGAATGCGCGAGGCGGCCCTAGAGGAAGCCCAGACCGCCGTCTCGCCCATTCAGCCACCTTCCTCATCGACATATGGTGGCATGATACTTCAAGAATCCGCAAGCATTCCGCTAGCCGCGGCATACCGTCAACGGTAGGTGAGTATCGATTCGCGCGGGCGTCCGAGTGGCCCGGCCGGTCTAGCCGCCGTTCGGCCAAAGGGTTGGCGGCTTCCAATCCGGCAGCGTCCAACCTGGCGCCGACCACATCTGGATCGAAGGCCGCGCGTTTCCGCCAGCCGGCGGGGCCGGCGCTTCTGCTGCCATTCCCCGCTTGTCGGCAACCCTGCTCTTGCGCTCGGTCAGATAGGCCTGTGTCTGATCGAGGATTATGGCGCGAACTGCTGGCGCGGTTGGCAGTTGGGCGTGGGACGTAAAGCGCGCTCCGGAAGCCCAGGCATCTATGTTGGTTGCGCCACTCACATTGGCAAAGCCAGGGCCGTGAATATTAATGCAACGCGGCACCTTGCACGCTGGAGGTGCAGGCGCGGCATCTATGGTGATGACGAACGGCGCGGGCTTTCCAGATGCGGACAGTGAGCGCGCATAGCGTAATGCCGTCTCTCCACCCATGGAGTGACCGATAATGATGTCCGGCAGCACGCCATCGGTACGCGTCATCAGATGAGAATCGGTGAGCGTCCGGAACCCTTGCTGCTGCAATGGCCGCGCCAGCGCCGACACGCCGACATAGTCATTCTCGACATACACACCAAGGCCATCCAGCAGCAGCACGAGTGGCCGGGGGGCTTCAGATTGCGGCTCTGCATTTGCCGCCGCAGTCTGGGCCTGCGCGGCTGAATGCGGCAGCAGGGCGAGGCCGGATGCCAAGACTGCAAATACCAGTTCGCGTGTCGTCACTTAGCTTTCGATGCCTCGCCGTTCGGCCGGGTAGCGACCTCCATTCAAGCATGTAGAGATGCGCAGGGTGGGCGGCAATTTAATGGCACGGCAGCTGGTGGACTGAAAACGCATAGTGGTCATCCGGAAGGGGGAGGATCGCCCTCCTTCCGCGCCAGCGTTGTTCCCGACTTCAGGCGGCGTCGCGCCATCCATGATGGTGCGGCTGCAGCCCGCAGGCCGCCGACCATGTCTCGAAAGCGACCCAGGCATCGTGCTGCTGGTGCTCGTCGCGTGCCGCCTCCATCTGGGCGAGCAGCATTTCTGCGAAACGGCCAAGGCGGTCATGGCGCAGCGACCGTATCAGGCCGATGGCACCTTCAAGCGTACCGACCGGAATGTCCTCATTCCCGACCCGCAGGATGAGAGGCGACGGACGGAAGAGCGTGGTCTGGTTTGACATGCTTGATCTCCCTATCGAAGCGGCGATTTTTTTGAATGTTCGCGCGGCCTGGCCGGCAGGGTCTGCGTCTGTCAAAAACGCTAGCAACGCGCCGTGGCATTGAAATGACACTGTCAAGGAAATTGATTCAGTGCCTTCGCAAGATATACGCGCTGTCTCTCACGGCCTCAACACCTTTCGGTGATCACTCCTGATGTCCACCATGAAGAATATGGCACATCGTACATGGAATTTGGCATTCCAGAGCATTGCGGTCGGTGCGCGCCAGTCATTCGATTGCGGATAATGAGGACACGCGTATAAATACCGGTCTGGAGCGCTATGTTCGTGGTATGCCAGAGCGAATACAGTGTTTGTATAGAAAAACAAATAACGTATACACTAGATGTTTTATTTATTTCGCAAGTGCGGTTTGATTAAATGTTTGTCGCTGCTATGCAGCATCGAATACATATTGATTTCTATACGTCGGATCATGTTACGTTGAGGCCGGGCGGCACAAAGACCGTCTGAGGAGGAAACGCCATGAACATCCGTATCAAGGTCGCCGCGCTGGCAGCGGCGGTGAGCCTGCTGAGCTTCGCGCCCGCTATGGCGCAGGAAGAGGCGGCTCATGTGAAGCCTGCCACGGCTTACGTGAAGAAGAGCATCGAGCCCTGGCTCAACGATCCCGTGGTGATCGCCGCCGTCATCGAGTCCAACAAGCAGCACCGCCGGCTCATGCAGGAGGACATCGACAAGCTCGACAAGGCCTGGGTCGCGAAGGATCAGGCGCTGATCGACAGCGTTCGCAAGAACAAGCTGTCCGAGTTCCTGATTAAGAAGAAGGACGCTTCCGGCGGCGTCATCACGGAAGTCTTCGTCATGGACAATCGCGGCCTCAATGTCGGGCAGACGGACGGCACGTCGGACCTCTGGCAGGCCGACGAGGCCAAATGGCAGAAGACCTATGCGGTCGGTCCTGGCACCATATTCGTCGACAAGGTCGAGGAAGAGGATGGCAAGAAGATCGCCCAGGTCAGCGTGACCATTGCTGACAAGGACGGCGCGATCGGTGCCGCCACCTTTGGCATCGACGTGAGCAAGCTGAAATAGTTCTGATACCGGATGTCTCTCCCGGATATTGGCGGGCGGCGCAAGCCGCCCTTCTTTTTGTGCGCAGCGGTGCAGGAGGCCGCATCGACCGCGCGTCGCTTATGGGCTAAGTCTGCCGCGCCGGGCAGACCAAGGAGATAAAGACATGTTCCTCGCGATGAACCGCTTCAAGGTAAAACTCGGATCGGAAGCCGAGTTCGAGACCGTCTGGCGTGAGCGCGACAGCCACCTCAAGACAGTGCCCGGCTTCAAGGCCTTCAATCTCCTGCGCGGTCCCTCCAAGGAGGACTACACGCTCTATGCCTCGCATTCCGTCTGGAATGCCCGCGAGGATTTCGAAGCGTGGACCCGCTCGGAAGCCTTCCGCCTCGCCCATCGCACGGCCGGTGGCAACAAGCCCCTCTATGTCGGTCATCCCGAAGTCGAGCTGTTCGACAGCGTGCTGGCTCTCTCCATGGCAGACGAGGCCGCCTGATTGGGCTGCGTGCTTCACATGCAGGTCATGCGGAGCTGAGCGACCGATCTGGGAGTTGACGGGCGGTGCGGCGTGCCGTAACCGCTCGCGATCCTGAAAATCGCGGGTCCCGATCGCTCATGGCCGACATTGCGGCGTCCGACGCCTTTTCTTCCGCGCGCGCAGACGCGCCGCGCGTGTCCTTCGTGTCGCTGGGCTGCCCGAAGGCACTGGTGGATTCCGAACGAATCATCACCAGCCTGCGCTCCGAGGGCTATGAGTTGTCGCGTCGGCACGAGGGCGCGGACGTCGTCATCGTCAATACCTGCGGCTTCCTCGACAGCGCCAAAGCCGAGAGCCTCGCCGCCATTGGCGAAGCGCTGAAGGAAAACGGCAAGGTCATCGTCACCGGGTGCATGGGCGCAGAGCCGGAGCAAATTCGCTCGGCATATCCCGGCGTGTTGGCCGTTACCGGTCCGCAGCAATATGAGAGCGTGCTGGCGGCGGTGCATGAGGCCGTGCCGCCGACGCATGATCCCTTCGTCGATCTCGTGCCGCCCCAGGGCATAAAACTCACACCGCGGCACTACGCTTATTTAAAGATTTCAGAGGGTTGCAACAATCGCTGCACCTTCTGCATCATCCCGAAGCTGCGCGGCGACCTGGTCAGCCGGCCCGCCGCGGATGTGCTGCGCGAGGCCGAGCGACTGGTCGCGGCCGGGGTGAAGGAACTGCTCGTCATCTCGCAGGACACCTCGGCCTACGGGGTGGACGTGAAATATGCGGCCAGCCAGTGGAAGGACCGAGAGGTCCGCGCCCGCTTCCTCGATCTCGCCCGCGAGCTCGGTACGCTCGGCGCCTGGGTGCGGATGCATTATGTCTACCCCTACCCCCACGTCGACGAAGTCATCCAGCTAATGGCGGACGGGGTAATCCTTCCCTATCTCGACATCCCGTTCCAGCACTCCTCGCCGTCCGTGCTGAAGCGCATGAAGCGCCCCGCCTCGAACGAGAAGACCCTCGCCCGCATCCTGAAATGGCGGCAGGACTGCCCGGAGCTGACGCTCCGCTCCACCTTCATCGTCGGTTTCCCCGGTGAGACGGATTCGGAGTTCGAGGAGCTGATTTCGTTCCTTGACGAGGCCGAGCTCGATCGCGTGGGGTGCTTCAAATACGAGCCGGTCGACGGCGCGCCGGCCAATGATCTCGGCGTGGCCATACCCGACGAGGTGAAGCAGGACCGCTGGAACCGCTTCATGGAAGTGCAGCAGCGCATCAGCGCGCGGCGCCTCAAGCGCAAGGTCGGCACGCGCCAGCAGGTCATTATCGATTCTGTCGGTCCGACCGTCGCCATCGGCCGCTCGAAGGCTGACGCGCCGGAAATCGACGGCGTGGTTCACGTTGCCTCGCGCCGGCCCCTGCGTGTAGGTGAGATCGCGACGGTGAAGATCGAACGCGCCGACGCCTATGACTTGCACGGAACCGTCGTTGGTTTCTGAGAGCCCCGTCGCTAAGGACGCCCGCGCCTGACGTCGCCGGCACCCGACCTCCACGTGAGGACCGGGCGGCCTGCGATCCGCCGCCCCGTCGGTTCTTGCGCCCTCAGAAGCTGACCTTGAGCGTAGCGTTGAAGCCGTTCTGCTGGACGCCGTCGCCGAACTGGCCGGTATAGGCGATGCCCAGCGTGGTCATCGCGCCC
>QFQD01000018.1 GCA_003241485.1 Ancylobacter novellus
CGGTCCGCTCAATTAGGGCGAGGAATCCACCCATCCGGGAAGAGGGGAGGCGAAAACGACAGGTTTCCGGGCGATTCCAGCCATCTCGGCCGAGCGACATCGGTCATCTCCTCTATAAAGAGAAAAACGACCGATAATGCAATCTTATCGGACGTTCTTATTCCTGGACGTGGCGTGCGGTTGAACCGCTGTATCATGGACTAAAGCGCACGCTTTCGATAGCGTCGTTCCATGGATGTCGCGCTGATTCCGCCCTCCTCGGTCCCCATCGCCATGCCGGTCATCCCCGGCTGGGCGCTCCCGAGCGGCCCGGTGACAAACCCGGCTGAGGCGGCGTTCCTGGCCGGCGCGGCGTTGAATTCGCTCGATAATCTCGTGCGATCAAACCCGCCCTGGGCTGGCGTCTGGCGCGCGCGGCTGGCGCTCAGCTGCGCCGCCGCGGCCGCGCGCCACGCTGGGCGTACGGAGGACGAGGCCGCCCTGCGCGATGCCTGGATGCTGCGTCCCGCCGATGGCGATCCGGGTCCCGCCGGCCGGCTGCTGGCCACCTGGCGCCGGCTCGCCGAGCGCTCCCCAATGATGGATGCGACGACCCTTGAATCGACCTGCGGCCTGCTCGGCCTGAGCTGGAGGCCGGAGCTGATCGCTCTTCCGGACGAGATCGACCGTTACCTGAGGGAGGGGCGTGCGGCGCCGCTTTTTGCCGCGGCGGTGCTGCGCGCCGTTGACAAGACCGCGCCGAACGCGGGGCTGCTGGGCTGGTGGCTGGCCGACCAGGTCCTTGCGCGGCGCCTGCGTTGGCCGCTGCCGCTGCCGTTGCTGATGGCGGAAGCGCACAGCGCCGCCTTCCGCGGGACCGGCCGGGGAGGGCGGCTGCGTCCGGGTGACGACGGCTTCGAGGCCGCGCTCTGCCTCGCCGTGGCGCAGGGCGCGGCGCGGGCCTGCCGCGTAGCCGCCGAGATCGCGCCGCGCGCCGCCCGGCTGCTGGCGGTCGCCCCAAAACTGCGCGCCAAGGGGGCAGGGGAGGCGATCGCCCTTCTGCTCGACGATGACGCGGTGCCGGGCACGCTGGCAACCGCAAAGCTCTCGCGCTGGGGCGCGCGGCGGCTGTTCGAGCGGCTCGAGGCGCTGGGCGCGGTGCGCGAGCTCACCGGCCGCTCAGCGTTCCGACTCTACGGTCTGTGAGATGGCCAAGCGCGCGAAAACCCGGGTGAGCTTCGACGCCGAGCTCAGCGCCCTGCCGCCGGAGCTGCGCTGGCGTGAATGGATGGGCCGGGTCGAGGCGGTGATCTTTGCCTCGCCCGAGCCGGTGACCCGCGAGGTGCTGGCAAAAGTGGTCGGCCGCGACTGCAGCCTCGATCATCTCATCGACGACATCCGCGCCGAGCTGCGCGGCCGGCCCTATGAGCTGGTGGCGGTCGCCGGCGGCTGGCAGCACCGCACCCGCAAGAGTTTCGCCGAGGCGATCCAGGTGGCGACCGGCCTCGGCACCACCGAGACCAAGCCGCTGTCGCAATCCGAGGCGCTGGTGCTGCTATGCATCGGCTACTTCCAGCCGATCACCCGCGGCGAGCTCAGCCAGTTCTTCGGCCGGGAGATCAGTCGCGACACCATCGGTCATCTGCGCCGGCTCGGCTTCATCGCCGCCGGTCCGCGCTCGCCGCAACCCGGCGCGCCCTATACCTATGTAACGACCAGGGAGTTCCTGTCGCATTACGGCTTCGACACGTTGCGCGACCTGCCGGACATGGAGGCGCTCGAGGACGCCGGCTTGCTCAGCAAGGACAGGCTGCTCGCAGGAGATATCCCGGTGGGGCTCATGGTGGACGAGAGAGATGAGGACGAGCTCGTGGAGGCGGTCGACGCCGATGACGGAGTTTGACTGCCCGCATCATGCCGGGACCCGATACTGTCCTTCGCCGTTATGACCAGTTTCGCGAAAGGAGTCATAGCTCGTTGGCTCGATCTTTTCGCGGTTCGGGGTGGCGCGCCACCTCCGCGCTGTGGGTGAGGCCACGCGCGCCCAGCTGTTTGCCCCCTTGCGGCTTTGGTTCGTGCGCTCGGCGTCGATCCGTCGAGATATCATCTGCCAACGTGATACCGCGTCGATGATCAGGGTTCCCCAGGGCCGGAGTTGACCCTTCTCGGACTCTCAACGGGTCCGGTTTCTGGCTGTACAACTTGTCTGTCCCACGGGACTGCCTCTCCCACCGCGCGAGACCCGGTCCGCCTCAGGCCTACCGACGATCAGGCGATGGTGCTGAGGTTGTTTCCTCATCATGTTCGCCTCATCTTACTGCCGATGTGGGGGCTATCTCCCTGCTATCTCACGCGGGAGGCGACGAGGGGAATGCTGGAACAAAAGGTTGCGTTCGTAGCGTATTCGTCGCGTGACCCGGCCGTCGCGTCTATCATCTTAGAGTCCGTCTCGGAACTCATTGTGATCGAGCGATGCGTCGGATGAGGACCAAGGCTGCGGCGGCGTAGAGGAAGGCTGTCGCCGATGCGATTGTCGCTTCTGCGTCCTTCCAGAGCCTTCGGTTTCGGTTGATCCAGGCAAAGAAGCGCTCGACGACCCATCGTCGTGGCTGGACGGCGAAGCCGATCTGATCGGGCTTGCGGCGAACGATCTCGACGGCGATGCGGGTTGCGGTCGCGACACGCGGGCTTTGATAGCCGGCATCGGCGAAGACCTTCTCGATGAAGGGGAAGGGGCGGCGCGAGGCAGCCAGCAGCGGGCCCGCCCCGTCGCGATCCTGCACGCTGGCGGGATGGGCGAAGAGGACGAGGCCGCGCCCGTCGGTGTCGACGAGGGCGTGACGCTTGCGGCCCATGATCTTCTTGCCGGCGTCGTAGCCGCGCGGGCCGCCGGCTTCGTTGGTCTTCACGCTCTGGCTGTCGATGATGCAGGCGCTCGGCGAGCCCGACCGACCGCTGCGTTCGCGATCGATCATCAGCAAAGCATGGTTCAGCGCCTCGAACACGCCCCCGTCCCGCCAGGCCGCAAACCAGCGATAGGCCGTGCTCTTGGGTGGAAGGTCGCTCGGCAGAAGCCGCCAGGAGATGCCGCCGCGCATCACATAGAAGATCGCGTTGACGATCTCGCGCAGCGGCCACGACAGAGGCCGACCCGTTCGCTTCGGCGCTGGTAGCAACGGCGCAACCAGCCGCCACTCCGCATCCGTCAAATCCGTTTCGTATCGAAGTCCCGCACGACTATGCTGCCGGCGAGTGGCTGGGGTCCACATCGCTCGCTCCAAGATGGCCTGAACAACCCCTTGGAATCACGAGCGCCCCAGCCGCTCAACCCTTTCGGGACGGGCTCTTCTGCCTTCGTTTCCTTACCGGCCACGCTCATTCTACCGTCGATCTTGACGCTAATTTCCGCTTTGTCTTCCTATTGGTCCCAAAAATAATCCAGTGTAACCGCATTTCGGCGAGGCGTCCGTTGGATCAATTGCGTGCCTGCTCCCCTGTCGCCACGAAAGGGTTCCAAGCGCGAGCGCTGCTCCTTGGCAGCATTCTGGCCGCCTTGATCCTGTTGGCGGTCATCGGGGTCTCCATCTGGCAAATGCGCGCGGAGACATGGAAACGCGCCAAACTGGCCGGCACGAACCTCGCCCGAGCTATTTCGGCTCATGTGGATCAACATATCCAAGTGTATGATGCGGCGCTGCGCTTTATCATGCTTGAATTGGGCGATATCGATGCAGGCGACGCTCAGCCCGTCGATCAACATATCCTGGCAAATCTTGCCAGCAGCATGAATTTTGTTGGGTCGATTCTTGTTCTGAACGCGAATGGGGACATCGTTGCCGATTCTGCCGTTCATCGCCGCAGTGCGAATTTTTCCGACCGTGATTATTTTGAAGTTCATCGCGACAGTGCCATCGTCGGCACGTATATCAGCCAGCCTTATCAAAGCCGTTTGCGCAATGGCGAGTGGAGCATTGCCATCAGCCGACGCATTTCCAAGCCCGACGGGAGCTTCGATGGTGTCGTGCTGGCGGCAATCAGGATCGAGTTTATCCGTTCCTTTCTGCAGCTGATTGGGTTGCAGCCAAATGATGTCCTTGTTCTTGTCACGAATGAAGGCCGCATCGTTGCCGGCAGCCGTCTCTCGATGGTCACGGTGACGTTGGCGTGGATGTCTCGGAGAGCTCAAATTTCCAGCGTATTCGTGCCGAGAGCACCGGGACATTCGCGGCAATCGCCAGCATCGACAAGGTTGCGCGTCTTTACAGTTTCACTGCGGTGCCGGGGTCTGATCTCATCGTCAATGTCGGCTTGAGCACGCAGCCCATCCTGTCACCGTGGCGCAGTCGTGCCCTCATTATCGGCCCAGTGGCCGTGCTGCTTTGCGGCGCACTCGTTGTTTTCGCGGTCAAGCTCGGCAAAGAACTGCGTCGGCGAGCCCTCGCAGAAGCCGAGCTGGCACAGTTGGCAACGACGGATGGGCTCACCGGTCTGGCCAATCGCCGTCGATTTGACGAGGTGCTTGAGCGAGAATGGCGACGCTCGGTGCGCACCGGCACACCACTATCGCTGATGGTGCTGGATGCGGATCATTTCAAGCGCGTTAACGATCGATACGGTCATGCCATTGGCGACGAGATGCTCAAGGCGCTGGCGGCTGCGGTCAATCGATGCGCGCGTCGACCGGGAGACCTTCCTGCCCGCATCGGAGGGGAGGAGTTCAGTGTGATCCTGCCGGACACAGCGGAAGAAGGCGCACTGTTTCTTGCCGAAAAGCTTCGATCAGAACTGGCGAGTTCGTCCATTCCCCTCGCCACCGGAGCCATACCGGCCTGCACTGTGAGTATTGGAGTATCGACCAGTCACGCAGAAGCCGAATCGGCTATTGCCCTCTGTGAGGCAGCTGATCGCGCCGTTTATATCGCGAAGCGCGCTGGGCGCGATCGCGTTGAGTATGTGCCGATTAGTCGGCAATCCATCCCGCTCAGTTTCACTCCTGACCTGCCGGGCGAATAACAAATTGTATATGTGATCGACTAAGATTTGCCGGTTGTCGGTACGTTTGTGCCAGGGCGACTGAGTATTATCCACCGGTCTGCAACGCCTTGCGGAAGCGCAGCGCCGCGAGGAAGAAGAACGCCGCGCCGATGGCGGCGAGCGCCATCATCTGCCCCCACACCACCGAGAACCCGGCGCCGCGATAGAGAACCGCCTGCGACAGCGCGACGAAATGGGTGGAGGGTGAGAGCTGCATCACATTCTGCAGCCAGACCGGCATGCTTTCCATCGGCGTGGTCGAGCCCGAGAGCAGGTTCATGATGATCAGCACCGGCATGACGATGAGACCGAACTGCGCCATCGAGGTCGACACCGTGGCGACGAGGATGCCGAGCGCCGTCACCGAGAACTGGTAGACCAGCATCGCCCCGACAAAGAGCGCGAGCGAGCCTTGCGTCGGCACGCCGAGCAGCCGCTCCACCACCACGACCAGCGACAGCGTCGCCGCGATGACGATAACGAGGCCGTTGGCCCAGATCTTCGCCAGCATGATCTCCATCGGCGTCACCGGCATCACCAGCAGATGCTCGATCGTTCCATGCTCGCGCTCGCGAATCAGCGCCGCGCCGGAGAGGATGACGGCGAGCATGGTGACGTTGTTGATCACCTGCATCACCGCCGTGAACCACGCCGATTGCAGGTTCGGGTTGAACAGCGCGTGCACAACCACATTGACCGGCTGCGCGCTCGACGCGCCGGGCACGGCGGCAGCGACTTCCTGCACGAGGATGTTCTGGATGTAGGAGGCGCCATTGCCCGCCTGCGACATAGCGGTGGCGTCGATGTCGAGCTGGATGGTCGGGTAGCGGCCGGCGATGACGTCATGCTCGAATTTCGGCGGGATCGACACCACGAAGACGAAGCGGCCGGAATCCATCACCTCGTCCACCTCCTCCGCGCCGATCAGCACCGGCTCCTTGAAGAAGGGCTTGAGCAGCGCGTCACGCATCCGCCGCGACAGGGCGGTCTGGTCCTCGTCGACCACCGCGACGGCGGCATTCTCCACCTCGAACTTCGCGCCGGAAGCCACCGTGTAGATGGCGATGGTGAAGGTGTAGACGATCAGCCCCGCGAGAACCGGGTCGGCCTTCAGGCTGTACAGTTCCTTGATGCCGAGGCGGAAGATGCGGGCGAGCCGGGCGAACATTCCTCACGCCCCCTGCTTGCGCAACGCGACCATCGCCGCCGCGATGAAGAACAGCGCGAAAAGAAAGGTCACGACGATGTCGGGCCAGAGCTCGGCGAAACCCAGCGCCTTGGTGAAGGTGCCGACGCTCACCTGCTGATACCAGGCCGAGGGGAAGGCGAGCCCCATGAACCGCGCCCCGCCCGAGAGCGAGGACACCGGCACGAGCAGGCCGGAGAAGTTCACCGCCGGGATGATGGCGATGATGGCGGTGGCGAAGATCGCCGCCACCTGGCTCCGCACGAAGCTGGAGATCAGGAGGCCGAAGCCCGTGGTCGCCAGCACATAGGCCAGCGAGCCGAGCGCCAGCGTCGGCAGCGAACCCTTCACCGGCACGTCGAAGATCAGCCGCGCGGTGATCACCAGCGTGACGAAGCTGCCGAAGGCGATGGCGGCATAGGGCAGTTGCTTGCCGAGCAGGAATTCCAGCCTTGTGACCGGCGTCGACTGGAAATTGGTGATGGAGCCGGTCTCCTTCTCCTTCACCACGCCGAGCGCGGTCATGATCGCCGGGATGAGGATGAGCATCAGCATGATGACGCTTGGCACCATGGCGTTCACGCTCTTGAACGCCTGATTGTAGCGGTAGCGCGGCTCGATGGTGATCGGATAGACCGGCACCGCCTGCCCTTGCGTGCGCAGCTGCGCGTCGGCGAGATAGGATTGCGCGATGCCCTGCACATAGCCGCGCGTCGTCTCGGCGCGGAACGGCATGGCGCCGTCGACATAGACGCCGATCTCCGGGCTGCGCTCGCGCATCAGGTCGCGGCCGAAGTCGGGCGGCACCTCGATGGCGAGCTTGAGCTCGCCGCTCTTCAGCCGCTGGTCGAGCTCGGCGGGCGAGGAGATCGGCGCATGCGTCTCGAAATAGCGCGAGCCCTCGAAACTCTCGAGCAATTGCCGGCTCTGCAGGCTCTGGTCCTGGTCGAACACCGCATAGGGCAGGTTCTCGACATCGAAGGAAATGCCGTAGCCGAAAGTGAGCAGCAAGAGGATCGGCCCGAGCAGCGCGAAGGCGAGGCGCGCGCGGTCGCGCATGATCTCCAGCGCCTCGCGGCTGGCATAGGCCCACAGCCGGCCGGGATCGAAACGCCGCACGCGGGCGGGCGCGGCTGCGCGCTCCTTCAGGTCGCCGCCCTGATCGCGCCCCATGCCGGCGTCTTCCAGCACGGCGATGAACACCTCCTCCAGCGTGTCCATGCCCCGGTCGCGCTTGAGCTCGCCGGGCGTGCCGACCGCCAGCACCCGGCCGGCATGCATCAGCGAGATGCGGTCGCAGCGCTCGGCCTCGTTCATGAAATGGGTAGACAGGAAGATCGTCACCCCATCCTTGCGCGAGAGCTCGATCAGCGTGCGCCAGAAATTGTCGCGTGCCACCGGATCGACGCCGGATGTCGGCTCGTCGAGGATGAGGATCTCCGGCCGATGGATCACCGCCACCGCCAGCTGTAGGCGCTGGCGTATGCCGAGCGGCAGGCTTTCGGGACGGACATCGGCGACTTCTGCGAGGTCGAAGCGCTCCAGCATCTCGGCGACGCGGCCCTCCACATCGGCGATCTCGAACAGCTGGGCATGCAGCACGAGGTTCTGCCGTACGGTCAGCTCGGCATAGAGCGAGAAGGCCTGCGACATGTAGCCGACGCGCTTGCGAGTCTCCATGTCGCCACCGGCCAGCGGCGCGCCGAACAGCTTGGCCTCGCCCTCGCTCGCCGGCAGAAGCCCGGTGAGCATCTTCATCGTCGTCGACTTGCCCGAACCGTTCGAGCCGAGGAAGCCGAAGATCTCGCCCTTCTCGATGCGGAAATTCACATGGTCGACGGCGACGAAATCGCCGAAGCGCCGCGTCAGCCCGCTCGCCTCGATGGCCGGCGCGCCACCATGATCGACGCGCGGCAGATCCGGCAGCGGCTCGGCGGCGCCGCGCTCGCCCGCCGGCAGCAGCGCGACGAAGGCCCGCTCCAGCGTCGTCTCGCTCGCCTGCGCGCGAATCTCTGCCGGGCTGCCGGTGGCGAGCACCTGCCCCTCATTCATCGCCGCCAGCCAGTCGAAGCGCTCGGCCTCCTCCATATAAGCGGTGGCAACAATGACGCTCATGCCCGGACGGCGGACGCGCAGACGCTCGATCAGCTCCCAGAACTGCCGGCGCGACAGCGGGTCGACGCCCGTGGTCGGCTCGTCGAGGATGACGAGGTCGGGATCGTGGATCAGCGCCGCGCAGATGCCGAGCTTCTGCTTCATGCCGCCGGAGAGTTTGCCGGCGGGGCGATTGGCGAAGGGTGCGAGGCCGGTGGCGGCGATGAGCTCAGTGATGCGCTCGCGGCGCTCGGCCGTGCCCTGCCCGAACAGGCGGCCGAAGAAGTCGAGATTTTCCGCGACGCTCAGTGTCGGGTAGAGGTTGCGCCCCAGCCCCTGCGGCATGTAGGCGACGCGCCCGCCGGCCTCTCGCCGCCAATTCGCATTGGCCATGTCGCCGCCGAGCACCTCCACCCGCCCCTGCTGGATCCGCGTCACGCCGGCGGCCAGCCCGAGCAGCGTCGACTTGCCCACGCCGTCCGGGCCGATGAGACCCGCCATGCAGCCGGCCGGAATCGCAAGATCGAGCCCGCGCAATGCCTCGACCTTGCCATAGCGGTGGGTCACGCCGCCGAGCGCGATAGCCGGAATCTGCGCGGCCGCCTCCCCGCTCATTGCGGCAGCTTCACCGCCAGATCGGCCGGCCATTGTGTCGCTGGATCCGTGCGCACATAGGCGACACCGCGCACGCCGGTCTTCACCCGGTCCTCATACTGCTTGAGCAGTTCCGCCGCGATGCGCAGCTTGATGCGGAACATCAGCTTTTCGCGCTCATCCGCCGTCTCGACCGACTTCGGCGTGAACTGCGCCCCGGCGGCCACGAAGCTCACCGTGGCGGGAATGACATAGTCGGGCGCCGGGTCGAGCACGATGCGCGCCTCGTCGCTAAGCGCCAGCCGGCCGGCGACGCGGGCCGGCACGAAGACGGTCATGTAGACGTCCGAGAGGTCCAGCAGCGTGACGATGGGCGCGCCGGCCGCCACCACCTCGCCCGAGCGCACCAGCCGGTATTCGATCCGCCCGCGGCGCGGCGCCTTGAGCGTGGAATCGTCGATCAGCGACTGGATGCGCGCCACATCGGCGCGGGCGGCATCGACGGCGGCGTCGGCTTCATCCAGCGAGGCTTGCGCGGCGCGCTGGGCGGCCACCGCAACATTCAGCTGGCTCTGGCGCAGATCGAGCGACTGGGCGGTGCCGAAGCCGCTATCCTTGAGTTTCGAGGCGCGCTCGAATTCCTGCTCGGCCAGCGTGTGCTCGCTATCGCGCTGGGCGATCTGCGCCTCGGCCTCGGCGACCGACTTCTCGGCGCGACGTACCTGGGCCTGCGCCCCGGCGAGCTGGGCTTCGAGTTCGCTCGTGTCCATGCGCGCGACCACTTCGCCGGCATCGACGGTCTGGCCTTCCTCGACCAGCACCTGTGCCACGCGGCCGGCGAGCTTGGAGGCCACCAGCACCTGCTCGGCTTCGATGCGACCATTGGTCTGGAACAGGCCCGCCGGCAACCGGCTGCCGCTCAGCCGGGCGATCAGCGCCTGCAGCTTCGCGCCAAGGCCGGAAGCGCCTGCGGGCTCCTGCTGCGCCGCGACCGGCGTCGCCAGCATCGCGAGCAGCAGTGCCACGAGAAGTGAATGGGCCGGCAACCGTCGCTGGCTTGCCATGTCTGCTCCCTAAGCTTTGCCACGGAACGATGCCGGGCAGCATGGCGCCTCGCGCCCGAACCGCCAAGTTCGACAGGAGGATAACCATCCTTGCCGCAACCATCTTGACCGCGATCAACGAAGCGGCCGCAATAGGCGGGTACCGGAGCCCAGACGACCGCCTTGCCTGCCCTGTCCGCTGAACCGAGACGACCAGAAGGGGACGAGAACCATGTCCAACGAAACCGTAACGGCAACGCTGAGCCCGGAACAGCTCGGACATATGAACGCCTGGTGGCGGGCGGCCAATTATCTGTCGATCGGCCAGATCTACCTGCTCGACAATCCGCTGCTGCGCGAAAAACTCACCCTCGATCACGTCAAGCCGCGCCTGCTCGGCCATTGGGGCACCACGCCGGGACTCAACTTCATCTATGTGCATCTCAACCGGGTGATCCGCGACACCGGCGCCAGTGTGCTGTTCGTCGCCGGCCCCGGCCATGGCGCGCCGGGCGTGGTGGCGGCAACCTATCTCGAAGGCACCTATAGCGAGCTCTATCCCGACGTCTCGCCGGACGAGGAAGGGCTGCGCCGGCTGTTTCGCCAGTTCTCCTTCCCGGGCGGCATTCCCAGCCATGCGGCGCCGGAAACTCCCGGCTCGATCCATGAAGGCGGCGAGCTCGGTTATTCGCTCTCCCACGCCTATGGCGCGGTGCTGGACAATCCGGAGCTGATCGTCGCCTGCGTGGTCGGCGACGGCGAGGCCGAAACCGGACCGCTCGCCACGAGCTGGCACGGCAACAAGTTCCTCAATCCGGCGGCGGATGGCGCGGTGCTGCCGATCCTCCACCTCAACGGCTACAAGATCGCCAATCCCACAATCCTCTCCCGCATCCCGCATGAGGAACTCGACGCGCTGATGCGCGGCTTCGGCTACGACCCGATCTTCGTCGAAGGCGAGGATCCCGATCCGATGCACCACGCCATGGCGAGCGCCGTCGACGAGGCGTTCGGCAAGATCGCCGCGATCCAAAAGGCGGCGCGCGAGGATGGCGTCACCGAGCGCCCGCGCTGGCCGATGATCGTGCTGCGCTCCCCCAAGGGCTGGACCGGCCCGAAGAATGTCGACGGCAAGAAGGCCGAGGGCTTCTGGCGCTCGCATCAGGTGCCGTTCTCCGACATGTCGAAGCCCGAGCACGTCACGCTGCTCGAAGACTGGATGAAGAGCTACAAGCCGGAAGAACTGTTCGACGCGGATGGCCGGCTGAAACCCGAGATCGCCGCGGTCGCCCCCGCCGGCGAGCAGCGCATGAGCGCCAATCCGCACGCCAATGGCGGCGCGCTGCGCCGGCCGCTGCGCCTGCCGGACTTCACGGGTTACGCGCTCGACGTGCCTCACCCCGGCGGCGTGGAGGCCGAATCCACCTATGTGATGGGCACCTTCCTGCGCGACGTGATGAAGGCGAACCTGGCCTCGAAGAATTTCCGTGTCTTCGGCCCGGACGAGACGGCGTCCAACCGTCTGCAGGCGCTGTTCGAGGTGACGGACCGCGCCTGGAACGCGGAAAAGCTGTCCTATGACGACCATCTGGCGCTGGATGGCCGGGTAACGGAGATGCTGTCCGAGCACATGTGTCAGGGCTGGCTGGAGGGCTATCTCCTGACCGGCCGCCACGGGCTATTCTCCTGCTACGAGGCGTTCATCCACATCATCGATTCGATGTTCAACCAGCACGCCAAATGGCTGAAATCGTCCAGCGAGGTGGAGTGGCGCCGGCCCATCGCCTCGCTGAACTACCTGCTCACTTCGCATGTCTGGCGGCAGGACCATAATGGCTTCAGCCATCAGGACCCCGGCTTCATCGACCATGTGGTGAACAAGAAGGCGGACATCGTGCGCGTCTACCTGCCGCCGGACGCCAACACGCTGCTCTATGTCACCGACCACTGCCTGAAGAGCTGGAACCGGGTGAACGTCATCGTCGCCGGCAAGCAGCCGGCGCCGCAATGGCTCGACATGGACGCCGCCATCAAGCACTGCACGCAGGGCATCGGCATCTGGGAATGGGCGAGCAACGACCATGATTGCGAGCCCGACGTCGTGCTGGCCTGCGCCGGCGACGTGCCGACGGTGGAGGCGCTGGCCGCCGTCGACCTGCTGCGCGGCTATTTCCCTGAACTCAGGGTACGAGTGGTCAACGTTGTTGACCTGATGACGCTGCAGCCCAAATCTGCGCATCCCCATGGTCTGTCCGACGGTGAGTTCGACGCGCTGTTCACGCGGGACAAGCCGGTGATCTTTGCCTATCACGGCTATCCTTGGCTTATCCACCGGCTCGCCTATCGCCGCACGAATCACGCCAACATGCATGTGCGCGGTTATGTGGAGGAGGGCTCGACCACCACGCCCTTCGACATGGTGGTACGCAACCGGCTCGACCGCTTCCACCTCGTGCTCGACGTGATCGACCGCGTGCCGGCGCTCGCCGGAAAGGTCCATGCGCGTCAGGCGATCCGCGACAAGCTCACCGAGCACGATCGCTACATCCGCGCCCACGGCCTCGACATGCCGGAGGTTCGGGAGTGGAAATGGCAAGATAGAAGAAATCTTAGGTAGAGATTAAATATAGCCAACGGACTCAGCTACGGTGCTTCTTCGCCAGAATTAGTCGATCGGCCGAGCCGGCTCAATACGATGCCAACGGCAAGCTTCTCGCCCGCAACGTCTAGGCTCAGGACCCATTGATATGAGGCGCACGATCTGATTCAGACTCCGCAGGAGTTTGAACATGAGCGACCTGTATTGGCTGACGGATGAGCAGATGGCTCGGCTTCAGCCCTATTTCCCAAGGAGCCACGGGAAGCCGCGCGTGGATGATCGCCGGGTTCTGAGCGGGATCATTTTCGTCAACCGCAACGGACTGCGCTGGCGCGACGCCCCGGGGGGCCTATGGCCCCCATAAGACGCTCTATAATCGTTGGAAACGCTGGAGCGCGGCGGGCATCTTCATCCGGATGATGGAAGGCCTGTCCGCCGCAGAGAGCGAGCGGCGAACGGTTATGACCGACGCGACCTATCTGAAGGCCCACCGCATGGCTTCGAGCCTGCGGGTAAAAAGGGGGATGTCGGGCGACTGATCGGACGCACCAAGGGCGGCATGAACACCAAGCTTCATGCCGTGACGGATGCGAATGGGCGACCGATCAGCCTGTTCATGACGGCGGGCCAGGTCAGCGACTACACCGGTGCCGCGGCTCTGCTGGACAGCCTTCGCAAGGCGCAATGGCTCTTGGGTGACCGAGGATATGATGCGGACTGGTTCAGGGACGCCTTGCAGGCCAAGGGGATCAAGCCCTGCATCCCCGGACGAAAATCCCGCTCCCAGCCCATCCGATATGACAAGCGCCGCTACAAACGACGCAATCGCATCGAGATCATGTTCGGGAGGCTCAAGGACTGGCGGCGCGTCGCCACCCGCTACGATCGATGTCCGACCGTCTTCCTCTCAGCCATCGCTCTCGCGGCTACCGTGCTGTTCTGGCTATGAGTCCTCAGCCTAGATCGGCGACGCGGACGACCTCGCCGGCGACACCGAGCTTGCCGAATTCGGTCAGCGCCTCGCGTAGAAGCTTCTCGGATGAAGAAGGCTCCTCGCCGCGTTTGAGGGTGCAATTCAACGCGATGACGGACAGTGTCATGTCGGTCTCCTCGGTAAGGCGATGGCCCGGACTGTTTCTTCAGATCCAGCCGAGCGAGCGGAGCAGTATCCGCATCTGCTCCGTAGCCATCTCACGATCGGACGGCTGGCCAGACGAGGCCGCCTTGGTCACCGTCGTCACCGCCGCCTGGCATAGCTCGCGGTCGCCTTCGCTCGGCTCGTGGGCCGAAAGCAGGCCGCGCGCATCATCCAGCGTGCGAAGCGTCCGCGCCTCGCCGTCCTTGTGGAAGCTGACCGGCTCCGACAGGTTCATGTCCCAGCGCTCACTCATGCTGGTTCCCCGCCTCGATCATGGTCTTCAGCGGCTCCTCGGCGATCGCCGCCTCGATCTGCTCGCGTCCGGGCGTTTGCGGCAGCGCCTTGCGGAAGTTCTGCGCATAGTCCGCGGGCATCTTGGGCGGCATCATCGGCTCGGCGGCGTCAACAACCGCCTCGATCAGCACCGGCCCCTCAGCGGCGAAGGCGCGCTCCAGCACGTCCTCGACGTGCTCGGGATTAGTGATCGAATAGCCGATGCCGCCCATCGCCTCGGCGGCCATGGCAAAGTCGATCGGCTGCAATTCGCAGCCGAACTGCGGATTGCCGAGGAACATCATCTGCTCCCACGCGATCTGGTTCAGCATGTTGTTCTTGATCACCAGCATCTTCAGCGGGATACGATAGCGTACGGCGGTGGAGAACTCGCCGAGCTGCATGGCGAGCCCGCCATCGCCCACCACCGCGAAGACCGGCCGGCCGGGAAAAGCGAAGCCGGCGGCGATGGCATAGGGCAGCCCGCAGGCCATGGAGGCAAGCGAGCCGGAGACGCCGAAGGCCTGGCCCTCGCGCATGTCGATATGGCGGGCGGCGAGCTCGGTGTTCTGTCCGGAATCGGTGACCAGCACAGCATCGTCTGGCAGCTGCCGGCCGAACGCGCGGGCAACCAGCTGGGGCTTCAGCGGCAGCTCGGTCTTGGCCTCGGAGGTCGCCATCATCTCGCGCCAGCGCGCCATGCCGGCCTGCGCCTCCTCAAGGAAGCTGCGGTCGGCCTTGCGGGTCAGCCGCTCATTGAGCAGACGCAGAGTCTCTCCGGCATCGCCGACCAGGCCGACCTCGACCGGGTAGCGCAGCCCGATGCGCTGGCCATCGCGGTCGATCTGCACGCCCCTGGCCTGGCCGGGCTTCGGGTAATACTCGATATAGGGGAAGGTCGAGCCGACGATCAGCAGCGTGTCGCAACGCTCCATCGCCTCCTGCGAGGGCAGCGTCCCGAGCATGCCGATGCCGCCGGTGGTATGGGGATGCTCGTCCGGCAGCACCGCCTTGCCGAGCAGCGCCTTGGCTACGGGCGCGGCGAGCAGGTCGGCGGTGCGCTCCAGTTCGTCCCGGGCGCCGAGCGCGCCGCGGCCGGCGAGGATCATCACCCGCGACGCGTCATTCAGCAGCGCCGCGGCCTCGTCGAGGTCGCGCTCGGTCGGCAGGCGCCGTCCCTCGAACCAGCGGTTCGGCACATGGCCGGGCTGGTTGCGCTTAGAGCGCTTCGCCTCGCTCAGCGCCCGCTCCTGCACGTCGTTGGCGATGGACAGATGCGCCACGCCGCGCTTCGACAGCGCCGAGCGGCAGGCGAGGCTGGCCACACTTTCCATATGCGCAGGGTCGCTCACCTGCGTGTTGAACACGGCGACGTCGTTGAACACCCGGGTGAGGTCGACATCCTGCTGGGTGAAGGTCTCGATCAGGTCGTGGAATTGCATGCCGGTGATGGCGAGCACGGGCGCCTGGTCGAGCTTGGCGTCGTAGAGCCCGGCAAGCAGATGCGCGCCGCCGGGCCCCGATGTGGCGAGGCAGACGCCGAGCTCGCCGGTCCATTTGGCATAGGCACAGGCCATGAAGGCGGCAGATTCCTCGTGCCGCACCTGCACGAAGGCGATCCGGTCCTGCCGGGTGCGCAGCGCCTCCATGATGCCGTTGATCCCATCGCCGGGCAGGCCGAAGATCACTTTCACCCGCCAGTCGATCAGCGTGTCGATGAGAATATCCGCAGTCGTGGGCATGGCGGGCTCCGTCTATCTAGGAATGAGGTCGGCCGATGCTCCCCCACGGCATCCGCCGCGCGGTCAGCGGCCGAATTCGTGCCGCAGTTCATCCTTTGCCGCTTCCAGCACCTTCTTCTGCGACTGCGGCAGGTTCTTTCCGGCACGGTTGATGTAGAAGGTCAGCATCGACATCGCCGAGCGATAGGGCGACGACTTGCGCCGATGGCTCGTCTCGGCTGAATGCTTCAGCGACTTGGCGATCTCGCGGGGATCGTGGGATTCGAAGACGTCCTTCCTGAGGTCGAGCGCGTCGCTGTGCTCGGTGACCTCGGCGGACCATTTGCGCTTTTCAGCCATGTACCCTCCTTCCCGCCAATGGTGCAGGCGGTTCATCGTGAGGCATGGACGCTGCCCAGCCTGGGCCGCGTTCAGGAATGTGTGCGGTGTTCGGCGTTGCGCTTGCGCGTTGCTGCCGCCTTCTTCGCCGAGGCGGAACGGTCCGCGGCAGAGCGATGGGCCGACGCCGCACCACCGATCTTCCCGCCCTTCTCGGCAGAGACGTGGGTATCCTTCTTGCCGCGACCAGAGCCGGACTTGTTGCCGCCACCCGATTCCTTATTCACCGTCGCCCAGGCGCGACGTTCCGCCTCTTTCTCCGAGACGCCCCGCTCCTCATAGCTCTCGGCGATATGGCCGGCCTTGCGTTCCTGCTTGTCGGTGTATTTCGATTTGTCGCCACGCGGCATGATTTCCTCCTGATATTAGAGAAACGGCGGCCGCACGGGCTCATGCGCTCTCGGCGAGGCGGCTCACAGAACCAAACGCGCGAGAGACGGAAACGGTCCTGCCCAACCGTTGAATATTGCAGATTGATGCTGGGCGTGGCGGGTCTTATGTTCGTTGCGACTGACGAGGCAACTTTCCGATCGGTTGGTCGCCGCAGTGATCATTCAGCTGTCAGCCATGACCTATGACGGGGCCAACGGCATGACTGATTTGAGCTTTCCACATGGAAGCAGCGTGTTGGCGGGAGCGGTACGCTCATTCGACTGGGGGCGCACCCCGCTCGGCCCCATAAAGACCTGGGGCGTTCCGCTTCGCACCGCCGTGGACATGATGCTGAATTCCAAATTCCCCAAATGCATCGTGTGGGGGCCGGGACTGACGACGTTGTACAATGACGCCTTCGGACCGATACTCAGCGGCAAGCCGGAGGCGCTTGGTCGATCCTTTCTCGACGTCTGGCATGAGGTGCGCGAGGAGATCAGCCCCATTCTCGACAAGGCGTTCGGCGGTCAGGCGACCTTCATCGAGGATTTTCCGCTCGTCATCGAGCGCAACGGCTTTTCCGAGCAGGCCTATTTCACCTTTTGCTACAGTCCTATCTTCGACGAGCAGGGGCGCGTGGCAGGCATTATCGACACTGTGATGGAAACGACGCAGACCGTCGAAGCCATACGCAATATCCAGACGCTCAATGCCGAACTTGGCCACCGCAACAAGAATGTTCTTGCTATGGTCGCCGGTATCGCCAATCAGACGTTCCGCACGACGCACACCAAAGAGGATGCGCAACGCCAGCTTGCGGGACGCATCGCCGCTCTGGGCAATGCCCAGGACGTGCTGACCCAATCGAGCTGGCGCGGAGCCCCGCTGCGCACGGTGGTGGAAGGCGTGTTGGTGCCCATCGATCCCAATGGGGAACGCATTTCGCTCAAGGGACCGAACCTCAATCTGGCTGCCCGGCAATCGCTGTCGTTGTCGCTTGCCGTCCATGAACTCACGACCAATGCGATAAAATACGGCGCTTTGGCCTCTCCTTCGGGGAGGGTATCGATCGCCTGGAAAATTGGTGCCCCAAGGTCGCCTGACGCGTTCAGTTTTGTTTGGCAGGAGGAAGGCGGACCGCAAATCGCTGCGCCGACGAAGAAGGGTTTCGGCTCGCGCCTGATCGAGCAGGTGCTGGCGGCGGATTTTGGCGGGCATGTCGAGTTGGACTACGACCCCTCCGGCCTGCGCTGCGAACTTGTGTCGACCTTGGCGCAAATGCATCTGGCTGAGGATGCCGTGGCACCCTCCGAACCGTGACCAGAGCGCATCCTAACATCCAGCCGTTCTGCCCAAAGGCGACTGTGATAAAGCCTGCAAGGTTTCCGTGCCGACTGACAGTCCTGTGGTCCCACGTGCGTCGCGGGAACACTCGTCCGTTTAGAATGTTGAGAAGGTGCAAAACCAGCCTCCCTCTCAGCAGGAGCCGACATGGACGCATCTCCAGGCGAGTCCCATGGCCTCCCCATCACGCTCACCATCAACGGTTCGCCCTGGACGTTGACCGTGACACCGTGGGTGACGCTGCTCGATCTGCTCCGCGAGCAGGTGGGGCTCACCGGCACCAAGAAAGGCTGCGATCACGGCCAGTGCGGTGCCTGCACGGTGCTGATCGACGGCCAGCGCATCAACTCCTGCCTGACACTGGCGGTGTCTCGCGATGGCGCGGAAATCACTACGGTCGAAGGACTTTCCGACGGCATCGCATTACACCCGCTCCAGCAGGCATTCATCGAGCATGATGCCTTCCAGTGCGGCTACTGCACGCCGGGACAGCTCTGCTCGGCGGCAGGGCTGATCACGTTCTCGCAGGTTTGGGTCTGTCGCGCGCCGCTTTCGTCGGCACGTCGCTCGGGGGATGGCTTGCGCTCGACTATGCCAGTCGAAGAGCTTCAGCCGTACGGGCTCTGGCGCTGATCTGTCCGGGCGGCATCGGGCGTCAAAAAAACTTCCTCTTGAAGGCCCTGCCGCTCCTGCTGCTGGGTTCATGGGGCAAACGCAAGATGCGCGAGCTGGTGTTCGGATCTGCACCCGATATCTTGCCGGAAGACCTTCAGCCCTTCGCCACTCTCATGGACAATGCGGCTAAGGCCATCAAGCCGCGCGTTGTTACGATGCCCAGGTTGACCGATGATCAGCTGAAAGCGCTCCACATGCCGCTTCTCGCAATCGTCGGCGGGCGGGACGTGCTGCTGGACTCAGTGGACACGCGGGACAGGCTGAAACGGAACGTGCCGAACGCCGAGGTCTGTTTTATCGAGGAGGGCTACCATTTCCTTCCCGGCCAGACGTCGCGCATAATGGCGTTTCTCGAACGCAACATCGCGCCATCTGGGGGCTGAATCCGGAGGGGCGCAGGCAGCGCATACCCGCTGAACTCGCAGCCTTGTCGAGATGTCGCTTGGCACTTAATTGTAAGAATGCGCCGATTAGGCTCAAGATTGGCACCTAATTGTGAGAATCATTGCTGCAAGATTCTCAAATTAAGTGCATCTGCGATGAAGCTCTCCACTTACTACCTCGGGCTATCATGTTCTCGCTGGCGTCAGTGAACCGGACCCTGTTGTCACCCATCATGTGCCCACGCAGCATCCGGAGCATCTCCGGTCCGGCACGCTCGACGATGGCAACGCCGGCGAGCAGAGCCGGCCGCAGGTGGAGCGGTAGGATCGGCTTTGCAGGTGTAGGCAGGTTCTCCTGTCGCTCGGCGATGACATGGTCGAGATCGGGAATGACTGCGCCGAGCAGCCGGAAGCGCCAGAGGTCGTGCTCGCGGGGTACAGGCGTTGGAACGCGTCGCATCAGGAGAAGCCGAGCGATGTCGGCGGGTGATGTCCAGGTTCCGATACCTCGTTCGGCTTCATCGTCGAGCAGCCCTTCGCCATAACTGGCCGCAAGGCGATGTTGTAGGAAAGGGGAGGCGAGTTCGCGACCGCCGGCATCCCGGAGTTGGTTTCCACACAAAGCGCACGTAATACGCCACCCCAGAAGCTGGCTTCGCAGGATCGGCGCCGGTTCCGCAAGTCCTGGGCTGCAGCCCGTGCAGACCTGCGTTGGCCGCGTGGCGATGAGCCGACGCGATGATTGCGCGACATTTGTGAAGATCATTCGACGCACCACGGCCGGTTCGGTGCCGAATATGTTGGCCAGGCGGATTTCCTGATCACTGCTCAGATGGAGATCGGCCGCGCGCAACGCGGAGGCCTCCGGCAGGCAATGCCGAAGCATGAGAAGCGGAGGGACCGCGTAGAAGGCGGCATGGCGACTGATCCAGGAGGACAGGAGTTCATCAGAATGGGGCGGCAAGCACACCGGCAACTGCCGTGTCGGTGGGTTCTCAATCATGCGAATGCCGCCTCGGCATCGAACTCTGGCTCCCAGTTCTCGACGGCTTCGTCGTTGATGTGCTCGCGGCCGCTCTCGATGGCTTCGACGGCCAGGCTGTTGATCACGTGGAAGATGCTAGCGGTGATACCCTCTGTGATCTGCAGGATCCGTCGCAGCGATTTCGGCGTAAGCACCGAGGGTCGACGCAGCGGAGTGTTGCGCAGGATCGAGGCCACCAGGGTCTCGAACTGTTCGTTTGCAGCCCACCGGCTCAAGGTGAACTGCTCGAACCGGCGCGCAAGCTGGACGTCACCACTGATGGCCTCCCGCGCCTCGTTGACACCGAAGCAGACCAGGGAGATCTGCAGACGATTGCTGAGGAAGCGGAGCGTATTCAGGACGATGCGTTGCTCGCGGTAGGATCCGGCGAGGATGTTGTGCACCTCGTCGATGACCAGCACCTGCACGCCGATCGCTTCCATGATCCGCAACGCCGCCTGTTCCATCTGGGCGATGTCGGCGCGAGGCCGCTGCGGTGCGCCGAGAAGGGTAAGTAGTTCGGAATAGAATCGTCGCTCGCCGGGACGGCTGGTCATTTCCATGGCCAGGACCGGTGTCTTTAGCGTGCCCGTCAGCTGATTGAAGCTCGGCGGGTGCTCGTCCCGGAACCGCTTCATGATCATGGTCTTGCCCATGCCGCTGTCGCCATAGATCGCGACCGATGGCATGCGCGTGCCTCGCGGATGGTTGAGGAGCCCGCTCAGCCGGTCGAGCGCCTGCTTGGCACGCGGGTAGAGAACCCAGCGGCGTGATCGTATCGCTCGAATGCGTCGCTCGTCAGTTTCGGCAAGCAGTGCTGCTGCGCTCGCAGTCAGGTGGGAGACTTCATCGTTCATATTCACTCCAGCTCAATCCGTATCCTCAACAAAGGGTACAGGTTTGCTGGAGTCGACACCGCGGAGCGAGCCCCATCCCTGATCGTCCACCTTCGATTTTGACGAAGCCTTGCCGCGGCGCGCCGCGGCCGTCTTTCTGGTCGCGGCGTCTACCAGTTCTCGCTGCACCAACGCAGTGCGGACGATGGCGCGGGTGTCGACTTCACGGCGGCCTTTCGCCAGTAGGATGCGTCGGGCGGTCAGCGCCTCGTGCAGGGTTATCGAGGGCAGGGTGACGTCGGCATAACGGGCTTCCACAAAGTTTCCTGATGGCCGTCGAACGAAGATGCGCGCCAGGTCGCGCGGATCGTACTTCACAAGCAGGCGGCGCTCAGAACGCCCGACGTCGGCAGTGAGCGCGGCCGACCAGTAGCGCAGACCGAACAGATGAACCCCGGTCGGCCGCAAGGTACGCTCCTGCTCAGGCAGGAAGGTCAGCCAGAAGCGGAGCCGATCCTGTGGCAGTCGAAGCGGGATCTCGCCTTCGTGTTCCCGCCAGACCGCAATCGGGGGGCGACCCAGGGAGCTGTGGATCGACTGATGGTAGGAGCCGACGATATCGAGGGCGATGTAGCGTTCGAGTTCCCTCAACGTCAGCGCTGCGTGCCGCTTTGAGTTGTATTCGCCGAGCTCCTGTTCGTTGCTGAATGTTGTCCCGGGCAGCAGGTGCAGCTTTCCCATCTGCGTGCCGATCAGACGCTCGATGTGGCCGCCGAAGCGCGGCTCGCCCGGCGGCCGCCATTCGATTGCCATCCCGGCATCCTCACAACCTCTCTTGAATGCTCGACTTCGGAAGTCGGATCCGTTGTCGACATGTACCGTGTTCGGCAGGCCGGCCACGGGCCACGGCTCCCTGATCTCGCGTTCTCTCAACCATGCCGACTTGTCGAAGACGGAATGCAAGAGGCACAGGCTGGTCGACAGCCGCGACGGTGCGTCCATGGTAAGATGGAACCCGGTGATCATCCGACTGCAGATGTCCATCGCCAACGTCAGCCACGGCCGGCCGATTGGCTGCCGGGTCTCCTCGTCAACAACGAATACATCGGCCTTGGTATGGTCGATCTGGACCACCTCAAGGGGGCGGGAGGCACCGAACGCTCCGGCAACGGCCGTTGTCGCCTTGACGATCTTTTGTTCACCGCGTCGTCTGGCACGCTTCTGGAGGTCTATGTCCCCAAGGCGAGCGACGATCGTTCTGCGATGTGGCGGCTTCAGCCCCGCCGACATGCAGTTCGTCTGCACGTCCCGGACCAACTGCGAGACCGTCGGTCGCGTCCGCTTCAGGTAGAACGCGTTGATGGTCGTCCGAACAATTTCCTCACGCTTCTCATCCAGCATGCGATGACCCTCCGGCCGCCCGCGTTTGCGGTCCACAAGCGACAGGACGGTTCCGCCGGCACGGAACAGCTTGACCATACGGTAAGCTGTAGCTTGGCTAAGACCGAGTTCGGCCGCGAGTCCCGCAACATTTCCGGCCGTTGTGCGGGCGGGGTGACGCCTTAGAAAGCCACGAATCGCATCCGCACGCCGGCACGCTTCATCCCAAAGCGCCTCATCAATTTCGTCGGGAAATGGGTCGCTCATAGAGGCTCACGAGTGAAAAAACTCCGTAAGCCTGATTCTCACATTAAGTGGCAAACACCAAGAGCTATTGTCAAATTAACTGCTAATTCTCAATTTAAGTACCAGCCTAAGCATTTGGAATCGTTTATATGTTATTCTCATAATTAAGTGCCAAGTGACACGCGCCGAGCTCTATGATCTTATCGGGTTGAAGGCATTTGAAGCTCTCGACGCATCCATCGTTGCGACGATCGTTCCCAGCGAGGCGGCCGAATAACCCTTGCGAAATCACTCGCGGCGTACTGGGGCAGATGGCAAGGGCGGCGCTATTTTCCGCCGTCCTTGCGATAGAACCGGATGCCGATATCGACCTGCAGCACGCTTTGCGCGAAGGCTGATGCTGCCGGCGAGCAACGACACGCTGCTCCGGGTGATCCGAAAACAAGGCCACCCGCCTTTCATTCCGCCCGCCGTGATCGGGATCGACGACTGGGCCTGGCGACGTAATCAGCGCTATGGAACATTGATCTGCGATCTGGCGAAACGCCAGACCATATGCCCGACCGGGAGCTGGAGGCCCGCCTCGTCGCACCGGCATAGGGGTTCGCCACCAAATCTGCGTCAGAGCCAATATTGGACGCCGTTTGACATTCTAGGGCAGGGGTTCGGAGAGCCGGTTCTGCGGAGTATCGGCGATCTGCCGCCATGGCATGGCGCTCGAGCAGCACATGCGGCGGGCGCAGCGCCGCCGCACAATGCCCCATGATCGGCCAGCGACAGCGGCAGGTCGATGCCTTCGCGGGCATAGCGCTCGCTCTCCGGTCTATTTCACCCGCGTCCAGACCTGGTTACGACACAACATGCCTCCGAGAACGCAGCCCGAAAGCTTCAGCTTGTCGTTTCCGATCGGCTCCAGGCTGCCGGAATAGGTCTTGCCGGTCTCAAAATTGTAGAGTTGCCCATTCCAGCGGTCGCCTTCCGCCGGGGAGAGCCCGGAAATCATCTGCACGCCGATCAGGGCCCGGCCGCGCTTGGCCGGATCGGGGTTGTTGCTGTCGGGGAGCGGCTCCTTGAGCCACATGATGGTGCCGCACGGGGAGCCCCCGCAGGGCGCGATCCGCACCTGGGTGTCCCCGCTCTGGCTGAGCCACGTACCCTCGATCCCGCCGGCCCGTGCGTCGGAGCCGAGCATGACAAGAGTGAACGCGGCCATCCCGGCTGTTATGCCGGCAAGCTTTTTAAGACCATCGCATCGAATGCCATGAGTCATATCATTTTCCTCCCATTTGATTTTTTCTCGATTGGCAGGGATCGCCTGCGGAGGCGGTCGTTCCGGCCTCCGCGGCGTGCGGGAGCCTTTCCGGCGAATAGTGCTTCACCGCAAAGGCTCCGGCATTTTGTTTTGTGCGTTCTCTTCACGCGGACCGGAATCCGCGTGGTTTGAAAGTGCTCTGGGAGGCCTATTTGGTGACCAGCTTTGTCACCTTGGCCGTGTCGAAACGGTATGTTAGGCCGAACGAGACGATATCCACCCGACTGTCGACATCCGCCATGAACGGAAGGCCGGATACGTAGTGGGGATTGCCGGGCGTCAGCGATATGTCGCCGTCACCCACCGCGAAAATGTGCGAATAGGCGAAATCAAGTGTCAATTGCTCGCTCCAGCGGTAGCTGAGCCCCACCGAGGCGTGCACGCGGTTGCTGTCCGGCAGGCGCAGGTCCCGGTTGTCGAGGGTGATCGGAGACCATTCGTAGCCCAGACCGCCCCGGATCGTCAGCTTGTCGTTCCAGGCGTAATCGAGGCCTGCGGAAACGAAATAGCCGTCGTCATAGTGGAACGGTAGCGAGGTGAGTTCGCTACCCGAGGTCTGGCCCGTGGTGCCCACCACAGGTATGTTGTCGAGGCGGCTCCAATTGGTCCATTCGAACTGACCGGCAAGGGTCAGTTGCGGCGTGATCGCCTGCTGGATGCCGATGGTGAGTTGTTCCGGCAGATCGATGTCGGCGCCGATCGGGTAGGTGCCGCGAGGCAGCGGTCCCAACTGCCCGCCCAAGGCGAGGTCGCCGTCAAGAGTGAGGCTGACGGAGGAACGATAACCGATACCGATCTGCGTCCCCTCGAAAGGCTTGATGGTGGCACCGGCGGTGAAACCGAACCCCCAATCATCTCCCTCGAGCTTGGCGCTCGGCGCATAGGGAAAGGGAGAGATGGCTCTCGTCAATTCGGTCTTGAAATACATGGCCTGCAATCCAACGCCGACCGACAGCCAGTCCGTCACGGCATAGGCGACGTTAGGATTGAGATCGATCGAACGCACGGTCGAATCCCGTGCGTAGATCTGACCTGCGTAATTCGTGGGATAGGAAGTTGAGAGGCCGAAGGGCGTATTGGTTCCAAATCCAACCCACAGCTTGTCGTTCACTTGATAGGAGACGTAGCCGGCGGGCAACACTGCATCACCACCGATATCGCCGCTGGATCCCGCTCCCCCAAGATAGAGAAGTGTCGAACTCGTGCCGGCGCTCGGCGTCACGTTGGAGTATGGAAACAGCACGGCCAGATCGGCGCCGATCTGGAGGCCGCCATTGTTCGTCATGGTCGCGGGGTTCCAGTACATCGAACCAAGGCCGGCAGCTCCTGCCGACGCTCCCGCGAAGGCCTGGCCGAGGCCGATAGTGCTTTGCTCGCGCAAGGCGAACGAGCCAGCATGCGCGGTGCCTGAGTAACCAATTGCACAGGCGACCGTCGAACAGGAAAGAAGTGCAAATATCCGTCTCTTCATCGTTTCCTCCAAGAACCGCGCGGGATGTCCGCTTAGAGGCATTCGCCTTCATTCGGTTGCGGGAGGTTACGATGTCCCTTTTAGTAATGTATATGACGTATGCGTTAGTTTTATAATGATTGCGTCATGTGTGATGCCGCGGCAACAGTTGCAATATAAACGAGGCGGGACGACACATGTCTCCGACCTGACCTCGTAGGTCCGTTCGACATCGGGAAAGTTTTTCTGAGCAGGCGATATGCCTGATTGACAATGCTATAGATTCAATGGATTGCAGTATCGAAATGCAGGCTTCCCCCACAATTGGCCGGCATAGGGATCGCGCCTGCCGCCATTGCGGCTATCGTAGCGGTTATATGCCGCATGGCCTTCCGTTGATTGGCTACATGTTCGGATAGTTCGGCCCGCAGCCGCCCTCGGGGGCGACCCAGGTGATGTTCTGGTTGGGGTCCTTGATATCGCAGGTCTTACAGTGCACGCAGTTCTGCGCGTTGATTTGAAAGCGCGCACCCGCGTCTTCTTCCACCCATTCATATACGCCCGCCGGGCAGTAGCGCGCCGAAGGTCCGGCATAGACGTCGTGCTCGGACATCTTCTGCAGCGTCATGTCGGCGACCTTGAGGTGGATCGGCTGGTCCTCCTCATGATTGGTGTTGGACAGGAACACCGAGGACAGCTTGTCGAACGACACCACGCCATCGGGCTTGGGGTAGTCGATCTTCTTGGACGACGCCGCCGGCTTCAGCGAGGCATAGTCCGGCTTGCCGTGCTTCAGCGTGCCGAAGGGCGAGACGCCGAACAGCGTGTTCGCCCACATGTCGAGCCCGCCCAGCCCGATACCGAGATAGGTACCGAGCTTCGACCAGAGCGGCTTCACATTGCGGACCTTCTTGAGGTCATCGCCGATCTCGGACGAGCGCCAGCCGGCCTCATAGCCTTCCAGCACATCGTGCTGGCGGCCGTCGCCCAGCGCCTTGAACGCCTCTTCCGCCGCCTGCATGCCGGAGAGCACGGCGTTGTGGCTGCCCTTGATGCGCGGCACGTTGATGAAGCCCGCCGCGCAGCCCACCAGCGCCCCACCGGGGAACACCAGCTTCGGCACGGACTGCCAGCCGCCCTCGGTGATCGCCCGTGCGCCATAGGCGAGGCGCTTGCCGCCCTCGAACGTCCCGCGGATCGCAGGATGCGTCTTGAAGCGCTGGAACTCCTCGAACGGCGCCAGATAAGGGTTCGAGTAGTTGAGGTGGACCACGAAGCCCACCATCACCTGCCCGTCCTCCATGTGGTAGAGGAACGAGCCGCCACCCGCGGCATTGCCCAGCGGCCAGCCGAAGGAATGCTGCACAAGGCCGGGGTGGTGCTTGTCCGGCGCCACCTTCCACAGCTCCTTCAGCCCGATGCCGTATTTCTGCGGCTCGCGGCCCTCGTCGAGCTTGTAGCGGGCGATGAGCTGCTTGGAGAGTTGGCCGCGCGCGCCTTCGGCGAACAGCGTGTACTTGCCGCGCAACTCCATGCCGCGCGTGTAGCGGTCGGTCATCTCGCCATCGCGGCCGATGCCCATATCGCCGGTCGCGACACCTACCACCGCGCCGTCCTCGAACAGCACCTCATTGGCGGCAAAGCCCGGATAGATCTCGACGCCTAGCGCCTCGGCCTGCGCGGCCAGCCAGCGCGCGACATTACCAAGCGAGCCGATATAGTTGCCGTGATTGTTCATCAGCGGCGGCATCAACCCATTGGGCAGGCGCAGCGAACCCGCCGGGCCGAGCAGATAGAACCGGTCGTCGGTAACCGGCGTCTTCAGCGGCGCATCGGCATCGTCCCGCCAGTCGGGGAACAGCCAGTCGAGCCCGATCGGATCGATCACCGCGCCGGAGAGGATGTGGGCGCCGACCTCGGAGCCCTTCTCCACAACGACGACGGAAATCTCTTCCCCGAGTTGCTTCAGCCGGATCGCCGCGGCAAGCCCCGCCGGGCCCGCGCCGACGATGACGACGTCATAATCCATCGCCTCGCGTTCGGGCATCGTCATGTTTTGAGCATCCCCGTCAGTTCGGGGACGATCTGGAACAGATCCCCGACGAGGCCGAAATCGGCGACCTGGAAGATCGGCGCTTCGTCATCCTTGTTCACCGCGACGATGACCTTGGAATCCTTCATGCCTGCCAGATGCTGGATCGCGCCGGAGATACCGACCGCGACATAGAGATCGGGCGCGACCACCTTGCCGGTCTGGCCGACCTGCCAGTCATTCGGCGCGTAGCCGGCATCGACCGCGGCGCGGGACGCGCCAACGGCGGCGCCCAGCGCATCGGCCAGCGGCTCGATCACGGCGTGGAAATTCTCGGAGGAGCCGAGCGCACGGCCGCCCGAGACGATCAGGCGGGCGCTGGCCAGTTCCGGCCGGTCGCTCTGCGCGATTTCCTCGCCGACGAAGCGCGACAAACCGGGATCACCGGCCGCATCGACGCCGCGGATCGGCGCCGATCCGCCCTCGCCCGTCGCGGCGAAGGAAGCGGTGCGCACGGTGATGACCTTCTTTGCCTCGCCGGAGCGCACGGTCTGGATCGCGTTGCCGGCATAGATCGGCCGCTCGAATGTGTCGGGCGCCAGCACCTTGACGATGTCGGAGACCTGCATCACGTCGAGCAGGGCGGCCACGCGCGGCAGCACGTTCTTGCCCACCGCGGTGGAAGGCGCGAGAATCGCGTCGTAACCGCCTGAAAGCGCCACGATCAGCGCCGCCAGCGGCTCGGCGAGGCGGTGGGCGTAGAGCGGCGAATCGGCGAGCAGCACCTCGGCCACGCCGTCGAGCCTGGCAGCGGCTTCGGCAGCGGCGCGGGCATTGCCGCTGGCGACCAGCACATGCACGGGAGCGCCAAGTGCGAGGGCCGCGGTCAGCGCGCGGGCGGTGACCGGGTTGAGATGAGCGTCGTCATGCTCGGCAAGCAGCAAGGTCGCCATAATCAGAGCACTCCCGCCTTCTTGAGATTGGCCACGAGTTCGGCGGCCGAGGCCACCTTGATGCCGGCGCTGCGGCCGGTCGGCTCGGCGGTCGAGACGATGGTGAGGCGCGGCGCGACGTCGACGCCGAGCTCGGAAGGCGAGGTCTCCGCGATCGGCTTCTTCTTCGCCTTCATGATGTTCGGCAGGCTGGCATAGCGCGGCTCGTTGAGGCGCAGATCCGTGGTCACCACCGCCGGCAGGTTGAGGCTGACCGTCTGCAGGCCGCCATCGATCTCGCGGGTGACGTCGACCGTGCCGTCGGCGGGTGCGACCTTGGACGCGAAGGTGCCCTGCGGCCAGCCGAGCAAGGCGGCGAGCATCTGGCCGGTCTGGTTGCAGTCGTCGTCGATCGCCTGCTTGCCGAGGATGACGAGGGCCGGGCCTTCCTGCTCGATCACCTTCTTCAGCAGCTTGGCCACAGCGAGCGGCTCGACACCGGCCTCCTCGGTCTTCACCCAGATGCCGCGATCGGCGCCCATGGCCAGCGCGGTGCGGATGGTCTCGTCGGTCTTCACCGGGCCGATGGAGACGGCGATCACTTCGCTCGCCTTGCCGGCCTCTTTCAGACGGAGCGCCTCCTCGACGGCGATCTCGTCGAAGGGGTTCATCGACATCTTCACATTGGCGAGCTCGACGCCCGAGCCATCCGCCTTGACGCGGATCTTGACGTTGTAGTCGACCACCCGCTTCACGGGCACCAGGATCTTCATAGTCAACACCTTCTGCAAAATGGAGCGCCTACATTGCCGGCAAATAAGCGGCGGACGCTCTATCGGGACACTCCGGCCCTGACATGATGGCTTCGGTCGCACCGAGGCTCGCCCGTGCGGCGACATATTCGGCATGCAGTCGACGACACAGATCGCCGGCCGTCGGCAGATCACCGATCGAGCCGACGCCTTGACCGGCCGACCAGACATCGCGCCACGCCTTCGCCTCGCTGCCGACATCGAGCCCTCCGGGCGAGGGCGGGTGGGCCGGGTCGATGCCGGCGGCGGAAAGGCTGGGGCCGAGAAAATTCGCCGGCACGCCGGAAACGGCGGCAGTGTGCACGATGTGCTCGGCGCGGCTGTCCAGGATCATCGCCTTGTGCCCTGCCGCGATCATCGTCTCCTGCGTCGCCAGGAAGCGGGTGCCGATATAGGCGAGGTCCGCGCCGATCAACTGCGCGGCGGCAATGTGCGCGCCCGTCGAGAGAGCCCCGGCAAGGGCGATCATGCCGTCGAACACCTGTCGAATTTCGGGAACCAGTGCGAATGGGCTCAGCAGGCCGGCATGACCGCCCGCCCCAGCGCAGACAGCGACGATGCCATCGACCCCGGCCGATACCGCTTTTTCAGCATGCCGGCGCGAAATCACGTCGTGTAGCACCAGCCCACCATAACCGTGCACAGTCTCGACTACTTCACGCACCGCACCAAGTGAGGTGATCACCACGGGCACGTGGTGAGCTTCGATTTGCCGGAGGTCGGCGGCGAGCCGGGTGTTAGAACGATGGACGATAAGGTTGACGCCGAAAGGCGCAGCGTGCCGATGGGGCGTGAGCCTCTCTTCTATCTCCTCCATCCAGCCGGCGAAGTGCTCGGTTGTCCGCAGATTGAGGGCGGGAAACGTACCGAGCAACCCGTTCCGGCAGGTCTCGACGACGAGATCGGGACCCGATGCCAGGAACATCGGCGCTACGATAGCGGGCAGCGAGAGATGTTCTCGCAGCAGAAGGGGCGTCGGCATGATTTCGTTTCCTCTCTTCGGCGCGGTCTGATGCGCCCTATTTTTATGTCGTGCGGTCTGGCGGACTTAGATGGCGTCTTCCTTCAGAGGCGGAATAGACGCGGTGCCGGCGCCAAGCTGAACGAAGATCTCCGGCAGCGGCGGGCTGCGCGGCGCGAGGCCGAGCGCAGCGAACAGTTCCGTGATCCTTACTTTGCGGGCCGGCGAGCCGGGGTGAAGCAGGCTGGCGCGAACCGCCGCGCTCGCCGCCACCTCGCCCGCCTGGGCACCGGAGGCAATGATGAAACGCTGCTCGATGAAGACGGCATGCTCGGTCCAGCCGGCGATGGAGGTTTCCAGCCGAAAACGCTGGAACGGCTTCAGGGAGCGGCGATAGCGGATCGTCGCGCCGGTCAGCACGGCGGTCCAGCGTTTCGCGAGAATCGTGCGGCCAAGCCCCGCGCGTAGCAGTAGGTCGACACGGCCGAGGTCCATGAGAGTGAGGTACCGGCCATTGTTCATATGGGCGTTGAAGTCGAGATCGTTCGGCCAGACACGCATAGTCAGAACCGACGTGCCATCGGGAACCGCGAGCCTCGGCGCCAGCAGCGCCGAAACGACGGTGCGCCCGAGGCGCAGCCACGTACCCATTCTCGTCTCCCTTTCGCCGGAGATATCCGAGCGACCCATCTTGCGTGAAAGTGACGTATACGTATATTAGATAACCAAAAGGTCATGTAATCAATACCCGACCGAACGCCTCGCAAGAAGGCGAATCGACAACCAAATGGGGAAGCGACGTGCCGGGAGATTTCCGCGAGATGCCGCAGGCCAGTGCGGTGGATCGAAAACAATTTTATGCGCCGCATGGAATCTCGGGTGCGATGCCCGAGGGTGCCACGGGCATCGCAGGGGCTTGGCCACAGACCCTGCCCGAATTGCTGGACTGGGCGGTGGAGCAGCATGCGAACCGCCCGGCCCTCGATTTCATCGGGCGCGTGTGGACCTATCGCCAGCTTGGGCGCATGGTCGACCAGGTTGCCGCCGGGCTGCAACAGATCGGCGTGAAGCGGGAGACCCGTATCGGGCTTTGCCTGCCGAATGTGCCCTATTACGTGGCGTTCTATTTCGCAGCGCTCCGGCTCGGCGCGGTGGTGGTGAATTTCAACCCGCTCTACACCGCCCACGAGATTTCCACGCAGGTGCGCGATTCCAGAACCGAAGTGATGGTCACCTTGGATCTGGAGCGCATGTACCGGCCGATCGCGTCCATCGCGCAAGAAAGCGGGCTGTCGCGCATCATCGTATGTTCGCTCGCGGCGGCGCTGCCCAAAATGAAATCGGCGTTCTTCCGGCTGCTTCACCGCCGGGAAATCGCCCGCATCGGGCGCGGCGGCCGTCACATGACCTTCGACGCCCTTGTGGCGCTCGGGCGCGGGAAGCCGGCCCCCCGAACGCAGGTCGGTCTCAACGATCTGGCGGTGCTGCAATATACCGGGGGCACCACGGGCGTGCCCAAGGGGGCGATGCTCACCCATGCCAGTCTGATCGCCAATGCGCGCCAGCTTGTCGTCTTCGCCGGGCCGGGCACGCTGCGCCCCGGCGTGGAGAAGGTTCTGTGCGTGCTGCCGCTGTTCCACGTCTTCGCGATGACGGTATCGATGAACGTGGCGATCGGCATCGGCGCGCAGATGATCCTGCTGCCGCAGTTCAAGCTCGATGATTTGCTGCGCACGATGGAACGCTGCAAGCCGACCGTGTTTCCGGCGGTGCCTACCCTTTATGGTGCCCTGAACGCTGCGGCGGACACGCGCAAGCTCGATATCACCTCGGTTCGGCTGTGCATCTCCGGCGGCGCGCCGCTGCCGCTTGAAGTGCGGATGCGGTTCGAAAGCCTCACGGGTTGCCGGCTGTCCGAGGGCTATGGGCTCTCCGAATGCTCGCCGGTTGTCACGGTAAATCCGCTCGACGGGCGCCCGGGCCGGGCCGGCTCCGCCGGCCTCGCGCTGCCGGGGACCATCATCGAGATTCGCGACCCCGACAATCCGGGCGTGCTGCTCGGGCCCGGCGAGAGAGGCGAAGTCTGCGTCCGGGGACCGCAGGTCATGCTGGGATATTGGGGGCGCCCCGAGGATACCAGGGCCGTGATGATCGATGGCGCCCTGCGTACCGGGGATATCGGCTATGTCGACGAGGACGGTTTTCTTTTCCTCGTCGACCGGATCAAGGACCTGATCATCTGCAGCGGCTACAACGTCTATCCGCGCGTGATCGAGGAAGCGCTCCATGCGCATGAAGCGGTGGCCGAGGTCATCGCGATCGGCGTTCCCGACCCCTATCGCGGAGAAAGCCCGAAAGCGTTCGTCACGCTCAAGCCGGGTTTTGCAACGACGCCGGAGGAACTGCTCGCCTTTGTGGCCGAACGGATTTCCAAGATTGAAATACCCAGAGCCATCGAAATCCGCGAAAAGCTGCCCAAGACCCTGATCGGCAAACTGTCGCGCAAGGAACTGGTCGCCGAGGAGCTCCTGCGCGCCAAGGCCGCAGCCAGCGTTTCGGTAGAGCGGGGTGCCCAATGTTGACGCTTGGCTGGAGGAGCACATATTATGCGCAACCTCACTCTCAGAAGGTCGCTCGTGACGGACAAGTTCTACACCGTAACCCAGCTCGCCGAGAACCTGG
Source organism: Ancylobacter novellus (assembly GCA_003241485.1). GTDB lineage: Bacteria > Pseudomonadota > Alphaproteobacteria > Rhizobiales > Xanthobacteraceae > Ancylobacter > Ancylobacter novellum_A. The sequence goes on from QFQD01000018.1 coordinate 32,502, forward strand.
GTGTTACGGCGCGGGCTTTGCGGTTCTACGAGGACAAAGGCCTGATCGCGCCGCGCCGGGCCGGGAACACGCGTGTCTATACGCAACGCGACCGCGCGCGTCTGATTTTGATCCTGCGGGGCAAGCGCCTGGGTTTCTCGCTGCAGGAAATCAGGGAATATCTCGATCTCTACGACGTCGATCCCTCGCAGAAGGAGCAGTTACGCGCTCTTCTCAAGCGGGTGCGTTCGCGCGTTGCTCAGCTCGAAGAGCAGAGTGTTGCTCTCAGCCAGACGCTGGCAGAGCTGAAGGATATCGAGCGGCAGACCGGAATTGCACTGGCGGCCCACGAATCGGGACCCAAAGTCCAGGCCGGATAATCAGCAGCCGGCGATCGACCGGCAACGCGCGTCTGCGCGCGTCTTTCATCGATCTTCTCGAGAGGACATTATGACGAATGTGGTCATCGCGGGCTACGCGCGCTCGCCGTTTACGCTTGCCAAAAAGGGCGGACTTGCCCGCGTCCGTCCAGACGATCTCGCCGCGGAGGTGGTCCGCGCCCTCATCACGCGAACCGGCGTCAAGGCCGACGACATCGAGGATCTGATCGTCGGCTGCGCCTTTCCCGAGGGCGAGCAGGGCTTCAACGTCGCGCGGCTCATCGGCCTGCTCGCCGATCTGCCGTTGGGCGTCGGCGGCCTGACGGTCAACCGCTTCTGCGGCTCCTCCATGCAGTCGGTACACATCGCCGCCGGGCAGATCCAGCTCGGCGCCGGCGAGGTCTTCATCTGCGCCGGTGTCGAGAGCATGAGCCGGGTGCCGATGATGGGCTTCAACCCGCTCCCCAACCCGGCGCTGCATGAGCGGAACGCCGGCGCCTATATGGGAATGGGCGACACGGCGGAGAATGTCGCACGGCGCTGGCAGATCACGCGCGCCGAGCAGGAGATGTTCGCCGTGCGTAGCCAACGCCGAGCGGCGGACGCGCAGGCCGCCGGCCGTCTCGCCGGCGAAATCGTGCCGATCAAGGTGAAGGGTTCCAGCGTCGACGCCGATGGCTGCATCCGCGCCGACACCACTGGCGAGACCCTCGCCGGGCTGAAGCCTGCCTTCCAGCAGGACGGAACGGTGACGGCGGGCACCTCGTCCCCGCTCACCGACGGTGCCGCCGCCGTGCTGGTGTGCAGCGAGAGCTATGCCGAGCGCAACGGGCTGAAGCCGCTGGCGCGCATCGCCGCGGTCGGCGTGTCGGGGTGCGATCCGCAGATCATGGGCATCGGTCCGGTTGCCGCCACCCGCAAGGCGCTTGACCGCGCGGGCATCGGCATCGAGGCGGTCGACGTGGTCGAGCTCAACGAGGCGTTTGCCAGCCAGGCGCTGGCCTGCGCGCGCGAACTCGGCATCCGCGACGAGACGCTGAACATCGATGGCGGCGCGATCGCCCTCGGCCATCCGCTCGGGGCGACCGGCGCGCGCATCGTCGGCAAGGCGGCTTCGCTGCTTGAGCGCGAGGGCGGCCGCTATGCGCTCGCCACTCAGTGTATCGGCGGCGGCCAGGGCATCGCCACCCTGCTGGAGCGCGTGTGATGAGTGAAATCCGGAAAGTCGCCGTTATCGGCGCCGGCGTGATGGGCTCGGGCATCGCCGCCCAGGTCGCTAATGCAGGTGTCCCGGTTCTGCTGCTGGACATCGTGCCGGAGGGCGCGAAGAACCGGAGCGTGGTCGCCGAGAGCGCCGTCGCGCGCATGCTCAAGACCGATCCCGCGCCCTTCATGTCCGTGCAGGCCGCCAAGCTGGTCGAAACCGGCAATATCGAGGACGATCTCGGCCGGCTCGCCGAGGCGGACTGGATCATCGAAGTGGTAGTCGAGCGGCTCGACGTCAAGCAGGCGCTCTATCGCCGCATCGAGACGGTGCGCCGTCCGGGCACGGCGGTGTCGTCGAACACCTCGACCATCCCCCTCGGCTCGCTAGTGGACGGACTCGGCGAGGCGTTTGCGCGCGATTTCCTGATCACGCATTTCTTCAATCCGCCGCGCTACATGCGGCTGATGGAGCTAGTGACCAGCACCTCGACCGATCCCGCGCTGGCCTCGACGGTCGCCAACTTCGCCGACCGTCGGCTAGGCAAGAGCGTCGTGCGTTGCAAGGATCGTCCCGGCTTTATCGCCAACCGTCTCGGCGTAACCTGGATCCAGAAAGCCATTGTGACGGCGATCGACGGTGGGCTCACCGTAGAAGAGGCCGACGCGGTGATGGGCAAGCCGTTCGGCATTCCCAAGACCGGCGTTTTCGGGCTCGTCGACCTCGTCGGCCTCGACCTGATGCCGCATGTCAGCGCCAGCCTGAAGGCGGCGTTGCCGGAAACCGACGCCTTCCACGCCGTCAACCGCGAGTTGCCGCTGGTCGATCGCATGATCGCCGAGGGCTATACTGGTCGTAAGGGCAAGGGCGGCTTCTACCGGCTGAACCGCGACGGCGGCGGTAAACGGAAGGAAGCCATCGATCTCGCGACCGGCGCCTATCGTGCGTCGAGCAAGGCCGAACTCCCCGAGCTCGCCGCGGCATGTAGCCCGCGCGCGGTGTTCGATCTCGAAGGACGTCTCGGCGATTACGCCTGGCAGGTGATGAGCGCGACGCTGGTCTATGCCGCGGGCCTCGTCGGCGAAGCCAGCGACGATATCCTCGCCATCGATGAGGCGATGCGGCTCGGCTACAACTGGAAGTGGGGCCCCTTCGAACTGGTCGATCGCATCGGCGGTACTTATGTCGTCGATCGCCTGCGGGCGGAAGGACGGCCCATGCCGGCGCTGCTCGAAAGTCTCGGCGGGCGCAGCTTCTACCGCATCGAGAACGGCAAGCGCCAGGCGCTCGGCACGGACGGCGTCTATCGCGACATTGCGCGGCCGGACGGGGTGCTGCTGCTGGAGGACGTCAAGCTCGCCGACATGCCGCTGCTCAAGAACGGCTCCGCGTCGGTGTGGGACATCGGCGACGGCGTGCTGTGCTTCGAGTTCACCTCCAAGGGCAACTCCATGGACGAGCAGATCATGATCCTGCTCGGCAAGACCATCAAGCTGGTCAAGGATCGCCACAAGGCGCTCGTGATCTACAATGAGGGGTCGAACTTCTCGGTCGGCGCCAATCTCGGCCTTGCTTTGTTCGCCGCGAACATCGCCGCCTGGGGCGAGATCGAGAAGCTGGTGAACGCCGGACAGCAGACTTACCAGCAGCTCAAATATGCGCCGTTCCCGGTGGTCAGCGCACCGTCGGGCATGGCGCTTGGCGGCGGCTGCGAGATTCTGCTGCACTCGGACGCGGTGCAGGCGCATGCCGAGAGCTATATAGGCTTGGTGGAATGCGGCGTCGGGCTCATCCCCGCCTGGGGGGGCTGCAAAGAGATGCTCGGCCGCTGGCAGAGTTCGGGCGAGCTGCCCAAGGGGCCGATGCCGGCGCCTGCCAAGGTATTCGAAACGGTCTCGACGGCCACTGTCGCCAAATCCGCCCAGGAGGCGAAGGAGCTCATGTTCCTGCGACCGACCGACGGGATCACTATGAACCGCTACCGCCTGCTCGCCGACGCCAAGGCGAAGGCACTCGCGCTGGTCGAGGGCTATGCGCCGCCGAAGCCGGTCGAGGTCGTCCTGCCCGGTCCGTCGGGCCGCTGCGCGATGACCATGGCGGCGGAAGGCTTCGCCCGCCGTGGCATCGCCACGCGGCACGATCTCGTCGTCGCCGGCGAACTCGCGACCGTATTGTCCGGCGGGTCGACCGATCTCCTCGATGCGCTCGGCGAGGATCGCATCCTCGAACTCGAGCAGGAAAGTTTCATGCGGCTGGTCCGCACCACGGCAACGCTGGAGCGTTTTGAGAGCGTGCTTGAAACCGGCCGGCCGGTGAGGAATTAAGGATATGCAGACCTATTCCGCCCCGCTTCGCGACATGCGCTTCGTCATGCACGAGCTGCACGACAGCGCCGAACATGCCAATCTCCCCGGTTTCGAGGAGTTCACTCCCGACCTCGTCGACGCGATCCTGGAAGAGGCGTCGAAATTCGTCACCGAGCGCCTGATGCCGCTCAACGCCTCCGGCGATGAGGAAGGCTGCGTGCTGGAAAACGGCGTGGTGCGCACGCCGAAGGGCTTTCGCGAGGCCTACGCCGCCTTCCGCGAAGGCGGCTGGACCGCGATGGGTGCCGATCCCGCCTTTGGCGGGCAGGGCCTGCCGGAGAGCGTGAACAAGCTGGTCGAGGAGATGATCTGCTCGACCAATCTCTCCTTCGGGCTTTATCCGGGCCTCAGCCACGGCGCCTATAAGGCGATCATCGGCCACGCCTCGGAGGAGCTGAAGGAGCGCTATCTGCCGAAGCTGGTGGACGGCACCTGGTCCGGGACCATGTGCCTTACCGAGCCGCATTGCGGCACCGATCTCGGCCTGCTGCGCACCCGCGCCGTGCCGCAGGGCGACGACTCCTACGCCATCACCGGTTCCAAGATCTTCATCTCGGCCGGCGACCATGACCTGACCGAGAACATCATTCATCTCGTGCTCGCCCGCCTGCCGGACGCGCCCGCTGGCGTGAAGGGCATCAGTCTGTTCCTGGTGCCGAAATTTCTGCCGACCGAGGACGGCCGGCCCGGCAAGCGCAACGGCGTCGTGTGCAGCGCGCTCGAGCACAAGATGGGCATCAAGGCGTCGGCGACCTGCCAGCTCTCCTTCGACGACGCCATTGGCTGGCTGGTTGGCGAGCCCCATAAGGGCATGCGCGCCATGTTCACCATGATGAACAGCGAGCGCCTCTCGGTCGGCATCCAGGGGCTCGGCGCGGGCGAGGCCGCCTATCAGGCCGCCGTCGCCTATGCCCGCGATCGCGTCCAGGGTCGCGCGCTCAGCGGCGCCAAGCATCCCGAAAAGGCGGCCGACCCGATCATTGTCCATCCCGACGTGCGGCGCATGCTGATGACAATGCGGGCCTACAACGAGGGCGCGCGCGCGCTCGGCGGCTGGGTGGCGCGCAGCCTCGACGTGATGCACCACCATCCTGATGCCGCGGTGCGCCAGCAGGCGGAGGATTTCGCCGCGCTGATGACGCCGGTGGTCAAGGCGCTGTTCACCGATCTCGGCTTCGAGGCCACCAATATCGGCATGCAGGTCTATGGTGGGCACGGCTTCATCCGCGACCATGGCGTCGAGCAATATGTTCGCGACAGCCGTATCTCGATGATCTACGAGGGCACCAACGGCATTCAGGCGCTCGATCTCGTTGGCCGCAAATTGCCGGCGCATACCGGCCGCTATCTGCGCTCCTTCTTCCATCCCGTGCTGGCCTTCATCGACGAGGCACTAGAGAGCGACGAACTCGCCAGCCTTGCCCAGCCGCTGTCCAAGGCGTTCGGGGCCCTACAACTGGCCACGGCGCATATCGCCCAGCAGGGGCTGAAGGACCCGGAGGAGGCTGGCGCTGCCGCCACCGACTATCTGCGGCTGTTCGGCCTGGTGGCTCTTGGCTATATGTGGCTGCGCATGGCCACGGTCTCGACGGAAGCGCTGGCGGGCGAGGATACCGCTGACCGCGACTTCTACGAAGCGAAGCTCGTCACGGCGCGTTTCTACATCGAGCGTATTCTGCCACAGGTCGCCGGATTGCTCGCCGCGATCCGCTCGGGTAAGGCGGCCATGATGGACCTTCCTGAATCCGCCTTCTGAGGCGGGCCGTTCTCCCTGGAGTCGAACATATGACGGATACCGAGACACTGGTCGACGCGATCGAGGAAAAGGCCGATGCGCTCAGGTCCCTTGGCTACAAGGTGAGGTTCGATCTCGCCGAGGGCGACTCGATTCTGCTCGACGCAACTGGGGGCAAGGTCACGGTTTCGGTCGGAAGTGCTGAGGCCGACACCGTGCTGAAGATGAGTTCCGACAATTTGCTCAAGCTCATCAACGGCAAGCTGAGCCCGATCGTGGCCTTCTCGACGGGCCGCCTGAAGGTTCAGGGGTCCCAGGGCGTCGCGCTGAAGCTTGCCGGCCTGTTTGACGAGTAGGCTCCCAGGGGCGCTCAACGCTGCCTTAGGACCGGTCGTCTCGGGCGCAGGCGACGAGCTGACCGGTCCTGGGGCAGCGGCCGTGCGGATCGGGCACAGTTTGGTTCCATGGTGTGATGACCCATCGTGACCGCCCTAGCAGAGGGATGCGCTATGGACCAGGTTCACCACGGGAGCGCGTCGATGACAGGGGGGGTCTGTCGATCGATACAGCATAGTCAAGAGAGTCCGAGGCACCTCGCCTGGCACTATGAGATCAACGCTAAGACCGTTGCGAAGTGGAAGAAACGCATATCGGTCGCCGATCTGCTCGACTAGCCCGCAGGAGCCGAAGTCGACGGTTCTGCCAGCGGAAGAGGAGGCCATCGTGGTCGCCTTCCGGCTGCATACCTTGCTGCCGCGGGACGACGGCGTCTGCGCGCTTCAGGCGACGATCTCGGCCGTGTCGCGGTCATCCCTGAGGAAGGCGTTGAATCAACCGACGCCGCTGTTGAACTTGCACTCGTATCCAAGGATGAACTCCCCCGCCTTGATCGCACGTTCCTCGCCGGGCCGCGGGTCGACGCCGCTGCCTTCGACGGCGGGCTGGGAGATCGAATCCCGGAAGCCGAACGGATTTTTCGCGCCGTCCGGCGCGCCGAAGCGATGCTCGCCGAGCAAGGTCACGCCGCTGCTCCGGTTGAGTTCCGTGCGCGCGGTCGCCAGCGCCTTGTCGAGCGCCGCATCATCCACGGCATAGATGGTCAGCGCGAGGTGGCAGTTGCCCGGCTTGAACGCCTCCTCCCAGTTTTCCGGTGCGTTGGGTCCGAAGTCGCGAAGCTGCTCTGCGCGCCTGGACATGCCCTGCTCGAAAGGCAGCGGGAAGGTCTTGAGCTGGGCCTCGGGAACGCCAAGCGCCTTCAGCCCCTCGAAGCTGAGCGCGGCGCCGATCCAGAAATCGAGATCCTCGCTCCAGTTGTCGGCCGAGGCGATATGCGGCGCGAGCCGGCCAAGGAGGTTGCGCGCGCCCGCTGCCTCGTCGAAATGGAGCATCGCATGGATGCCGACATAAGGCTCCGGCCGGCTTCTGAGTATCAGCGCCTGGATAGCCCTGGCGGCCGCGCTTGTTGCGCTCTGCGCCCGGACCGATCTCTAAACGACCTCTGCCGCGACGCGAGGAGGCCTCACGGCGTAGCTCTCGCCCTTCATCATCAGCTTCCAGGCAATGCGCGCAAGCTTGTTGGCCAGTGCCACCGCCACCAGCTTCGGCGGCTTACGACGTAGGAGCTCCTGGACCATGCCGCGAACCGATGCCCGTCGCGGGACTGGCCCTCGCGCCTACGCCGGATCAGCGCTGTCGCCCGACGACCAGCACGCTGCGCAACGCCTCGTCGCCTGCCCGTGTGATTACGCCGGGTCATGCCTTTCCCGCGGTCGAGTGATCCTTCGGCGTGAGGCCGATCCAAGCGGCGAACTGCCGGCCCGACCGAAACGCCTCCGGTGCCGGCGTCTCCATAGTCAGCAGCGTAGCCCCGATCGGTCCGATGCTGGGGATCCCTGCCAAGCCCCGGCTGCGCTCGTCGGCACGGTGCCAAGCCAGGAGCTTGACCTCAATAATCGCGACCTTCGCCTGGACCTGCGCGTACTCGCCTGCCTGCATGGCGAACAGTTCGCGCGCGAGCGGAGGCAGCGTCGCGTCGGCCTCGATGCGCGCGAGTAGCGCTGCCACGTGTGCGATGCCGCTGGCACCCGCGATGCCGAACTCGGCGGCATAGCCGCGGATCGCGTTGACGATCTGTGTGCGGTTGCGGACCAGCCGATCGCGAAGACCCACCAGCATCAGCGCCGCCTGCTGCTCGGCTGTCTTGACCGGCACGAAGCGCATGGTGGGCCGGCTCATCGCCTTGCAGAGAGCTTCGGCGGCGGCCGCATCGTTCTTGCCGCGCTTGACGTAGGGCTTCACAAGCTGAGGGGCAATGAGTTGGACGTCGTGGCCGAACCCGCCCAGCAGGCGAGCCCAGTGATGGGACGCGCCGCACGCTTCGATGGCAATACGGGTCGACGGTAGCCTCTCGAAGAACGCGATCATGTCCCGGCGACGCAGCTTCCGGAGCAGAACTGGCCGTTCGCCAGCATCAACACCGTGGAGCGGAAAGATGTGCTTGGACGTATCCATACCAATGCGGCTAATCTCGTTCACGGACGGTCTCCTCGGTTGAGATCTGCAACGACCTCAGCTTGGCACAGCGATGCCGTTCGGGGGCCGTCCACCCCAATCAGCGACCTGTGTCGCCGTTGGAAGGGCCCTGGCTGCGGCCAGGGCATAGCTGCCGCCCCGGTCCCGGGCGACAATGGTGATCTGCGGTTGCTGCGACAGCCAGGCTTGAGCGGTTGCCGGCTCCCGGTCGGGCAAGAGGGCGATGGTCTGGCGTTTCTCCAGATCGCAGATCAATGTTCCATAGCGCTGATTGCGTCGCCAGGCCCAGTCGCCGATCCCGATCACGGCGGGCGGAATGAAAGGCGGGCGGCCTTGTCTTCGGATCACCCGGAGCAGCGTGTCGTTGCTCGCCGGCAGCATCAGCCTTCGCGCAAAGCGTGCTGCAGGCCGGCCGCCCAAAGCAAGCCTGAGATGATGGATAATCTGATCGAGCCGGGATGTACGCCGGGACCATGAGTAGAGCACCGTTATCGAAGCGCTCCGTGAAGATGCGGCGAGGGCACAGTACTGCATCGCAATGAAAGCGCCGCGCCAGAACAACAAGCCGAACTGGCCTGCCGGAAAGCGGCAGATCCGCTAACTGCCGAGCATAGCGGCTATGAGCGCGCGTTGAGGTCGCCCGACATCCCGGGCAGCAACTCCCCGCGCCGGACGCACGGAGGCAGATCCGTATGCCGGAATCCGTGTCGACCACTTCATCGACGACAAACCCGCGCGGCACCAACTCCGAGACCCGTAAATGCTGACCCACCGCATTGATTCTCCAAGTGAAACAATGCCAGCCAGACGATCAACTCCATCACGAGTGAGTCAGAGCCAATATTCCGCGCCGTTTGACAGGCAGCGCCCGATGAAGATGAGCGCTATGAAATCGTCATAGCGCTCTGATAGTCATGCCTATACTTCGCGTTATGCGGCTATAGGCGGGTTTCCGTGGTGTTTTGGGGGTCAACGGGGGCCATAGCGGGTTCTGGTAGGAAAATGCATGATTTCCTCACCCGTAACATCGGCAACGGTTTGACCATCTCTAAGGGCAAGGCAGTGACATTACTCTCTCTGCGCGCCAGTTCTGCTCGATATAGTTCGACTAAACACTGCGGCGCCTGCCAGGAACAGCACGGCCGTACCGAGGTTCCATCCCAGAATCATCGCGGTCGCATCGAGAGGATGGAACATCGAAAGAGCCGTCGCGGTGATGGCCGATACCGCGAGACTTCCCATCAGGATCACGGAGATCGGCCGAAGCGCTGCCGTATAACGCAGCATTGCGAGCATCAGCAGCGACAGAGGCAGGCTAGTCAGTATAAGCGTTGCAAGGCAACCAGATGCCGCCTCAACAGTGATCGCTCCGGGCGGCACAGGAACCCAGCCCGCAAAACACTGGTAGCCGATGGTCGACAGCCAGACGACGAGTGCTGGAACGGGCAACAGAAGCCACCGCCGAGACCGGTCCGGCAGGCTGGCGAAAAAGGTCGCGATGGTCGCAAGGGCGCCGGTTATGAGCGACGAGATCATGTTGATCGCGAACACCGCATCCTGCATGCGCTCGGCAAACTGCGGACGGACTCCATGGCTGATCGTCATGAGGCCCATGATCGTGCCGGCGAGCAAAAGCCAGCCGACGGCACGGACAAGCGGTGGGCGAAGACGCCGAACCGGCAGAGCGTTGGTCGCGAGCGAGCGGATTAGATCAGCCGTATCCATCACTGATGCCTCCGATCCGAAAGCAACGTCCGAAGGGTTCGGAGCGCCCGATGGGTTGCCATTTTCAGCGAGGCGATCGACAGCCCCGTCACATCGGAAGCTTCCTTCAGGGACATTTCCTTGAGCTTGAGGAGATCGACGGCGGTTCGCTGAACCGGCGGCAAGTCGCCGAGGGCCTCTGTCAGTCGCTGTGTTGATTTCCGTTGAGAAGTGACCCTGGATTTCCAGTGAGAAGTGACCCGGGCTGATGGTGGTCTTGGGGTTAGGTTGCGGTCAAGTTTCGCGGCTTCTCCCTGGTGGGTTTGGGTGGCTTTGCCGAGCTGCTCTTGAAGCGGAAGCTGTCATTGCCGGTCTCGAGGATATGGCAGTGATGGGTGAGCCGGTCGAGCAGGGCCGTGGTCATCTTGGCATCGCCGAAGACGGCAGCCCATTCGGAGAAGCTGAGATTGGTGGTGATGATCACGCTGGTGCGCTCATAGAGCTTGCTCAGCAGGTGGAACAGCAAGGCGCCGCCCGAGGTGCTGAACGGCAGGTAGCCGAGCTCGTCGAGGATGACGAGGTCGGCATGGAGGAGCCGACCGGCGATCTGACCCGCTTTGCCTTGGGCCTTCTCCTGTTCGAGAGCGTTGACGAGCTCGACGGTAGAGAAGAAGCGGACCCGCCTGTGATGATGCTCGACGGCGTGGACGCCGAGAGCCGTGGCGATGTGGGTCTTGCCGGTACCGGGACCACCGATCAGGACGACGTTGTGCGCGTCGTCGAGGAACTCGCAGCGATGGAGTTGGCGCACGAGCGCCTCATTGACCTCGCTGCTGGTGAAGTCGAAGCCGGCGAGGTCGCGATAGGCCGGGAAGCGGGCGGCCTTGAGCTGATAGGCGGTCGAGCGCACCTCCCGCTCGGCGGTCTCTGCCTTCAGGAGCTGTGAGAGGATCGGCATGGCGGTCTCGAAGGCGGGAGACCCCTGTTCGATGAGTTCGGCAGCGGCTTGCGCCATGCCGTGCATCTTGAGGCTTCTCAGCATAATGACGAGGGCTCCGCTGGCCGGATCATGACGCATGGCGCGCCTCCCTGGCCCTGCGGAGGGCGTCATAGCGTTCGACATTGGCTTGAGGCTCGGTGGTCAGCGTAAGGGCGCCAGGAGCTGGGATCGTCGGCGTGCTCAGCGGTGTACCGTCGATCAGGCGGTGCAGCAGATTGAGGATGTGGGTCTTGGTCGGCACGCCTGCTTGCAGCGCGAGTTCGACGGCCGTGAGCACGACCTGCTCGTCATGCTGGAGGACCAGGGACAGGATCTCCACCATCTCGCGGTCACCGCCCGGCCGCTTGAGCAGATGCTGCTGCAAGGATCGGAACGCCGGCGGCATCTCGGCGAACGGTGCGCCGTTGCGCAATGCGCCGGGCTTGCGCTGGACCACGGCCAGATAATGCCGCCAGTCATAGACGGTCCGGCTCTGGCGATCATGGGAGCGAGCGAACACCCGACCATGCTCACAGATGGCCTGTCCCTCAGCGACCACAACGATCCGGTCGGGATAGACACGCAAGCTCACCGGGCGGTTGGCGAAGGAGGCCGGCACGCTGTAGCGATTGCGCTCGAGGTGGACGAGGCAGGTCGGGGAAACGCGCTTGGCGTGTTCGACGAAGCCGTCGAACGGCCGCGGCATCGGCATCAGGTGGCGGATCTCCTCAGCCCACACATCGGCGATCGAGCCGGGTTGCGAGCCGTGCCCGGCCTGCGACCACAGCTCCCGGCACCGGGTCTCGAGCCACTCGTTCAAGGCCTCCAGCGAGGGGACGTTCGGTATGGGTTGCCAGAGCCGATGACGGGCATCCTGTACGTTCTTCTCGATCTGCCCCTTCTCCCAGCCGGAGGCCGGGTTGCAGAACTCCGCCTCGAACAGGAAGTGGCTGACCATGGCCGAGAAGCGGATGTTGACCTGGCGCTCCTTGCCCCGGCCGACCTTGTCGACGGCCGTTCGCATGTTGTCGTAAATCCCCCGCCGCGGCACGCCGCCCAGTACCCGGAAGGCGTGGTTATGGGCGTCGAACAGCATCTCGTGGGTCTGCTGCGGGTAGGCTCGCAGAGTGAAGGCGCGGCTGTAGGACAGCTTGACGTGAGCGACCTGCAGCTTGGTGCGCTCGCCGGCGATGATCGCCCAGTCCTCAGACCAGTCGAACTGGAACGCCTCTCCGGGCACAAAGGCCAGCGGCACGAAGGTGCCGCGGCCGCTGGTCTGCTGCTCGCGCAACCGGGCGGCCTTCCAGTCGCGGGCAAAGGCCGCCACCCGATTGTAGGAGCCCTCATAGCCCAACGTCACGAGATCGGCGTGCAACTGCTTGACGGTGCGCTTGTGCTTGCGCGACTTGCCGCTCTCCACCCGCAGCATCGCCGCGAGCTTGTCGGCATAGGGATCGAGCTTGCTCGGCCGGTCCGGAACGTGAAACCGGGGTTCGACGCTGTCCGCTCGCAGGTACTTACGCACGGTGTTCCGTGAGAGCCCGGTGCGGCGGGATATCTCCCGGATCGAGCTACGATCCCTATGATGCCAGCGTCGGATGACGCTCAATAACTCCATGTCGATCACTCCGCTGTCCCCCGCGTGTGCCGCGTGAGACGTGGTGAAAACATGGGTCACTTCTCGATGGAAAAATCCGCTCCTGCAGGGTCAGATCTCAGTGGAAATCAACAGCCACGCGCTACGACCGATGCGCTCACACCTTCTTCTCAGCCATCTGCATCGCAGCCGTTGTCATCTTCTGGCTCTGAATTAATGAGTCCTGAGCCTAGCGGCTGATAGCGGCTGCGATGGCTTGCATCCCTGCAAGCCATCTCGAGAAACTCGGTGCGGAAAGCGCCCGAAGCGGCGATGATGCCGTGATGACCTTCAGCATTCCCAAGCAATGTTGCTGCTGCGGGCCGGAAACTATTGTCACCGATACTATTTCAGCGTGAACGTATCGGCACTGCACGCGCCTAAAGCGTCCGGTCTGTATTTGCGCCAGTCATCGATGCTGAGCATGCCAATGCGAACAGCCCCAGCACCAAGTTGATTGCTCACGTCCATGACGGTAAGCCATCGCACGGGCTCGTCGCAAAAGCCATTCTTGTCCTTGTTTTGCGAGAAGAACGCGTCAGCGTTGAGGACCTTGTACACGTTTCCGCCGTACTCCGTATCGTTTCCGTTATTCCAAACGTCGGAATACTGCAGCTTCAGTTCCCCTTTGAGCTTGGAGAAGCTGGCCGACGTGCGACTGAGCTTCATTGTCGTCCCCAAAGTCGAAGACGTGCCATTGGACAGGGCCGAATAGGAGCGCGCAATATCGGTCGGCATGGGATCGCCTTTTGATTTTGCTGCGGCACCGAAGGCCAATAACAAGCCCAAGGACGCTACGGCGAATCTACCCGTCAAAGTTCTGCTACTGGATTTTCTCATGGATTTCCCTCTCTCTATCACTATCCCTGAAAGCCGCCCGCTTCGAGAAACCCTGCTTCCTGTGCCGTTGTGGCGCGGCCCAACATTGGATTGCGGTGCGGGAAGCGTCCGAAGCGGCGGATGATGTCGCGGTGATCTTGCGCATGGTCGAGCCAGGGCTGTCCGAGCTGTCCGTTCAGGCTGACGGAGATATCCTGATCATCTAAGTCTTCCGAATGGGCGAAAGGCAGGCAGAAGAATAGGCGCATTTCCCGCTCGATGTGCTCCATGTACCCCGTCTGCAGCGCCTGACGAGCGTAATGGCGCGCCAATGGATCGGTGGCATACATGTGGCCGGTGCCGCGGAATGCATTGCGCGGAAACTGGTCGGCCAGGATGAGGAGGGCGAGCGCGCCATTTGGAGACGCCATCCAGTCATCGTGCTTCCGTGCCGCGACGTCTATGTGCAGGGCGAGAAAGCGCTTGCGGAAAGCGTGATCGAAGCTGGCATCCTTGTGGAACCAGCGCGCAGACGAGGCCGCCCAGAAAGCAACGACAGCTCTCGACTCAGCTGGCGTGGCCCACGCCGGTTGCGAGGTCAACGTCTGGCGGATCTCCATGGCGCTTCCCATCTTAATGCGCTCCTTGCCGTGCGACCTGATCCGAGCGGTGCTTGCGCAGCAGACGTCCTTCCCAGAAGCTTACCGCCAGCATGATGATGGTAGTGAGCCAGCCGACTGTGAGCAGATCCACGTACGATGTGAGGGGAACGATCGTCGTCAGCAGAACGACACCGGCGATGTGGGAAGCTGGTACGACCCCGTAAACGACCTTCTTGTAGATGGCGCTGCCGAGCAGATAGATCGCGGGCCCGGCGGACAGGACGAGCGCATAAGCTGTCTTCACCGCGTCGTGTGGATGAGCGAGCACGAGGTCGTTGCCGACGGCCGTGGCGATGATGCCAGCGACCAGGATAACGTGGAGATAGTGGAAATAGGCGCCGATACGGCCCGGATCGTCGGAGTGGGTGATCGTGTCGGTCGCGTCCTCGCTGACGTCCAGAAATACAGCCACCACACGGCAAGCGTACCCAGGAAGGTGGCGAGCATCGCGGAGAGAATGGCCGCATCCCAGCCTTCCGCTCGGCCGAGCGTCGCCCCGGTGGCGAGCACCGTCTCACCGAGCGCGACGATCACGAAGAGCTGGCAGCGTTCGGCGAGATGTCCGCCCTCGATCGTCCAGTCGCTGGTTCTGGAGCGGCCGAGGCCGGGAAGCGCGAAGCCGAACATCGGAGAGACGTATTCGCATAGGACGGCGACCGCCCACAGCGCTGCGCGGGACCACCCTTCCATGAAAGCGCCAGAAATCCGGAACAAGGCCGCGATCGTCAGCCACCCGAGCATGCGACGGTAATTGGCGGCGAGCGGATGGTCCTTGCCGAGCTCGAAGACGATATAGGCTGTTCGTCCCACCTGGATCGCGACATAGGCAAGCGCGAAGATCAGCCCGCGTTCGCCGAACGCGCCAGGGATAGCCGCAGCCATGACGAGGCCCACCAGCATCACGGCGAAGAGCAGCGAGCGAATGCGCGGGGTCTCAGGGTCGAACCAATTGGTGACCCAGCAGGTGTATTGCCAGCCGAGCCAGACCGCGAACCACAAGATCAGCGTCTGGACTACGCCGGTCAGCGTCAGGTTGCTCAGAAGCTCGTGGCTGAGCTGGGTGACAGCGAACACATAGACGAGGTCGAAGAACAGCTCGGCGAAGCTGACTCTCGCATGATGGCCGTCGCGCCAACGTAGCAGCGGGTGATGGGCGAACGCGTGATCAGACATGGCTCTTCACCGCGCCAGCCGCCAGGCAGCGAGACCGGCGACTACCGCCGGCACGAGGAAAATGACGAGCAGGATCGGCAGTTCATCGCGCACCGAATAGCCGGCCTTCGTTACGCCCACCCACATATTGACGAGCGAGACGACGAGCCAGGCCGGAATGAAGAGCTTGGCCGCTATGGCGAGATCGGGATCGACGCCGCCCCAGAGCTTGCCAAACAGGAGGAACAGGCCGAGCAGGACGAGACCGCCGCCAATCACCATCGCCATGTGCATCGATCGATCCCCCCTCAGGAAAACACGCTCAGGTTTTTCGCGATGTCCTTGCCCTTGTAGGGTGGGAAGACATCCAGCTCGACATCGGGATTGCCGATCAGCATGGCCTTGGTGTTGCTCAGCGCGTCGAAGCCAGCCTTGCCGTAATATTTGCCCATGCCGCTGTTGCCGACGCCACCGAAGGGTAGGCCGTCGATCCAGCAATGCAGGTTGGTCTGGTTGATACAACCTCCTCCGAAGGAAAGGCTTGCCAGCACCTGGTCGATCGTCCCCCGATCCTTGCTGAAGATATAAGCCGCCAGTGGCTTGGGCTTGCGCTTGATCATGTCGATCGTCGCCTTGAGGTCAGAATAGACCAGCACCGGCAGCACGGGGCCGAACACCTCCTGTTGCAGCGCCGGATCGCTCCATTCGGACGGATAGAGGATGGTCGGCTCGACATAGCGCGCCTCGACATCGAAGCGGCCGCCATGCACGACCTTCTCAGGCAGGATGTAGGACGCGACCTGCTCCGCGTCGTGCGTGCTGATCATCCGCGCGAAATCCGGGCTCCGGCTCGGATCCTCGCCGTACATCTTGGAGATCGCCGCCTTGAGCTTGGCGATAAAGCTGTCGGCGACACCTTCATGCACGCAGACATAGCCTGGCGCGATGCACCATTGGCCGGAGATGGCGTTGTGGCCCCAGGCGATGCAGCCGGCGGCGGTGTCGAGATTGGCGGTGACGTCGACGATAGTCGGGTTCTGTCCGCCGAGTTCGAGTAGGACGGGCGTCAGATGCTCGGCGGCGGCGCGCATTACCACCTTGCCGACGGCCGACGAGCCAGTGAAGAAGATGAAGTCGAACGGCAGCTCCAGCAGCGCCGAGATCTGTTCGCGCCCGCCCGTGACGATGCTGACGTTCTCCGGCGTGAAATAGCGCGGGACGAGATCGGCCAGCAGCCCGGCGGTGCGCGGCGTGGTGTTGGCCGGCTTGAGGATCACCGTGTTGCCGGCGGCGAGCGCAGCGATGGCCGGGTCGAGCAGCGGCAGGGTCGGCGCGTTGAACGGGCCGATCACCAGCGTGACGCCGTAGGGCTCCTTGTAGAGGACGCCGCGATTGCCGGTCGCCTCGAGGCCGTCCGGAATCTTCACCGGCTCCGGCGCCATCAGCGCCTTCAGGTTCTCCCGGTAATAGCGGATCACGCCCATCGGCACGGTGATCTCGAACAGTTGCTCGAAGGGAGGCTTGCCGAAATCCTCATGAAGCGCCGCGCAGAGCGCATCCTTGTTGCCAGTGAGCATCCGCTCCATGCGGTCGAACTGGTCAATGCGCCATTCAAAGCTCTTGGTCGCATCGCTCAGGAAATGTTCTCGCTGGGCGTCGAACACGGACTGGAACGGATTGGTCATGACGACCTCCCTTCAATTCCGAAGTGAAGAGAAGCACCCCGGCAATGGCAGCTCTGCCGGGGCGCCACAGCTTCATTTCGTGGTGTAGCCGCCGTTGACGAGGATGGTCTGACCGGTCATCCACCAGCCTTCGGAAACCATGAAGCGGATGGAGGGGACGATGTCCTCAATATCGGTCAGGCCGGTCTTGGAGAACTTCGACAAGGCCGCCGCCGTCTTGTGATAGGAGACCGCATCTGCGCCCTCGGCCGGATAGAAGAAAGGCGTGTCCATTGGCCCGGGACCGATCGCCGTCACCGAGATGCCGCGCTCGCCGAACTCCTTGGACGCTGCCCGTGTGAAATGCTCGACCGGGGCTTTGGTGCCGGCATAGGCGGCGTAGAAGGGCGTGAAAGCGCCGAGCAGCGAGGTGACTACGGTCAAGACCTTGCCGTTGTCGTTGACATGCTTGCCGGCCTCCTTGAGGAAGAAGAAGGCCGTCTTGGAATTGACTGCGGTCATCTCGTCATATTCGGCTTCCGAGATCTCGACGATCGGCTTCTTTAGCACCTTACCGACGGTGTTGATGGCGATATCGGGCTTGCCGATGGCGGCAACTGTATCGGCAAACAGCTTTTCCATCGCGCCAGCCGTCGTCAGGTTCGCCTGGAAGGCCACGGCCTCGGATCCGGCCGCCTTCACCGCGGCAACCGTCGCGTCGGCATCGGCCTTGCTGGCCGCGCTGTTGTAATGGATCGCGATCGCCTTGGCGCCATGCACAGCGAGGTCGCGGGCGATCAGCCCGCCAAGATTCTTCGCCCCGCCGGCGATGATGACGGTTTTGCCTTTGATGGTGTGATCGGTCATGGGCGGCCTCCTTTTGCCGGCTGCACGACCTCATCGATGTCGGGGCCGCTTCCTGAAGACGACAATACCGTCTAGGATTGCACGATAAAGACGATCGTTCTGACATCACTTGTCAGAAATCCGTGCAATTGGAGTGTCGACCATTTGGACCGCATCGACCTGTTCCGCATCTTCTCCCGCGTCGTCGAATGCGCCAGCTTCACCCGTGCCGCCGATACGCTCGGGGTTCCCCGATCCTCCGTCTCGGCGGCGGTTCAGGAACTGGAAGGCCGCGTCGGTGCGCGGCTGCTTCATCGCACGACGCGGAAAGTGTCTCCTACCCAGGACGGCGCGGCCTTCTATGAGCGTTGCCAGCGGGTCATTGCCGATGTCGAGGATACGGAAAACCTGTTCCGGCAGACGGCGGCACAGCCATCGGGCCGGCTAAGGATCGACGTCCCCGGTCGGATCGGGCGGCTCATCATTGCCCCGGCGCTTCCCGAGTTCCTTGACCGCTATCCCCAGATTGACATCGATCTCGGGGTCACCGACCGCGCGGTAAACCTGGTCGAGGACAGCATCGACTGCGTGCTGCGTGTCGGTCCACTCAATGACTCAGGGCTGATCGCGCGGCCGATTGGAAAGTTGCTACTGATCAATGTCGCCAGCCCAGCCTATCTGACGCGGCATGGAACGCCAAGCTCTCCTGAGGATCTGGGAGATCACTGGGCGGTCAATTATGCTTCGCCGACCAGCGGCCGGGTTGAGGATTGGGAGTGGCTGGAGCAAGCGAAGCTGCATAGCGTTCCGTTGCGCGGGCGGGTCACGGTCAACAGCGCCGAAGCATACATCGCTTGTTGCCTTGCGGGCCTCGGCATGATCCAGATCCCGGCCTATGACGTGAAACAGCATCTCGCTGCGGGAGAGCTGGTCGAGGTGATGCCCGGCCATAGAGCAGAGCTGATGCCTATGACGTTACTCTATCCCCACCGCCAGCACCTTTCACGCCGGCTGCAGGTATTTACCGATTGGCTTGAGACGCTCCTGAAGGACAAG
>QFQD01000131.1 GCA_003241485.1 Ancylobacter novellus
CAAGCTGGTGCGCGCGGTGCGCGGGGCGATCTTCGACGTGGCGGTGGACATCCGCCGGGGCTCGCCGAGCTTCGGCAAATGGGTGGCGGCGACGCTGACCGCCGAAAAGGGCGAGCAGCTCTTCATCCCGCACGGCTTCGCCCATGGCTTCTGCACGCTGGAGCCGGACACGCTCATCGCCTACAAGGTGGACGCGCCCTATGCGCGCGAGAACGATGCCGGGATTGCGTGGGACGATCCCGCCCTCGCCATCGACTGGCCGGTGGGGCCGGACGGGGCGGTTCTTTCCGACAAGGACCGCGTGCAGCCGAGGCTGCGCGACATCTCCAGCCCCTTCGTGCTTTGATGGCCGCCGGGGGAGCAGGGGTGGACACGACGATCAACGGGCAGCGCGTGCTTGTCACCGGCGGCGCCGGCTTCATCGGCTCGGCGGTGGTGCGGCGGCTGGTGCGCCAGGGCCGCGCCGTGCTCAATTATGACAAGCTGACCTATGCCGGGAACCTCGCCTCGCTGGCCGAGGTGCACAATCTCCCCGGCTACCGCTTCCTGCAGGCGGATGTGTGCGACGGCGCGGCGTTCCGCGCGGCGCTGGCGGAGTTTCGCCCCGACCTCGTGATGCATCTGGCGGCGGAATCCCATGTCGACCGCTCGATCGACGGGCCGGGCGCCTTCATCAGCACCAACATCGTCGGCACTTACACGCTGCTGGACGAGACGCTGCGCCACTGGCGCGGGCTGGACGGCGCGGCGCAAAAGCGCTTCCGCTTCCACCACATCTCCACCGACGAGGTGTTCGGCACGCTGGGCGAGGAAGGCCTGTTCCGCGAAGACACGCCCTACCAGCCCAACTCGCCCTATTCCGCCTCCAAGGCGGCGTCCGACCATCTCGTGCGGGCCTGGTTCCACACCTATGGCCTGCCGGTAGTGATGTCGAACTGCTCGAACAATTACGGGCCGTACCATTTCCCGGAAAAGCTGATCCCGCTCACCATTCTCAACGCGCTGGAAGGCAAGCCCCTGCCGGTCTACGGCAAGGGCGAGAATGTGCGCGACTGGCTCTATGTCGACGACCATGCGGCGGCGCTGGAATTGATCGCCACGCGCGGCCGGCTCGGCGAGAGCTACAATGTCGGCGGCAATAATGAGCGCCGCAATATCGACGTGGTGCGCACCATCTGCGCCATCATGGACCGCGTGGTGCCCAATGCCGCGATCGGGCCGCGCGAGAAGCTGATTACCTTCGTCACCGACCGTCCCGGCCATGATGCGCGCTACGCCATCGACGCCACCAAGCTGAAGGATGAACTCGGCTGGGAGCCTTCCGAGACCTTCGAGAGCGGCATCGAGAAGACCGTGCGCTGGTATCTCGACAATGCGGGCTGGTGGGAGCCGCTGAAGGCCCGCTATGACCGCGCGCGGATCGGGCTGTCGACATGAGCGTTCTGCTGCTGGGCGCGGGCGGGCAGGTGGGGCGCGAGATCGCGGCGCTGGCGCTTTCGCGCGGGACGCCGCTGGTCGCCCTCGACCGGGCGGGCGCCGACATCACCGATGCCGCCTCCATCGACCGGGCGATCGCCGCCCACAAGCCCGACGTGGTGATCAACGCCGCCGCCTACACCGCGGTCGACCGCGCCGAGAGCGAGCCGGAGCTGGCCTTTCGCATCAATGCCGAGGCGCCGGGGCTGATCGCGGCGAGCTGCGCCCGCCATGGCGCGGCGCTGATCCACATCTCCACCGACTATGTGTTCGACGGCAGCAAGGCGGGCGCCTATGTCGAGAGCGATCCGGTCGCTCCGCTCGGCGTCTATGGCGCGTCCAAGGAAGCGGGCGAGCGGGCGGTGCGGGACGCGCTCGACCGGCATGTGATCGCGCGCACCTCCTGGGTCTATGGCACCTATGGCGCGAACTTCCTCAAGACCATGCTGCGCCTCGCCGCGACGCGCGACCGGCTGACCGTGGTGGCCGACCAGACGGGCTGCCCGACCGCCACGCGCGACATTGCCGATGCAGGCCGGAAAGCCCGTCGCCGGCACCTATCATCTTGCCGGCACCGGCATGACCACGTGGCACGGCTTCGCCAGCGCGATCGTCGAGCGCGCGGCCACGCATACCGGCCGCCATGTCGAGGTCGCGGCCATCACGACTGCCGACTATCCCACGCCCGCGCGGCGTCCAGCCAATTCCGAATTGTCGAGCGAGCTATTCGCGGCGACCTTCGGCCTGCGCGCCGCA
>QFQD01000019.1 GCA_003241485.1 Ancylobacter novellus
AGCACCAACTCCGCATCGGTCGGCCGATGGAACAGGAAGCCCTGATAGACGGTGGCGCCGAGTTCCTGCAGCTTGGTGAGCTGGGTCTGGTCCTCGACCCCTTCGGCGACGAGTTCGAGCTGGAGCGAGCGCGCGATCGAGATCGCCGCTTTCATCAGCGCCTTGTCGATCGGGTCGCTGAGCAGGTCGCGTGTCACCGTCCAGTCGATCTTGATGCCGTCCACCGGCAGGCGCTTGAGCGCCTCGAACGAATTGTAGCCATTGCCGAAATCGTCGAGATAGACGTGGATTCCGCGCTGGCGCAGCTCGTGCAGGAAGCCGACGATTTCGCCGATGTCTTCCACGCCCTCGGTTTCCGTTACTTCCAGGCGCAGCGCGGTCTCCACGCCCGGATGCATGTCGAGCAGGTCCATCAGATTGCGCTGGAAGCCGGTGTCCGCCAGCGAATGCGCGCCGACATTCATCGACACATATTGGCGCACGCCACGGCCGATCAGCCGCATGGCGTAGCCGATCGCATGGCGGCAGACCCAGGCGTCGATGCGCCCCATCAGCCCGAGGCGCTGCGCGGCGGGCAGGAACTGCGAAGGCTGGCAATAGGCGCCTTCCTCGTCGACCAGCCGGATCAGCGCCTCATAGCCGAGCACGCGGTGCTCATGGTCGACGATGGCCTGCAGGTGCAGATGGAAGCGGCCAAGCTCGAAGCCCAGCTGGATCCGCTCGGCCCAGCTCAGCCGCTGCTGGGTGTTGTTCACCTTGGGATCGCCGAGGTCATAGAGCTGAACCCGGTCGCGACCGGACTCCTTGGCGACGTAGCAGGCGGTGTCGGCGGCCGCCAGCAGGCTGGAAACCGTCTGCGGGACGCTGCCGGTGGCGCGGACGAGGCCGATGCTGAGGCCGAGCGAGAAAGCCCGGCCGGCAATGTGGAACGGGTTGTTGTGCACCGCCGTGTTGAGGCGGCGGGCAATGCGCAGCGCGTCCCGCTCGTCGATATTGGTCAGCACAATGGCGAATTCGTCGCCGCCGAAGCGCGCCAGCATGTCATCGCCACGCAGCTGGGCGCGCAGGAAATGCGCGACGTCGCGCAGCAATTCGTCTGCCGCGGTGTGGCCGACGGCATCGTTGACGCCCTTGAAATGATCGATGTCGATCATGCCGATCCACACATTGCGCGGCTCGCCGTCGCGCAGAAGCTGGTCGAGGCGCTCTTCCAGCGCGAAGCGGTTGGGAAGGCCGGTCAGCAGGTCGCTGCGGGCCTGCAGCGCGACAAGGCGGGCGAAGTCGGCCAGCGCATCCGATTGCTGGCGCAACTGCTCGCGCACCGCGATAAGCTCGCTCTCGCGCCGCTTCTGCGTCGTCACGTCGGTCCAGATGCCGACCGAGCAGCCATTGCTCATCCGCCGATGGCCGGCCAGCAGCCAGCTGCCGTCGCGCAGCGGGATCTCGACGCGCTCGTCGGCGGACTGCTTCAACTGGTCGAGGCAATTGGCCAGGAAGACGGGATCCACCTCCTCGGCGAACAGGCCTTTCGCCTGTGCCTGCGCGAACATGGCGGACAGGCTCTGGCCCGGCGTCACCGGAATGTCCGCGCGCGCGAAGAGCTGGTTCATGCCGCTATTGGCGAGAAGCAGGCGGTCGTCGGGATCGAGCAGCACGAAACATTCGGCAATGCTGTCCACCGCCTCCAGCAGCTTCGCCTGGGCCGCCTTGAGCTGCGAGATGTCGCGCCAGCTGCAGACGGTGCCGCCATCCGGCGTTCGCCATTCGCGTACCTGCGCCCAGCCGCCATTCTCCAGCGGAACCTCGAACGGCTCGCCATTCGCTTCTATGTGGCGGCGAACGCGTTCGGCGACGTAATCCTCGGCGGCGGCCACGCGATGCTGCTCACCGCCGGGCACCGAGGCAAGGGCGAAGAAGGTAAAGCCGTGAAGATCGCCGAGTTGTTCCAGAAATGGAAACAATTCCAAGAAACGGCGATTGTGGAGAACCAGCCGGTCCTTGGCATCGAAAAGTGCAAAGCCGTCGCCCATGGCTTCGAGCGCTGCAAGAAGGTCACCGGCGCTGGGGCCCGCCGATCGCTTACCAGTCAACGGCTCTCCCCCTGGCCGATTAGTCTGCCTGGTTCTCACCATTGTCGACTGGCCCATTCATTGTTTCAGTCCGCCCGAATCTCTCGTCCCAGTGCCAGAACGACACTACTTTCTAAGGCACATAGCGCAGGGTTCCGCAATTCCCATCGCTCATGGCATTTGAATACTATTCTCCAACCGTAGCAAGTAGTCCGTACAAACTCGTTTGAATTTGAGATATTTTGGGACATTAAGGTTTACGCACTTTCCCCTCAGGCAAACAATCCAAGGTGTCCGATGGCTACGGGGTACAATGCCTCACGGAAGGTAGCAAGGTGGGGTGTCGGCGTCGCTCTCGCCGCTCTGCTCGCTGCGGCGATCGGCCTGTGGGCGCGTCACGGTGCTGCCGTTTTCTTCGACATGGTGGCGGCAGGCTTCGCCTATTGCTTCTGAGCCTTAGGCCGCGCCGCCGCGCGTGACCGGGCCTCATCCGATCGGGCGGAATGCCGGGGCGGAGAAGATCGCGCTCTGGCCGACATGGCCGTCAAACAGGTGCCCACGCATGCGCAACCGCAATATCGTCATTCTCCTTGCCGCCTTTGTTCTCGGTGCGGTGGCCATTGTCGGCGGCACGCTCGCTTTGCTGCCGCGCGCCTCTTCGCCGGTGGCGAGCACGACCGCGATCGGCGGGCCGTTCGAGCTGGTCGATCAGGATGGGCAGGCGGTGACGCAGGAGACCTTTCTGAGCCAGCCCACCCTGGTTTTCTTCGGCTTCACCCACTGCCCCGACATCTGCCCGACCACGCTGTTCGAGATGTCGCAGCTCTTCGAGGAACTCGGCCCGGACGCGCGCAAGGTCACCGGCCTGTTCATCACCGTCGATCCCGAGCGCGATACGCCCGCCTCGATGAAGGCCTATCTCGGCAGCTTCCATCCCAGCATTCAGGGGCTTTCCGGCACGCCCGCGCAGATCGCCGCGGTCATCAAGGCCTATCGTGCCTATGCCAAGAAGGTGCCGACCAGCGACGGGGACTACACGATGGACCATACGGCCATCGTGTATCTCATGGGCAAGGACGGCGAGTTCATCGCCCCGTTCAATCTCAAGCGCCCGCCGGCCGAGGCCGCCGCCGATCTGCGCCGCTATTTGTAGGACGCACGAGCCGCACCTTGCGGGCACGGCGGCGGGAGGTGCGCGCCAGCCCGTGGTCGGTCTTCTCCCAGAGCTGCGGCGCGCAGACCAGCTGCAGCACAGCCCGCCAGGCGGCGAGCGACATCATCAGCCAGTACACCGGCATCAGCGGCAGCACCCGCCAGAGGCCGCCCATGCGCCGCCGCCGCATGCCGAGGGCCGTGCAGAGAAGGGCGCCGGGATAGCCGACCAGGAAGACCGCGAGCCCGATGCCCTCGACGGCGAAGGCCGCGGTGTCGAGCGGTGCGGGGCGGCCGAGCAGCAGATTCCAGGCGAGGGTGAGCAGGAAGAAGGGGTGGATCATCGCCGCGGCGACGCCGCCTCCCAGCAGAACGAAGAATGCCGCGCTGCTGCCGCACCCCACCTGCCTCGTCAACGCCAGCGGGTGCCGTCCGTGCACCAGCAGCGTCTGCATCCAGCCCTTGTACCAGCGGGTGCGCTGGCGAAGCCATGCCTGCCAGCGCCGTGGGGCTTCCTCATCGGTCGTCGAGGCGATGACGGCTGCCTGCCAGCCATGCCGCGCCAGCCGTATGCCGAGATCGGCGTCTTCCGTCACATTGAACGGGTCCCATCCTCCCGCCGCCTCGAGCGCCGCGCGGCGGAAATGATTGGACGTGCCGCCGAGTGGAAAGGGCAGCCGGCAGGCGCCGAGCATGGGCAGCAGGACGTCGAAGTGGCTGGCATATTCGGCGGCGAACTGCCGCGTGATCCAGCCATCCTCCATATTGTCGATGGCGAGCCGCGCCTGCACGCAGCCGATCCTTGCGCCGCCACGGCTGGCAAACACGGCGCAGGCGTGCCGGAGCTGGTCCGGCTCGGGTATGTCCTCCGCGTCGAACACGCCGACATAGGCGCCGCGTGCGAAGGGCAGCGCAACGTTCAGCGCCTTCGGCTTGGTACGCGGCGCGATGTCGGGCGCGGTGATGACCTCGAAGCAGGGATGGCGCGCGTGACACGCCAGCGCGAACGCCGTGGCGGGGTCGTCCGGCTCGATCACCAGCAGGACCTGTAGCTTCTCCTTGGGGTAGTCCAGCGCCTCGATCGCGGCCACCAGCTGGGGCACCACGCGCGCTTCGCGGTACAGCGCGATGATGAGCGAATAGGCCGGCAACTGCCGGTCGTCGCGCAAGGGCGCAGGAAAGGGGTCCGGCGGCGAGCCGAGGCAGGCGGCCAGCCGCAGAATGGTCCAACCCAGCAGCACGGCGCCCACAAGGCTCGCGAGAAGGACGACGAGCGGGCCGGGCGCTTCCGCCAATACGAAGGGCACCAGCGCCAGCAGCCCGGCGAGCCCGGCAAAGGCGAGGCGGCTCGCCCCGAGCGTGCCGGCGCTGGCGCGCGGCTGCAGCCGCCGCAGCCCGAGAGCGGCGTGCTCGGCGAGCGCCTCGCTGAAACGCCGGCGGGCATAGGCGGCGAGCCGTTCGGGGGTCGTCAGCAGGATCGAGGCCCGCAGCTCCGGCCGCGCCGTCAGCCGTCCGCCGAGTTCGCGCAACGCCCGGCCACGCGCGGCGATCACCAGCCGGCCATCGGCCGCCCGCATCATTCCGCTGCGCAGCATGGCTGCGAGATCGGCCGGGGAGGGGTTCGCCTTGCCGGCTGTCGCCCCGCCCGCCAATGGCGCGAAGCCGACGCCGAGGTGCCGGGACGCGGCATGCGCCAGCGTGTCGGCGTCCAGCGTGCCGCTGGCCAGCAGCACCTCGTCGGCGCCGGTACCGATCAGCCGCGCGCGATGTCGCGCATGGACGATGTCGCCGGCCGCGAGCTGATCCGCGATCCCGGCAATCTCGATGGGCGGGCCCACGCCGTCGGCGGGCCCGTCATGCCTCTGCGCGTTCGTTTTCATCGCCAGCCCCCTAGCGAAGCAACACGCGGCCACTCGCCTCATCGCGTGCGGCGCGCTAGAAGGTGGCGCGGCGCAGGCAGTCAGGCCGTGGCAGGTGCGAGGCCAGTGTGAAGTATTCCGCTCATTCCCGTCGAGTCTTTCAGTTCGCTTCCGTGCTCGCCGTCGCCTTCGCGGCCTGGAGCCTTGCTCCGGCGGGAGCGCAGACTGCAAGCCCGCCGGCGGCGCAGGCCGGCGCGAGCGTCGTGGTGCCCGGCTTCTGGGATCCCAAGCGGCGGCCCGAGCGGCCGGATGTGACGCGGCTGCCGACGCAGATCCGCTTTGTCACCACTGACGACTATCCGCCCTTCAGCTTCCGCGATGCGGCGGGCCAGCCCTCCGGCTTCAACGTCGATATCGCCCGCGCCATCTGCAACGAATTCGCCATCCCCTGCACGCTGCAGGTGCTGCCCTTCGACGAAGTCGTGAAGGCGCTGGACGAGGGCAAGGCGGATGCGGCCATTGCCGGCATCGCCATCACGCCGGCGACGCGGCAGACCGTCGATTTCACCGACCGCTATTTCCGCTCCCCGGCGCGCTTCGCGGCACGGCGCGGCAGCGACATGACTACCATCACGCCGGATGGCGTGGCGTCCCGCAAGGTCGCCGTCGTCGCCGGCACCGCCCATGAAGCCTTTCTGCGCGATCTGTTCGCCGAGACGACCATCCGCTCCTTCCCCACGCCCGAGGCGGCGCGCGAGGCGTTGCAGAAGGGCGAGGTGGACCTGGTCTTCGGCGACGGCGTGCAGCTCGCCTTGTGGCTCAACGGCACGTCCTCGAACAATTGCTGCACCTTTGTCGGCGGCCCTTTCACCGAGAGCCTCTATTTCGGCGAAGGCATGGGCATCGCGGTCAAGCGCGGTAACGATGCGTTGCGCCAGTCGCTCAATTACGCGCTGACCCAACTTTGGGAAGAGGGCGTCTACACCGACCTCTATCTGCGCTGGTTTCCCATCAGCGTTTATTGACGCCGCAGCCCGTACTACCTAGAGCATGCGTCGAGGCGCCCGTGCGGCGCCTTTTGCCGCTTTTCGCAGAGCCCATTTTTCGCATAGCCCTGGAGGGCACATCATGACGGCGACCGCTCCGGTCGAGGATTTTGCAGCCGAACTGCGCACGCTGGCGGAAACCGCCGGCGCCTGGCCGTTCGAGGAAGCCCGCAAGATCGTCGAGCGTCTGAAGCGGAAACCCAAGGACGAAGTGCTGTTCGAGACCGGCTATGGCCCCTCGGGCCTGCCCCATATCGGCACTTTCGGCGAGGTGGCGCGCACCACCATGGTGCGCCACGCCTTCCATGTGCTGACCGAGGGCAAGATCCCCACGCGCCTCCTGTGCTTCTCCGACGACATGGACGGCATGCGCAAGATTCCGGAGAACGTGCCGGATCCCGCCGCGCTGAAGCCGTATCTGCAGATGCCGCTCACCAAGGTGCCGAACCCGTTCGGCGGCGGCTATGCGAGCTTCGGCGACCATAACAACGCGATGCTGCGGCGCTTCCTCGACACGTTTGGCTTCGAGTATGAATTCGCCAGCGCGACCGAGTACTACGCGTCCGGCAAGCTCGACGCCGTGCTGCTGAAGGCGGCGGAGAAGTACGAGGCCATCATGGAGGTGATGCTGCCCACGCTCGGCGAGGAGCGGCAGGCGACCTATTCGCCCTTCCTGCCCATCTCGCCCACCTCCGGCCGGGTGCTCTATGTGCCGCTGCTGGCGGTCGACGCCAAGGCGGGCACCATCACCTTCACCGACGAGGACGGGTTGGACAAGACGCTGCCCGTCACCGGCGGCAAGGTGAAGCTGCAGTGGAAGCCCGATTTCGGCGCCCGCTGGGCGGCGCTCGACGTCGATTTCGAGATGTTCGGCAAGGACCACCAGACCAACGCGCCGATCTATGACCGCATCAGCGAAATCCTCGGCGGCACCGCGCCCGAGCATTTCGTCTATGAGCTGTTCCTCGACGAGAACGGCCAGAAGATCTCGAAGTCCAAGGGCAATGGCCTGACCATCGACGAATGGCTGACCTATGCCAGCCCCGAGAGCCTGGCGCTGTACATGTTCCAGTCGCCGCGCTCGGCCAAGAAGCTGCATTTCGACGTGATCCCGAAGGCGGTGGACGAGTATTTCAACTTCCTCGCCCGCTACCCCCAGCAGGACTGGAAGAACCGCCTCGGCAACCCGGTCTGGCACATCCATTCCGGCAACCCGCCGGTGGTCGACCTGCCGCTGACCTTCGGCCTCATGCTCAAGCTCGCCTCGGCCTCCAATGCCGAGGACAAGGCCGTGCTGTGGCGCTTCATCGAGCGCTATGCGCCCGGCACGTCGGCGCAGACGCATCCCACGCTCGACCAACTCGCGGGCTATGCCGTTCGCTACTTTGTCGACCGGGTGAAGCCGCGCCGGCGCTATCGCCTGCCGGATGAGGTGGAAGCCAAGGCGCTCGCCGCGCTCGATGCGGCGCTGGCGCAGGTGAATGGCGACGACCGCGAGGCAATCCAGAACGCGGTGCTGGATGTCGGCCGCGCCGAGCCGCGCTACCAGGACCACAAGCGCACCAGCCCCACCGGCGGGCCGGGTGTGACCTTCGCGTGGTTCAGCGCGCTGTACGAGCTGCTGCTCGGCGAGAAGGAAGGGCCGCGCTTCGGCTCCTTCGTCGCCGCCTACGGCATTCCGGAGACGCGCGCGCTGATCGCCCGCGCGCTGGCCGGCGAACTGGCGAACGGCGCGACCTGACCCCCAGGGTCCGGCGGCGGTTGGGGAAGGCGGCATATCATGGCGACGCGTCACAGAGGCCGGATCGACCTTCGGGTCGATAGTCCCGAGCAGTTGCTGGATATGCTCGATCCATTCCCGTTCCGCGAGCGCGGGCTGGACGGCGATGTCGAGGAATATATAGGCGAGCGGGCCGGCGAGATGACGCCGGATGAACCGCTCGCCATCCTCATTCATCTCCCCGAGGCGCAGCTGTCCGGCGATCTCGCGCGGGGGCTGCCTTCCATCGTGCAGCGGCATTTCGAGCGGCAGGCTGAGCGGCGCAGCGCTGAGCTGGAGCGGCTGTTCGCGCTCGGCCGCAAGATGCTGTTGATCGGGCTGGTCGTGCTCGGCCTGTGCCTGGCGGTCGGCCAGTTCCTCGTCGGCCTGTTCCCGCAGTCCCGCCTCGCCGAGGTGGTGATGGAGGGGCTCATCATCCTCGGCTGGGTCGCCAACTGGCGGCCGATGGAGATCTTCCTGTTCGACTGGTGGCCGCTGGTGCAGGAACGCCGGCTGTTCCGCCGCCTCTCGCACGCCACCGTGTCGGTGGTGGCGCAGGAGATGGCGACGTAGGACGCGGCGGCCCAGCCCTCAGGTCTTTGCCGCCAGCGCCTTCTCGCGGATCGCCGACAGGCTCGCGACCGGGGTGATCGCTTCCGGGTCGAGCTTCACATGCACGATGGCCGGCTGCCCCGAGGCGAACGCCGCATCGAGCGCGGGCTTGAACTCGGCGTCGGTCTCCACCGTGACGCCGAAGCCGCCAAAGGCGCGGGCATAGGCGGCGAAGTCCGGGTTCTTCAGCGTCGTGCCGAAGACGCGGCCGGGAAATTCGCGCTCCTGATGCATGCGGATGGTGCCGTACATGCCGTTGTCGATCAGCACCACCACCACGGGGATGCCGTACTGAACGGCGGTTGCGAACTCCTGCCCTGTCATCAGGAAATCCCCGTCGCCGGCCACCGCGACCACCGTGCGCGCTGGTGCCGTGCGCTTGGCGGCGATGGCCGCTGGCACGCCATAGCCCATCGATCCCGAGGTCGGCGCCAGCTGGGTGCCGAAGGCGCGGAAGCGATGGAAGCGATGCACCCAGATGGCAAAATTGCCGGCGCCGTTGCAGATGATGGCATCCTTCGGCAGGTCCCGGAGATAGCGCACCAGCGTCGACATCTGCACCGCGCCGGGATTGCTCGGCGGCGTCTCGGTCCAGCCGAGATAGTCCGCGCGCGCGGCTTCGCGCCACTCGGCCCAGCTGATCGCATTGGGCGGCTGCACGCCTTCCAGCGCGGCGGCGAAGGCGGAGGCCGAAGCATTGATGGCGAGCGCGGGCTGGTAGACCCGGCCGAGCTCATCCGGGTCGGCATGCACATGCACCAGCTTCACGCCGGGACCGGGAATGTCGTAGAGGCTGTAGCCCTGCGAGGGCACCTCGCCCAGCCGGCCGCCGGCGACGATGACGAGGTCGGCCTCCTTCAGCCGCGCCACCAGCTTCGGGTTGATGCCGAGGCCGACATCGCCGGCATAGTTTTGATGATCCGCCGGAAACAGCATCTGCCGGCGGAAGGACGCGGCAACCGGCAGGTCGAAGCGCTCGGCAAAGCGCACCACCGACGCCACGGCCTTGGGGTTCCAGCGCGCGCCGCCGAGGATCATGACGGGTTTGGAGGCAGACCAGAGCAGCTTCTGCAGGCGCATCATGTCGGTGAGGCCGGGCCATGTCTCCACGGGCTCGACGGGGGGCGCATCGGCGACCGTCGCCATCTCGCTCAGCACGTCCTCGGGGAGTGCGATCACCACCGGCCCCGGCCGGCCCTGCGTGGCGACGCGGAAGGCGCGGGCGATGATCTCGGGGATGCGCGCGGCCTCGTCGATCTCCACCGCCCATTTCGCCAGCGTGCCGAACACCGCGCGGTAGTCGACCTCCTGGAACGCCTCGCGCCCGCGCATGGAGCGCGAGATCTGCCCGACGAACAGGATCATCGGCGTCGAATCCTGCTGGGCGACATGCACGCCGGCGCTGGCATTGGTGGCGCCGGGTCCGCGCGTGACGAAGCAGATGCCCGGCTTGCCGGTGAGCTTGCCTACGGCCTCCGCCATCATCGCCGCGCCGCTCTCCTGCCGGCAGATGACGAAATCGACTTCTGTGTCGGCCAGCGCGTCGAGCACGTCGAGATAGCTTTCGCCGGGTACGCCGAAGGCGCGCTCAATGCCGTTGGCGATGAGGGCATCCACGAGAATGCGGGCGCCGGTGCGGGGGGCGGGGGAGGCGGGCTGGGTCATGAGCGTCACGCGGGCGGGGACACGGGGACCGGCACTCTAGTTCTGGGCCGGCGCCAAGGCGAGTAGGCCTTTCACGGATTCACGTCGCTTGAGCACAGCGGTCGGCGCCGGCCAAGCCAGGCCGTTTCGGCGCGACATGCAGGAGCGATCCGAAGCCCGCCCCCCTGCGTAACAGGCGGTGACGTGAAGGTGCAGGAGCCAACGATGGGTAACGCCATGCAGCTGACGACGCTACGCTTCTTCGTTCTGCCCGCCGCCCTGTGGGCCATCCCGGCCCTTGCCGGCGAACTCTCGGCTGAGGATATCCGCCGCGAGATCGTCGGCCGGCATGTCTTCCTCGCCGTGCCGCTCGGTGGTGAGTTTCCGCTGAATTACCATGCCGACGGGCGCGTCGACGGCGATGGCGATGCCATCGGCCTCGGCCGGCTGGCCAAGCCGACGGATAGCGGCCGCTGGTGGATCGACGGCGACCGTCTCTGCCAGAAATTCGAGAGCTGGTACGACGGCAAGCCCATGTGCTTCGTGCTCACCCGCACCGGCGAGCGGCAGGTGGCGTGGGAGCGGGACAATGGCGACACCGGCACGGCCCGCATCGGCGGGCGGATCGCGGCGCGCTGAGCGCGCCGCGCGGAATCACACGTCGACGCTGGCGCGCAGGGCGTTGTCCTGGATGAATTCGCGGCGCGGTTCGACCACGTCGCCCATCAGGCGGTTGAACAGGTCGTCAGCGTCGGCGACCTCCTTCACCTTCACCTGCAGCAGCGAGCGGGCGTTGACGTCGAGCGTGGTCTCCCACAGCTGCTCGGCATTCATCTCGCCGAGGCCTTTGTAGCGCTGCAGCGAAATGCCCTTGCGGCCGGCATCGGTGACGGCGTCGAACAGGTCCATCGGGCCATAGACCACCGTCTCAACGCCGCGGCGGCGCAGCGTGGCAGGCTCGGCGTGAACCTCCTGCAGTTCGGCGGCGAGGCTGTCGAGCCGGCGGGCCTCGGCCGAGCTGACGAAGGTGGCGTCGAGCACGGCCACTTCCTTCACGCCGCGCACGGTGCGGGTGAACTTGAAGCCGGAGCCGTCCGCCTCGCCGACCCAGCCCCGTTCGGTCTGGTCGGCGATGAGGTTGAGACGCTCGGCCACCACGGCGGCGATGGCGGTGGCGCGTTCCTCCTCGATGAGCAGGCCCGGCGCCAGCGCGCCGGCAATGGCGGCCTGCTCCACCACGGCGCGGTTATAGCGCGGGTGCAGGCCGTTCATGACATGGCGGAAGGAACGCGCGTTCTCCAGCACCTGATGCAGGTCGCTTCCGGCGCGCACCTCGCCCGTGACCAGCGCGAGTGCCGCCTCTTCGAGGCCCTGATTGATCAGGTGATCCTCCAGCGAGCGCTCATCCTTCAGATACTGCTCGGACTTGCCGCGCGAGACCTTATAGAGCGGCGGCTGGGCGATATAGACATGGCCGCGGTCCAGCAGCTCCGGCATCTGCCGGAAGAAGAAGGTCAGCAGCAGGGTGCGGATGTGGGAACCGTCCACGTCCGCGTCCGTCATGATGATGATCTTGTGGTAGCGCAGCTTCTCGGCGTTGAAATCGTCGCGGCCGATGCCGGTGCCGAGTGCGGTGATCAGCGTGCCGATCATCTCGGAAGAGAGCATCTTGTCGAAGCGCGCGCG
The DNA here is from genome assembly GCA_003241485.1 of Ancylobacter novellus. GTDB lineage: Bacteria > Pseudomonadota > Alphaproteobacteria > Rhizobiales > Xanthobacteraceae > Ancylobacter > Ancylobacter novellum_A. The sequence continues at coordinate 11,828 of QFQD01000019.1, forward strand.
CTCTACGTTCAGGATCTTGCCACGCAGCGGCAGGATGGCCTGGAAGGCGCGGTTGCGGCCCATCTTGGCGGAGCCGCCGGCCGAGTCACCCTCGACGATGAACAGCTCGGACTTGGCGGGATCGCGCTCCTGGCAGTCGGCCAGCTTGCCGGGCAGGGAGGCGACGTCGAGCGGGTTCTTGCGACGGGTGAGCTCGCGCGCCTTGCGGGCGGCCTCGCGCGCGGCGGCGGCTTCCACGACCTTGGTGACGAGCACCTTGCCCTCGGCCGGGTGTTCTTCCAGCCAGGTGCCGAGCGCGTCGTTCACCAGCGCCTCGACCACCGGGCGCACCTCAGATGAGACCAGCTTGTCTTTGGTCTGCGACGAGAATTTCGGGTCCGGCACCTTCACCGAGAGCACGGCGGTCAGTCCCTCACGGCAATCCTCGCCGGTAGGGTCGACCTTTTCCTTCTTGGCGATGCCCGAGCGCTCGGAATAACCGATGACCTGGCGCGTCAGCGCGGCGGCAAAGCCGGTGAAGTGCGTGCCGCGATCGCGCTGCGGGATGTTGTTGGTGAAGCACAGCACGTTCTCGTGGTAGCTGTCGTTCCACGAGAGCGCGCATTCGACCGTGATCCCGTCCTTCTCGGAGCGGATGACGATGGGCTTGGGCAGCAGGGCCTGCTTGGAACGGTCGAGATACTGCACGAAGGCTTCGACGCCGCCCTCATACATCATCTCCTCGCGCTTCACCTCGGCGTGGCGCGCGTCGGTCAGCACGATGCGCACGCCGGAATTGAGGAAGGCGAGCTCGCGCAGGCGGTGTTCCAGCGTGGCGTAGTCGAATTCGATGTGGGTGAAGGTCTGCGGGCTCGGCACGAAGGTGACCATGGTGCCGCGCCGGCCTTCGAGCGCCGGGCCCTTCACCGCCAGCGGCGCTTCCGCGTCGCCATTGCGGAAGCGCATATGGTGCTCAAGCCCGTTGCGCCAGATGGTCAGGTCGAGCGTGGTGGAGAGCGCGTTCACCACCGACACGCCGACGCCGTGCAGGCCGCCGGAAACCTTGTAGGAGTTCTGGTTGAACTTACCGCCGGCGTGCAGCTGGGTCATGATGACCTCGGCCGCCGAGACGCCTTCTTCCGAATGAATGTCGGTGGGGATGCCACGGCCATTGTCGGTCACGGTCACCGAGCCTTCGGCGTTCAGCGTGACGGTGACTTCGTCGGCATAGCCGGCCAGCGCCTCGTCGATGGCGTTGTCCACCACCTCATAGACCATGTGGTGCAGGCCCGAGCCGTCATCGGTATCGCCGATATACATGCCGGGACGCTTGCGCACCGCGTCGAGACCGCGAAGCACCTGGATCGACTGCGCGCCATAATCGTCCCCGTTCGGTGCGGGGGTCTGGGCGTTGTCGGAATCGGCCATGGGGTCAAGCTCTGCGAATCGTTTGAATTGACAGGATGTTTGTAGCGCAAACGCGCGGTTATTTCGTGGCTACCAGCACGGCGGCGCCGACCATCGCGGTGCCGCAGGCGCGGTTGATCAGCCGGGTGCCGCGCGCGCTGCCAACGAAGCGCCGGGCGCGATGGGCGAGCGTCACATAGGTGGCGAACACCGCCACGAGAACCACGGCGATGACGCCGCACAGTTCGGCAAAGCCGATCAGCGTCAGGTGGTTGAGATCGACGATGCTGGGCAGCAAGGCGAGGTAGAAGGCCATGGCCTTCGGATTGCCCAGCGTCATGCCCAGCCCGGTGAGGAACAGGCCGAGGCGCGAATCCGCCTCGCGTATGGGCACCACGTCGGCGGCAGCGGACGTCGCCGTCCACAGTTTCCAGGCGAGGTAGACGAGATAGGCGGCCGCGGCGAGGCGAACGAGGACGAAAAGCGAGCCGAGCGCCGCCGCCAGCGCGGCAAGCCCGAGGGCGGCGGCCGCCAGCCACACCATGTCACCCAGCACGATGCCGGCGACGAGCGGGGCGGAGCCTTCGCGCCCGCGCACCAGCGTGCGGGCAATGATCGCGATCACGCTCGGTCCCGGCGAAGCGGCCGCCAGGGCCAGCGCGGCAGCGAAGATGATGAGGTCGATCAGGTGCATGATGCTCACATACGCGCGCGCGGCGCGCGTGGCCTCCACATAGGCCCTAAGGCGCGGATTTTCAAGTTTTGCCGGGGATGCCGGCGGGATCTTGCCTGTGGCAGACGGCCTCGATGCGGTTGCCGTCAGGGTCCAGCACGAAGGCGGCATAATAGGCGGCGTGATAGTCCGGCCGCAGGCCCGGTGCGCCATCATCCCGCCCGCCATGGGCGAGCGCGGCGGCGTGGAAGGCGTCGACCGCCGGCCGGTCCGGGGCGCGAAAGCACCAGTGCCGGTTGTCGGCGACCACCGTTCCGCGCGAGGCGACGACGCTGAGATAGGTGTGGCCGTCATCGTCCGGCCGGTTGCGGATGCCGTAGCCCACGCTGGTGTCCCCGCGCCGCACACAGGGGACACCGAGCGCCTGCATGATCGCGTCGTAGAAGGGCAAGGCGCGGGCGAGATCGTATACGGTGATGGAAACGTGGTCGAGCATGGGTTCACTCTCCCGTCGCGGGCATGACATGGCCGGGCCGTACCTCGAAGCGCTCCGCGCTCGCGCCAAGGGCGGTGAAGGCGGCGGGGTCGGCGCCGGTCATCCACACCTGGCTGCCGAGCGCGTCCAGCGCCTCGAACAGCGCGGCGCGGCGGGCGGGGTCGAGATAGGCGACGACATCGTCCAGCAGCATCACCGGCGCCATGCCCGCCATCTCGCCGACGAGGCGCGCATGGGCAAGGGCGAGGCCGATGAGCAGTGCCTTCTGCTCGCCGGTAGAGCCCTGCGCCGCCGGGATGGCCTTTGGGCCGTGGCCGACGCTGAAATCGGTGAGATGAGGCCCGTCCAGCGTGCGGCCGGCGGCACGGTCGCGGGAGCGGGCGCCGCGCAGGTTCAGGCGGTACTGGTCCTCGACCACGGTCGCCGGCTCGCGCCCGAGCGCGCGCTCGACCTCGCCCTCCAGTGCCACCGTCGCCCAGGGAAACAGCGAGGTATCGTCGCGCCCAACCTCCCGCGCCTTGGCAATGCCGGCGGCGAGGCGGCGCACCGTCTCCAGCCGCGCGGCAGCCACCGCCACGGCGAGCGCGGCCAGTTCCTGCTCCACGGCGTCGAGATAGCGCGGATCGGTGGAGGGGTCTTCCAGCAGCCGGTTGCGCGAGCGCAGCGCGCGCTCCAGAGCGTTTACCCGCGCGCCATGTTCGGCATCGACCGCCAGCACGAGCCGGTCGAGGAAACGGCGCCGGTCGGAGGGCGGGCCGGTGAACAGCCCATCCATATCGGGGGTCAGCCAAACAACGCGCAGATGGTCGGCAAAGGCGGCGGCCGAGCCGACGGGTTCGCCATCGACGCGGCAGCGGCGCGCGCGGGCTTCGCCCGCCTCTTCGACGCCGGTGCCCAGCGTCACCTCGCCATAGCGACCTTCCACCACGGCGGACAGCGCCCAGCCCGTGGTCTGGGTGCCATCGGGCCGGCGTGCGGCGAACTGGTCGAGCCCGGCCCGGCGCAGGCCGCGGCCGGGCGCCAGCAGCGAGATGGCTTCAAGAAGATTGGTCTTTCCCGCGCCATTGGGCCCCAGCAGCACGATGGGGCCGCCGCCGGTGCGCAGGTCGGCGGCGTGGTAGCTGCGGAAATCGGTCAGCCGCAGGCGGGTGATGCGCGCCGGGGACGTCGTGCGCGCGGTCACACGCGCATCGGCATCAGCACATAGAGCGCGCCGCGCTTGTCCGGGTCCTGCACCAGAGTGGGCGAACCCGGATCGGCGAGCTTGAGCTCGGCCGTGCCGCCTTCGATCTGCGAGGTGATGTCCAGGAGATAGCGGCTGTTGAAGCCGATATCGATCGGCTCCGAGCCGTATTCGACTTCCAGCTCCTCGGTCGCGCTGCCCGAATCCGGGTTGGTGACCGAAAGGGTCAGCTTGCCATCCGCGATGGAGAGCTTCACCGCCCGGCCGCGCTCGCTGGCGACGGTGGAGACGCGGTCGACGGCGGAGGCGAAATCGGCCTTGTCGACGATCAGCGTCTTGTCGTTGCCGGTCGGGATCACGCGGCCATAATCGGGGAAGGTGCCGTCGATCAGCTTGGAGGTCAGCACCACGCGGTCGAGCGAGATGCGGATCTTCGAGCTGGACAATTCGACCGTCACCTCGGCATCGCCATCCTCGGCGAGACGCTGGATTTCGGCGACTGCCTTGCGCGGCACGATCACGCCCGGCATGCCGGCCGCTCCGCTCGGCGCGGCGGTCTGCGCCTGCGCCAGACGATGACCGTCGGTAGCGACGGCGCGCAGCACCGGCCCGCCGGCATCCGCGACATGCAGGTAGATGCCGTTCAGGTAATAGCGCGTCTCCTCGGTGGAGATTGCGAACTGGGTCTTGTCGACGAGCCGCTTCAGTTCGCCTGCGGGCAGGGTGAAGCGGTGCGTCATCTCGCCGGCGGCGAGATCGGGGAATTCGTTCTCCGGCAGGGTCTGCAGCGCGAACCGCGAGCGGCCGGCGCGCACGGTGAGCGTGCCGCGGTCGCCGGAGGTCTCCAGCTGGACCTGCGCACCCTCGGGCAGCTTGCGGACGATGTCATAGACGGTGTGGGCGGGCACCGTGGTGGCGCCCTCCTGCCCGACCTCGGCGGAGATGGTCTCGACGATCTCGATGTCGAGGTCCGTGGCACGCAGCGCGAGGCCCCGCGCATCGGTCCGCAACAGGACGTTGGCGAGGATCGGAATGGTGTTGCGCCGTTCAACGACACGATGAACGTGGGCGAGGGACTTGAGCAACTCGGCCCGCTCGACGGTGACCTTCATGGTCGCGACACCCGTGGCTATACGAGGAACGGTTAGCGCCCGGTGCGCAGGACGCGAGGCATCGCCCCGCGCGCGCCCCGAGCGGACGGCGCGGGCGCGCCGCCGGGGGCGACGACATTGCCGCCAGCGCCGGCCCATGGCAAGCCGCCGACGCTGCGATGCGGCAAAATAGTGGGGATAGGATCGGGATTTACGGGGATAGCCGCGCCGTTCGGCACGGCGCGCCCGCAATCCTCCCGGCTGGCCCGCGTGGCCGGCGACGATCAGTCGTCGCTGACCAGCCGCTTCAGCGTCTCCACCTCGTCCGCCATGGCGCGGTCGCTGCCGACGAGGCCTTCGATCTTGCGCACGGCGTGCAGCACGGTGGTGTGGTCGCGCCCGCCGAAGCGCCGGCCGATCTCGGGCAGCGAGCGCAGGGTCAGCGTCTTCGCCAGATACATCGCGATCTGGCGCGGCTTCACCACATTGGCGGTGCGGCGCTGCGAGAGGATGTCGGCGCGGGTGACGTTGTAGTGCTTGGCGACGATACGAAGGATGTCGTCGACGCGCACGCGCTTGGGCTCGGTGGAGCGGACGAGGTCGCGCACGGCGGTCTCGGCCATTTCCAGCGTGATGGCGCGGGAGGTGAGCTGGTTATGCGCCAGCAGCCGGTTCAGCGCGCCGTCGAGGTCGCGCCCGTTCTGGCCGCAGTTGCGGGCAATGAAGCCGAGCACGTCCTGCGGCACGGTGAAGCCGGGATGCTGCAGCCCAAGGGCGGCGATGCGGGCGGCGAGGATCTCCACGCGCAGCTCTTCGTCCAGCGGGGCAATCTCGACCACGAGGCCGCCGGCCAGGCGCGAGCGCACGCGCTCTTCAAGCGCGTCGAGCTCCGCCGGCGGACGGTCGGCGGCAATCACCACCTGGCGGCCGGAATCCATCAGCGCGTTGAGCGTATGACAGAACTCCTGCTGCACGCTCTTGCCCTGCAGGAACTGCAGGTCGTCGATGACCAGCGTGTCGATGCCGCGCAGCTGCTCCTTGAAGGCGATCGCCGACTGGCTCTTCAGCGCGGCGACGAAGCCATACATGAAGCGCTCGGCGGTCAGATAGACCACCCGGCGGCCATGTTCGGAACCGGCGGCGGCGATGGCCTGCAAAAGATGCGTCTTGCCGAGGCCGACCGCGGCATGGAGATAGAGCGGATTGAACACTGGCCCGCTGCCGGCCGGAGCTGCCGCCACCTTGAGCGCGGCGGCATGGGCCAGCCGGTTGGAATCGCCCAGCCGATAGGTCGCGAAGGTCAGGCGCGGGTCGAGCGGGGAGCCGCTGCCCACTTCCACCGTGGCGGGGTTGGGCAGCGCGCGCGCCTCGGTGGCGGGGCGATTAATGGCAACGGCGGGTGCGACAATGCTGCGCACCGGGGCCGCGACACCGGGGCCGCGCAGCACGGCGGTGCGCACGATCAGCTCGACGCGCTCGGCGCCGCCCTCTTCCTGCCAGAGGGCGACCAGCCGCTCGACATAGTGCTGCTGGATCCAGGTCTTCAGGAAGCGCGTGGGAACCGACAGGCGAACCGTTCCGGCATGGATGCCGTCGAGTTCAATGCGCGGGAACCAGCTGGAATAGACTTCCTCGCCGATCTCGGCGCGCAGCCGGCGGCGGACCCGATCCCAGGCCTCGCGCGGCGCATTGTCCATGCCACCACTGTCCAAACCGCTTCGTGAACCGGCTCCCGAAACCGGCCCCGGATAGGCGCCGCCGTCTGAAGGCTCGATATTGCTGGACTTGAACATGCGTGCTCCGCGATTTTTTGCGGTTGTTGGATAGACACGAACAAAGGGAACGGCCCCGCCCGAAGCACCACGCGCACGCGGCAGAGACAGGGGAGTTCACATGTCGATGTCGATGGATCGTCAGTGGCGGTCCGCATAGCGGCCGCCTGCAGTTCCGGCAATAGTCCTGCCGCTGGGCGCCGTCAGCCCGGCGGAGGGCAAACCGTGGAACAGGGCATTGCGCGGGGCGTGATGGCGGCCGAAGGCTCATTCATCCCGGAGAGAAGGCCGGTCAAGGTTGCCGCCTTGCCACGCCCTTGACGTGGAACCTCTCTTTCGCCCATGCGCGTCGTCATAGTCACCCCTTCGCGGCAAGTGTTCTTGCCGTCCCTGTAACAGGTTTCGTTGTTGTAAATACAGATACGAATGAACGCCGTTACAACTCACTCCGACAACTGACTCTCGCAGGGCCGAGTTGTCGTGTAATCCAATGCCGAACACGGGCATGTCGGAAAAGAAGGTAGTAAAAACAGCACGAAACTACCTCCTCACGTCACAATGAGTGGATCGAGAACTCAACTTTTCGCTGAGATGGCCCGGCGGAACCGGATGAAGACAACATACACAGGGGGGCGGTCCGGTGCAACGCCGTCGGCGGGGCGCGGGGGCCGGCGAGGCTGCCAAAACCGCGAATCAGCCGCCCAAAAAAAAGCCATCAGTCGGCAAATCTCTGACTCCCTTGCAAGAATCTCCGGTCAACTTCGCATGGCATTTCCTCACCTTATTTTCGCCGGTGGCCAACCATTCGGGCGGTGTGCGCCATGATTCTGGCGGGTCGGGATGACGTGGGTCGTAAGCCAATGAAATATATAAGGAAAATCTGCGCGCCTCGTGGCGGGATGTGACGAATTTCGTGCTTTTTTCCGCTGCTCTGCGGGCTCCGCGCTGTCAAGCGGGATGCGCCGGATAGGACGGAGATTTTGCCAACCGTTTCGACGAGTGTGACAGTTTGGCAACGCGCATGTGGCGGCCCGGCAGGCCCCGTCCAACGCGGCCGTACCGCCGGGGCAGGGTCGGCGTCGCGCCGCCCTCGCGCCGTCATGGTCAGCGGCCCAAACGCGAAAAAGCCCGGCGTGAGCCGGGCTTTTCAACAACCTGAAATTGTCGCCGTTCAGCGATCAGGCGCTGAGCTTGGCCACGCGCTGGGCAAGGCGCGAAACCTTGCGGGAAGCGGTGTTCTTGTGCAGCACGCCCTTCTGGGCCGCGCGCTGGATTTCCGGCTCGGCCGCCTTGAGGGCCACAGCCGCCGCCGCGCTGTCGCCGGACGCAAGCGCGTCCTCGACCTTACGAACGAAGGTGCGCAGCCGCGAGCGGCGGTTCTTGTTGACCGCGGTACGGCGCTCGATCTTACGAGCCGCCTTCTTGGCGGAGGGCGTATTGGCCATCGGCCGTCCTCTTCGTCTCTGCAAGTTCGGCGGTGGCCGCGTCTTGCCCGAATGTCGGTTGCAAATAATGAGGCGGGGCAGACCCGAAGGCGCCCTGCGCGAGTGGCGGGCTTATAGTCGGGGCGCGCTTCCGCGTCAATATGCTAGGTCCCATGGGAAGGCGAGTCAGGCCAAGCCTTTACGCATTCTTGAAGGAGGGACTGCGTTTGTCGGCGAAGGCGGACATTCCTTCCTTCTGGTCGGCGGTGGCGAACAGCGCCTGGAACAGCCGGCGCTCGAATCGAATCCCCTCCGCCAGCGTGGTCTCGAAGGCGCGGTTGACGCTCTCCTTGGTCAGCATCACCGAGGGCAGGGAGAGCCCGGCAATCTTGTCGGCGACCTTCATCGCCTCGGCCTGCAGGTCGGCGAGCGGCACGACGCGCGAGACGAGGCCATAGCGGTCGGCTTCCTCGGCGGTGAGCTGGCGGCCGGTCAGGCACATCTCCATCGCCTTCGCCTTGCCGATGGCGCGGGTGAGGCGCTGCGAGCCGCCCGCGCCGGGCATGATGCCGAGCTGGATCTCCGGCTGGCCGAAGCGGGCATTTTCGGCGGCGATGAGGATGTCGCACATCATGGCCAGCTCGCAGCCTCCGCCCAGCGCATAGCCCGCGACTGCCGCCACCACCGGCTTGCGGCAGCGCGCCACCCTATCCCAGCTGGAAATGAAGTCGTCCGTGTAGGTGCCGGGGAAGGCGAGGGGCTGCATCTCCTTGATGTCGGCGCCCGCCGCGAAGGCCCGCTCCGAGCCCGTGAGCACGATGCAGCCGATCCCGGCGTCCGCCTCGAACGCGTCGAGCGCGCGGTTCAGCTCGGCGATCAGCGCGTTGTTGAGGGCATTGAGCGCCTTCGGCCGGTTGAGCGTGACGATGCCGACGCGTCCGTTGGTTTCGACGAGGATGTTGTCATACGCCATGGCCGGCGCTCTCCCTATTTCTGGCAGCTGGCACAATAGAAGGTGGAGCGCCCGCTCTGCACAAGCCGGGCAATGGTGCCGGTGCAGCCGGGCACGAGGCAGGCCTCGCCCTCGCGGTCATAGGCACGGAAGCGGTGCTGAAAATAGCCGAGCGTGCCGTCGACCTGCGCATGGTCGCGCAGGGTGGAGCCGCCGGCGGCGATCGCCTCCTCCAGCACCAGCCTGATGGTGTCGACCAGAAGCCGCGTCTCGCGCGTCGGGCGCCCCGTCGGTGTCGCCAGCGTGGCGGCGAGCCGTTCCGGCCCGATGCCGGCGCGGTGCAGCGCCTCGCACACATAGATATTGCCGAGCCCGGCGACGACCTTCTGGTCGAGCAGCGCCGCCTTTATCGGCGTGCGCCGTCCCGCCAGCGCCCGTGCAAGGCTCGCGGCATCGAAGGAATTGCCCAGCGGCTCGGGCCCAACATCACGGAACAGCGGATGCGTTTCCAGCTGCGCGCGCGGCACAAGCAGCATGGCGCCGAAGCGGCGGGGATCGTTGTAGATCACCTGCGCGCGGCCCTCGAGATGGAACACCACATGGTCGTGCGCCTCGGCCTTCGAGCGCGGCATGTGGAACGCGCCCGGCGCCAGCGCCGCGTCGTCCGCAATTTCGATGCGGAAGGAGCCGGACATGCCCAGATGCATCACCAGCACTTCGTCGGGCGCGCCCCGCGTGGCCTCCAGATCGGCGAGCAGGTATTTCGCCCGTCGTCCGAGCCCGGCGATGCGCCGCCCCGTCAGCCGCTCGGCAAAGCGCTCCGGCAGCGGCCAGCGCAGATCCGGCCGGCGGGCGAGCGCCTGTTCGATGAGACGGCCTTCCATGACCGGCGCAAGTCCACGCCGGACGGTCTCGACCTCGGGAAGTTCGGGCATGAGCGGCTCCTGCGGGGCACTCTATATAAGAGCGAGTTCCGCCAGAAACACTTCCAGTGCGTCCGCGCCGGTGAAGCGGTGCGCCCGCAGGCCGGCGGCGCGGGCACCTTCCACATTGACGGCCTTGTCGTCGATCATCACCGCCTGCGACGGCTCGACACCGTAGAGCGAGGCCACACCTCTATATATGGCGGGATCCGGCTTCTTGGTGCCGAACTCGGCGGCGACATGCATGGCGGGGCCGAACAGCGCGCGCAGGCGAGGCACCAGCGCGTCGAAGTGCTCCTTCATGATGAAGCCGTTATTGGTGAGCAGCGCCACAGGCGTGCGGGCACGCACCCGCTCCACGAGCGCCATTGCGGCGGGATCCAGCGTCATCGCCAGCGCGCGGGTGCGGAACCAGTCGTCGCGGCCGAACGGCACGCCGAGCGCGGCGGAGATCGCGTCGAGATAGGCGTCGGTGGTGAGCTTGCCCGCATCGGCCGCATCTTCCAGCCCGCTGGTCCAGATCAGCGCCTCGACCTCTGCCAGCGAGCGGCCGGCGAGCTTGCCGATGGCCGCGCGCCGGGCGTCGACGTCGTAATGCAGCAGCACGTCGTCCATGTCGAAGACGACGAGCCGAACCGGGGGATGATCGGGCGGGGAGGTCTCGGGCGTGCCGCTCATGGCCGCCTCAGGGAAGCGCGTCGAAGCCCTCGCCGAAGCCCTTGAGGCTGAGCGGGATGCCGATGCCTTCTTCCGGCGTCTGGAACACGATGAAGGTGGCGTTCTGGCCGTTGCGCAGCTGGCCGATCAGCTTGTCATCCATCACCACCTCGGCGACGCAGCCATTGGGCACGCAGCGCACGAAGCCGGCGCGGCCGACATCGGCATTGTCGATCTTCAGGCCGAGGCCGGAGGGCAGCAGCACGCCGAGCGGGGCGAGCACGCGCAGGAGGCGGCTCTGCTGGTCGGCGGTCTTCAGGATGATGACGGTGAGGCCGACATTGGGGCGGTCATCCGCCTGCACGCTCTGCAGCAGCACACATTGCTCGGATTGTGCGCCGGGCGGCGTGTCGCAGCGGATCTGCCATTCCCCGTGCACGGAGCGAACCACGCCCTGCGCCTGCGCGCCGCTGCCGGTCGCGGCCAGAAGGGCCAGGGCGGCGAACGCTGCCAGAAACGCTGAACGAAGGGCCGCGTAACCGCGCATGGGCTATCTCCCGAATATGGGTCTGAGGAGTCTTCTAAAGAATCATCGCGGCGGGACAAGCCGAATCGTATCTCACGCCGCGCCGGGCCGGTACCGGGGCGCAGGCGTAAAGGGCCCCACAGCCATGTCAAGAATGGGGCGGCCGGACCGTTCCAGCAGATAGAACGGTTCCAGGCACCCGACGTCATGTCGCAGGAGGGGAAGGGCCTTGGCGCGTTGCTCAGGTGTCCTTTTTGTGTTTGATGAAGATCAAATGCCGCTGGGTCCGACAGGCGGGTGCGCTCTGCTGTGTCGGGGCGAAGGGGAGTCGATGGGAGTGACGATCGCGATGAAATCGTGGATCCGCAACGCTGCGCGCAATGCCGCCGGCATCTTCGGTGGAATTGCTGGCGCCTTCGTGCTGGCCATGTCTGGCGTGTCGCCTGCTTTGGCCGGCACCGGGCAGCCTTCGCCGTGGCAGATCAACCTCCAGGGCGCCGCATCGCCGGTGATGGAGAGCATCCATTCTTTCCACGTCTTTCTGCTGGCCATCATCGTCGCCGTCGTGCTGCTGGTGCTGGTCCTGCTGATCGTGGTGATGGTGAAGTTCAACGAGAAGGCCAATCCGGTGCCTTCCCGCACGACCCACCACACGCTGATCGAGGTGGTGTGGACCGTGGTCCCCGTCCTCATCCTGGTGGCGATCGCGATCCCGTCTTTCCGGCTGCTGTTCCTGCAGCTCGACCTGCCCAATCCGGACCTCACCGTGAAGGTGACCGGCCATCAGTGGTACTGGTCCTATGAGTACCCGGACAACGGCGCCTTCACCTTCGACAGCATGATGGTCGCCGAGGCCGACCTGCAGCCGGGCCAGCCGCGCCTGCTGGCGGTCGACAATGAGGTCGTGGTGCCGGTCAACAAGGTCGTGCGCATCCAGGCCACGGCAGCCGACGTGATCCATTCCTTCGCCCTGCCGTCTTTCGGCGTGAAGATCGACGCCCTGCCGGGCCGCCTCAATGAGAGCTGGTTCCAGGCGACGAAGGAAGGCGTGTATTATGGCCAGTGCTCCGAGCTCTGCGGCAAGGATCACGCCTTCATGCCGATCGCCATCCGCGTCGTCAGCGAGGCGGATTTCGCGGGCTGGGTCGAACAGGCCAAGCAGAAATTCGCGGCGGCCGACGTGCCGGCGCGCTTCGCCCAGAATGAGCCGGTCGCCGGCGTGGTCGCTGCCGCGCGCTGAGCGCCGGCAGGGTAGAGAATACTAAGCGCGTGCAAGCGTGCGAATGAGGGACGGTTCTATGGCATATGCAGCCGGACACACGGGCGATCCGACGGGTTGGAAGCGTTGGGTCTACTCGACCAACAACAAGGACATCGGCGTGATGTACCTGATCTTCGCCATCGTGGCGGGGATCGTGGGCGGCGCCCTTTCCATCGGCATCCGTATGGAACTCCAGGAGCCGGGGCTGCAGATCTTCTCGGATCCGCAGACCTTCAACGTGTTCACCACCGGCCACGGCCTGATCATGATCTTCTTCATGGTCATGCCGGCGATGATCGGCGGCTACGGCAACTATTTCATCCCGCTGATGATCGGGGCGCCGGACACCGCCTTTCCGCGCATCAACAACGTCGCCTTCTGGCTGCTGCCCCCCTCTTTCGCGCTGGCGATCCTGTCGCTGTTCGTCGAGGGTGCCGCGGGCTCCAACGGCTTCGGCGGCGGCTGGACGATCTACCCGCCGCTCTCTTCCAAGCTCGGCCATCCCGGCCCGGCCATGGACCTGCTGATCCTGTCGCTGCACATCGCCGGCGCGTCCTCGATCCTCGGCGCGATCAACCTGATCACGACGATCCTGAACATGCGCGCCCCCGGCATGACGCTGCACAAGATGCCGCTCTTCGCCTGGTCGCAGCTCGTCACCGCCTTCCTGCTGCTGCTGTCGCTGCCGGTTCTGGCGGGCGCCATCACCATGCTGCTGACGGACCGCAATTTCGGCACCACCTTCTTCGATCCGGCCGGCGGCGGTGATCCGATCCTGTTCCAGCACCTGTTCTGGTTCTTCGGTCACCCCGAGGTGTACATCCTCATCCTGCCCGGCTTCGGCATCATCTCGCACATCGTGTCGACCTTCTCGCGCAAGCCGATCTTCGGCTATCTCGGCATGGCCTACGCCATGGTCGCGATCGGCGTGGTCGGCTTCGTCGTGTGGGCGCACCACATGTACACGGTGGGCCTGTCCTCCTCGACGCAGGCCTATTTCGTCGCCGCGACGATGATTATCGCCGTTCCGACGGGCGTGAAGATCTTCTCGTGGATCGCCACCATGTGGGGCGGGTCGATCTCGATGCGCGTGCCCATGCTGTGGGCGATCGGCTTCATCTTCCTGTTCACGGTCGGCGGCGTCACCGGCGTCGTGCTGTCGAATGCGGGCATCGACCGCTCGCTGCACGACACCTATTACGTGGTGGCCCACTTCCACTACGTGCTGTCGCTTGGCGCCGTGTTCGCCATCTTCGCCGGCTGGTACTACTGGTCGCCGAAGATGTTCGGCTACATGTACAACGAGACCATCGGCAAGATTCACTTCTGGCTGACCTTCGTGGGCGTGAACCTGGTGTTCTTCCCGCAGCACTTCCTCGGCCTCGCCGGCATGCCGCGCCGTTATGCGGACTATCCGGACGCCTTCGCCGGCTGGAACTTCGTCTCCTCGATCGGCTCCTACATCTCGGGCTTCGCGGTGCTGGTGTTCCTGTTCGGCGTCTACCGCATGTTCGCGGCCAAGGTGCCGGCCGGTGCGAATCCGTGGGGCGAGGGCGCCACGACGCTGGAGTGGACCCTGTCGTCGCCGCCGCCCTTCCACCATTTCGACGTGCTGCCGAAGATCAAGTGATCCCGGCAGGGATCCGGACCTCCTCCGGCGCGGCCTGAGCTGCGCCGGACCTGCCCGCCGCCGGACATGGCGAAAGGCGCAGACATGCGGGTGGTCGCCTCAGTCGGCCGCCCGAACCGATCCGCCCGCCGCGCTGCGGTGGCTCTGATCCCGGTGCCGTGTTCGGGTGCCGGAAAACGAAGCGTCGCCGCCGGCGGCGCCGGAGTGAAGAAATGACCGACGTCGCCTCGCGCGAATATGATATGCCCCGCCAGGAGCCCCTCACGGGCGCGCTGGCTGTCGAGGGGATGTATCCCGGCTCGGTGGCGGACTATGTCGCGCTGCTGAAGCCGCGCGTGATGTCGCTCGTCATCTTCACGGCGCTTGTCGGCATCGTCCGCGCGCCGGGAGAGGTGCACCCGATCATCGCCTTCACCGCGCTGCTGTGCATCGCCATCGGCGCGGGCGCGTCGGGCGCGCTCAACATGTGGTGGGATGCGGATATAGACGCGGTCATGAGCCGCACGCAGCGCCGGCCGATTCCCGCCGGGCGCATCGCGCCGGGCGAGGCGCTCGCCTTCGGCATGACGCTCGCGGTCGGCTCCGTCCTGGTGCTCGGCCTGTTGGTGAACGAACTCGCCGGGGCGCTGCTCGCCTTCACCATTTTCTTCTATGCCGTCATCTACACGATGTGGCTGAAGCGCTGGACGCCGCAGAACATCGTCATCGGCGGTGCGGCGGGCGCCTTCCCGCCCATGGTCGGCTGGGCCGCGGCTTCGGGCGGCATCGGGCTGGAGAGCGTGCTGCTCTTCCTCATCATCTTCTTCTGGACGCCGCCGCATTTCTGGGCGCTCGCGCTCTACAAGTCCGGCGACTATGCGCGCGCCGGCGTGCCGATGCTCCCCGTCGTGGCCGGCACCGCCGAGACGCGCCGCCAGATCCTGCTCTACACGCTGGTCCTCGTGCCGCTCGCCATGTCGCCCTTCTTACTCGGCATGGCTGGGCTGGGCTATGGCATCGTCTCCGGCGTCACCGGCGCGATGATGCTGGCGCTGGCGCTGCGGGTCTACCGCCGCCGCGAGGGCGCTCCGGCGGAGAAGGCGGCCCGTCAGCTGTTCGGTTTCTCCATTCTCTATCTCTTCCTGCTCTTCGCGGTGCTGCTGCTTGAGGCGGTCGTACCCGCGGGGCTCGGGCTCTAGAGCACATGGCAGGGGTGGTGAAGGCCATGTCGAACGGTCAGAAGGGGCGCGAGCCCGAGAGCGAGGGCGTCGTCCTCACCGAGGATCAGAAGCGCCGGCGCCGGCAGCGTTCGGTCGCCATTGCGCTGGTGCTCGCTGCGCTATGCGTCCTGTTCTATGTCGTGACCATCGTGAAGCTCGGCCCCGCCGTGCTGATCCGGCCGCTGTGAGGCGCTGATGGCAACGGACCCGACCCCGCTTCAGGATCAGACCCCGGCAGCCCCCGCGCGCGCGTCCCACACGCGCCATCGCACGGTCGCGGTGGCCTGCGGTGTGTTCGTGCTCGCCATGCTCGGCGCGGCCTATGCGGCGGTTCCGCTCTACCAGATGTTCTGCCAGGTCACCGGCTTCGGCGGCGCCACCAAGGTCGCGGTGGCCGCCCCCGCGCAGGCGCTGGAGCGTACCGTCGAGGTGCGGTTCGACGCCAATGTGGCGCCGGGCCTGCCGTGGAGCTTCGAGCCCGAAGTGCGCACCATGAAGATGCGCATCGGCGAGACCAAGATCGCCTATTACCGTGCCCACAATCACGGCACCCAGCCGGTGACGGCGAGCGCGACCTATAATGTCGCCCCGGCCCAGTCCGGCTACTACTTCGCCAAGATGCAGTGCTTCTGCTTCACCGACCAGACGCTGCAGCCGGGCGAGACGCTCGACATGCCGGTTGTCTTCTTCGTCGATCCCGCGCTGGCGGAGGATCCGGAGATGAACGGCCTCAAGACCATTACCCTGTCCTACACCTTCTTCCCCAAGGCGGCGCCGGTCGCGGCGGGGAAGCCTGAGCCGAGCAAGAGCGAAGCAGGGAAAGCCCCCCTCTGAACGGGCAGAACGCCACATTGCGGTCACAGCTGTGGCCGGCTAGAGAAGACGACGGAACGGAGAGCGCGACCCATGGCCCAGGCCCACGCTGAAGCCCACGCCAAGCATCACGATTATCATCTCGTCGACCCGAGCCCGTGGCCGGCCGTCATCTCCGTCTTCGCATTCGTGCTGGCGGTGGGTGCCGTGTTCTGGATGCACGGCCAGCTCACCTCGCTGGTCATGATCGCCGGCTTCCTCGGCGTCGTGTACACGATGATCGTGTGGTGGCGGGACATCATCCGCGAGGGCGAGTACCAGCACGCGCACACGCCCGTCGTTCAGCTGCATCTGCGCTACGGCATGATCCTGTTCATCGCCTCCGAGGTGATGTTCTTCGTCGCCTGGTTCTGGGCGTTCTTCGACGCGTCGCTGTTCGCCGGCGAGGCGATCAACTACACCCGCGCCGAGTTCACCGGTGGGCACTGGCCGCCGACGGGGATCGAGACCTTCAATCCGTGGCACCTGCCGCTGCTGAACACGCTGATCCTGCTGACCTCCGGCACCACGCTGACCTGGGCGCACCACGCGCTGGTGCATGGTGACCGGCAGAGCGCCAAATGGGGCCTCTGGCTCACGGTCATCCTCGGCTTCCTGTTCTCGCTGCTGCAGGGCTTCGAGTACAGCCACGCCGAATTCGCCTTCTCCGGCAACATCTATGGCGCCACCTTCTTCATGGCGACCGGCTTCCACGGCTTCCACGTCATCGTCGGCACCATCTTCCTCGCCGTGTGCCTCGGCCGTCTCTATGCCGGCCACTTCACCCCGACCCACCATTTCGGGTTCGAGGCGGCGGCCTGGTACTGGCACTTCGTCGACGTGGTGTGGCTGTTCCTCTTCACCTTCATCTATGTGTGGGGCAGTGCCGGCGCGCCTCACTGAGGCGTTGCTTCATCGGATCGAGGGCGGCTTCGGCCGCCCTTTTTCGTTTAGCCCGCGACGGATTGGCAATTTCCAAGCATGGGGCAACGGGAGTACAAGCCGCTTATGGACCTTCAGCCCTTTCACACCGGCGTCTCGCCCTATCAGGCGGGACTTTCCTGCCGCTGTCCCCGCTGCGGGCGTGGCAAGCTGTTCAACGGCTTTCTCACCGTCGCGCCTGCCTGCACCAGCTGCGGGCTGGACTACAGCTTCGACGATTCGGGCGACGGGCCGGTTGTATTCATCATTCTCGCGGCGGGCAGCCTCGTCGTCGGCCTCGCGCTCTGGGTCGAGCTGACCTTCGCGCCGCCCTTCTGGGTGCACGCCCTGCTGTGGACCCCGCTGGTGCTCATCTCGACGCTCGGCCTGCTGCGCCCGCTCAAGGCGACGATGATCGCCCTGCAATACTCCAAGAAGGCGTCGGAGGGGCGGCTCGACAAGGGTGGCGCGTGAGCGCTGCATCCGCCGAGCCGGTCGCCCGGCGTCGCAAGTCGCCGCTGCGCAAGCTGCTGCCGGCGGCGCTCACCGTCCTTGTCGCCTTCGGCATTCTGGTTGGCCTCGGCACATGGCAGCTTGAGCGCCTCGCCTGGAAGCAGGATCTCGTCGCCAAGGTCGAGGCCCGCATTCACGGCCCGGTGCAGGCGGCGCCCGTTGAGGCGGACTGGCCGGCCATCAATTTCGAGGACCACGAATACCGCCATGTCGCGGCGCAGGGCCGCTTCCGGCACGATCTCGAAGTGCAGGTCTACGCGCTGGTCGATTCCGCGGCGGATGGTTCGGGCGGGCCCGGCTATTGGGTGGTCACGCCGCTGGTGATGGCCGATGGCGCCACCATTCTGGTCAATCGCGGTTTCGTCCCGCTCGACCGCCGCGCCCCTGCGAGCCGCGCGGAAGGGCAGGTGGACGGGCTGGTGACAGTGACGGGCCTGCTGCGCATGCCGGAAGACGCCACCCTGTTCACGCCGGAAAACGAGCCGGCCAAGGACAGCTGGTACTCGCGTGATCCGCTGGCGATCGCCGGGGCGAAGGGGCTGCTGCGCACCGCGCCCTTCCTCATTGATGCCGATGCGACGCCGAACCCCGGCGGCTTGCCGGTCGGGGGGCTGACGCGCATCACCTTCCCCAATCGCCATCTCGAATATGCGCTGACCTGGTATGGGCTGGCGGTCACGCTGCTCGCGGTCTTCGCCGCCTATGCCTGGGGCCGGTTGCGGCGCGGGTGAGGGGACGGGATCTGGCCCGGCGGCCTCGCGGTGATCCGGGATCCAGCGCCAGCTCTCGTCCATACGCCTTGCCGCGTGCTTGCCACCGGGCGCCCCCACCACTAGTTTGCGGCCGAATTCTCCAGCGGAGGCGCGCGTGCGCTACATCTCCACTCGCGGCGAGGCTCCGGCGCTCGCCTTCTCTGATGCCCTGCTTGCCGGCCTTGCGCGCGACGGCGGCCTTTACGTGCCGGATGTCTTTCCCGCGCTTTCCGCGCAGGAGATCGCCCACTTCAGCGGCCGTTCCTATGCCGAGGTGGCGGGCCGGGTGATCGCGCCCTTCGTCGACGCCGCCTTCTCGCCGGATGTCCTCAAGCCGATGCTGGAGGAGGCCTATGCGAGCTTCCGCCATCCCGCGACGACGCCGCTGGTGCAGATCGCGCCGAACCGCTTCGTGCTGGAGCTGTTCCACGGCCCGACGCTCGCCTTCAAGGACGTGGCGATGCAGCTGCTCGGCCGCATGATGGACCATGTGCTGACCCTGCGCGACCAGCACGCCACCATCGTCGGCGCCACCTCCGGCGATACGGGGAGCGCCGCCATCGAGGCGTTCCGCGGTCGCGCGCGCACAGATGTGTTCATTCTATACCCGCTGGGCCGCGTCTCCGAGGTGCAGCGCCGGCAGATGACGACCGTGCCGGATGCCAATGTCCACGCCATCGCCATTGAGGGTACGTTCGACGACTGCCAGGCGCATGTGAAGGCGCTGTTCAACAATCACGGCTTCCGCGACCGGCTGCAGCTTGCCGGCGTGAACTCGATCAACTGGGCGCGCATCGTTGCGCAGGTGGTGTATTATTTCGTCGCCGGTGCGGCGCTGGGTGCGCCCCACCGTCCGGTCTCCTTCGTGGTGCCGACGGGCAATTTCGGCGATGTGCTGGCCGGCTATGTCGCCAAGCGCATGGGGCTGCCGATCTCGAAGCTGACCATCGCTACCAATGTAAACGACATTCTCGCCCGCACGCTCGCCACCGGCCGCTATGAAGTGACCGGTGTCGTGCCGTCCTCCTCGCCCTCCATGGACATCCAGGTGTCGTCGAATTTCGAGCGCGTGCTGTTCGAGGCGCTGGACCGTGATGCCGGCGCGCTGCGCGGCCTGATGGCCGGGCTCGGCCAGTCCGGCGCCTTCTCGCCGCCGAGCGCGGCGCTGGAGGCGATCCGTGCCGATTTCGATGCCGGGCGCACCGACGAGGCGCAGACCGCCGAGACCATCGCCCGCGTGCGCCGCGAGGCCGGCTATCTCCTCGATCCGCATACGGCAGTCGCCGTTTCGGTGGCGGAGCGCATCGGCCATGACCGGCACGTGCCGCAGGTGGTTCTCGCCACGGCCCACCCCGCGAAATTCCCCGATGCCGTGGAGCGCGCGAGCGGCGAGCGCCCGGCGCTGCCCCCGCATCTGGCGGACCTGCTGGAGCGGCCGGAACGCACGCCCGCGCTGCCGAACGACATCAAGGCCATCGAGGCCTATATCGCCCGGCACGCCCGCGCGGCGGAGCAGGTGGCATGAGCGAGCCTTCGACCGCGACGGCGCGCATCACCCAGCTTGAAAACGGCGTCACCGTCATCACCGACACGATGCCTCACCTCGCCACCGCCTCATTGGGCATCTGGGCCGGCGTCGGCGCGCGAGACGAGCTTTCCGACGAGCACGGCATCTCGCATCTGCTCGAACACATGGCCTTCAAGGGGACGCGCCGCCGCTCCGCCCGCGCCATTGCCGAGGAGATCGAGGCGGTCGGCGGCGACATCAACGCCGCCACCAGCGTCGAGCACACCAGCTATAATGCGCGCGTGCTCGCCGAGGACGTGCCGCTGGCGCTCGACGTGCTGGCCGACATCCTCACAGAGCCGGCCTTCGACCCGGAAGAGCTGGAGCGCGAGCATAATGTGATCGTACAGGAGATCGGCGCGGCGATGGACACGCCCGACGACCTCGTCTTCGACCTGTTTCAGGAGCGCGCCTTTCCCAACCAGCCGATCGGGCGCTCGATCCTCGGCACGCCGGCGACGGTCCGCTCCTTCGGCGCCGACCGGCTGCGCACCTATCTCGGCCGCAATTACCGCGCGCCCAAGCTCATCGTCTCCGCTGCCGGTGCTGTCGAGCATGAGCAGGTCGTCGCGGAGGCCGGGCGCCTGCTCGGCGGCATTGCCGGCGACGACAAGCCGGAGCCGCTGGCCGGCCGCTATGAGGGTGGCACCGAGATCGGCGGCGGGCGCGAACTCGAACAGGCGCATCTGCTGATCGGCCTTGAGGGCGTGTCCTATCGCGACCCCGCCATCCACGCGCTGCAGGTTTTCACCAATGTGCTGGGCGGGGGCATGTCTTCGCGGCTCTTCCAGGAAGTGCGGGAGGCGCGCGGGCTCTGCTACGCCGTCTATTCCTTCCACTGGGGCTATGCCGATACCGGCCTGTTCGGCGTCTATGCCGGCACCGATGGCGGTGATGTCGGCGAACTCGTCGATGTCGTTATCGACCAGATCGAGGAGACGGTGGAGAGCATGACGGCGGTCGAACTGGCGCGCTCCAAGGCTCAGGCCAAGGTCGGCCTGCTTACCGCGCTGGAAAGCTCCGGTGCGCGGGCGGACCAACTCGCGCGGCAGATGCTCGCTTTCGGCCGCCCGATCCCGCTGGAGGAGATCGTCGCCAAACTGGGAGCGGTGACGCTTGAAGACGCCAAGGCGGCGGGACGTAGCCTGATTGCACGCGGAAGGCCCACTTTCACGGCGCTCGGCCCCGGCAAGCCCCTTGAATCCGCCGCGCGCATCGCGGAACGTCTGAAGGCTTCGTAGTTCCGTACCACGGCTCCACCGATGGCCCTGTTCCGAACGGTTTCCTGGCCTGAGCCGCCTGCGCTCATCGAAGGCGAAGGGCTTGTGCTGCGCATGCCGCACATGTCGGACTTCTCGGCCTGGGCGTCCCTGCGCGAGCAGAGCCGCACTTTCCTGACGCCGTGGGAGCCGCTCTGGCCGCCCTATGATCTCACGCGCGGTTCCTTCCGCCGGCGGATGCGGCGCTATGTGAGGGATGTGCGCGAGGACAACGCCTACCCCTTCCTGGTTTTTCGCGCGGGCGACCGGGCGCTGCTTGGCGGGCTGTCGCTGTCGAATGTTCGCCGCGGGGTCACGCAGACCGCCAATCTCGGCTACTGGATGGGCGCGCCCTATGCCGGCCGGGGCTACATGAGCACGGCCGTGCGGGTGCTGCTGCCTTATGCCCATGGCGTGCTAGGCCTTCGCCGCATCGAGGCGGCGTGCCTGCCCAGCAACACCCCGTCGATCCGCCTGCTGGAGCGCACCGGCTTCCGCCGCGAAGGCTATGGGCGGGAATATCTCTGCATCAATGGCACATGGCAGGACCACCTGCTCTTCGCGCGGCTGACGAACTATCCGATTGCGCGCGCGGAGGACGGCAATGACGCTAGTTTAGTGCCGTTCGAAAGTGGAAAACAGTTGAGCGCGGGCTCCTAATCTAGAACGTCTAAAATATACGGCCTCTTCCTGCGGCAATATGCGTTTATGTGATCGCCGCATAGGGTTTTCCCGATTGACGGCGAAAGGCTTTGGCGCGAGAAATGAAGTGAAAGGCAGAATTTAGAATAATTCTAAATAACTGGCCACTTCGGTTCCGCGTTTCGATGATCGTCTGTTCCTGCAATGTGCTCTCGGATCGGCAGATCCGCAACGCGGTGTCGGATACGCAGCAGACCGTGCGTACGGCAGGGCAGGTCTATCGCTGCCTCGGCTGCAGCGCCCAGTGCGGCCGCTGCGCGCGCACCATCCGCAAGCTGATCGACGATGTGAATGCAGCCGGCTGCGGCGGCTGTCCGCGCGAATGCCCGGTGCAGGCGCATCATCACGCGCCGAACCACGCCCACTCACACTCCCACGGTCATGCTGCCGTCGTGGCGGCGGAGTAGTCGGCTGTCCCGGTGACGGGACGCGATATGTCGGCATGAGGACATGCCAGCCCTTGAACGCTTCTTGGAACCGTTCTAAAAAGCTGACAGTGCACTCAAGCCGGAGAAATCGCAGCCATGAAGGGCGATCCGAAGGTCATCGAATATCTCAATCGCGGCGTCCGCTCGGAGCTCACCGCGATCAACCAGTACTGGCTGCATTTCCGCATGCTGGACAACTGGGGCTACAAGAAGCTTGCCGCCAAATGGCGCGCCGAGTCGATCGAAGAGATGCACCACGCGGATCGCTTCATCGACCGCATCCTGTTCCTCGATGGCTTCCCGAACCTGCAGGTGCTCGACCCGCTGCGCATCGGGCAGGACGTGAAGGAAGTGATCGAGTGCGATCTCGCCGCCGAAGTCGAGGCGCGTTCGCTCTATCAGGAAGCCGCGACCTATTGC
The DNA here is from genome assembly GCA_003241485.1 of Ancylobacter novellus. Taxonomy (GTDB): domain Bacteria; phylum Pseudomonadota; class Alphaproteobacteria; order Rhizobiales; family Xanthobacteraceae; genus Ancylobacter; species Ancylobacter novellum_A. The sequence continues at coordinate 34,415 of QFQD01000019.1, forward strand.
GAGAGCGTGCAGGACTATCCGAGCCGCGACCTGTTCAAGGCGCTGATGGCGGATGAGGAAGGCCATATCGACTTCCTCGAGACCCAGCTCGACCTGATCGACAAGCTCGGCCTGCAGCTCTACGCGCAGCACCATATTGGCGATCTCGACTGACATCCTTGAAGACATGCCGCTGCAAAGGGCCGGTCCTGCGACCGGCCCTTTCATTTTGTCGACGCCATACGCGCACTTTAGATCGCCTCTCAATTTGAGTCATTCTAACTTATTGAAATAACGCCTCTTTTTGTTGACCGCCTGCTTCTCGTCGGTTACCGCCGCTCACGAACCTAACGTCAATTGGGGTTGTGGGCTCCCTTGAGAGCCCGAGACGGTGGAGACGAAAATGAACCGGTGGAACGTGATTTCGCGGCGCGCCGCGATCGGCGGCCTCGTGGCCGCCAGCTTTGCCGCCGCGCCGATGGCGGCGCAGGCCGAGGATGTGGTGAACGTCTACACCACGCGCGAGATCGCGCTCGCCCAGCCGCTGTTCGACGCTTTCACGCAGAAGACCGGCATCAAGGTGAACAGCGTCTTCGTCAAGGAAGGCCTTGCCGAGCGCGTGAAGGCGGAAGGCGCGGCCTCCCCCGCCGATGTGCTGATGACCGTCGATATCGGCAACCTGATCGACCTCGTCGACCAGGGTGTGACCCAGCCGGTCAAGTCCGAGGTGCTGGAGAAGGCCATTCCCGCCAATCTGCGTGGCGCGGATGGCGAGTGGTTCTCGCTGTCGATGCGCGCGCGCGTCGCCTATGTCTCGAAGGACCGGGTGAAGCTCACCGCCATCAACTATGAAAATTTCGCCGACCCCAAGTGGAAGGGCGAGGTCTGCATCCGCTCGGGCAAGCACCCCTACAATGTCGCGCTGGTCGCGGCCTATATCGTGCACCATGGCGAAGAGGGCGCGCAGAAGTGGCTGGAAGGCGTGAAGGCCAATCTCGCCCGCAAGGCGGCCGGCGGCGACCGTGACGTCGCGCGTGACATTCTCGGCGACCTCTGCGACGTCGGTCTCGCCAATTCCTACTATGTGGGCCTGATGCGCTCCGGCAAGGGCGGCCCCGAGCAGGAGAAGTGGGCGGAGGCGATCAACGTCATCCTGCCGACCTTCACCAATGGCGGCACCAATGTGAACGTGTCCGGCGCCTCGGTCGCCAAGTCGTCGCCAAACAAGGCGAATGCGGTGAAGCTGCTGGAATTCCTGGTTGGGCACGATGCGCAGGAACTCTACGCCAAGGCCAATTACGAGTATCCGGTCGTTCCTGGCGTGCCGGCTGATCCGATCATCGCGGCGTTCGGCCCGCTCAAGGTCGACAATCTCGACCTTCTGACGATCGCCAAGGCCCGCAAGGCCGCGGCGAACCTCGTCGACAAGGTCGGCTTCGACAATTGATCGACTGCCCTCATGGGCGTATTCGCTCCTCCGTGCGGCCACGCGCCGCCCGGAGGAGTTCTGCGTTGAAGACTTTCGGGAGCGCCACGCCACGATGATGACGGCCGCAGTCATCTCCCGCAGGGGAGCGACCGGTGGCGTGCGTGCCCTGCGCTGGGGCGCGGGCGCGGTGGCGCTTCTCGTCCTGCTGCCACTTTCCGCCCTCCTCTGGAGCGCGGCGCAGGGCTCGGGCGATCTCTGGCCGCATCTGATCCAGAACGTGCTGCCGCATGCGCTGATGGAGACCTTCCTCCTCGCGCTCGGCGTCGGCCTGCTGGCCGGCACCATCGGCACGGGCACCGCCTGGCTGGTGGCGACCTGCCGTTTCCCCGGCCGGGCCCTGTTTGAATGGGCGCTGCTGCTGCCCCTCGCCATCCCGACCTATATCCAGGCCTTCGTCTATGTGGATGCGGTGCATCCTCTCGGGCCGATCCCGACCGCACTGCGTGCCCTGCTCGGCATTTCCAGCCCGCGCGGCCTGTGGCTGCCGGAGGTGCGCTCGCTTGCCGGCTGCATCGTGCTGCTCGGCCTCGTGCTCTACCCCTATGTCTATCTCACCGCCCGCGCGGCCTTTCTGGTGCAGGGGTCCTCGGTGCTGGAGGCGTCGCGCACGCTGGGCTCGGGCGCCACGGAAACCTTCCTGCGCATCGCCCTGCCACTGGCGCGCCCGGCCATCGTCGTCGGTGTCACGCTCGTGCTGATGGAGACGGTGAACGATGTCGGTGCGTCCGAATTCCTCGGCGTGCAGACGCTGACGCTGTCGATCTATTCCACCTGGCTCAACCGCTCCAGCCTGCCGGGGGCGGCGCAGATCGCGCTGTTCATGCTCGCCGCCATGTTCGCTCTGGTGCTGCTGGAGCGCTGGGGCCGGCGCCATCTGAACGTGGCCAATGTCGGTGCCCGTGCCCGGCCGCCCGTGCGGCGGCAGCTGGCGCCGGGGGCGGCGGCGCTGGCCATCCTCGCCTGTTTCCTGCCGGTGACGCTCGGCTTCCTCGTGCCCGCCGGCCATCTCCTGCACATGGCGTGGCAGAGGCTGATGTTCCACGGCATGCCGGCCATGGTGCTGCACGAGGCGGGTAACACCGCGCTGTTCGCCGCGCTCGGCACCTCGATCGCGCTCAGTGCCGGGCTCGTCGTCGCCATCGCGCGGCGCACCGGCGCGCTGCGCTCGGGCCTCGTGCCGCGTCTGGCGGGGCTGGGTTATGCCGTGCCGGGAACCGTGCTGGCGGTGGGCCTGCTGGTGCCTCTCGCCGGCTTCGACAATTTCGTCTCGGGGCTCAGTTCGCAGTTCTTCGGCGTTTCGACTGGGCTGCTGCTGTCGGGCTCCGGCGCCGCGCTCATCATCGCCTATGTCATCCGCTTCCTCGCCATCCCGGTCGGCGGGCTGGAGGCGGGCTATGGCAAGATCGGCACCACCATGGACATGGCGGCGCGCAGCCTCGGCGAGCGGCCCGGCGGGGTGATCCGCCGCATCCATCTGCCGTTGCTGCGACCGGCGCTGGGCACGGCGGCCCTTCTCGTCTTCGTCGACTGCATGAAGGAGCTGCCGGCGACGCTGATGCTGCGCCCGCTGAACTTCGAGACACTGGCGAGCCACGTCTATGCCGAGGCGGCGCGCGGTACCTATGAGGACGGCTCGGTCGCCGCCCTCCTCATCGTGCTGGTGGGGCTCGCCCCGGTGATCCTGCTGGCGCGGCTGAGCCGCCCGCAGCAGGGGTGAGCCGGGCGAATTCTCAGTCCGCCAGCTGCGGCAGGTCGCGGTACAGCTCCAGCGCTTCCGGATTGGCCAGCGCCTCCGTGTTCTTCACCGGGCGCCCATGCACCACCTCGCGCACGGCGAGCTCGGTGATCTTGCCGGAGCGCGTGCGCGGAATGTCCGTTACCGCGATGATCTTGGCCGGCACGTGGCGCGGTGAGGCGCCGACCCGGATCTGCGTCTTGATGCGCTTTTCCAGCTCGGCATCAAGGGTCGCGCCCGCCTTGAGCCGGACGAACAGCACCACGCGCACGTCGTTGTCCCATTCCTGCCCGATGGCGATGGCCTCGACGATTTCCGGCACCTGCTCGGCCTGCGCGTAGATTTCCGCCGTCCCGATGCGCACGCCCTGCGGGTTCAGCGTCGCGTCGGAGCGGCCATGGATGATGAGGCCGCCATGCACCGTCCATTCCGCGAAGTCGCCATGGCACCACACATTCGGGAAGCGGTCGAAATAGGCGGCGTGGTACTTGGCGCCGTCCGCGTCGTTCCAGAACATCACCGGCATGGACGGGAAGGGCTTGGTGCAGACGAGTTCGCCGCGCTCGCCCTCCACCGGCTTGCCGTCATCTGACCAGACCTCGATCGCCATGCCGAGGCCCGCCGCCTGTATCTCGCCGCGATAGACCGGCGCGGTCGGATCGCCGAGCACGAAGCAGGAGACGATGTCCGTGCCGCCCGAGATCGAGGCGAGGTGGAGGTCCGGCTTGATCGCCTCATAGACATAGGCGAAGTCGGCCGGGGCGAGCGGCGAGCCGGTCGAGGTCAGCGCCCTCAGTGCGGAAAGGTCATGCGTCTCGGCGGGCTTCAGCCCCTCCTTGCGCAGGGAGTCGATGTATTTCGCCGAGGTACCGAACAGGGCAAACCTCTCCTTCTCGGCATAATCGAACAGCACGGAGGGGGAGGGCGCGAAGGGCGAGCCGTCGAACAGGCAGAGCGTGAGGTTGCTGGCGAGGCCGGTGACCAGCCAGTTCCACATCATCCAGCCGCAGGTGGTGAAATAGAACAGCCGGTCGCCCGGATGCAGGTCGCAGTGCAGCCGATGCTCCTTGATGTGCTGCAGCAACGTGCCGCCCGCGCCGTGCACGATGCACTTCGGCACGCCGGTGGTGCCGGAGGAGAACAGGATGAAGATCGGATGATTGAACGGGAGCCGCTCGAAGGTCAGCGGCGCGGCCTCGAAGGGCGCGATGAAGGCGTCGAGCGAGACGCCATTCGGCAGAGTCGACGCCACGTCCTCCGCCTCGCCGAGATAGGGCACGACAACGGTCTTGGCGGTGTCCGTCAGATGCGGCACGACACTCCGCAGCTTGTCGCCGATGGCGACGCGCTTGCCGGCGTACCAGTAGCCATCGCAGGCGAAATAGACCTTGGGCTGGATCTGGCCGAAACGATCGAGAATGCCGCGCTCGCCGAAGTCCGGCGAACAGGAGGAGAAGATCGCGCCGAGCGAGGTCGCCGCCAGCATGATGGCGATGGTCTCCGGCAGGTTCGGCATGGTGGCCGCGACGCGATCACCCACGCCGACGCCGGCCGCGCGCAGCGCCTGCTGCAGGCGGGAAACCAGGGCGGAGAGTTCGCCGAAGCTCACCTGCCGCTCGACCTTGTCCTCGCCGCGGAAGATCAGCGCGACGGTTGAGGGATCGCGCGGACGTAGCAGGTTTTCGGCGTAGTTGAGCTTCGCTTCGGGAAAGAACCGCGCGCCGGGCATGCGGTCGGCATCGGCAAGGGCGACAGCTCCCCGCTCGCCGATGACCTCGCCGAGATCCCACACCTGCTCCCAGAACAGGTCGGGTCGCAGGATCGACCAGGCGTGCAGGTCGCGATAATTCTCAAGGTCAGTGCCGTGGCGGGCATTGGTGTCCCGGATGAACGCGCTGATCGCGCTCGCCGAGACACGCTCGGGGCTCGGAATCCAAAGCGCATCCTCGTTGGTCACTGCCATCGGTGCCTCCCATCCTGGAACGCCGGCCGTTCTTCGCGACGCGCGCGGCGCTGATACTGCAATGCAGCGATTCATAGCGTCAGCCTCGCATGCTGTCAGGCCATCAAACAGACACAGACACGCAAGATGTTGCGGGCAACCGAGGATACTCGCCCCAGCGGTCGCTCCGCCGCTTGCGCAGCCCCGCTGCCTTGCGGTACGTCGGACAGGGGCTTCACGCGACATTCGATGAGAAAACTGCTTCCCATCTTCCTGCTGCCCGTCATCTTGGCGATTATTGCAGCCGCAGTGGCTCCGAAGCTCGCTTCGGAAGAGCGGCTGCATGCCGAGGCGACAATGCTGCTGCGCCAGGCGACCGGCGTGCCGGTGAGCATTGGCGGTAGTGCCAGCTTCTCGGTGTTTCCCTGGCCTTCGCTGGACATCGATGAAGTTGCGGTCGCCGACGGCCCTGTACAGCTGGCGGTGCCGCATGTGCGCATCGTTCTCGACCTGCTGCCGCTGCTGACCGGGCGCGCCCGCGCCGACTATATCGAATTGAGTTCGCCGGATGTGACGGTGACGGAGGCCGGGCTCGGCCTCGACCCGCTGTCGGCGGTTTTTCTCCGGCTCGCCTCGTCCAAGTTCGCCGCCGACGTCTATCTTACCGATGGCCGGTTGCGCGTCCTGCAGGACGGGCACAGCGAGGTGATCGTGCCGCAGGCGGATCTGCACCTCGCGGTGCGTGGCGGTGCTGACGCCGCCGTCTCCGGCAAGGTCATGTGGCGGGACGAACCGCTGGATATCGATCTGAGCCTTGGTTCGCTCGGCGCGCTCGCGACGGGCGGAGCTGGACGGCTTCGGGCGAAGATATCCGGCCCGCCGGTGCATCTGACCTTCGATGGCGCCGCGCGCCTCGCGGGCGGTCCGGTTGCAGAAGGCGCACTGTCTGTCGAGATGCGGCAGCTGCGCACCACGCTGGAATGGCTGGATATGGATGCGCCGACCGAGCGCGGCTTCGGCCCCTTCGCGCTCAGCGGACGTGTCCAGATGTCGCCGCAGAACGCGGCCCTGAGCGATGCCCGCATCGAGCTCGACGGCAATGTGAGCGAGGGCGGCTTTACCCTGCGTCTGGAAGGCGGCCGGCCGGTGGTGCAGGGCTCGCTCGCCAGCGACCGGCTCGATCTCACGCCCTATGGCCAATTGGCGATTTCCGATCCGGACAGCATGGCGTGGAACCATGAAATGTTCGATCTCAGCCGGCTGACCAAGCTCGATCTCGACCTGCGGCTGTCTGCCTCGCAGGTCCTGGCCGGCTCGGCCCGGCTCGACAATGTCGCCGCCAGCGCGGTCGTCAAATCCGGCAAGCTGATCCTGGCGATCGGCGAGGCGGAGGCGTGGAACGGGCTGTTCCGTTCCGCGCTCCAGCTTTCCCCGGGTGCGAATGGCGGCACCGAAACCCGCGTCGATCTCGCGGCCGAGAATGTGGCGCTGGCGCCGGCGCTGGGCGACGTGTTCCGCATCCAGCGGCTGGAGGGCAACGGCTCGTTCCGCTTCGCCGCAGTGGGCGCGGGCAAGAGCGTGGCCGAGCTCGTCAGTCACCTGAGCGGGACATTCAACCTGTCCGGTCAGTCCGGCGCGCTGGTCGGCATCGATGTGGGCCGGGTGCTGTCGCGGCTGGAGCAGCGACCGCTCTCCGGCTCGATGGATCTGCGCGGCGGTCGCACAAGCTATGACCGCATCGGTATCGACGCCTCCATCCGCGACGGCATCGCCCGGCTCGGCAAGCTGGAGGTGGAGAGCGCGCGGATGCGCATTTCCGTCGGCGGCGAGAGCTCGATCGCCGAGCGCGACCTCGACTTCATCGGCGTCGCGCAGCTGATGGCGCCGGCCAAGAGCGGGGTCGATCCGACGGCCTCATTCGAGCTGCCATTCATCGTGCGCGGCAATTGGGACCAGCCGATCGTGCTGCCGGACCCGCAGGCGCTGATCCGCCGTTCGGGCGCGGCCAAGCCGCTGTTCGGCCAGCCGCGCGCGCTCGGTGTCGCCGGCCAGCTGCCCTGAGGCGCGCCGCGCCTACTCCGCCAGCACGCGCGTCGAGGGGAAGGTGATCTCGACGATGGTGCCGACATCCACCGCGCTGCGGATGTTGAAGCTGGCGCGGTTTGCTTCCGCGAGTGCCTTGGTCAGCGGCAGGCCGAGCCCGGTGCCGCCCGAACCCGCGCGCCCGGAGGTGGCGATCTGCCGGAACGGTTCCATCGCCACGGTGATGTCGGCGTCCGACATGCCCACCCCGGTGTCGCGCACCCGCAGCACCACTTCGCCGTTCTCGGTGAAGGCGGTGGACAGGATGACCTGGCCGCCCGGATGGGTGAACTTGACCGAGTTCGAGACGAGATTCAGCACGATCTGGCGGATCGAGCGGGCATCGGCCACCACGGGCGGCAGTTCCGAGGCGAGCGAGGAGCGGATGATGATGCGCTCGCGGTTCGCCTGCGGCTGCATGATGCCCATGCACTGCTGCACGATCTCGTTCAGCGAGACGCTGGTGAACGACAGATCGAGCTTGCCCGCCTCGATCTTGGAAAGGTCCAGCAGGTCGTTAATCAGCGAGATCAGGTGCCCGCCCGAGGCGTGGATGTCGCGGAGATAGTCGCGGTAGCGCTGGTTCTCGATCGGCCCGAAGCGCTCTTCCATCATTACTTCGGAGAAGCCGATGATGGCGTTGAGCGGGGTGCGGATCTCGTGGCTGATCTTGGCGAGAAAGTCGGACTTCGCCATGTTGGCGCGCTCGGCCAGCCGCTTCGCCTCGGTGAGCTCCTCTTCCGCGCGCTTCCACTGGGTGATGTCGCGCAGCACCGCGCAGAACTTGTCCGAACCCTCTCCGACCCGGCCGATGGTCATGAAGAGCGGGATCAGCCCGCCCTCGCGCACGCGCCCGATAACTTCGCGCCCGTCGTTGAGCACGCTGGCGACGCCGTTGGAGGCGAGGCCATCGAGATAGTCGACCGCCGCGCGCTGGCTCTCCGGCGCAAACAACAGGGTGAAGTTCTCGCCTGTGATCTCGCGTCCCTCGAAGCCGAACAGCGCTTCGGCCGGGTGGTTCACGCTGAGGATCGTGCCGGCGGCGTCGATCAGCACCACGCCATCGGTCGCGGTGTCGAGAATGGCGCGCAACTCGCGGGTCGCATTGTCCGCCTCGTGCAGGGCGAATTCCGCCTGTCGCAGCCGTTCCGAGGCCGCCGTATCGACGCGGCGCAGCACGTAGAGCATCGCCGGCCCACCTTCCCAAGGGGTGGACATCAGGCGGGCTTCCACCGCGATGGCATGGCCGGCGGCGGTGATGAGCGAAAGGGCATGGCCTTCCTCGTCATCAGTCTCCTGCGCGCCGCCGAACAGCGTGGCGAGACCGCCGGCGGCCTCTACGGCGTCGAGATCGGCGTGGCCGGTCCAGTCGAGCAAGGCGCGGTTGGCGTAAAGCAGGCGGTCGCCGCGAAACGCCACCATGGCGAGCGGCAGCCGGTCGAGAACCGGGCGCTCGCCCTCGGCCAGCACGCGCTGAATACCTTCCGGCTCCGGCCGCTGGGGCGGCGCGACTGGGGCGGCGATGACCTCGGGCACCGGCGCGGCGGGCGGCATCTCGGCAGGTGCTTCGACCGTCGGCGGGACTTCTTCAACGCCTTCAAGACGCGCGCCGAGCGCACGGGCGATCTCGCGGAAGGCGTTCAGCTCGCCGTTGGACAGCCCTTCCCAGGCCGTGCGCAGGCCGTCGCGCTGCGGGTTCTCGGCACCGGCCCGCAACGGCACCACATTCGGCGACGAGGGGACGATGCTCAGCGTGACCCGCACCGGCTGCACCGAGTCAGGGGCGGCGGCAGGGACATCGGCGGAGGGGGGCGTCGGCGCGGGTGCCGCGGGCAGCTCGGGCGTTTGCGCCACGGGCGGCTCCGCCGGTCGTACGGCCGGAACGTCCTGTGCCGGGGCGACGGGAGCCGCCGGACGTGCCTCGACCGGTGGCGGCGCCACGGGGGAAGGTTCAGATTGGGAGGCGGGCCGAAGCGGCAGCGTGGAGGCGGGCCGGCGGCCGCGCACAATGCCGAAGCCGCGCATGCCGTCGCCACGCACCGGAGCGCCGCCGAACTCGATGTCGAGCGCATCGCCGCGCCCGGTCGGCAGCGATGCCGGCAGATGGTGGAAGCTGGCGCCGTCGCGCACCGCCTGATGCAAGGCGGGGGCGCCGAGTTCTTCCCAGCTGCGGCCGGCGAGCGTCGTGGCCGGCAGTTGCAGCGCTTCCGCGAGGCGGGGGTCGATCGGGTTGAGCCGCGCGGCCGGGTCGGTGCGCCAGGTGAAGCGCAGCGATGTCGGCTCCGGAGCGGGACGGCTTTCCGTGACCGGCGGCGCGGGTGTGGCCGCCGCAGGAGGCTGGGGGGCGGTCGCAGGCTGGTGCGGCGCGGCTTCGGTGCTGACGAGCAGCAGTGCGCGCGCGCCCTCTGTGGAAAGCAGCGTGCAGGCGAAAGTGGTCGGGACCAGCCGGCCGGGAAGCCGCAGCCGCTCAAGGCGCGGTGCGCGGCCGGGACGCAGGGAGGCCGCGAGGCGGGAAAGGGTGGCGGCGAAGGTATCGGCCGGCGCGGCCGCGCCGATGAGGGCGCCACCGGACGCATTGGCCGCGAGCAGCGAGCCATCGGCGCGCACCAGCAGAGCCGGCGCGGACGCGCCAAGCGCGGCAGCGGCGAGGCTGCGCAGCGCCCGGTCGGCGTGCGTCTCCTCTGCGCGCGGCGCGCCTGTCGATCGATCCCCGTCCGTCGGCATGACCATGTCGCCCGAAACTGCCCCTACGAAACGCCATCTGGCGTTGCACCCGGATTGTGGCGCGCCGATGAGCGGCCACGTTCCGGGCATTCAACCATAATGCGCGCGGCCCTGCGGCGCCACGACACCCGGCTTGCGTCACGATGGCTTCGCAGTTTCCGGTTAACCGGAAGCGACCAATACCGGTTAATCACTTGCAACCGCGCCCCGAGCCAGCGGCGGGAGGTCCCGCAACGCAGCATGGTGCGGAATTATGTTGGTGTTGACGCAAGAGTATGTGACTTTAGTCGTAGGCAGCAGCGCGAATAGACCGGCGGTCTCGCGCCGGTATGATCAGGCAAGTCGACAGCGGGGTGAGCGTGTCATGGCCAACGATCCCAAGTTCGAAGTTCCTCCGGAGCTGCACACCATAGCCGAGCAGGGCGTCGTTCAGGCCCGCGCGGCCATGGACGGCTTCCTGGACGCGGCGCACAAGGCGCTGGACGATGCCGGCCGGCAGGTCGATGCGGCGCATGGTCAGGCGCGAGACATCGGCAAAGCGGCGCTGAAATTCGCCGAAGACAACATTGCCGCAGGCTTCGACTTCGCCTCCCGCCTGGCCAAGGCGACGACAGTGGAAGACTGGGCGCGTCTCCAGGCGGACTACGTCAAGGAACAGTCAGAGCGGCTGGCCGAGCAGAGCCGCAAGCTGGGCGACCAGGCCGCAAGCCATGTTGCGAAGGCGACATCCGGCAAAGGCCTTTGACCGACCTGTAATCGAGGGTGAGCCTCTCATTGCCGGCCCGCATGGGGCTTGCCGCGTCTCGCCTTCGACCCAATGTCAAAAAAAATCGCCGCCTCGGGTTGATTGTGCATTGCAATATGATATTGCAGTGCACAAATATGGCGTACGAAAAGACATGCGCGACAGCGCATGGGACTTGGGAGGGCTCTTCAGGCCGCGTCTGCCAAGTCAGGGTGCAGCCGCACATGCGCGGATGCGGCACGCACCTTTCTGGTCCTGACCCGCGAATGCGAGGAGAAAACCCATGGTTGCTGAGGCCACCACCCCGTCGCCGAAGAAGGCCGCCAAGGCTGCCACCACCGCTTTCGAGGCTTCCCTGCCCAAGATCGACTTGACCTCGCTGGAAGTTCCGGCGGCGGTGCGCGAGATGGCGGAGAAGAGCGTCCAGAGCGCGCGCGAAGCCTATGAGAAGCTGAAGGTCAGCGCCGAAGAGACGACCGACCTGCTCGAGGACACCTATTCCACGGCGTCCAAGGGCCTTGCCGAGTACAACGCGGTTGCGCTCGAGTCGCTGCGCACCAATGTGAACGCCGCCTTCGACTTCGTCGGCGCGCTGTTCGCTGCCAAGAGCGTGTCGGAGGCCGTCGAGATTTCGACCGGCCACGTGCGCAAGCAGTTCGACGTGCTTTCTGCCCAGACCAAGGAACTGTCGACGCTGGCCCAGAAGGTCGCGACCGATACGGCCGAGCCGATCAAGGCCTCCGTCGAGAAGACCATCAAGAAGGCGTCCTGATCCTTCTTTAGAGCTTTGCGAAGCCCGGCCTGTTCCGCAGGCCGGGCTTTTTCGTGCGCGCGTATCCTCGCCGCGGGCTGGGCGTGGCACCTCCTGCCTTGGTTTTGCCGGCACGCCGGTGTTTTTTCCCGTCCGCGCGCCGCTTGACACCCACCAGCCCGCTGCCTATCTCCGCTGCGCCTTTTGGCACTCGTCACAGAAGAGTGCTAGCATTAGCCGGAACCCATTCCTGCGCCATGTCGGCGCGAGACCGGAAGAGCCCGAGGAGCCGTAGATGGCCAAGCTGAAGTTTCGTCCCCTGCACGATCGTATCGTGGTGAAGCGCCTCGACGCCGAAGAGAAGACCGCGGGCGGCATCATCATCCCCGATTCCGCCAAGGAAAAGCCCTCGCAGGGTGAAGTCGTCGCTGCCGGCCCCGGCGCGCGCGACGAAGCCGGCAAGCTCGTCCCGCTCGACGTGAAGGCTGGCGACAAGGTGCTGTTCGGCAAGTGGTCGGGCACCGAGGTCAAGATCGACGGTCAGGACCTGCTGATCATGAAGGAATCCGACGTCCTGGGCATCGTCGGCTGAGGCCGACTGACCGACCGGACGCAACCCCCATTCAGGAGTAGGCCTCATGGCTGCCAAAGAAGTAAAATTCGGGAGCGACGCGCGCGACAAGATGCTGCGCGGCGTCGACATTCTCGCCAATGCCGTCAAGGTCACGCTCGGCCCCAAGGGCCGCAACGTCGTGATCGACAAGAGCTTCGGCGCTCCCCGCATCACCAAGGACGGCGTCACCGTCGCCAAGGAGATCGAGCTCGAGGACAAGTTCGAGAACATGGGCGCCCAGATGGTGCGCGAAGTGGCCTCGAAGACCAATGACCTCGCGGGCGACGGCACCACCACCGCCACCGTGCTGGCTCAAGCCATCGTGCGCGAAGGCGTCAAGGCCGTCGCCGCCGGCATGAACCCGATGGACCTCAAGCGCGGCATCGACCTCGCCGCCGCCGAGGCCATCAAGGACATCCAGAAGCGCTCCAAGAAGGTGAAGAACACCGACGAAGTGGCGCAGGTCGGCACGATTTCCGCCAATGGTGATGCCTCCATCGGCGAGATGATCGCCGGCGCTATGCAGAAGGTCGGCAACGAGGGTGTCATCACCGTCGAGGAAGCCAAGACCGCCGAGACCGAGCTCGACGTGGTCGAGGGGATGCAGTTCGACCGCGGCTACCTCTCGCCGTACTTCGTCACCAATGCCGAGAAGATGACGGTGGATCTCGAAGATCCCTACCTGCTCATTTTCGACAAGAAGCTCTCCGGCCTGCAGCCCATCCTGCCGGTTCTCGAAGCCGTGGTGCAGTCGGGCAAGCCGCTCGTCATCGTCGCCGAGGACGTCGAGGGCGAGGCTCTGGCCACGCTCGTCGTCAACAAGCTGCGCGGCGGCCTGAAGGTCGCGGCGGTCAAGGCCCCCGGCTTCGGCGATCGCCGCAAGGCCATGCTTGAGGACATCGCCATCCTCACCGGCGGCCAGGTCATCTCCGAAGAGCTCGGCATCAAGCTCGAGAGCGTGAACCTTGCCATGCTCGGCCGCGCCAAGAAGATCGTGATCGAGAAGGAAAAGACCACGATCGTCGACGGCGTCGGCAAGAAGAAGGACATCGAGGGCCGCGTTGCGCAGATCAAGTCGCAGATCGAGGAGACCACCTCGGACTACGACCGCGAGAAGCTGCAGGAGCGTCTGGCCAAGCTCGCGGGCGGCGTCGCGGTGATCCGCGTCGGCGGCGCCCGCGCTGCGGTGGAAGAAGGCATCGTCCCCGGCGGCGGCATTGCCCTGCTGCGCGCCAAGAAGGCGGTCGAGAAGCTGTCCTCCGACAACCCGGACATCCAGGCCGGCATCAAGATCGTGCTGAAGGCGCTTGAGGCGCCGATCCGCCAGATCTCCGAGAACTCGGGCGTCGAAGGCTCGATCGTGGTCGGCAAGGTGCAGGAGTCGAAGGACCAGAACTTCGGCTTCAACGCCCAGACCGAGCAGTTCGTCGACATGATCGCCGCCGGCATCGTCGATCCGGCCAAGGTCGTGCGCACCGCCCTGCAGGACGCCGCCTCGATCGCCGGCCTGCTCATCACCACCGAGGCCATGGTCGCCGACCTGCCCAAGCCCGCCTCGGCCGCTCCGGCCATGCCGGGCGGCGGCATGGGCGGCATGGACTTCTGAGGAAGTCCATCCGCCCACGCGGTTGACGAGTTCCGAAGCCCGGCAGGCCGGGCTTCGGGCGCGGCATGGACTTCTGACGAAGTCCATCCGCCCACGCGGGTGGGTCGAAAGACCGAGAATAGAGAAGGGCGCGGCGCGAGCTGCGCCCTTTTCGCTTTGGCTCCCGGACTTCTGATGTGCGCCCGCGCCCGATAGGGTTCACCCTGTCCACCGGGAGGACCGCTAATGGACCAGCGCATCATTGATCTCTATGACCGCTTCACCCATGGCCAGATCGGACGGCGAGAGTTCATGGACCGTCTCGCCACGCTCGCCGGCTCGCTCGCCGCGGCCCTCGCCCTCATGCCGCTGCTGACCAACGACTATGCCCGCGCGGCCCTTGTCGAGGAGAACGATCCCCGGCTGGAAGCCTCTACAGCGCGCTTCGAGGCCGGTGGCGACGAGGTGAGCGGCTATCTCGTCCGCGCACGGCGGGTGGACGCACGGCGCCCGGCGGTTCTGGTGATCCACGAAAATCGCGGTCTCAACCCGCATATCCGCGATGTCACGCGTCGCATGGCGCTGGCCGGCTACCTCGCCTTCGGTGTCGATCTGCTCTCGCCGGATGGCGGAACCCCCGCCGACGAGGACGAGGCGCGCGCGATGATTGCCGCACTCGACCAGCCGGCCAATCTGGCGCGTGCGGAGGCCGCGGTGCGTTTCCTGGCTTCCCATCCCGCCTCGACCGGAAATGTCGGAGCGGTCGGCTTCTGCTGGGGCGGCGGGCTGGTGAACCAGCTGGCGCAGGCGAGCCCGCGACTGAAGGCCGGCGTCGCCTATTACGGCATGCAGCCCCCGCTCGATCGCGTGCCCGGCATCAGCGCCGCGCTGCTGCTGCACTATGCCGGGCTCGACAACCGCGTGAATGAGGGCATCGCCGCCTATGAGGACGCGCTGGCCAAGGCCGGCAAGGAATATACCGTCTACGTCTATGAAGGTGCCAATCACGCCTTCAACAATGACACCAATCCCGCGCGCTACGATCCCAAGGCGGCGGAACTGGCCTGGACCCGCACCGCTGCCTTCCTCGCAAAGCACCTCGGCGCCCCGCCGCCGGTCGAGACCTGAGGGAACCCGGCAGGTGTTCGCCGTCAGATCGGCGGCAGATGGAGCCACGTGCTGGTGGCGCTGAGCACCAGGTCGACCGCCAGCGCCGCCAGGATCATGCCCATCACCCGGCTTATCACCGACGCGCCGCCCCGGCCGATGAGGCGCGAGAGCGAGCTTGCCGCCAGCATGATGGCGAGCGTCACCAGCAGCACCAGGACGAAGATGACGATGGTGAGCGAGAGGTCCGGCAAATTCTGCCGGGCATTGTCGGTCAGCACCACCGCCGCCAGCATCGCGCCGGGGCTGGCGATGGAGGGGATGGCCAGCGGATAGATGGCGATCTCCACCGGATTGGTCTCCGCCGGTGCGTTGGCGTCGCCGTGGCTGGTGCCGTGGATCATGGTCAGCGCGAACAGGAACAGCACGATTCCGCCGGCGATCTGGAAAGATTCGATGGATACGTCCATCGCCCGCAGCAGCCAGTGGCCCGCCATGGCGAAGAACAGCATAACGCCGAAGGAGACCACTACCGACACCACCGCGGCCTTGCGCCGGTTCGCGGCGTCGAGCGTGGCGGTGACGGCAAGGAAAACCGGCAGCGTGCCGAGCGGATCGATGACCACCCAAAGGGTGACGAATTCCTGAATGCGTTCGGACAGGTTCATGCGTCACCGCATCCTTTTCGTCCGCACGGTTACGGCCGGACTTTCGACACCGCCGCCGAGGTTGCATCATTGCACGCCGGTCTGCATCTTGCCGGCGCGCCGTGTGGGGCGGCGCCGCGAATCGTATAAGAGCCCTTCGATCATGGCCGCTCAACGTCGAAAGCCGGATTTTGCACTGGAACGCGCGGCATGGCTGGCGGGCGAGGTGCCGGTGGCGGGCGTCGACGAGGTGGGACGTGGCCCCTGGGCCGGTCCGGTCGTGGCCTGCGCCGTGGTGCTGGATCCCGACCGGGTGCCCGAGGGACTGGACGATTCCAAGAAGTTGAGCCTTTCCCGGCGCGAGCAGCTCTACGACATCATCTGCGCTACGGCAGAGGTCTCGCTCGCCTTCGCCCCGCCCGCGCGCATTGACGGCCACAACATCCGGCAGGCCACCTTGTGGGCGCTGGCCCGCGCCGCCAGCGGCCTGCCGCGCGCGCCGAGGCTGCTGCTGGTCGATGGCAATGACCTGCCGCCCGTGCCCTGCGCGGCGCGCACCATCATCGGCGGCGACGCGCTGGTCGCTTCCATCGCGGCGGCCTCCATCGTGGCCAAGGTCACGCGCGACCGGCTGATGGCCTCGCTCGGCCTCGCCCATCCCGGCTATGGCTTCGAGCGCCACATGGGGTATGGCACGCCCGAGCACCAGACCGCGCTCGCCGGGCTCGGCGTGTGCCGCCACCACCGCCGCAGTTTCGCGCCGGTGCGCGCGCGGCTGGAGCAGGAAATGCCGGCCGCGGCCGAGTAGGCGACAAACAGCGGGTTCGCGCGGTTCTTACCGATGGCCGGCGCGGCCGCTGGACTGGAATGCGGCGGTTTCCTCCCGCAGCCGGTCGCGCAACCGGGGGCCGGCGTAGTCCAGGAAGGCGCGCAGCTTGCGCGGCAGCAATTGCTGGCCAGCATAGACGAGGCTGACCGGCCAGGCAGGCAGCTCGTGCTCCTCAAGAACCAGTTCGAGCAGGCCAGCCTGCCGCGCCTCGGTGATCTGGTAGGAAAGCACCCGCGTAAGGCCCAGCCCCGCAATGGCGCCGCTGATCGCCGCCTCCGCCGTTGTCACCGTCAGGCGCGAATGCACCGGCACGACCACGTCGCCGTCCGGCGAGGCGAAGCGCCAGGCCTCGGGCGAGGCCAGATTGTCGAACGTGACGCAGAGATGCTCACGCAACTCCTCCGGCTGCTGCGGCCTTCCATGGGCGGCGAGATAGGACGGGCTGGCACAGGTGACGCGGCGCACCGCTCCCATATTCGAGGCGATGAGGCTGCTGTCGCTGAGTTCGCCGATCCGCAGCGCCACGTCGACGTCCGATTCCAGAAGATCGAGCAGACGATCGGCGAGGACGAGCTTCACGTCGATATCGGGGTAGTGGGCGAGGAAGCCGGCGATGATCGGCACCATGTGGAGGCGGCCGAACACCACGGGGGCGGTGACGGTCAGCCGGCCCTTCGGGTCGGCGTGGACCCCCATGGCAGCGCGCTCGGCCTCATCGACCTGCTCCAGGATGCGCCGGCTGGCTTCGACATAAAGCCGACCGGCTTCGGTCAGGCTGAGATGCCGGCTCGACCGGTTGAGCATGCGCGTCTTCAGATGGGCTTCGAGTTCGGCGATCCGGCGGCTGACGGTCGCCAGCGGCACGTTCATCTGCTTGGCGGCGGCCGACAGCGTGCCGGCTTCGACGACCTTCAGCAGAACCGCCATCGCACTGAACTTATCCACCCGTCACCTTCCCATAATCAGCAATCAATCTTCCCGGAATTGCCGAATTACCGAGGAATGTGGGATCGTATACGCTGCGCACCGTTGGATAAAAGAGCCGAAAACTCGGCATTCGCAGCTTAGGCTGTTCGCCTAAAGAATGGCGCCACTATTCGCCCTCATTGAGCGGGCGATCTCGCAACGTGAGCGGTGGGCGCCGGAGACAGTTCATGAATACGCCGTCCAGCGACATCGCCTTCACGCCGCAGGTCAAGGCCGTGCAGGAACAGCGCGGCTCGCGCGGTGCCTATGCCCGGATGGAGGCCCGTGGCGGCTTCCGCACCGGTGTCACGCCCGATCTCGTCGCCTTTCTCGCGGAGATAGACACGGCGTTCCTGGCCACCGCGACGGCGCAGGGGCAGCCTTATGCGCAGCACCGGGGCGGGCCGCCGGGTTTCATCCGGCCGCTCAGCGAGACGACCATCGGCTTCGCCGATTTCACCGGCAACCGCCAATATGTCACCACCGGCAATCTCGCGGAGAACGACAAGGCGTTCCTGTTCCTGATGGACTATGCCCACCGCCGGCGGGTGAAGCTGTGGGGCCGTGCCCGCGTGGAGGCGGATGCCGAGCTGATCGCCCGTCTCATGCCGGACGGCTATGCCGCCGAGGCCGAGCAGGCGATCGTGTTTGAGGTCGAGGCCTGGGACATTAATTGCCCCCAGCACATTCCCCGCAAGGTCGATGCCGCGATGGCGGCCGCGGCACTGGTGCGGATCGAGGCCGAGCGAGATCGCCTCGCCGAGGAAAACGCGGCGCTGCGGGCAAGGCTGGCGGGGGGCTGAGTTCGACGCGGCGCCGAGCCAATTGCACGACGACCCGCCGCTCCCCGTTCCAACAGACAAAAGGTGCAGTCGGCGGCGCTTGACCGCCACGCGGCCTGCATGGTGCGCTGGCCCGCACGGTTGCCTGCGTCTTGGCTTCCGGCCCTCGGTTCCCGGAACGCGTCTCCATGACCAACGCGCTGCAAGCCCGTTTGCCCATCGTGCCGGCTTCCTTCTTCGGCCTGGTTCTCGGCCTTGTCGGGCTGGGAAATAGCTGGCGGGCGGCGCATGCGGTCTGGGGGCTGCCCTCCGCAGTGGGCGAGGGGCTGATGCTGGCGGGAGGAATCGTGTGGGCGATCCTGGTCGTCCTTTTCGCCGCCAAGTGGCTTTTGGCGCGCGATCTCGCCCAGGATGAAGCCGCTCATCCCGTGCAGTGCTGCTTCATCGGCCTTGCCGGCGTGGCGACCATGCTGGTGGCGATGGCGCTGGAGCCCTATGCGCGTGTCGTGGCTCTTGCCGTGTTTGCGGCTGGAGCGACGTTCACGCTCGCCTTCGCCGTGTGGCGCACCGGCGATCTCTGGCAGGGAGGCGGGCGCGATCCCGCGCACACCACGCCGGTGCTGTACCTGCCGACGGTGGCCGGCTCCTTCGTCACCGCCACGGCCTGCGGTGCGCTCGGTTTCGCCGAATGGGGGCGCTTTGCCTTCGGCGCCGGGCTGCTGTCCTGGCTCGCCATCGAATCCGTGCTGGTGCACCGCATTCTCACGGCGCCGCAGATGCCGCCGGCACTGAGGCCGACGCTCGGCATCCAGCTCGCGCCGCCGACCGTCGGCGCGGTGGCCTATCTCAGCGTGACCTCGGGCCCGCCGGACCTCGTCGCCTATGCGCTGGTGGGCTATGGCCTTTTGCAGATCCTCTTGATGGCGCGGCTCGCCCGCTGGATCTTCGCCGATGGCGTGAAGGCCTCCGCCTGGAGCTTCACCTTCGGCCTTACCGCGTTCACAACCGCCCTTGTGAAGATGGCGGGGCGCGGTGACACCGGGCCGGCGCTGGTGCTCGCGCCTGCCGCCCTGGCGATAGTCTCCGCCCTGATGGCGGCGCTTATCCTCTGGACGATCCGTCTGTTTATCGCCGGCCGGCTGCTTCCCGCTGTGCCCGCACCCCCGGCCGCGCTGGCCAAGGGCTCCTGACGGGGTTCACCGGTTCGCGCGGGAACCGGAGAACCTTATGCTCAGTGGTAGCCCTCGCCCTCGCGCACCTTGCCGCGGAACAGCCAGTACACAAAGGCGATGTAGCCGAGGATGACCGGCAGCATGAACACCGTGCCGATGAGCATGAATACCTGGCTCGCCGGCGGCGCCGCGGTCTCCCACACGGTGAGCGCGGGCGGGATGAGATAGGGGAAGATCGAGATGCCGATTCCGACATAGCCGAGCAGGAACAGGCCGATCACCCCGAAGAAGGGCAGGTTCTCGTGCCCTCTCTCAAGCCAGCGCCAGACGAAGAACGCCAGCAGCAGTGTCACCAGCGGCACGGGGGCGAGATAGAACAGGTTCGGCGTGGTGAACCAGCGCTCGGCAATGCGCGGAATGGCAATGGGCGTCCACAGGCTGACGATGCCCATGAAAATGAGCGTGGCGGGCAGCAGCACCTTGGCTTGCGCGCGTGCCCGCACGGCGATGTTGCCCTCGGTTTTCATCACCAGCCAGACGCTGCCGATCAGCGCATAGCCGGCGATCACGCCCAGCCCGCACAGCGCGGCGAAAGGGGTCGCCCAGTCGAGCGGCCCGCCGGCGAAGGCGTTGTTCTCGACCTTCATGCCCTGCACGAAGCCGCCCAGCAGCACGCCCTGGAAGAACGCCGCCAGGGTCGAGCCGCCGGCGAAGGCGATGTTCCACAGGAAGCGGCTGGTGTCGGCGACGTGGCGGAATTCAAAGGCGACGCCGCGGAACACGAGCGACAGCAGCATGAAGATGACCGGCAGATAGAGTGCCGGCATGACGATGGAATAAGCGAGGGGGAAGGCGACCAGCAGGCCGCCGCCGCCCAGGATGAGCCATGTCTCGTTGCCGTCCCAGAACGGGGCGACCGAACTCATCATCAGGTCCCTTTCCCGCTCGCTGCGGGCGAACGGGAACAGGATGCCGATGCCGAGGTCGAAGCCGTCAAGGATCACGTACATGGCGATCGCGACCGCCAGCAGCAGCGACCAGATGACGGGCAGGTACCAGACCATGCCGAGGCTGACATCCATGGCTCAATCCCCCGATGCGTTGATGGCGGCGCGGGTCGCCTCGTGGGCGGAGGCGAGCGGACGGCTGGGCACGCCCTCGTCAGGCGGCTCGACGGCCGGACCCTGTGGTCCCGTCGCGATCAGGCGGTTGATGTAGTAGATGCCGCCGGAGAACACGATGCCGTAGACCAGCACGAACAGCGCCAGCGACACCGCCATCGCCCAGCCGGCGACCGGCGAGAGGGCGTCGTCGGTGCGCAGGATGTTGTAGACCACCCAGGGCTGGCGGCCGACCTCGGTGACGAACCAACCCGAGATGATGGTGATGAAGCCGATTGGCCAGATGTGCTGGAGCGGGCGCACATACCAGTCGCTCTCGAACAGGCGGCGGCGCCACAGCAGCCACACGCCGAGCCAGCCGACCAGGATCATCAACAGCCCCATGCCGACCATGATGCGGAAGGCAAAGAACGGAATGGCCACTGGCGGACGGTCCTGCGGAGCGAACTCCTTCAGGCCCTTGATCTCGCCATCGAGGCTATGGGTGAGAATGAGGCTGCCGAGATAGGGAACGGCGATCTGGTAGTCGTTGCTCTCGGTCTTTTCGTTCGGCCAGGCGAACAGCACCAGCGGCACGCTCTTCTCGCCCGGCACGTTCTGCCAGTGCGCCTCGATGGCGGCGACCTTCTCGGGCTGGTACTTCAGCGTGTTGAGGCCGTGCGCGTCGCCGATGAAGGCCTGCACCGGCGCGAGGATGGCGATGAGCCCGAGCGCCATGCGCATCATGGTGCGCGAATCCTCGGGATAGCGGCCGGTGTAGACGTAGCGGGCACCCACCGCCAGCACGACGAAGGCGGTCGTCAGGTAGCAGGCCGTTACCATATGGGCGAGGCGATAGGGGAAGCTCGGGTTGAAGATGACGGCGAGCCAGTCCACGGGATGAGCGACGCCGTCGATGATCTCGTGGCCGGCAGGCGTCTGCATCCAGCTATTGGCGGAGAGGATCCAGAAGGCGGAGAGCGTGGTGCCCGCGGCCACCATCACGCAGGAAAAGACGTGCAGGCCGCGCGGAACCCGGTTCCAGCCGAACAGCATGATGCCGAGGAAGGTCGCCTCCAGGAAGAAGGCGGTGAGCACCTCATAGCCGATGAGCGGACCGACCACATTGCCGGCGACACGGGCGAAATGGCTCCAGTTCGTGCCGAACTGGTAGGACAGGACGATGCCCGAGACCACGCCCATGGCGAAGGAGACGGCGAAGATCTTGGTGAAGAACCGTGCGATGCGGTGATAGCGCTCGGCGCCCGTCGTGATCCACAGCACTTCCAGTGTCGCGATATAGGCCGCGAGACCGATCGTGAAGCTGGGAAAGATGACGTGGAAGGAGACGGTGAAGGCGAACTGAACGCGCGCCAGAATGACGGGATCGAATTCCATCAGGCTCCCCTATGCCATCACCTCTGACGGAAGGTGATGTGCACCACACTAGGCCCGTGAACCTCTGGATGGAATGACTCAAATCAGTAAGTGTCGAAAGTGTCGCTTCCGACCTTAGTCGACCTTCGCGGCGTTGAGCCGGCTCTCAATGGCCAGCATGTCGCGCCACGCCATGCGTTTGCCCAGCGGCGTGCGCAGCAGATAGGCGGGATGGAAGGTCGCCAGCGCGGGGATCGTCCGCGTGCCGGTGTCGTACTCCATCCAACGCCCGCGGGCCTTGGTGATGCCGTCCTTGATGCCGAGGAGGGTCTGCGCCGAGGGGCCGCCGAGACAGACGAGAATATCGGGGTTCGCAAGCTCGATCTGGCGCCGGATGAAGGGCAGGCAGATGGCCGTCTCCTGCGGCGTCGGCGTGCGGTTGCCCGGCGGGCGCCAGGGCACGACATTGGCGATGTAGGCCGTGCTGCGGTCGATGCCGATGGCGGCCAGCATGCGGTCGAGCAGCTTGCCGGAACGCCCGACGAAGGGCTTGCCTTCGATGTCCTCGTCGCGGCCGGGGGCCTCGCCGACCAGCATCAGCCGGGCTTCTGGATTGCCGTCGGCGAAGACCAGCCGGGTGGCGGTGTGCTTCAGCGGGCAGCCCTCGAAACGCTCCAGCAATTCCCGCAGCGCCTCCAGCGTCGGGGCGCTCGCGGCGGCCTCGCGCGCCTCCACCGTCGCGATGTCGGGAGGGGGAGGGGCCGCATTGGGTGAAACGGTAGCGGGTGCCGGACCGCGCGCCGAGGATGCGGCGGGGGATGTGGCAGGTGACGTCGAAGGGCGGACGGAGGGCGCACGCGAAGCCGCCGCCGGAACGGTGCCGGGCGTCGCCGCTCCCGTGCCGGCACGGGCCCGCAGCACGGCGCGCTCATTGGCGCTTTCCTCGAAACGGTCGACCGGCGCCTCGCCAAGCGCGACGTCGACCCCCGCCTCCAGATGGAAGGCGAGGAGTTCAGCCAATACGTCGCTGTCGCTAAGTGTCGGTAGCATAAGGCCCTTCTACGTGTCGTCCGCGGCATGATATCCGTCGCGCGGATGATTGTCAGGCCGCGTCAAGCGTGGAAGAAGTCCAATCAGCAGATGCGTCGCTGGGGAGGAGCAGGATGACCACGCAGGAATTGCCCGAACGCGAGGCTATGGAGTTCGACGTGGTCGTCGTCGGCGGCGGTCCTTCCGGGCTCGCGGCGGCGATCCGGCTGAAGCAGCTCGACCCGGACCTCTCCGTCGTGGTGGTGGAGAAGGGCTCGGAGATCGGCGCGCACATCCTCTCCGGCGTGGTGATTGATCCTGTCGGGCTCGACCGGCTGTTTCCGGACTGGCGCGCTGACGCCGACGCCCCGCTGAAAACGCCGGTGACGGATGACCGCTTCTACCTGCTGGGACCTGCCGGTTCGGTGCGGCTGCCCAACGCCTTCATGCCGCCCTTGATGAACAATCACGGCAATTACGTCGGCTCGCTCGGCACGGTGTGCCGCTGGCTTGCAGCGAAGGCCGAGGAACTGGGCGTCGAGATCTATCCCGGCTTTGCCGCCAGCGAAGTGCTCTATGAAGACGGCGCGGTGGTCGGCATCGCCACTGGCGACATGGGTGTGGGGCGCGACGGCGAGATCACCGACCGCTTCACCCGCGGCATGGAGCTGCGGGCGAAATACACCCTGTTTGCCGAAGGCGCGCGTGGCCAGCTCACAAAGCAGCTGATCGCCCGCTATGGCCTCAGCGAAGGCCGCGAGCCGCAGAAATTCGGCCTTGGTCTGAAGGAATTGTGGACCGTGCCGGCCGAGCAGCACCGTCCGGGCCTTGTGCAGCACTCCTTCGGCTGGCCGCTGGATTCGAAGACCGGCGGCGGCTCGTTCCTCTACCATATGGAGGACCGGCAGGTGATGGTGGGCTTCGTGGTCCACCTCAACTATTCCAACCCCTATCTCTCGCCCTTCGAGGAATTCCAGCGCTTCAAGACGCACCCCTTGGTGCGCGCGACGCTGGAAGGCGGCAAGCGCGTGGCCTATGGCGCGCGGGCGATCACCGAGGGCGGCTACCAGTCTGTGCCGAAGCTCGCCTTTCCCGGTGGGGCGCTGCTGGGCTGTGGCGCCGGCTTCGTCAACGTGCCGCGCATCAAGGGCAGCCACAATGCGGTGCTGTCCGGCATCCTCGCGGCGGAGGAACTGGTGCCCGCGCTCAAGGCCGGCCGCCAGCACGACGAACTGGCCGGCTATGAAGCCGGCTGGCGCAGCTCGGCCATCGGCGCCGACCTTTACAAGGTGCGCAACGTCAAGCCGCTGTGGTCGAAGCTCGGCACCTATGTCGGCATCGCGCTTGGCGGGCTCGACATGTGGGCGAACACGCTGCTGGGCGTCTCGCCCTTCGGCACGCTCAAGCACGGCAAGCCGGACAGCGCCACGCTGAAGCCGGCGGCGCAGTCCAAGAAGATCGACTACCCCAAGCCGGACGGCGTGGTGTCGTTCGATCGGCTGTCCTCGGTGTTCCTGTCGAACACCAATCACGAGGAAGACCAGCCGATCCACCTGAAGGTGGGCGACCTCGGCTTGCAGAAGGCCTCCGAATTCGAGGTCTATGCCGGCCCGTCCAGCCGCTACTGCCCGGCCGGCGTCTATGAATGGGTGGAGAAGGATGGCGACGAGGTCTTCGTAATCAACGCGCAGAACTGCGTGCACTGCAAGACCTGCGACATCAAGGACCCCAACCAGAACATCACCTGGGTCGCGCCCGAGGGCGGCGGCGGGCCGAACTACCCGAATATGTGAGGGGCTCATGCGCAAGACCTTGCTCGCGGCGCTGCTCGTCACGCTCGCCCCAATGGCGCAGGTCCCTATGGCGCAGGCACAGGACGCGCCGGACTATGGGCGCTACCGCGAGGGGCTGTTCCTGCGCTATCTCGACTCCGAGCCGGGCCTGCTCGCCAGGGTGCCGCGCATCGGCCTTGCCTTCCCCGGCAGCGGGCGGCTGAGCGCCGATCTGGATTCCGGCTCCACCGGCATCGTGGTGGCGGCGGCCTACATTCCCGGCTTCGAGCAGTTGCCCTCGCAGGGGCCGGGCAAGCTGACCTATTCCAGCTCCGGCCGGGTGATGGTCGGCCAGTGGGTCGTGACGCCGGTGTCGCTCGTGGGCCGCGAGGGCGCGAGCGTGACGACGGAGCCGATGCCCGTGCTTGCCGTCACCGAGCTGCAATGCCTCGATTATGCGCGCGACTGCACGCCGCGCCAGATGCCCGAGCATATCGCCATGGTCGGGGTCGGCTTCGCCCGCGAGGCCGACCAGCAGAGCCAGTCGACGCCGGACAAGAACCCGCTGCTGCATGTGGCGGGCGGCGCCGGGCCGCGCCGGCAGGGCTACATCCTCTCGCGCGAGGGTGTGCATGTCGGCCTGACGGGCGAAAACACCAAAGGCGGCTTCCGTTATCTCAAGCTCGACCGCCGGCCGGACAATGCGGACTGGCAGGCGACACCGGCCTGCATCTCGGTCAACGGCAACGTGCCGCCCGCCTGCGGCACGGTGCTGGTCGATACCGGGGTGTCGGCGATGTACACCACGCTGCCGCCCGCGCAGGCGCAGGGCGCGACCGGCACGCTGCCCGAGGGCGCTCAGGTGGCGATTACCGTTGGCTCAGGCGCCTCGGCCTTCCCGCTCTACAGCTTCGCGGTGGGCGACGGCTCGCCGCTGGCGCCGGACGCCATACATCTGCGCGTCGCGCCCGACCGGGTGTTCGTCAACACCAGCTTCCACCTGCTGAACGGCTATGACGTGCTGTTCGACGGCGAGGGCGGCTATGTCGGCTTCCGCAGCCGGTAGCCGCTAGAACAGGCTCAGCACGAAGGCGGCGAGCAGGATGATGGCGGCCCACAGGTCCGAGATCATCGCCACGTTTTCGCGCAGGTTCCGCTCCGGGCGCCGCAGGTGATTGAGGCCGGCGAGGCCGAGGAACAGCCCGCCGATAAACGCGACCGGCAGCACCCAGATCGAGAACACGATGGACAGAAGGCCCGCGGCGCCGATGGAGACATTGGCGAAGCCGAGTTCCTGCGCGATGACATGCGCACGCGGTTCGTCGACGCCCAATATGCCCTTCAGCGTATAGCCTGGCCGCAGGATCTGCGACACGCCCGCCAGCAGCAGCCGCACGCCAACTGCCCAGAAGGCGAACCATTTGATCGACACCAGCACGAAGCTGACGACGCCGGTGGTGGTCGACATCTCGCCGACGATGCTGGCGATGGGCAGCACAACCATGGTGAGCAGGATGATCGCGTAGTACATGCCGTTCCGCCTCGCCCCGGCGGACCGCGCCGCTCTCTGGCGAATGTGTGAACCGCCGGCGCCCAATGTCAACGAACAGGGTTCGCCTTCCACAAAGAGCGCTGAAGGCTCGCGCCGGGCAAAACGAGAAGCCTGCGGCCTTTGGCGCCGTCATCCAACCGCAACATTAGCTTCATCCACGCGTCATGCCGCGCCGCTACCTCATGCCCCGTCATTCACGGCATGGCGGAGACACGATGGCGGCTGCGCTTCAGATCGATCGGGCGAGCAAGACGTACGGGGCGATGCGCGCCGTCGACAATGTCTCGCTGTCGATCCGCGAAGGTGAGCGCGTGGCGCTGATCGGCGCTTCGGGTTCCGGCAAGTCCACCCTCATCCGCCTCGCCTCCGGCCTTGCGCTGGCCGACGCGCAGGGGCAGGGCACCGGTGCCGTTCACGCCTTCGGCAAGAAGGTGCAGGAGAACGGGCGTCTCGCCTCGGAAGTGCGCGCCGCGCGGCGCAACATCGGGCTGGTGTTCCAGCAGTTCGCGCTGTCGGGCCGGCTTTCGGTGATGACCAATGTGCTGGTCGGCGCGCTCGGCCACATGAACATTCTGCGCGGCACGCTCGGCCTGTTCAATGCCGATGAGCGCCGCACCGCCTATGCCGCGCTCGCCGAGGTCGGCATCGCCCAGCACGCTGCCAAGCGGGCGCGCGAGCTTTCCGGCGGCCAGCAGCAGCGCGTCGCCATCGCCCGCGCCCTGGTGCAGGGCGCCCGTCTCGTGCTCGCCGACGAGCCCATCGCCTCGCTGGATCCCAAATCCGCCAAGCGGGTGATGGACACGCTGGTCACGATGAGCCGCGACCACGGCATCGCGCTGGTCGTCTCGCTGCATCAGGTGGACTACGCCACCGCCTATTTCGACCGCGTGATCGCGATGAACGCCGGCCGCGTCGTGTTCGACGGTCCGGCCTCGAAGATCAACGCCGCGTTCCTGACCGAGCTCTACGGCGCCAGCGCCGAGGAGCTGATCCTGCCCAGCCAGTTCGTGGTCGGTGCCTCCGTGCCGGCTGAAAAGCAGATTTCCCAGACCGTATCCTGACAGGAGCGACATCCATGAAGCGCATTCTCGCGGCCGGCCTCGTGCTCGCCGGCCTCTCCGCCCCGCTGGCGGCGCAGGAAGTCAAGGAGCTGAACTTCGGCTTCATCTCCACCGAGTCCTCCGCCAACCTCGCCAAGAGCTTCGAGCCCCTGCTCAAGGACATGGAGAAGGCCATCGGCGTGCCGGTGAAGCCCTTCTTCGTCGGTGACTATGCCGGCGTCATCGAAGGCATGCGCTTCAAGAAGGTCGATGTGGCGTGGTTCGGCAACAAGTCGGCGATGGAAGCGGTGGACCGCTCCAACGGCGAAGTGTTCGTGAAGACCGCCAAGCCGGACGGTTCCTCGGGCTATTACTCGCTGATCGTCACCAATGTCGATCGCAACGACATCAACGGCCTGAAGGACATTCTCGACTGCTCCAAGGGCTATAATTTCGGCAATGGCGATCCGAACTCGACCTCGGGCTTCCTCGTTCCCGGCTATTACGTGTTCGCGCTCAACAATGTCGATCCGGCCAAGTGCTACAAGCGCGTAGTGACCGGCAACCATGAAGCCAACCTGCTCTCGGTCGCCAACAAGCAGGTCGACTTCGCCACCAACAACACCGAGAACATGACCCGCCTCCAGCAGACCCGTCCGGAGGAAGCGGCCAAGATCAAGGAAGTGTGGCGCTCGCCGATGATCGCCGGCGACCCGATCGTGTGGCGCAAGGACCTGCCGGCTGACCTCAAGGCGAAGATCTACACCTTCTTCATGACCTATGGCCGCAACGGTACGCCGGAAGAGATCGCCCACGCCCGCGAGGTTCTCGCCAAGACCTCGGACGGCTGGGGCCCGTTCCTCGCGTCTTCCGATGCCCAGCTGCTCCCGATCCGCCAGCTCGAACTGTTCAAGAGCCGCGTCAAGACGGAGAAGAACGACAAGCTGTCGGCTGACGAAAAGGCCGCCGAGCTGAAGAAGATCGACGCCCAGCTGGCCGATCTTGAGGCCCAGCAGAAGAAGCTGCCGGCCATGTGAGATCGGGGTTCCCGATCGGCATCTTCCCGGACTGCGCGCAGGCGACTGTCCGGGAGCGCCTCCCACCACGACGCGCAATCCCGGACACGGCCACTGGCCGTTCCGGGATGACGTCTGTCTGATGACGCTCTTCCGAAGGGTCCAGCCATGTTCTCCACCGATGTCGTTCACCGTGTCGCGACGAGCACCATGCCGCCGCCGCCCGTGACGCCGCTGTCGACCCGGCTGGTTCATCTCGCCATCGCCGCGATCACCGTTCTGGTGCTGGTCTTCGCCTGGCACGAGGCGGAGATGAACCCGGTCCAGCTCTGGCGCGACGCGGGCAATATGGCGACGCTCGGCGCCGACTTCCTGCGCCCGGACTTCACCGACTGGGACGTCTACACCAACGCGATGCTGGAAACGCTGGCCATCGCCATCTGGGGCACGCTCCTGGCGGTGATCGCGGGCATCCCGCTCGGGATTCTCTGCGCCGACAATGTCTCTCCGCGCTGGCTCGCGTTCATTGTGCGCCGCGTAATGGACGCCTGCCGCGCCATCAATGAGCTGGTGTTCGCGCTGATGTTCATCGCCGCCGTCGGCCTCGGGCCCTTCGCCGGCGTGATGGCGCTGTTCATCCACACGACGGGCGTGGTGGCCAAGCTGTTCTCGGAGGCGGTGGAAGCGATTGACCCCGCGCCGGTGGAGGGCATTCGCGGCACCGGCGGCACCTGGCTGCAGGAAATCGTCTACGGCATCATCCCGCAGGTGCTGCCGCTGTGGATCTCCTATGCGCTCTACCGCTTCGAATCCAATGTGCGCTCGGCGACCGTGCTGGGCATCGTCGGCGGCGGCGGCATTGGCATGACCTTCAACGAGACGATGCGCGGCTTCCTCTATTCGCAGGCGGCGGCGATCCTCATCATCGTCGTGCTGACCGTCACGGTGCTCGACGTCATCAGCCAGAATATCCGCAGGCGGTTCATCTGATCGGGGGCAGGCCCTTGCATTCCTGCACGATCAGACCTGCGTGAATTTCCCTTACGACCTGATCGCGGGCGACCTACATCTTTTTCCAACCGCACGGCGACGATGTCGCACGACACGTCGCAGATTGGAGAAAACCATGTTCCGGATTTTGCTCGCCGCCGCCCTCAT